>NZ_CP064923.1:2875833-3509166 GCF_018336915.1 Acaryochloris marina S15 | reverse complement strand
TGCCAGTCAAGGGAATGCCAGTGCCACTATGGGAATGAATTTGGCTCATGATTTCGCTAAACAGATGAGGTTGGTCTTTATTCTGACATCATTTCTACCGATGACGAGAAAGAAATCAACGAGTAAACCTGGGAGGAGCCTGTCTCCTTCCGCTTTATTCTCGAGAACCAATACACCAGAAAAAGTTATCTATGTCAGCCTTGATCATCAAATATTGACAATATAGGAATGACCAATTAGTGATTTAGCCATACCTATATTGAGTCAATACCTAAGATCGGAACAGCCAGTAGATCTTCAAGTTTTTAGAGCAGAGAAGGACTAAGCCCCACCGTTATCCGTTCCATCAATTGAGAGAGCCCCCTAAATAAATAGTTGATGTAGCAACTGCATAAGAACATGCAGTTCATTAATGAGCTAAATTCTGCTAAGCAATTGATGCAGACGGCATATTCTTTCGCGAGCAAATCTTTCTCGGCCACTGCAGAGACCTGGCGACATGAATCTTTTAATCTCAATATTTCAACCGTATTTATAAGTATGAATCTATTCTTGGGTTAAGGAAATGTAGGCAGAGCATGAACTTTCTTAGATTAAATTTATACTTTTAGGGGAAAATACGTATAAAACTAAATTAGTAGCCGATCAATATAGAAGCATGTGCCTCTGGGCAAAGTCATGATTAACCGAGAATATTCGGAGGCTGTCCCATACTAAATTTGAAAAAATATGGGGAACACTAGTTTTATGAGGCAGGGACACTAGCTAAACACATGTTAAAAGCATTTTACAAAGCTCAGGTCTATAAGAACGTGATGGAAGAGCTGGTCGAAGAAGAAATCGACCGGCAAACCCGCAACTTTAAACCTGAAACCGCCAAAGCTTTAAACCGCATTGACGTCGTATCCTATGCCCTCAATCGATTGCCACCCCTTTATGCTTCTAGTCAAGAAGGGGTCTATCGGCAAAAGCAGCGAGGGCAACAACAATTTGGGCAACGCCTACGGGCTGCCGTCCATCAATCCTTAAAAGTGGTTGCTCAGCAGCCCACGCGGGTGACGACTCCCCTTCTTCCTCAAGAGGAAGTCGAAGCAGAAATGCATATTGCCAGGATGGCCCTAGAGGAATTGGCTGACTCCATGACGGATCTAGAGTTGGACGGTTAAGTCTGTTTAGCCTCTCTATCCGCTTGAATTGTGGTCACTGTTAAGTCGGACGACAGTTGGGTCAGTTTTTATGGCTCAGCCCAATCGTCGGATTACCCTACGCAAGAGATAAAAAGCAGGAAAGCAATTCTTGCAAAGACCCATGGCAAAATTGTCATGGGTCTTTTGAATTAGCCTATACTTTGCAATCACAAAAAAATATTTCTAGTTGATTTCACGGTGATCCGTTAAGACCCATACGGGGAACTATAAAGAGTAACGATCTTTAGTAAGACCGTTAACCTAAGTGGAAAAATACAGTTTGTAGAGCATATAGCAGGGATGACCTGAAGTCAGACAAAGGATAGAAACAGTTACAGATAATGTGACCCATAGAGAGCCAACAGAAGAGTACTATAGATTCTCTACTTGCTCTGAAATAAGGACTTTCTGAACATTCAGGTTGAGACATCTTCAACCATGAACAGAAATAACCGATTATTACTTAATGTGTCATATCCATATTTTCGTTAACGTAGATTTCTACACTTTTCTAAGTATTCTCTCAACTGAATGACTCCCACTGACTACCTATTTTCCTCTGTGTCATAAATGCAGAGTTCACCAAATCGTTGTGTGTTGAGAAGGAAGAACAATACCCATGGCAGCAACTATGAGTGGCAAAATCTCAAACAAGTTGAACGTAGCAGACTTGCTCAGCCAGCATGCTAATGCCAAAAAAGATGGTTGCTTAGTCGTTTCTAACGGCGCTATCAATTGGTTTTTTTATCTTGAAGAAAGCCAGTTAGTTTATGCGACCTACTCGGCTGACCCCCTGGACCTGTTAGATAACCATTTGCGACGGCTCAGTCGTCAGGTTCCTTCCCTCAACAGCGAAGTACGGACTCAAGTCAGAATCAACTTTAACGGCGACTCCTCCGAGCAGATTTGCCCTGATTATCAAGCCATTTCTTGGTTAGTAAGAACCAACCAGCTAAAGCCTGCCGAAGCTGCAACCTTGGTAGAAGGCATTGTCGTCGAGATTCTAGAGTCCTATTTGTTGGTCTCTGAAGGAACCTATAAGTTTTTACCTAAGTCGGCTCACCTTCCTGTTTATACCAAGCAGACCATCCCCCCCTTACTGCAAAAATGTCAGAAACGTTTGAATGCCTGGCAAGCTTTAGGGCCAATGGTTTGGTCCCCCCATCAGCGGCTCTATTTTTCAGAGCAGAGTCCTGGAGCAGCAAAATTATCTCCGAGTAAAGTTCAACAGTTACAGAAAATTCTGCGAGGATTTAGCTTTCGCCACCTTGGGGTGCTACTCAACCTCGATGAACTCCAACTGGCCCAAAACCTCAACTCTTTGATTGTGGACAAAGTAATCTTATTGCAAGATCCACAACCCCCCTTTAATCAGTTACCTCGATTGGCCATCGGGGCGGTTGGCAATGCCCCTCAGTCTAGTGGCGCACAGTCCAATAGTGATGCTGCATTAGGAAATATTGGCACCAGCGAGATTGGCCAGAAGAGCTACACCATTGCCTGTGTGGATGATAGCCCCGCCATTCTCAATACCATTAATCGATATCTGCAAGATCAAAACGTTTCTGTTGTGATGATCAGCGATCCAGTGAAAGCCTTAATCCAAATTATGCGGGCTAAGCCGGATTTGATTTTGTTAGATGTCGGCATGCCTTGGGTGGATGGTTACGAGCTTTGTCGCCTGATCCGCAAGAATTCTCAATTCAAGAAAATTCCGGTGGTGATGGTAACAGGAAACACAGGGTTAATTGACCGGGCCAAAGCCAAAGTTGCTGGGGCCACGGACTATTTAACCAAACCGTTTACCCAAGCGGATCTTCAAAAAATGGTCTTTCGCCACCTGACCTAAAAAATACACCTAGGGGTATTTTTTATAAAAAGGGGCACTCTGAAGACATCAGATGAGGCCACAGTTTACAAGCTTAACTTTATTTGTTTTAGGAGCAACAACAAATGAAAACAATTTTAGTAGTGGATGATGGTCCAGCGGAACTAGAGCTAATTTGTAGTTATTTACGAGAAGCTGGCTATGCCGTTATCAGCACAACCGATGCGAAGGATGCCTTAGCCAAAGCAGAATCTCAGAAGCCCGATCTTGTGGTGACGGATGTAGTGATGCCCGGCATGAGTGGCTTTGAACTCTGTCGCAGTTTGAAGAAGAATGAGGCGACTCAGCAATTACCCGTGGTGATTTGTACCTCTAAGAATCAAGACTTAGACAAGCTCTGGGGTAAAAAGCAAGGGGCAGACGCTTATGTAACCAAGCCCTTCACCCGCGAAGATTTGCTCCAAGCTGTTCGGTCTGTTTAAGTCATGACACTGCCCACCCTAGACCTTCAATCATCGCCGTCACAGGAAGGATTAGGTGATCCTTACCTAAAGTTGCGGTTGAGTGAGAGTGTGCCCGTCGCACTCCCCATGGAGGCAGCACGTGAAGTCATTGTGGTGCCTGTTGAGCAAGTTTCGCCTATTCCCAATATGCCTACCTGTGTCCTGGGTCTGTTGAACCAGCGAAGTCGGGTGTTTTGGGTGGTGGACCTGTCCATCATGCTGGGCTATACCGGCTTAATGGCCAACGCTAGACAATTCAACGTTGCCATTCTCCAAGTGGGAAAGGTTCCCCTCGGCTTAGCTGTTCCAACTGTACATGGTGTAACGCGGTTCGCCACAGATACGGTTCAGTCTCCCATTGGTACCGTTGCCCCTAATATTGCGCCCTATTTGCGGGGGTGTTTGCCAGAAGAAAAAGAAATTCTATTGGTTCTGGACCCTGACGCAATTGTTAACTCATCCGTACTACAGCGTTAATACCACCAGGGGGAAAGGTTTTGAAGTATTGAAAAATCCTTCGGTCAAAACTAACTAAAACGGGGTGATCTTCCAAGATCTCCCCCTGGAGAAAGCACTACAGCAATTTTATTTCTTAGGCTCATTGAGCCTTGAATCTTCTATACAACATTATCCGTATTCAGAGAGGCACGATTCCCCATGCACATGAAAGATGTAGATGAGACAGCCACCAATAATGGCCATGGTGACAAAAATATTGTCCCCCTCGATCTAGAGCAGATGACCTCTGGCTTAAACGAGGCGTACCCGCAAGAGGCTGACTCTAAGGCCGTTGCAGAAATCTCGAAAAGCCCTGCACCTATTGCTACCTCTGCACCAGCAGCGGCCGCGAAGCCCCTGTCCCAGCGATTTGGACTCAAAACTAAGGCCACGGCATTGGCGGTTGCCCTGGGGGTTATCCCCGTAGCGGTGATTGGACTCGTTGCCAACTTTATTGCCAACGACTCGGTTTCGAACAAGATTATTGAGAACAAAAAAAGTCTGACCACCCAGATCTCGGCTAAGGTTGCCTCCTACATGCGGGAGAGATATGGTGACATCCAGATTATGTCTGGTTTGGATGTTCTCGTCGATCCGGCCCTGCGCAAATCTACTTCTAGGGAAGCGAAACAAGCATCCCTAGACAAGTTTATTAAGGCTTACACCATCTACAACAGTGTTGCTTTCTTCGACTTGAAGGGAAACGTCATGGCCCAATCATCGGGCAAGGCCCTGGATAATCACAGCGACCGGAGTTATTTCCAAGCCGCCGTAAAATCTGGACAACCCATTATTTCTCAGCCCCTATTGTCTCAATCTTCTGGGGTAATCTCGGTGTACACCGCTAATGTGGTGCTTGATCGAACCTCTGGCAAACCCATTGGTGTGGTCCGGGCCAGAATGCCAGTAACCTTCCTGGAAGATTTGCTCAAGGGCATTGAAGGCCATGAAAATGGCTATCTGGTGGATCAAAACGGCAACCTGTTTGCAGGATCGAATGAAGCCAAAGCAGCCATTCTGGCAGCCAATAAAACCGGAAAGCCCTTAACTGGCAATGAGAAATTCTCCTGGTTTAAGGATGTCAAGACCTCAGAGATTCAAACCCTCGATAAAGATGGCAAGTTAGAGACCATTGTGCCGTTCGACACCTTAAACAGTTCTGACGACCCGTTCTTGGCAAACTTACCCGATTTGGGCTGGAAAGTCATTCTGGAAACAGATAAGGATGTGGCCTTCCAATCGGTGGCTCAGTTGCAGTTGGCCCTGATTCTAGGTACCCTCGCAGCCGCGGTGGTGGTGGGTGCCCTGGCGGTCGTTATCTCCGAACGGGCTACTCGACCGATTATTGAGTCTGCTGAAGCGGTGAACGCAATTGGTCTAGGAGACTTGGAGACTCGGGTAAATATCTCTGGAGAGGATGAGCTTGCTCAACTGGGGGGCAACATCAACACCATGGCGGAACAACTTCAAACCCTGTTGTTGGAGCAAGAATATACCTCTCAACAAGAATTAAAACGACAGCAAGAAGCTGCCGAAACCCAGCGAAAACAGAATGAAGCGTTGCAGTCGGACTTGCTGACCCTATTGACCGACGTTGAAGCGGCCTCTGATGGAGACTTAACTGTCCGAGCCAACGTGGACGCCAGCGAAATCGGAATTGTGGGTGACTTCTTTAACTCCATTATTGAGAACTTGAGAGATATTGTGGCCCAGGTGCAAGTTGCCTCTGCCCAGGTGAACGATTCAGTGTCAACCAATAGCTCGTCTATTGTGACGTTGGCGGATGAGGCGTCAGCCCAGGCCGAGCAAGTGGAACAGTCCCTCCAATTCGTGGAAGATTTGACCCAAGCTGCCCAAGAAGTTGCGGATAACGCTCAACAGGCTGCCGAAATCGCCAAGACAGCCTCTGAAACAGCGGTGAATGGTGGAAACACTATGGATCTCACAGTGGCGAGTATTGACCAGCTCCGCGAAACCGTTGCGGAAACGGCTAAGAAAGTGAAACGATTGGGTGAATCTTCTCAGCAGATTTCTAAAGCGGTTTCTTTGATTAACCAAATTGCCTTGCAGACCAACTTGCTGGCCATTAACGCCAGTATTGAGGCGGCTCGAGCTGGTGAAGAAGGTCGGGGTTTTGCGGTGGTTGCGGAAGAAGTGGGTGCGCTAGCGTCTCAGTCTGCAACAGCAACGAAGGAAATTGAGCAAATTGTGGAGAACATTCAGCTAGAAACTGCTGAGGTGGTCAACGCGATGGAAGTGGGTACAACCCAGGTGGTTGAAGGAACACGCATGGTCCAAGATACCAAGCAAAGCCTTGGCCAAATTGTGTCAGTGTCCCAACAGATTTCGGACTTGGTGCAAACGATTTCTGGTTCTACCGCATCCCAGACGGCGAAAGCCCAGATGCTGTCTAAGCTGGTTCAAAACGTGGCGAAAGTGTCTGAGAATACCTCTGATTCTTCGCGCCAAGTGGCCGAATCACTACAAGAAACGGTGGAAATTGCCAAGCAGCTCCAAACTTCTGTGAGTACCTTCAAAATTGGCGAAGCCTAACTAGAAGTCCGATGGGTCAAAGCTAGATAGGCTGACCTCATTCAGCTTTGACCCGCCCTTTTCATACAACGCCCTACAAGATTGACTCAATCTTGATATCGGGCGCAGGCTGATTGCCGAGTTAATAATTGGTACTGAGAGATAAACCATGTCCCACGATAGTGAACAGGAAGTTCGCCTTCAGTTTCTGGAAGAAGCCTTTGAGCATTGTCACCAAATTGAATCGGGCCTTCTGGGAATAGGCACCAGCGGTGTTGATCGACAACAAATGGATGGCGTTCTGCGAGCTGCCCACTCCGTTAAGGGGGGAGCCGCCTTGATGGGCTTCCATAACCTGAGTCAGTTGGCCCACCGTCTGGAGGACTTTTTCAAAGTCCTTAAAATCGGTAAAGTCGAGGTGAATGGCGAAGCCGAAAGCCTGTTGCTAACGGGCATGGATTTCATGCGTCAGGTTGCAACCCTTAATCAACAGGGGGATGACGTTGACGAGCAGTGGCTCGAAACCCAAGCCAACCCGGTTATGGAACAACTCCATGATTTACTGGGTGACCCGCAGCCAGAGGACGAAGCGTCACTCCTCTCTTCTGAGGTGGGGGAAGACATGAGCTTTGTGCTTTTTGAGTCAGAAGTAGAAGAATGCCTGACTCGGTTAGAAGAGCAAATGGCCAGTCAAGATGTAAGTATCATCGTCGCTGAATTTGATTCCACCCTGGAGGAATTAGGTGGATTAGGAGAAATGCTTGATATACCTGCATTTCACGGTTTATGTCAGTCAACATTGCAATATCTGAAGTCTTCAACTGATCCAGATCAGCAGATCAAAATTGCTGAAGTGGGTTTGCAAGAACTTCGGCGATCGCAAGCTATGGTCCTAGTGGGCCAAAAAGATGCGATTCCTGACGCTCTGGATGTTAGCTCTCTGGGAGAGATTGCAGGTGCCATCGGACAACCTGCTGATGTTTCAGCGGATCTGACACCGGAAGACGCTGATCCATTTGCAGGCATGGAGTTTTCTCTAGAACCCCTCGATTTGGGAATAGCCGATCCAGCTGAAGCCGACTTGCTTGCAGGGGCTGAGCTAGAATTTGAACCTCAAGAATTAGACGCGACTGTAGCCGAGCCAGACTTATTTGCAGGGGCTGAGTTAGAATTTGACCCCCAAGAGTTGGAAGTAGCCGCCGCAGAATCCGACCTATTTGCAGGGGCGGACCTAACCCTAGAACCCCAAGATTTAGAAGCAGTTGCCCCCTCAGAAGCCGCTTCTTCTGTAGAGATACCGGCGCTAGAAGAACCACAGCTCGCTCCCGCCGCAGACTTGGATGCTTTTGCCGATGTGGATTTGGCAGGTATTGCTGAAGAAATTGAATCCTTCGTCCCCGAAGAAACGGCTGCGCCTGCCCTTGAGGTGGAGAGTTCTACAACTCAGCCAGAAATAGCAGAAGAGGTAGAGTGGTCTGACTCATTTGCTGCAGAAGCGGTAGACCTGATTAGTTCCTTTGACGCGACTCCTGATCAGTCGGTCAGTCCCCCTGTAGAAGCGCCGAAAGTTGCTGAACGCAAACCGGCTCGGAAGCGTGCTTCGACCCGGACGGTTGCCAAACCGATGGCGGCTGCAGCAGCGGCACCAGAGGCTGCAGATACGACGATTCGAGTTCCGGTTAGTAAGCTCAATCAGCTCAATGAGTTATTTGGAGAGCTGATTATTGAACGAAATGGTTTGCAAATGCAGTTGAAGCAGTTGCGGGATCTAACCGAGCTGTTGCGAGACCGGGTTCACACCCTTGATAAGTCGAATGCTCAGTTGCGTGCCGCCTACGACAAAATTTCAGTGCAGGAAGTGTCTGCCCAGGCTTTGCCAGCGATGGCTGTTCCTGTTGGAGTGGGCAGCCCGACCAATGGTTCGACACCGCCAGCAAGCTATAGTAACCCGCATCTCGATAGTGATTTTGATTTGCTAGAGATGGACCGCTACAGCGAAATGCACTTGCTATCCCAAGAATTGATGGAAGCTGCGGTACAAATTCAGGAGGTTACTGGGGATATTAATACCAGTTTGGGGGATGCGGAACAAACCACCCGAGGACTCACTCGAACCTCAAAACTGATTCAGACCAACATGACGCAAGTAAGAATGCGTCCGGTCTCGGAATTGCTCAGCCGATTCCCCCGAGTATTGCGGGATTTGAGTTTACGCTTTGGTAAGCAAGTTGAGCTGAAGATTATCGGGGGGACGACCCTGGTCGACCGCTCAATTCTAGAATCCTTGAATGATCCGCTGATTCACTTAATCCGCAACTCCTTTGATCATGGGATCGAAAAGCCGGAAGCGCGGGTTGCTGCCGGTAAACCCCCGAAGGGGGTGATCGAAATTCGGGCAATGTATCGAGGTAACCAAACTCAAATTACGATCAAGGATGATGGGGACGGTATTAACCTCGATAAAATTAAAAATCGAGCCATGGAAATGGGGCTGGACGCGGAGGATCTTCGCAATGCCAGCACCAGTGATTTACTCGATTTGATTTTTGAACCTGGATTTAGCACGGCATCTGCAGTGACCGATTTGTCTGGCCGAGGTGTCGGCATGGATGTGGTCCGCACCAATCTCCAAAAAATTAGAGGCACAATTGCCGTTGAAACGGAAGCCGGGGTAGGAACGACCTTTACCATTTCTGTGCCTTTCACCTTATCGGTCATTCGGGTATTGCTCGTAGAAGTTGCCAATATGATGTTGGCCTTCCCCACCGATATCATTGAAGAAATGATGCTACTGAATTCTGAAGATGTTTTAGATAGTGCAGGGGCCGAAGTCCTGAACTGGGATGGGGAAATGGTGCCGTTGGTTCGCCTCAGTCAGTGGTTGAAACTGCCCCGAATCGCGAAATTGCCGGATACAGAAGAGTCTCCTAGTATCAATGCTCCTACGGTGTTGATGGTGGCTGATGGCAATGAGTTAGTGGGCTTGAAGGTCGATCGCTATTGGAGTGAACAGGAAGTTACCATTCGTCAGGCGGAAGGGAATATTGCTATGCCGGAAGGCTTTGCGGGCTGTACGATTTTGGGGGATGGTCGGGTTATTCCCCTGATCGATGCTCTCAGTCTGCTCAACTGGATGAATGATCGCAATAATGATTTCTCCAGTGGTTCTAGTGGTTTGGCAGGTGCTTTATCTGGCTCCGACACTCCACTTTTAGATACCGCTACTGAGCAGCCTTTGGTAATGGTGGTGGATGACTCCGTTAATGTTCGCCGATTCCTTGCCCTAACGCTAGAAAAGGCAGGATACCGGGTTGAGCAGGCTAAGGATGGCCAACATGCTCTGGAAAAACTCGATTCAGGTCTGCCGATTCAGGCCGTGGTGTGTGATATTGAGATGCCTCGGATGGATGGCTACGGCTTCTTGGCCCATGTGAAGGCTAAGGCTGACTTTAAGTCGATTCCTGTGGCAATGCTGACGTCCCGAAGTGGGGATAAGCATCGTAAGTTAGCAATGACTCTGGGCGCTTCTGCCTATTTCTCCAAACCCTTTAGAGAGAAAGAGCTTCTGCAAACCCTTGAGCAGTTTACCCAAGCAAAATGATTTTGAGTGATTGAATGCTATGGCTATTTTTTCATCGGTGCGATCGCAGCGGGGTGCCAATCGCAAAACCGAAGCAACTGAACAGCTTATTGCCTTCCAACTCCGGGGAGAATGGTTTGCGTTACCAGTGAAGGCGGTACAAAAAGTCATTCCCTTAGGGCAGCTGCATGGTGATCCATATCAAACGGGCATTAGCCTCATCCTTCACCAAGGTCAAGAAATTACGGTTGTGGATGTTGGACATCGAATTTTTAATGAGACGGCTCAACCCCTGGTAGAGGATAAGCAAGGTGCTGTACCTTTACCTGAAGAGGAGCTTCAACGATGTTTAGTTCTGGTTAAAACTGAAGCAGGCGATGTTGTGGGCGTCCCTATCGATTCCCAGCCGACCATTCGTCGAGCTGGAAAATCCCAGTTTGCCTCCTTGCCTGAGGCTTATCTTGATCGGGGCAATATCCACTGTGTCAGCTCCATGATTGTTGATGATGGAGGGGTTGATCCTTTGTTCTTACTGGATCCTGAACAGCTTGGCTCGATCTAAAGTCATCGGCTTAATTGCCATCGATCTAGGATTATTACAGAGATGCCTGTATGAGTCATTCGTGACTCATACAGGCATGTCCCTTTTTATGGGGTGATTGTTTGGAGGGAAGTATAGGTCGCCTCTTATTCCCTACTCCCTGATAATTCCTTGATTTCCGAATTTAAAAATAAGTGCCTTGGGGCCGTGACAGATACTGCTGTAAGGCGATACCAACCGCCAGGGAGGTCCTTAAGCATTAAGGTCCCTTAGGTTTAGGAATAGGGTTGAAAAAGAGGTTTAATTCCCACCTAACCACTTCTGGGCATTTAGCCGCTGGACTACTCCAAAGACGAGCAACTCTAGAGTGATTTTCCGCTCGTCGCAGAGAAAGGGCTCAATTGTACTGGGGTTGCTGCCTGTATTAGACCAGGAAAAGGCCCGCTGCTTTTTGATATCGCCTTCGGGGAAATACACCGTAAACTGGCGGGTGCCATTTAGCCATTCACCCGTGATGTTGTTGTCTGCAAAGTTTAGCTGCAAATCACTAATACTTTTAGCAGCCAAGGCTTTCTCAAGGGCTGGAAGATAGTCTTGCTGGACAAACTCTGCAAAGGGCTTATCTTCGAGCTTAGGCTTCTTTTCTTTCGGTTTTGCTGCTGGGGCAGCCTCGGCTGCTTTCTTTTCTGCTTCTGCCATAGGTTTGTTGGTTTACCCCCCTGCGATCGCAGGAATGATACTAACTTCATCACCGTCTTTGAGGGCCGTTTGTTGTCCCTCTAAAAAACGGATATCTTCATTATTTACATAAAAGTTGACGAAACGGCGCAATTCGCCTTTCTCATCACAAAGACGTGCTTTAATTCCTGGACAACTTTGTTCCAAGGATTCTAGTAATTCGCCAATGCTGCTGCCGTCACATTCGACGGTCGCCTGATTTTTCGTCAGCTTTTGTAAGGGCGTAGGAATAAGGACAGTAACGGACATAGGATTCAACTGCAATAGAGAAACAAATGAAACGACTAACAGCCTATACAAGCACAGGTTGCCAGTCCAACCGATCCAATGTGCGGGAGCGCTCTAGGGCTCGCTCAAAACTTCCGAGTTTAGGCTCAATCTCAAAGGGCTGACCGATGCAACCTTGGACCGCTTCTTGGGTCTTGAGGCCGTTGCCCGTGATGTAGACCACAGTTTTTTCTTCTGGGTCAATTTTACCGGCTTCGACGAGCTTCTTAAGGACAGCGACGGTAGTGCCGCCAGCTGTTTCTGTAAAGATGCCTTCTGTTTCAGCCAACAACTTCATGCCTTCAACTATCTCAGCATCGGTAACCGATTCAATCGTGCCATTGGTTTTCTTGGCAATATCGATGGCATAAACCCCGTCGGCAGGATTACCAATGGCAATGGATTTGGCAATTGTATTGGGTTTCACCGGATTGATGAAGTCGCGGCCTTCCCGATAGGCTTGGGCAATGGGAGAGCAGCCTTCGGCCTGGGCACCGCTAAACCGCACGGCTTTTTCATCGACTAAACCGAGATCGATAAATTCGCGGAAACCCTTATAAATCTTGGTAAACAGAGAGCCCGAAGCGAGGGGCGCAACAATATGATCAGGAAGTTCCCAACCCAGTTGCTCAGCCACTTCATATCCGAGGGTTTTGGAGCCTTCAGAATAATAGGGACGCAGATTGATGTTGACGAAGCCCCAACCGTGAGTGTTGGCGACCTCTGAACAGAGGCGATTGACCTGATCGTAGTTGCCTTGAACAGCCATTACCGTTGGACCGTAGATGAGGGTACCCATGACCTTACCCGCTTCCAAGTCCGCTGGAATGAACACGCAGCAATCGAGGCCCGCCCGAGTTGCGATGGCAGCTGTTGAATTTGCCAAGTTACCAGTACTGGCACAGGACACGGTCGAGAAACCCAACTCTTGTGCCCGAGTCAACGCTACCGATACCACCCGATCCTTAAAGCTCAGGGTGGGCATATTGACGGCGTCGTTCTTGATATATAGATTCTTGAGCCCCAATTGCCGAGCTAACCGATGGGACTTCACTAAAGGGGTCATGCCCGTTCCCACATCAATCGGGGTATCTGTCTCAACGGGCAAGAAGGAGCGATACCGCCAAATGGAGTTGGGACCGGCTTCAATACTTTCACGAGTAATCGGCTGGCTAAGGCGGCTGAAGTCATAGCTTACTTCTAGGGGGCCAAAGCAGAGTTCACAAACGTGGGTTGCTTGCAGTTCGTACTCGGCTCCGCATTCTTTACACTTCAGTGCTTTCAGAGCAGAGCTGCGAGATTGATTGGTAAGGGTTTGAGTCATGGGTTTAGCAATTTCGATAGGAATACGTCAACAACGCATCTGTTCAATTCGCTAGATGCTAACACGGGCATAAAATACCGTCAAATATACCCGACTAAAATAGTCGGGTATTGCAAAGGCGGCTTTTATTCTTCGATTGCAGGAATATCTAAACAAACCCCAAACATCTCCGTTAGGGACTCTTGGGCTTCTTCTTTTTGGTCGGCGGGCATCTCGTCCTTCACTTCATTGAGCATAATTTCGTAGAGTTCGAGTAGTGGGTGAGCATAGTCCTGCTGCTGCTCCACGGTTAAATGGGGCTTTAGCAATGTGAATAATGTCAGCGCTTCTAAAACCCAGTTGGAAACCTTTTGCTGTAGCTTTTCAGGATCTTCTTCTTCCTCAAGTTTTTCCATCTCCGCATAGAGAAAGTCCAATAACCCGCCAGTTAGCCTTTCTCGATCTTGAGGACGATAATCTTGTAGGTATTGTGTAAGCCAGGTTTGAAAGGTCTGATCTTTTTCTTGGATTTCTGCTTCAGAGAGTTCAGCTCCAGACTCAGAAGACCCACTAATTTCTTTTAACTTTTGCTCCCAAGCTTGGCAGAACGTTTGAAAATGCTCTTCGAACTGCCGTTCGCCTTTAATCAAAATGAAGGAGTTCTGACCGTAGGTGTCTCCTAAAATTTGCTTGCGGCGCTTTGATTCTCCCATATTGACCTGACCTTAGCGATTGTCCAACTCATCATAAATGGGACAAATGTCAGGCTTTGGTATCTAAGGAAAAATCAAGATAATTCTCAACATCCCAAACGAATCAATGCCTCGAAATAAAAAAATCAAGATCTAGCGGGATCGGGGAAATACCTACCAGGAATGATATTCAAAACGATTCCTCAAAAAGTGTATTGCATTGGAATTTTTTTGCGATCGCAAAGTGATACAAGTATTAGAGTTTCCCATTTATGGATGGCTGAGGAGAAAAATCATGGGTCGCTGGATAGTATTACTCGCCAATCGTGCTCCCTTCGCTGCACTTCTCATGGCATGCACATTTTTAGCAGATGCCGCTTTAGCTCGCACTTCTGCCACCCATACAGCGACCCCAACATCACCGAGCATCTACTCCCCCATCCCCTCAATTCAGAACGCAGAAACATCTGTCTTCCAAATTGCAGAGACCAAGATGTGTAATGGCAGCTCAATCGTAGAGCTGTCTTTTCGTAATCCTAAAAAAGAAAACAATCAACCCAACCTATCCATCGGCTCCATCTACCGATTTACCCAGGTTGCTCCTGGTATTGATGCATTGGTCACGGTGGACAAGTTCAACAATGGTGCAACCTTAGGGGCAATTGATAATGCCAGCACAGGGTCCGCAGATGCTCTGCAGCCTACTCTCAATGCTTCCAAGCAAAAAGGGGATTCGAGTGTAGACCTGATTATCAGTTTTGTAGAAACAGGATCGAACACACCTACCACCATCAAAGCTTTCAATGCTTCCGGTGTAGACATAGATGGAGATAGTAAAGACTTAAGGGAGTACATCGAGCTAGAGGGATTCTCTAGCTATACCCTCGAGAATCCCACGACCCTAAAGCCAACTATTACCCCTCCATCTGGTCGCTTTGAATCCAATACAGTCAAGACGCAACCGGGTATCAGCACAGATGCAACGCAAACTTTAATAACTGCTTCTTATGAGAATGTCAGTAGTTTCCGCTATCGAATCGGTGCACTAAAACCCAAGGGAAGTAAAAGTGGTCGCCTCAACTCTTTGTCATTTAGTTGTCTTCCCTTTCAAGAGCCAGAAACTGAGCCTGCTCCGCCACCCACCCCAGAACCAGAGCCTACGCCTGCTCCCGAACCGACTCCAACTCCAGAACCAGAGCCCACTCCTGCTCCAGAGCCAGAGGGGGGAGCAGAAAACCCTGAGCCTACACCTACTCCAGAATCCGAACCCGCTCCTGAAGCTGAGCCAACGCCTGAACCCACTCCCGAACCCGAACCCGCTCCTGAACCTACTCCAGAACCCGAGTCAGAACCAATTTCCGACCCAACACCTGAACCGGAGGGTAGCCCAGGAACACCCGATTCAGCGCCAGAAGCTACCCCTGAGCCAGAGCCAACCCCCGAGCCAGAGGGCGGTGCAGAAACACCTGAGCCTGAACCCACTCCAGAACCAGCACCTGAAGCTGAGCCAGCCCCAGACTCTACTCCAGAGCCAGTTCCCGACCCAACCCCTTATCCTGCCCCCGAACCCACTCCTACTCCTGAACCAGAGGGTGGAGCAGAAACACCTGAGCCAGCTTCCGAACCTACACCAGACCCAGAACCATCGTCCGAAGCAGGTGATCCACCTCAGCTATCGCCCCTGTCTGGGAAAATCGTTATCAATGAGGTGCTTTACAAACAAACGATTGGCAGAGCCAATGCTGAGAATAACGATGAGTTTATTGAGCTATTCAATCCATCAGATGAAGCAGTTGATATTGGCGGATTGCAATTAATAGATGGCAATATTCTGGATGGCGATATAGATGGCAATACCGGAAGTATTACAGGCAATACCAGCCCCTACGTTTTTCCCGCTAATACCATCCTCCAACCAGGGGAATATGCGGTTGTTTGGATTGGCAGTGAGAAAGATGCTCAAGGTAATCCTATATCCGCCCATCAGGCCCCAGATGCAGCTTTTCAAGCCTGGTTAGGGCAACGTCCAAAACTCAATAACACCGGGGATGATGTCTGGTTATACGATGGCCAAAACCAGATTATTGACTACATTGCCTACGGTAAAAATACAAGCAGCAGTACAGCGATTAATACCCCACCCCCTGCATCATTAGGGCTGTGGGATGATGCTGCCCAAACAACATTAGGGGGGGCTGATAATGGGCAATCCATTAGTCTGACTGCGAATGGGCAAGATTCCAACAACAGTGCCTGCTGGGAACCCACAACGAGTGGTGATGCCAGCACCCGCTGCTTGGGCTATCTAGAAACGATTGATACAGATCCTACAGGCAGCAGGATTACCAGTGTTGCAGGCAATAACAATGGTTCAGATGAGCCTACTCCAGAACCTGAGCCAGAACCAGAGCCGACTCCGACACCAACTCCAGAACCAGAGCCGACTCCGACACCAACTCCCGAACCTGAGCCGACTCCCGAACCAACGCCAGAACCAGAACCAGAACCAGCTCCAGAACCAACTCCAGAGCCAGAGCCAGAGCCAACTCCAGAGCCAGAGCCAGAGCCAACCCCAGCTCCTGAGCCAGAGCCAGTTCCTGAACCAGCACCTGAGCCAACCCCAGAACCAACTCCGACACCTACTCCAGAGCCAGCTCCCGAACCAACGCCAGAACCAACTCCAGAACCAGCTCCAGAGCCGACTCCAGAGCCAACTCCCGAACCAGCTCCAGAACCTACTCCAGAGCCAGAGCCGACTCCAGAACCAACACCTGAGCCAGAGCCGACTCCAGAACCAGAACCGATACCAACACCAGCACCTGAGCCAACCCCAGAACCGACTCCGGAACCTGGTCCTACACCAACCCCTGAGCCAGAACCTACTCCAGAACCAGCACCTGAAGCTGAGCCAACCCCAGAACCAACTCCGACACCTACTCCAGAGCCAGTTCCCGAACCAGAACCGATACCAACACCAGAACCGACTCCGGAACCTGGTCCTATGCCAACCCCTGAGCCAGAACCTACTCCAGAACCCACACCTGGATCTGTGCCATTTCCTGCGCCAAGCCCCATACCGGCTCCAGCCCCAACACCAGCCCCAACACCAGCCCCAATACCGGCTCCAGCCCCAGAACCTGCCCCTGCACCAACCCCCAGTCCAGCCCCAACCCCAGCTCCAGCACCAGAGTCAGTTCCTGGAGCCGTGCCATTTCCCGTGCCAAGCCCCACACCTGGTTCTATACCAGGTCCAACACCTCAACCCACACCCAGCCCAGAACCAATACCAGGAGCAACTCCTGCACCTCAACCTAGTGCAGAGCCACCGAGTGGATCGACGTCCCAACCATTCCCAATTCCTGTGCCCTTACCGTCACCTTCTCCCCAACCTGGTAATGTGCCAGATAATCTACCTGATCCTTCTCCAGGCAAAGTTCCTGGATCGGGGACTCCTCAAACTCCTGATCCGATAGAACAAATAAGTCCAAGTGAGACCACTCGTCCCAGTGACCCTGGTGAACAATCCCCTACACCCTCTGAGCAATCGCCTCCTCCAGTGGAGCGACCTGCACCTCAACAAAAAATTGATGCGCCCTCGCGCGATGAACCTGAATCTCCACCTCCCGTGCGAGCGCTCTGGTAGGTCGTCAAACCTTTTAGTTTGAATATCACAGCCCTCGGTAATAGAGGGCTTCTTTGTCGATTGAGGTAAAGTTAGCTCATCCATTGTTTCAGGGATAATGAGGTGGCCATGCAGACTCAAGATCGTGATGCAGCACGGAACCGCTTTTCTGAAGGCAAGCCATTGTGGGCCCGTGCGATCGCAACCCCCGCTACGGAATTTGGTCCCACTCCCCTGCCGCTGTTATCGGGTCAAATTCCAGAAGGTTTTCAAGGCACCTTATATCGCAATGGCCCTGGGCGTTTGTCCCGTCAGGGCCAAACCGTTGATCACTGGTTTGACGGAGACGGCGGCATTTTGGCCGTCCGCTTTGATGCTGGAGGGGCAACAGCTAGTTACCGCTATGTCCAAACCCAGGAACTTCAAGCAGAAGAAGCGAAAGATCAATTTCTCTATTCAGGCTATGGGCAAATGGCCCCTGGTCCGGTTTGGAAACGGTGGGGCGTTCCCCCCAAAAATGTAGCCAATACCTCGGTTTTGGCATTACCTGACAAATTGCTCGCCCTTTGGGAAGGGGGAAATCCCCATGCCCTTGATCCCGTTACCCTAGAAACCCAAGGATTGGATGCTCTTTCAGGCTTAACCCCTAAGCTCACTTACTCTGCTCATCCCAAACGAGATCCACAAACGGGCAACATCTATAACTTTGGCGTTATCTTTGGTCCCAAAACCTATATTCAGCTCTACTGCAGCCATGCCTCTGGTGCCATTGATCGGCAAGCCTCTATTCCCTTGCCAGGGCTGTCTCTAGTTCATGATTTTGTTCTGGCTGGGCGTTATCTAGTATTTGTTGTACCGCCGTTACGCTTGCAGATGTTGCCCATCATGTTGGCAACGAAAAGTTTAAGTGATGCCTTACAGTGGCAGCCCCAAGAGGGAACGCAGATCATTGTGATCGATCGAGATACCTTTCAGGAGGTGACCCGCTTTGAAACTCATCCTTGGTTCCAATGGCACTTTGGCAATGGTTATGAAGATGCTGCTGGCAATATTGTCCTGGACTATATTCGCTATCCTGATTTTCAAACCAATCAGTGGCTGAAAGAAGTGGTCACAGGCTATCCGCAAACCCCTGCTTCCGGGGAACTGTGGCAGCTACATATTAATCCTCAGACCGGCCAAGTCTTGCAGAACGAGCAGCGGTTTAATTTTGGTTGTGAATTTCCTATCGTTTCCCCCCTGGAAACTGGACAGAAGACCACCGCCATTTATTTGAATCATCATTCTCACAGTCCACGACCTGTGGAGGAAATGTTTGATAGCATCGCTCGCATTGATGGTAAAAACGCTGCGGTGAGGAGTATGGCTTTTCCTTCAGGCTGTTACCCCATGGAAGCCATTTATGCACCTGATCCGTCCAATGCCTATGAAGGGTGGCTATTAACCGTTGTTTTTGATGGCAACCAGGATCAAAGTACCGTGCAAATTTTTACAGCGAACCAGTTAGATTTGGGTCCTATTGCTGTTTTAGGCTTGCCCGAGATTATCCCCTTTGGGTTTCATGGCACTTGGCAAGCTGCGATGTAAGCTTATCTGTGCTCAACTCTACTGAACACTCCGCTTTAAAGCCCGTTCCATATCTCGCTTATCCTGACGTTGCTTGATTGATTCCCGCTTGTCGTGGAGTTTCTTACCCTGTGCTAAGCCGATCGTCACTTTGATCCAGCCCCGCTGGAGATAAAGTTTCAATGGCACCAAGGTCAGTCCTTTTTGTTCGGTTTTGCCAATCAGCTTACGAATTTCTTGGCGATGCATTAGGAGTTTGCGAGTACGCCGAGGATCGTGGTTAAAAAACTGGCCAGCATTGCTATGGGGTGAGACATGCACATTGAGTAGGAATGCTTCCTCATTACGGATTTGGGCAAATCCGTCCCGTAAATTGACTTTCCCAGCTCGGATTGCTTTGACTTCAGTTCCGGTTAGGGCAAGGCCTGCCTCAAACACCTCTAGGATTTCGTATTGAAATCGGGCTTGGCGATTATCACTAATAATTTTGAAAGACTCACTCATACCTTCTAATGTACTCTGCCAAATTCTATTTCGTTGATTAGTCTTCCGTGCCATCCAAGATTGTGATGGACCTATCGATGGATTTGAGGGATTCACTCAGACTGATAGCATGGACAATAACGCACACTGGGCTAGTTAAGGTAAGTGAAAAATGGGTAGAGCCGTCATCAAGTTCTCTTCTGAAGACTGTGGGATTTGCCACAAAATGTCCTTCTATGATCAGAAGGTCACAGAGGAGCTGGGCTTAGAATTTATTGATGTCAAAATGCAGGACACCGCTACTTACCGCAAATATCGCAAAATCCTTCTGACTCAATACCCCGATAAATCAGAGATGGGTTGGCCGACCTATATTATTTGTGACTCTCCTGATGCAGAGTTCTCGGTTTTGGGCGAAGTCAAAGGCGGGCATCCCAAAGGTGAGTTTAGAAGCCGACTCCAAGCAGTCTTAGGAGCTGCGTAAAGTCCGCTTATCATCCTGATGTTCTACTTTATCTTCTGGTATGCCCTCGTCCCCCGTTAGTCGCAACAACACGAAGCAATATAAGAGACGACGAACTCGACGTAATCCTTGGTTATTGGGCTTAGATCGACTGATGGCCCTAGCTGCCCTAGCGAATTTAAGCTTAGTGCTCTTCAACATCACCTACATCCCGCTTCGAGATTTTTATTTAAGTCGACTGCCTCAAATCACAGAACTCTATGACCCCATTAAAGGGATCGTGGCCAATCGGGATACTCAGAAATATCTGGAAACGGTGGATCAAGTTGAGCAACAGCTGGCGAAGTCGGGGACGGAAGGAGCTGAACTCCAAAAGTTATTGGAGCAGCTGAGAGGGCAGAGTGCAGAAATGGTGGATGAGAATCCATTTGAGCTTGCCAACAAAACCGGGACTCTAGAGAAAATCAAGAACCGGATGCGAGAGCAACTGGATAATGAGTCGGCCAAGGGCTCCTTTCGGGAGTTTTGGAGTGTCGATTACCTGAAGAAGAATTTATGGACGCGGGAGCTCGAATTTTTTAATAAAGATATTCGACCGCTGATCGCCTCTAACTACTATCGTCCCTTTGGAGAAAGCGGCGATTTTGTTGACTTCTTTGTCATTATTGATTTGCCCTTTGTTCTCCTGTTTGGATTGGACTATTTGGTCCGAACCTTCTACCTGAGTCGCCGCCGCCAGGGGACCAGTTGGAAAGATACGATTTTTTGGCGCTGGTATGATCTGCTCTTTTTTATACCGATTTGGCGAATTCTGCGCATTTTGCCAATCACATTGCGACTGCATCAGGTGGGCTGGATTAATCTCAGCCGGATGCAGACTCAAATTAATCGGTTCTTAGCCGAAAGTCTGGCGGGAGACATGACGGAAATCGTCCTGGTTCAGTCCGTTGGCATTGCTCAGGATGCTATTGAGCAAGGGGTGATTGAACAATGGTTACTGAATCCTGAAACTGACACCGTTGAGATTAACGAAGTAAACGAGTTGGAGGAGCTGATTCTCCAGGCCGTCAAGATCACCATTTATAAAGTGCTGCCCCAGCTCACCCCCGATTTAGAAAATGTGATCCGCCATGCCATTGTGGAGGCCTTGAGCGATATTCCTTTTTATCGACAAGCCCAGCAACTGCCCGGGATGATGACGCTTCCCAATGTGATTGCCGAACAAGTGTCGAAACAACTTACCCAAACCTCCCAGTCCACTCTGACGAAGGTCTTAAACGATCAGAAGGGCAAAGATATTTTCGATCAGCTAGGAGAACATTTCACGGATGCCTTACGGGGTGAGCTTCAAAATCAAGAAACCCTAGATGAAATTCAGTCCCTACTTACAGACTTTTTGGAAGAAACTAAACTCACGATTTTGCAACGCCTAGAGTCTAAAGATGGAGAGGGAGCCGCTGCAGAGGTTGAACATTTGCGCCAAGTCACCCGTGATTCGGGTCAGTTACCTGCTGTTCAGGTGATTCCAGGCTCTTCTCGCTCTTAGTCTGTCTATTCATCTCTTGCCAATTAATCCAAACTGCGTCGGGCTGCGCTACACTAGGACCTTGGTGGGCGTCTGCCCACGGCTCATGCTTTTGGTTTGAGCTTTCAAGGTGGGTGTTAACCCACTTTTTTTATTGTCAGGGTTATCTCCATGACACATCCATTAATCCCTAAAGTGATCGACCTGGCTGCCCCTGTTGCAGCCCAATTTAATCTGGAAGTGGTGGGCGCTGTGTTTCAGACCAACCAAAATCCGCCTGTGTTGCGGGTTGATATTCGCAATTGTGATGCAGATACTGGTTTGGAAGATTGCGAGAAAATGAGTCGCGCCTTGGAAACGGTCTTGGATGAGGATGATGTTTTTCCAGATGCCTATGTGCTAGAGATTTCTAGCCCAGGGCTGTCGACACTACTGACTTGCGATCGCGACTTCGTTTCCTTCAGAGGTTTTCCCGTACTCATTCAAACCCATCAGCCCTATCGAGGCCATCACCAATGGATGGGTAACCTCACGGGTCGAGATGAGAAATTTGTCCGGCTCAATCAAAAAGGTCGCCCCATCAAGATTCCCCGGGAAGAAATTCTTCAGGTGCAGCTCCACGACTCTCCTGAATAACTCCCTAGATATTTATCCAGCCTCGAATCTCTCCCTCACACCCTAGTTCAGCAAGGAGTAAGCCTATGTCCATGGTCCAGTTACCTGGTTTAGCGGAAATGATTAATGTGATCAGCCGTGAACGTAATCTTCCCAAACCTGCGGTACAAGCTGCCCTGCAAGAGGCCCTTCTGAAAGGCTATGAGCGCTATCGACGTACCCTACTCTTAGATAGTGGGGCTCAATTCGACGAAGAATATTTTTATAATTTCGATGTCGAACTGGATATCGAAGAAGAAGGCTTTCTGGTTCTAGCAACCAAAATGATCGTTGATGATGTGGAAAGTACCGACCACCAAATTGCATTGACTGAAGTACGAGAAGTCGCTCCCGAAGCTCAACTCGGCGATACCGTTGTCCTAGATGTGACCCCCGAGCAGAATGAATTTGGACGGATGGCTGCCATCCAAACCAAGCAGGTTCTATCCCAAAAGCTGAGGGATCAACAGCGCAAACTCATTCAAGAAGAGTTTCAGGACCTCGAAAAAACTGTATTACAAGCTCGTGTACTTCGATTTGAGCGTCGTTCTGTGATCATGGCCGTCACCAGTGCATTTGGGCAACCAGAAGTTGAAGCTGAATTGCCCAAGCGCGAACAGCTTCCCAATGACAACTATCGGGCCAATGCCACCTTTAAAGTGTTCCTCAAGCGAGTGGCGGATGGTCCTCATCGGGGACCTCAATTAGTTGTCTCTAGAGCCGATGCAGGCTTAGTCGTCTATCTATTTGCCAATGAAGTCCCAGAAATTGAAGATGAGGTCGTTCGGATTGTTGCCGTCGCCCGAGAAGCCAATCCCCCCTCTCGTCAGGTTGGTCCCCGCACCAAAATTGCTGTGGACACCTTAGAACGAGAAGTCGATCCCGTCGGTGCCTGTATTGGTGCCCGAGGGTCCAGAATTCAAGCTGTGGTGAATGAACTCAGAGGCGAAAAGATTGATGTTATTCGCTGGTCCCCTGATCCAGCCACCTATATTGCCAATGCCCTCAGTCCTGCTAGAGTTGATGCGGTTCGTCTGATTGATACTGAAGAACGCCAAGCCCATGTCCTCGTTGCCGAAGATCAGCTAAGTTTGGCGATTGGTAAAGAAGGCCAGAACGTCCGGTTAGCGGCTCGTCTAACTGGGTGGAAAATCGATATCAAAGATATTGCCAACTATGATCAAGAAGCTGAAGATCTGCAATTGAGCGAACTTCAAGCCCAGAAAGTCGATGAGGATGAAATCGCCATTGAAGTGGAACAACCTGACCTGGAGATGCCTGAAGTATCAGATGCTGGTGCTGAATCGAGTAGCGAAGCCTCAAGCGAAGAACTTTCAGCCCATGTGGAGGAAGATGAATCCCCAGAAGTAGAGGAGGCAGTCAACACGTCTGAAGACATGGAAGAGTAATGTTGCAGATAGATCTTTGTATCTGGACCTGCAATCTGATGTCATAAATCCTTCAAGATGCCTGACTCTCTTCAATATCCAGAATTTCTGAAAGATGCCATAACGAATAATCATTTGCTAACGCTATGGCATCTTTCAGCCAATGCCAACAAAAAATAGTTGATAATAGCAATATTGCTTGATCATCCTTCCCATAAAGTGGATGCTAGATAAAGCGTTAGCTCCACCAAACGAACAGTGAAAGTTTTACTTCCCACTCGCAAGTTTGTCAAACAGCATGGATAATGCTTAAGAAGGAGTTTTTATCCTTACTATTAGCTGGGCAATCAGCTATGCCAATGGAACGCAAAAAGACCAAAAAGTAACATCAAACATATCCTTATCCCAAAAACGTAAAGGGTAGAACTATGTAAGATCACAGGAGACTAAAGGGGCCAGTGGATGAGTAATAATCACAAAATTAGAATTTACGAGCTATCAAGAGAGTTAAATTTGGAGAACAAAGACATTTTGGCAGTATGCGATCAGCTCGATATTGCTGTCAAAAATCACAGCAGTACGATTACTGAGGATGAAGCCGCAAAAATTCGATCTGCTGCCAAAAATCATCCATCTAGCCAAAAGGCAAATCAGCCCAACCGCAAGCCGGCTGCTGCCAAGGAAGGCAGTGCGCAAAAGCCTCGCCCCATTGCCAAGCCAGTCAAGCAAGATCGACCCAAAAAACAACAAATTCTTGAGCTGCGTAAACAACCCTCAAAACCCGCTGAGACTTTAGCAGCACCTCCATCTGTGAGTGCAGCGCCTCCATCTGTGAGTGCAACACCTCCATCTGTGAGTGCAGCGCCTCCATCTGTGAGTGCAGCGCCTCCATCTGTGAGTGCAGCGCCTCCATCTGTGAGTGCAGCGCCTCCATCTGTGAGTGCAGCAGATTCATCTGAGCCCTTGCAGGCTCCTAAGCCTATTCGCCCAGAACCCACTCGTGCACCCGAGAAGCCTGTGGCTACAGAGAAGTCTGCCATCAAGCCTCCTTCCGTTGCCAAGCCCGCGAGCCCAACCCTATCCCCCCAGCGAATAGAGCAGAGAAGGTACTGACAAAACCAGCCACTCAAGTTCCCGAGATGGTGAAGAAGCCTCAGCTTCTGAGCAAACCCACTTTCAATTCCCCCCCCAAACCTACTCGTCCAGAAGAGCCTAAAGTTAGCCCTAGAACAGGCGCCGTTTCGCCAACCGTGGAGCCGCCGACTAAGCCGGCAGCAACAGAACCGCCTCGTCCTCGACTGATTCGCCCCATTTCCATCACAAAAGCGAAACAACAAGCTGAGAAAGAGCAGGAAGCATCCAAGACTAGTGGAGCGGGCGCAGCCAAAGACAACAATGACACCACTGAGCTACTCGTTCTCAAGCCGCCAACATCACGTCAGAAAAAAGATAAGCGGACTGTTAAATCAGATGATCAGTTAGAAGATCGGCCCACTAAGGCTTCAAAAGCTAGCCTCAAGCAGAAGCGGCGCACGCAAAAAGAGATGGAGGAGGATGAAGACGATCTTTTTGGAGCAGATGGCGCTAATAGTCAAACGGCTATTGATGTGAGTCAATCTTTGGTGCGACCGCCTAAGCCTAAATCAATGAAGCAGTCTAAACCCACGACTGTTCCTATCAATCGCAGCCCTGGTCCCTCTAAAGGTGGCAATCGACGGCAGCGAAATCGCTATCGTCAACAGCAGGAGGTCGAGGTCGAACGGCCCACGCTGCTGACCTTAACCTCCGACTTAACGGTCCAAGCATTGGCAGCGGAGCTCCTTGTTCCCGAAACTGAAGTGATTAAGATTCTCTTTATGAAGGGAATTGCCGCCAATATCAATCAGGTTCTGGATATTCCAACTGCCACGATGGTGGCAGAAGAATTAGATTGTGAGGTCGAAACCCAGGAAGAAGAATCTGAAGCCCGTAAAGTTTCAGAAATGCTGGATGCTGAAGATCTTGAGAAACTGCAATCTCGTCCGCCTGTGGTCACCATTATGGGCCATGTTGATCATGGTAAAACCACCCTCTTGGATGCAATTCGCGAAACGAAGGTTGCCCAAGGAGAAGCTGGTGGCATCACTCAGCATATCGGGGCCTACCATGTTGACTTAACCCATGGAGATGGAGTGCAACAGGTCGTCTTCCTGGATACACCAGGTCACGAAGCTTTCACCGCCATGCGGGCTCGGGGAACACGAGTGACGGATATCGCCATTTTGGTAGTAGCTGCCGACGATGGCGTGCGTCCACAAACCCTGGAAGCGATTAGCCATGCGCGGGCCGCAGAAGTTCCCATTATTGTTGCCATCAATAAAGTCGACAAAGAAGGGGCTCAGCTGGACAGAGTTCGCCAAGAACTGAGTGAGCATAATCTAGTCCCTGAAGATTGGGGTGGCGAAACGGTCATGGTGCCGGTCAGTGCCCTTAAGGGGGAAAACCTAGATACGCTGCTTGAGATGGTGCTGCTGGTCGCTGAAGTCGAAGATTTGCAGGCCAATCCGGATCGCCCTGCTAAGGGAACGGTGATTGAGGCTCACTTAGATAAGGCCAAAGGTCCGGTTGCTAGTTTGCTAGTTCAAAACGGTACCCTCCGAATCGGTGATGTGTTAGTCGCCGGGTCTGTCTTCGGTAAAGTGCGGGCCATGGTTGACGATCGCGGTGCCCGCGTCGATACGGCTAGTCCTTCCTTTGCCGTCGAGGTGCTGGGGATGAGTGAAGTGCCTGCTGCGGGTGAAGAATTTGAAGTCTTCGTGGACGAGAAAGTAGCCCGATCTCAGGCAGGACAGCGGACGGATCAACAGCGCCATACTCGCTTGCAGCAGGCCCTGGCCTCTCGACGAGTCTCTCTCAATGCCTTGTCTGAAAAGGCCCGTGAAGGAGAACTGAAAGAACTGAACCTGGTCATCAAAGCAGATGTCCAAGGATCCCTTGAAGCTCTGTTGGGTTCTTTGGCTCAACTGCCTCAAAATGAAGTTCAAGTTCGCGTATTGCTGTCAGCACCTGGCGAAATTAGCGAAACAGATGTAGATTTGGCTTCCGCCAGTGGTGCCGTCATCATTGGTTTCAACACTAGCTTAGCCACCGGGGCCCGACAAGCCGCCGATCAGGCCGGAGTGGATATCCGTGAATATGACATCATTTATAAGCTGTTGGAAGATATTGAAGGCGCCATGGAAGGCCTCCTAGAACCTGAGTTTGTAGAGGAAGACTTGGGCGAAGCCGAAGTTCGGGCCGTGTTCCCTGTGGGACGAGGTGCGATCGCAGGTTGTTACATTCAATCTGGGAAATTGGTACGGAATTGTCGCATTCGAATCCAAAGAGGCAATGACGTGGTCTTTGAAGGCATCCTAGATTCCCTCAAGCGGATGAAAGATGATGTTCGCGAAGTGAACTCAGGCTATGAATGTGGTGTGGGCGTTGATAACTTCAGTGGTTGGACTGAAGGCGATCGGATTGAAGCCTTTCAGATGGTGACGAAGCGGAGAACATTATCTGCAGCGACCTAATCTACCCTGTGCCCTTTATTTTCTGTATTCCCTGTCACACTCTCCAGCCTCTAATTTGAGTAGGCTGGAGGGTGTAATAAGGAATTTTTAAGGGATTGTCCCACTCCCCTTAGATCCAAGGAGCAGATGGATCTTTGAAAGCGCTTCTTTATCATTTTGTTTTGATGCAACGTGTGCATGGGTCCGTGAACTCAGCTATTCTAAAAGAAGAGTTAAATGCTGAGTGATTATTCCTCACCTATTTGGAAGACAGTTATGAGTCCTCTTTCGTCTCCTACAGCTAATCATTATCTCTCTGATGATTCAGAGCTATTCTGGCCTGATCTCAAGCAAGTCATCTCAAGTAGTTCCGGCTTCAAGCGCTGGGTACTAGAGCGAGGCTTAGATGCGAATGCCCAAGGCAAACCCCTAGACGGTTTGGTGCGGTCCTATCTTAAGCAGACCCTAGAGACCTTAGCCTACTAATTCCATGTGCCTAATTTTCTGATAGATTAGGCTCCTCATTTGTATTCCACAATTTTTGGCGTACGACCCGTGATCCGGTGCCAATGAAACTGGAGCTGCCCCTGTGCTTCTGGAATCTTTCCTAGTACGCAGAATAGTGCATATTGTATTGACGCTGGCCAGGAATGATTGGAGTGCTGATTCCAGCATATTTTTGCGACCAGAAATACATAAACTAGACCACCAGATAGACTCCATCCGTTACTCTCAGGCAATGTTGCCAATATCGTAATTGGCAGAATAAACCCCCATATCCAACTGCGCAGACTTTCTCGTACCCAATGGCGTTCGGGAGGTGCGCTGTGGAGCCATGCGCCTTCTGCATAGGCATGTCCAGCCCGAACAGTACGCTGCCACCATTGACTGAAATGTGTGATTTGAGCATCATGCCAGGTCATATCTGCATCAATTCGGAGAATACGCCAATGGTGGCGCCGCAGTCGCAGGCAGAGTTCTGGTTCTTCTCCCGCAATTAAAGATCCTCGATATCCGTCCACTTGTTGAAGGGCTGAGACCCGAATGAGGGCATCTCCTCCACAAGCTAACGCTTCACCAATGGGTGTATTCCATTCCATATCACAGAGCTGATTAAAGACAGACTGTTCAGGATATTTTTCTCGTCGCCGACCACACACGACCGCTACATCTTGATGAGCAACTAGAGTCGCTAATGCTGTTGCGCACCAATCGGTTGCTAACTGGCAGTCCCCATCGATGAATTGGATAAACTGCAGCTGAGGATAGTCAGTATAGAGAGATTTATATCCAGAATTGCGGGCCCGAGCCGCAGTAAAGGGTATGGATAAGTCTAAGGTCAACACTGTGATCCCTAAATTCGTGGCCCAGGCCACACTATCATCCGTAGAACCAGAGTCTACATAGACAATATGGTTGGTAGACAATTGTGCGATCGCAGAATTCAAACAGGCTTTGAGACGATCACCTTCGTTGCGACCAATGGCCACTAAGCCTATGGTTTGTTCTGCTGCTGTGGGTTCTACTAAGTCCTTAGACATAAAAGTGAATGCTGGCGATCTTAATCTCCACCAGGGATGGGGAGGCTATGGGATGTCAAGATTTTGGCCGGAATGCCCACTGCTGTTTGTCCTGGGTGAACGTCTGACAAAACGACCGCATTAGCCCCGATATTGACATCATCCCCCAGCACCACATTTCCTAGGATTTTGGCTCCTGCCCCAATATTCACTCGTGCTCCTAGCTTGGGGGCATCCAAAGGATGATCCAAATATCGATTCCCCAAGGTAACCCCCTGACGAATAATACTCTCATCGCCAATTTCGCTATCTCCATGGATAACAATGGCTCCTTGATGCTCAATCACCACCCGACGCCCTAATTTGACGGTATAGGGTAAATCAATTCCATAGACATTGCGAATGTAGCGGTAATGCCCCCGGTAAATCAGGCTAAACGGGGCTCTTAACAGCTTTGGCTGCAGCTGCATTCGCCAAACCCCAAACCGATGGACGGCGACTGCTCGAAATCCCGGTTTGGTCCAATCGGACTGATGGGCTCGCCAGTCTTCCCTAATTTGTTGCCAGAGGCTTAAATCTTGCTGCGACATTGCCCCCCCTTGACAAAGGCACTATTGCAAAAGAAGTCTTGTAAAAGATGGGGGGGATCGACTTGAGGCTTGTGCTGGACTAACTGCCGTAGCTGCCACAGAGAATATCCCCCCAGCCATGCCAGATCCGTCAGGACCGCATACCCATGACTGTGGTGCTTATGAAAATATCGATGGCGGGAGTCAAACCAATATTGCGGTCGTCGCTGTTGGGTCGCTTGGGCTCCAGTCACCCCAGAGCTTTGCCCCACAAGATGAACCACGCGACTGGCGGGGACATACCAACAGGTCCAATTTGCCTGTCTTGCTCTAAGGCAAAAATCAACTTCTTCGTAATACATAAAGAAGTCGTCATCCAGTAGCCCAATTTGCTCAAAGACCTGGCGCCGAATCATCATACTGGCACCAGCTAGCCAATCTGTGGCTATCGCCTGGTCAGCAATTGGGGGGGCTAAGATCCACCGGGATAGGACTTTAGAAACCAGTCCCAACCGTAATCCCTGATCTAATTCACTCCAAAGTGTATGGAATCGAAAGGCTGAATATTGAGGGGTGCCATCTAAATTTTCTAGGCGACTGCCCGCGATGCCTACATCAGGGTGTTGTTCAAGAAATGTGAGTAATGTCTTGAGGGCTCCAGGATGAACCACCGTATCGGGATTTAACAACCAAATATAGTCAGGGGGATGGGTAGACTCAAGGGCAGGGCCAATCATGGCATTGTTGCCAGCAGCAAACCCCCCATTTGTATCTAGGGATTGGAGCGTGACCCAATCTTGCCAATGATGGGATGCGATCGCATCTCGCAATACGACAACGGACTCATCTCCAGACTGGTTATCGGCAACCACAACCCTTGTATTGCCATGGTGCTCCACCTCTGTTTGCAAAGACTGCAAACAATCAATCGTCAGCTGGGGCGTTCGATAATTGACAATCACAACCAGCAAAGAAGGTGATGGTGACTTTAACATCAATCAAGGGATTCGCTGAAGGTAAGAGGGCCTTCCCTATTTTTAACATCTGTCAGGAGACCGAGTCGTATCGCTCCGATAAATGTAGAAGTTCTCCCCCAAGCACACCTTTAGTGTTCGTCCAACAGTGTGATTAGAACGATACTCGCTGATCTCCTTCTAGGGGCTTGTTGAGCATTAATCCAGGAGTATTAGCTGTGCCATTTGCCGGTTCTATCACCCTCGCATTACGTGGAGCGAGCTGTGAGGGTGATGCCCTGTCCTCAGCCGCTGGTAGAAATACAAGGTGTGAAGTACGGAGATAGCTCTGGGGGCATCGCTTTAGGATCGTCTTTGATACTAGCTTGGGCTTTCGTAAAGATTTGAATCGCCTGCATTTGAGAATGCTGTTGCTGCATTTGGGAAATTGAGCATTGGCAAATCTGCGATGCTTTATCAGCAGAATCCCCTTTTACTTCTCTCAATTTTTTAGTGCACTCATAAGTATATAAACGCACCAGCTGAGGATTGTAGGTATATTTGGCAGATGCAATTTGAGCTGAATGGGTGTGGTGAGCATTGGCCTGACTTGGAATCAATAGACTAGAACACCCCACTGTACTCGCTACAGTAAAGGTGATTGATAAAGCTCGAATAGAACGAACCATAAAAACTTCTCCTATAAGTGAAAAGAGTGAAGAACAACACCAAGGAATCGGCCTGCTTTGGAATTGAATGATCAAACCTTTGTAATCGTAGGCTGATAATTCATCTATTTAAGCCTTCCCTGCGACAAAGCGCTATTTAAGTTAAGCAATTTAGTTTGTTTTTGACACATTTCATCATATTTACGGTACTTATTGCATGATGTGTCTAGCTTCTAGGATGTTCCCGAGCGCACTTTAATCTGTCAATTGTTATGAAGCGTGATGAATTTATTTTGAGCTGGGCCATCCATTCAAATGGATGGATACCTCTACATTTCTCATAAGATCTGCTGCCGATACCCAGGTACTATTGAGGAGCAAAGCCACTCGCCAACGTTTTCCCTATGTCAACCGCACAACTGCGCTTAAATCTAATAGAAGGATCCGTTACTTTTAGTTTTACTGCCGAAGCAGCCCAAGAATTTAAAACTGCAATTTCAGCCTTAATGACAAGCCTGAAGGCCGTTGCTAATAAAACACCTGGAGAAAAAGTACAGCCCCAACCCTCGATGGAATACCAGTATACCGGGGATGTTTTCTTAGAATGCTTTTGCAACCCTAATATTTGGCCTAGTCCTTTTGCGGCAAAAGTTCTGATTACCGTGAGGGATGATCGCATTCGACTCACAACAGAAGCTGAACTCACCCGTACTATCGAAGATCTGAATGAATTTATTGAAACAAACGGGTAATTCAACTCAGTCTTTCTCTTGGGAAGATGGGGGCAGTCTCAATCTCTGAATCAAACTTGGACAGGTGGGATCACCATCCGATAAGCTACTCAAGAGTGGGATTTATGATTACAATCGTTCACTATTAAGTTCTAGTTAGAGGTATCCGCATGGGTTTTATCGCCTACATATTATTCATTAGTCTTTTTACCGGTATGGCTCTTGGCCTTTATTTTGGTCTCAAAGCCGTCAAATTGATCTAGGAAAACGGCATCAACCCGAAAGCTTGGATGGAATTCAGGATTCCCCAAGCTTTCGGCAAGGATTTTTTCGTTTCAGAATGCTCCAAATCACGTTTTGAGTTTGCTAAGGGTGTGGTTGCGATCGCAACCGCAATTCGTTCTCCTCCCCAAACCTTCTAGAATAGGGAAGAGTTATTGCAATAAGGCAAACGCTACATGGTCACAAAGGCACCTGCAAAGATTGAATATGAGGCGGTAATTGGTTTAGAGACCCATTGCCAGCTCAGTACAAACACCAAAATCTTTTGTAACTGTTCCACTGCCTTTGGAGCAGCTCCGAATCATCAAGTTTGCTCAATCTGCATGGGTATGCCCGGTGTTTTACCTGTCCTCAACGAAACCGTTTTAGAATATGCCGTCAAGGCAGGTCATGCCCTCAATTGTGAGATTGCTAAGTACAGTAAATTCGATCGGAAGCAATACTTTTACCCCGATCTGCCCAAAAACTATCAAGTCTCTCAGTTTGACTTGCCCATTGCCGAGCATGGCTGGATAGAAGTCGAGATTGTTGACGAACAAGGGGAAGCCACCCGCAAAAAGATCGGCATTACCCGTCTACATATGGAAGAAGATGCTGGCAAATTGGTCCATGGCGGCAGCGATCGCCTAGCGGGTTCCACCCACTCCCTGGTGGACTTTAACCGAACCGGTGTCCCTCTAATCGAGATTGTTTCCGAACCCGATATGAGAACGGGACTCGAAGCAGCCGAATATGCCCAAGAGATTCGTCGGATTGTCCGATATCTTGGAGTGAGTGACGGCAATATGCAAGAAGGCTCCTTGCGCTGCGACGTCAACATTTCTGTACGCCCAAAAGGCCAGAAAGAATTTGGCACCAAAGTAGAAATCAAAAACATGAACTCCTTTAGTGCCATTCATCGAGCCATCGACTATGAGATCGCCCGCCAGACTGCAGCCATTGAAGCAGGCGAGGGTGAGTCCATTATTCAAGAAACTCGCTTATGGGAAGAAGGCGCCCAACGCACCATCGGTATGCGCAGCAAAGAAGGCGCTAGTGACTATCGATATTTTCCCGAGCCAGACTTAACACCGATTGAAGTCGCCCCTAAGCTGCTGAAACAATGGCAGTCAGAACTACCCGAACTCCCTGCAGCCAAGCGGCATCGATATGAGGAAGAAATCGGATTGTCCCCTTATGACACCCGAATTCTCACAGATGATCATGCCATCACCCAATTTTTCGAGACAACCTTAAAAGCTGGAGCTTCTGCTAAGCAAGCAGCTAACTGGCTGATGGGAGATATTACCGGCTACCTCAACAATGAGAACTTATCTATTACGGACATTGCTTTAACTCCTGAGGCCCTAGCTGAACTCATTGAGTTGATCGAAGCTAACACCATCAGTGGCAAAATTGCCAAAGAACTCTTACCGGATTTGTTAACAAAAGGCGGTTCACCTAAAAAGTTAGTTGAGAAGAAAGGACTAACTCAGATTTCGGATACGGCTACCTTGGAAACGCTGATTGATGAAGTCATAGCGGCTCACCCCCAAGAGTTAGAGCAGTTCCGCAATGGCAAAACCAAACTTCAAGGCTTTTTCATGGGACAAGTCATGAAACGAACCAGTGGACGAGCTGATCCCAAAGCCACTAATCAGATGCTGGCTAAAAAGTTGAAAGGCTAAGTCCGAATATTACTCATTGGAGCAGATGAATTCAGATTCATTTATGGATGCAGCCATCCAAGAAGCCCAGTTGGGATTAGCTGCTGGAGGTATCCCCATTGGATCTGTTGTGGTTAAGGGTGGGAGCATTGTTGGCCGAGGCCATAACCTCAGGGTTCAACAAGGTAGTGCAATTTTGCATGCAGAGATGAGTGCTTTGGAAACTCTGGGCCGTCAACCTGCCACGTTTTACCAAGACGTCACTTTATACACCACATTGTCGCCGTGCAGCATGTGTACAGGCGCTATTTTACTCTACAAAATTCCCCATGTCGTTATAGGTGAAAATCGAACCTTTATGGGAGAAGAAGTCTGGCTGAAATCTCGTGGCGTTCAGGTTACAGTCCTAGACCATCCCCAGTGTTACCAAATGATGCAGGCGTTCATTAACGGAACCCCTCAACTTTGGTATGAGGATATTGGTGTTGAGAGAGCCTGAAGCCCATCTCAATTCAAAGTCATTGAAGTCAAAAACCAAAGTCCTAGCCTAAAAGAAATGAATATCTTGGGGCTGGGACTTTGGTTCAGATCGAAAACAATTTAGGGGGTGGGAGCAGGAACTCGCTCGATTCTGGCGCCTAAGCCGCGTAACTTCTCTTCAAAGTCCGAATAGCCCCGATCAAGGTGCTGTAGCCCTTCAATACTGGTTTTACCTTTAGCTGCTAGGGCGGCAACCACTAATGCTGCTGTGGCTCGCAAGTCAGTGCCTGTTACCGGTGCTCCTGACAAGAATGGCACACCATGAATAACGGCGATGTTGCCCTTAACTCGAATATCAGCCCCCATTCTGACCAATTCAGGGACATGACCCAAACGGTTCTCAAATACTGTTTCAGTCACAACACTGTTTCCTTCACTTAAGGTCAGTAGTGCCATGAAAATAGACTGCATATCGGTGGGGAAACCAGGATAAGGAAGGGTTTCGATCTCGGTCCCTGCATGAACACCTTTGGACTGAATCCGCAAACCTTGTTGGGCATCTGCTGTCAATTTAAATCCGATAGACCTGAGCTTGGCAATGACTGCAGTCAAGTGGTCAGGAACGACGGGTGCCAGGAGAATATCAGAATGGGTAATGGCTCCCGCCATCAAAAATGTGCCTGCTTCAATCCGATCCGGCACAATGTTGTAATCGGTGCTGTGCAGTTTAGGGACGCCGGAAATGGTAATCGTTTTGGTGCCCGCCCCCGTGATTTTGGCTCCCATGGAGATACAGAAATTAGCTAAGTCTGCAACTTCAGGCTCCTGGGCCGCGTTGTCCAAAATGGTTTCACCCTCAGCTAGAGTTGCCGCCATCATCAGGGTTTCGGTTGCCCCTACACTGGGATAATCGAGGTAAATCTTGGCCCCTTTGAGCTTAGAAGCATAGGCATGGACGACACCATGTTCAATGTAAACTTCGGCTCCGAGTTGCTTCAGGCCCCGAACGTGAATTTCTACGGGTCTTGCACCGATTGCACAGCCGCCAGGTAAGGGAACTTTGGCAACGCCCATACGAGCGAGTAAAGGACCAATGGCAAAGAAGCTGGCTCTTAGCTTACTGACGAGTTCGTAGGGGGCATCCGTTGTAGTGATATGGGTCGGATCCAGATCTAAAACATCGTTGTCTTGCTTAATTTTGACGCCTAAGGTTTTGAGAATTTTGGCCATTCCTTGAATGTCAGCAAGAGATGGAACATTCCGTAAACGACAGGGTTCTGAACATAGGAGTGCTCCGGCCATCAGCACGAGGGCGGAGTTTTTGGCTCCACTAATTTTGACTTTACCTTGAAGTGGCGTCCCCCCCCATACCTCAAGGATCGACGAGTGTGCTTTGGTCGAAACAGACTGATCCACTATGCTAACGGGGGAAGAAACGGTTTTAAGAGTATTCAATGGCCTACACCACACCAAAAATTTGCAGGGGAATGTGGTCTAGAGTGTACCCTAAAACCGGCCAAAAAATCAGAACTTTTGTAACATTCCTCTCATATTCTGCATCAATTGTTGTGAATTCTTTATCCCTATTCTCTTTCGCCAATGACTCCTACTAAAGTTTGGCCCCGTTTTCTGCAGTTTCCACGCCATGCCAGTCTTTCAGTCTGGTTAATGATTACAGGCATTCTTATTACTCTCTTTTTCATCATAATTGCTCTAATGGCTCCATCCCTACAGCAGTGGGATTGGATTCAAGATCCAACCCCCACCAGCATTCTTGACAATATTCCCCATAGTGCGCCTTCAGGTGAACATTGGTTTGGAACAGACAAACTTGGGTATGACGTATTTGCTCGGACGGTTTATGGTGCTCGGGCAGCGCTGCAAGTTGTGGTAGCAGCAACCTTATTTAGTGTTGTCTTTGGCGTTATTTTGGGGCTAGTCAGTGGATACCTTGGGGGCTGGGTGGATCGAATTTTACTCTTCTTAATGGATTCGATTTATGCCATACCTGGTTTACTGATCGCCGTAACTTTGTCTTTTTCTATTGGTGAGGCAGCACGAGGGGTTCCGAGTGCTGCTGCTGCGTTGGGAGTGGCCTATATTCCCAAGTACTATCGCGTGGTTCGCAATCATACCGTCAGCATTAAGACAGAGCTGTTTATGGAGGCAGCTAGAGCTTTGGGGGCTTCTCCGTGGCGAATTATTACTCGATATCTATTCGGCAATGTGATTCAGAGTGTGCCTGTCTTGTTTTCCTTAAATGCAGCGGACTCAGTTTTAACCTTGGGTGCTCTGGGTTTCTTGGGGCTAGGTTTGCCTGCTGAAATCCCAGAATGGGGATATGACTTAAAAGTTGCTTTGGAAGGATTCACTGGGGAAGTTTGGTGGACAACCCTATTCCCTGGCTTGGCCATGGCCTCATTATCGGTGGGATTATCCCTTGCCAGTGAAGGCCTGAGTGAGTTCTTCAATCCTTTGCAGCGACGGGATGCCGATCAAAGCTAGGGGCCAAGGTAAGATGAGGTAGGTTGCTGTGAAGTGGTTCCACAAAGCGTCATGTGGACTGTTCTTTAGCCTTCCGGCAACACCCTGCCCATCACAACTTATTACACCTATAGGATGTGGTTTTTGGTTAGACGTAGTGATGATACGGAAGATGCGATCGCATCCTATCCACCCCCAGCGTTTTCTAATCTCAAACTACGATTCCGCCGCACGTATTTCTGCCCAGACCATCTTCTAATTAAACAAAGGCTTCTAGGCGTCTCTCTATGAAGCTAATCTCGGCATTTCAGCCCCTGCGCCACCTCACTCAATCCAGTCGCTTTGCCATTATTGAAGCCTGTCTGATTGGTCTTATTTCTGGTTTAGCAGCAGTCGCCTTACAGGATGGGATTGGGTGGTTAGGTGGGTTGCGCATCTACTTTGCCAACCAGTTTCATTCCCCTTTGATGTTGCCGTTAATTGGTTTTATCGGTGGTTTTATCGCAGGTTTGCTGATTGAAACCATCGCCCCGGATGCGAAGGGGAGTGGTATCCCGCAAGTGAAGGCTGCACTGGCACAATTTCCCATTGCCCTCAATTGGCAAGTAGCGCTGGTCAAGCTGATCAGTGGCATTACAGTTCTGGGCACAGGATTGCCCTTAGGTCGGCAAGGGCCCACCGTTCAATTAGGCGCTGCCCTGGCCGCTCAACTTAGCTACTGGTTTCCAACAGCTCCCAACCACCGCCAACAGATGATTGCAGCAGGTGCAGGGGCGGGACTCGCAGCAGGGTTTGCGGCTCCCATCGCTGGGGTCCTCTTTATTGTCGAGGAGTTGTTACATGATTTATCTGGATTAACCCTAGGGACCGCCATTCTGTCCTCCTTTATTGGTGCGGTTGTTGCCCATGTCTTGGGAGGGCAGAACCTATCCATCAGCTTTGAGCAGGTGACAACTTCCACCAGCTTCTCTGTTCCAGAAATTCCTTTCTTTATCCTGTTGGGGATTTTGGCAGGAGGATTTGGAGCCTTGTTCAACCGAGGCCTACTTCTTAGTGTTGATCTGAATCGCCGCCTCACGTTCCTCGGATTACCCTGGCGAATTGGCTTGGCAGGGGGGATTTGTGGAGGCATCATTGGCCAACTCCCCAGCATTTTTCAGGATAATACGGGGCTTAGGGGGTTATTGGGACTAGGAGATCTGGGTTGGCAGTTGGCCCTAACGGCCTTCATGGTCCAGTTTGGATTAACCCTGATTGCCTATGGATCAGGGGCTCCAGGGGGATTATTTGCCCCCAGTCTAGTCATGGGGGCAGCCTTAGGTAATTTAGTCGGCTTAGGGCAGGCTCAACTACTAGGGGCTGGTTTACCCACCACCTACGCGTTTGTGGGCATGGGGGCGTTCTTTGGGGCCGTTAGCCGCGTCCCTTTCACTGGGATCGTGATTATTTTTGAAATCACCCAGGATTTTAACCTTGTTCTCCCCCTGATGATTAGCTCTGTAGTGGCCTATCTAACCGCTGAGCAAGTCAATCAAAGTTCTATTTATGACTTGCTGCTAAAGCAACAGGGGATTCAACTACAGAATGCATCTCCCTCTGCCCAACGCATGTTAGATGCTCTGACAGCAGAAGATATTATGCAGCGGCAAGTCGAAACGTTACCGAGCGATCTGCCCTTAGATGCAGCCCGAAAGATTTTTTCCCGCTCTCACCATCGTGGCTTTCCCATCCTCGAAGATCGACGGTTAGTGGGGATCTTGAGCCGCACTGATCTCAACCGAGTCACACAACAACAGAAACCGGGCGATACATTAATCCGGGATGTAATGACGCCCCAGCCCTTAACCGTCAGTCCCACGGCCTCCTTGTCAGATGTCCTTTATATTCTGAATCGCTCCCATATCAGTCGCCTACCCGTATTAGATGGACGCAAACTGATTGGTATTATTACCCGTGCTGATATTATTCACGCCGAATTTGATCACATTTCAGGCCAGAAGCAACAAGATAATCAGGCTTTTGCCCCATCCTATGGGGTCTATCTAACCCGAGGGCCAGCTACCGGCGAAGGGCGAATTCTCCTACCCCTAGCGAATCCTGACACAGCTGAAACGCTCCTAAAAGTTGCAGTAGCCATGGCCCAATCCCTCAACTATGAGCTAGAGTGCCTGCACATTATCCATCTACCCCGTAATCGTTTACCGGCCGAGACCCCAGTCCAAACCACAAAAAGTCGGCGAATCCTGCAAAGGGCTGTTCGGTATGGCCAACGCCATCAGGTGTCTGTTCATACCCAAGTCATCGTGGCTCAGGACGTGGCTCAAGCCATTTTAGAAGCCGAACAGACCGAACATATCAACCTCCTGCTCATGGGGTGGCAAGGGCAATTTTTCTCTGGTGGACAAATTGGCAATCCTACGGTTCGAACAATTCTTCAACAGGCTAAAAGCCAAGTCTTAGTGATTAGACCTGCCACCCATTTCAATATGGGCAAAAATCAACGGTGGCTCATTCCGGTGTCCGGAGGACCGAATGTTCAACAAGCGATTCAACTCCTTCCAGCCCTAGTTCCTATCAGCAAGTCACCCAATCTGAAATTATTTCAAGTTTATCCCCCCAGTAGTGACCTACCCGACCCCAGCATTCTCGATCACTACTCACAGTTTCTCAAGCAGGCCTGTCCTGATAGCACGGTCAAAAGTACACAAATTTGTGCTCAAAATGTGGCAGACGCTATTGTGGAACTGGCAAGGCTCCAACAGACAGACATCATCGTTATTGGCGCCAGTCCAACCGGGTTAGTCCACCAAGCACTCAAAGGAAATATTCCCCTAGCCATTGCTCAAGGGACAGAGGCGACCATCATTTTAGTGAGAGGCTCTGGAACCAGCGTTGTGGTATAACTGTGCCCTGAACAATGTCAGGTAATGGAACATTGACCCAAACTTCTGAATCTAAATTAGGTGGTGAAAGGCAATGTCCAAAATGATCAAACTGAGAAGAAAACGACGACGCTCAATCTGGGGCCTCATTTTTTTATTAAGTCTATGGAGTTGCGTGCTGGGATGGGGATTATCTCAAATCCAAACCTCTGTGGCCCTTGAGACTGCTCCATTAGCCCAAGTCTCAGAATCTCTGCCGACCACAGAAGCTATCGGAGACGTTGATCCAGTCCCTCCTCAGCTCAAGCGAGGCGAACAGCTCTATCAACAACGCTGTGGAACGTGCCATGTCGCTTTACCCCCGCAAGTATTACCGAGCCAAACATGGCAGGCCCTCTTACCGGACACCAACCATTACGGCGTAGTGTTGCCCCCGTTTAAGAATCCGGAACTCACTGATACCTGGGCATATCTCAGCTTCTTCTCTCGACCGATGAGAGAAGATGGTCTTCGCCCCATTCCCTATCAAGTTAGACGTTCTGTATTTTTTAAGGTATTGCATCCTGGCGTTGATTTTGCTGAACCAGTCACCCCTGACACTTGTGTTCGGTGCCATCCTGGCGTGTCCCAACTCAACTTCCGTCAGCTAAGTCCTGAGTGGACGCAATAGTCCATTTGCATGATTGAATTTAACGAAGAAGGGCTTGCCCAAGGCAAGCCCTTCTTCGTTATGAGGCTGTTTAGTGACTTTATGAGTCAAGCCCAAGACGGCTAAATTCGAGCTGTGAAAGATTTCTAGTGTTGGGGTTGAAGTCAGGGTATAGATTGACATATATTTAGTACGATCGTTCGTTCTGTATAGCTATGATTTCATTTTATTATGCCAAACCCTCCCTCTTCAGCCGTCCGGTTTGGATCACACTGATTGAAAAGGGCTTAGCGTTTGATCCGATCGTCGTCAATATGGGGGGCGATCAATTCACGCCTGAATTCAGGGCTCTCAACCCCTTTTGTCGGATTCCGGTACTGGTGGACAATGACTTGACAGTGACAGAGTCCCAAGCCATTTTGGATTATTTAAACCTGCAATATCCCCAACCTAAATTGCTGCCAGAATCTGCCCAGGCAGTTGCTAAGGTGCGGCAGGTGCAAATGATTACTACCAATGAACTGATCCCGGCGATTGGGGAATGCTTAATGAAAAAGCCAGACCAGCAAGTTTATGCCAAGCATCGAGCGATGACGGCTCTGAATATCTTTGAAGGACTGCTCGAAGGGCCTTATTTTGGTGGCGATCACCTGAGTTTGGCAGATATTGTGGCGGGATCGTTAGTCCCCGTCGTGTGTGACTTGGGATTTTCCTTGGACCAGCTGCCACGATTACAAAACTGGCTTAAGGCGCTAATGGTTAGACCAGCCTGGCAGCAGACTCAATTAACCGCCGTCGAAAAAGATCGATTTTTGCGAAGTATTCGAGCCCTTGCCAGACTATGGCAAAAACGACGACGCCAGCGAGCTGAAGAATTACTCGTCCCCAACAAAAGCACTCCCCCAACCATCGGTTAAGGGAGTGCAGATAAAGGGCGAATAGACTAGGCAAATGCCATCATTTCTGATTCCTTGGCAGCCATGGACTGGATTAAATCAATCATGCGATTGGAGTAACCCCACTCGTTGTCATACCAAGCCACGACCTTAAAGAAATTGGAGTTCAGTTCCATACCGGCTCCCGCATCAAAAATGCTGGAATGGGGATCGCTAGTGAAGTCTGTAGAAACAACGGCATCTTCGGTATATCCTAAAATGCCTTTGAGCTCTCCATAGGCAGCCGTCCGCATGGCTGCACAAATATCAGCATAGGTAGTAGAACGTTCTGTACGGAAGGTGAGGTCGACAACAGAGACATCAGGGGTGGGAACGCGCAGGGCCATACCGGTCAACTTGCCTTTAAGCTCAGGGAGAACTAGGGTGACTGCTTTTGCTGCGCCTGTAGAAGCAGGAATGATGTTTTGGGCTGCACTTCGCCCCCCCCGCATATCTTTCTTGCTGGGGCCATCCACGGTTGGCTGAGTAGCTGTCATGGCATGAACTGTCGTCATCAGTCCTTCTGCAAAGCCAAAGTTATCGTGAATGACTTTGGCAATAGGGGCTAGGCAATTGGTGGTGCAGCTGGCGTTAGAAACCACAGTATGTTGCTGAGGGTTATAGAGGTGATGGTTGACCCCCATCAGTAGTGTGGGAACTTTTTCAGGATCCTTTTCCTTAGTGGGGGCTGAAATGGCAACCCGCTTGGCCCCTGCTGCTAAATGTTTTGAGGCTGTATCGAAGGTGGTGAAGAGTCCTGTTGCTTCCACCACATACTCTGCACCTAGCTGGCCCCAGGGCAGCTCTTCTGGATTACGGATTGAGGTACAGGGAATAAACTTGTCGTTGACCATGATCCCCTCAGAAGTCGCTGCAACAGTGCCGCGGAAGGGGCCATGGGTTGAGTCATACTTCAGTAGGTAAGCGATGTTCTCGGCGGGGACTAAATCATTAATGCCGACAAATTCAATATTGGGATTATTGATCCCAGCTCGGAATACTAGTCGACCAATACGGCCAAAACCATTAATGCCTATCTTTATAGTCATTGAGAACCTCGTAGGAAGGATTACCAAGCACTTGCTTTAGGCCCTATTCATGCAGCGAAAATCAGATATCTCGTAGCCAGTCCTATCGCCCTCACAGGATGAAATCGTGTTCCTGTTGCTAGAGCTATAGATCTGACCATCAAATCTTCTACCCGGAACTTAATTTCTGTTTAGGTATAGATAAACAGAGATAAAGCGGTCAAAGATAAATTTAATTTGAGAAATGCTGACTTTTTGGCGTTAAAGGGACTGTAGAGATAGAAAGCCTTTGCAAAGTTGTGCGGTTTATGATGATGAGACAAAAACGGCTCAACACCTAATACGTTAAGGGACGTTTATTGATCACAGGATTTTCCTAAGCAATTTTTTAGATCAGTTATCTATTCAAGATATGGTTGAAGGATTGCCTTTACTTCCGAAGAATACCGACTGTGATTGCATCCCTTACGCACCGGACAAAAATCGTCGCTACCATTGGTCCGGCCAGTAGTTCTCCAGATATTATTCGCCAAATGGTGAGAGCCGGAATGGATGTGGCTCGCTTGAACTTTTCCCATGGGACCTATGAGCAGCATGCTCAAATGGTGAAGCTGCTGCGATCTGTTTCTGCAGAGCTAGATACGCCCGTTACCTTGTTACAAGATTTGCAAGGCCCTAAAATTCGGGTGGGCCAGATTGCTGATGGGGCTATGAAGTTAGTCCCAGGGGAGCGGTTGACGTTAGTGGCAGAAGAGCATTTTCATAACCAGCCCCGGACCGTTGCCATTGACTATCCCTATTTAGCAAAAGAAGCCCAATCCGGAACGCCGATTTTGATGGATGACGGTTTGCTGGAATTAAGGGTGGAACAGGTTGAAGAGGATCAAATCCACTGTCAAATTATTCAAGGCGGAATTTTAGGCAGTCGCAAAGGCGTCAATCTCCCTAGCTTAGATTTGCAGCTCCCCTCCCTAACAGACAAGGATCGGCAAGATTTGGAGTTTGGCCTTTCCCAAGGCGTGGATTGGGTCTCCCTCAGCTTTGTCCGCCGAGCGGCAGACATTCACCTCCTAAAAGAGGTGTTGGCGGCTCATGGGGCAGCAGATGTGCCCGTGATGGCAAAGATTGAGAAACCCCATGCGATCGCAAATCTCGAAGCCATCCTAGATGCTAGTGATGCAGTGATGGTGGCCCGAGGCGATTTAGGGGTGGAAATGCGGGCTGAAAAAGTACCCAAACTGCAAAAGCAAATTATTCGCGCCTGCAATAAGCGCAAGCTCCCGGTGGTAACGGCGACCCAAATGCTGGACAGCATGATTCGCAACCCCCGACCCACCCGAGCTGAAGCCAGTGATGTTGCTAATGCCATCATTGACGGAACCGATGCGGTGATGTTGTCAGGGGAATCCGCTGTGGGCCAATATCCCGTCAAAGCGGTGGAGATGCTGGCCCGAATTGCCACGGACGTGGAACCCGATCTGAACTTTGTGAATAATCCACCGGCCTGTTTTGATGAGACCCATGCTCTCAGTGAGGCCCTCAGTGCGATTCAAGAAGTGCTCTCCTTGAAGTGCATTGCTGCCTTTACCTCCACGGGCTACACCGCCCTGATGGCGGCTGGAGAGCGACCCCGTACGCCGGTGATTGCCATAACCCCCTTTGAGAAGGTCTACCATCGTCTCAACCTAGTTTGGGGCGTTAAGCCTATTTTGATTGATCATCAAGTTGAATCCTTCGAGCATTTGGTGTCCCAAGCTCAGACCTGTTTATTAGAGAAAAACTTGGTGAAATCGGGTGACAAAATTTTGATTATCGGCGGGATTCCCACACAACAACCGCGGGGCACCAACTTTATCAAGATTCATCAGATTGAGTAATTAGCCCAGGCGAGAAGTCCGCCGCATTCGCCATTTTTGTAGTTCAACGGCCCAGAAACCTAGACTGGCAACTCCAAGGCAAAGCAGCAGCTCCACCATAGAAAGAGGCTGGGTTTCAAAGATTTTTTGAAACATCGGATGGTAGAGGACCAATAGCTGCAGGCCTGTGGTCAGCAATACCGTTCCTAGTAAAGGTCTATTGCTTATTACGCCCATTTTGAACAAGGACTCTTGCTCACTGCGAATGGCTTGGACGAGAAAAATTCGCGAAAATGCCAGGGTGGAAAAAATCAGGGTTTGCCAATGGGCCAGCCCAGTCTGCCAACCCCAGTACCCTACTCCGAAGAACAGACAGCCTAACAATAATCCAATCCAAGCAATATCCCGACCCACCCCACGGCTAAATAGGTTCTCGGTAGGAGAGTAGGGAGATCGGCGCATGATGTTGCGCTCTGCGGGTTCCACACTCAACCCGATGGCCAGTAGACCATCAGCCAGTAAATTGATCCATAAAATTTGCAGCGGTAGCAGCGGAATCGGCATATTCACTAAGGGAGCCATCAAGATCACCCACAGCTCACCACAATTGCCGCTCAAGGTGTACTTGATAAATTTGCGAATATTGTCATAAATGACTCGCCCTTCCCGCACTGCTTCCACAATGGTTGAAAAGTCATCATTTAGCAGAATCATATCCGCTGCTTGTTTTGCGACATCCGTGCCGGTGATGCCCATCGCTACACCAATATTGGCCTGCTTTAAGGCGGGGGCATCATTAATTCCATCTCCGGTCATAGCCACAATCTGCCCCTGGTGCTGCAATGTGCGCACAATTGCCAGCTTATGTTGGGGGGAGACCCGAGCATAAATCGAAACATGCTGAACCGCTTCTAAGAGTTCAGCCTCATTGATTTTGTCTAGGTCTTGGCCCGTCAGAGGGAGGCTGCTAGCAATGTTGAGCTGCTGGGCGATGGCTTTCGCTGTAATCGGGTGATCCCCAGTAATCATGACTGGACGAATCCCTGCGGTCTGACACAAAAATACAGCGTCTTTTGCTTCAGGACGGGGTGGATCAATCATGGCCACTAACCCCACCAGCACTAAGTCCTGCTCAAGGTTCTGTGGAGATAAACCGTTCGGACTTTGGGGAAGCCATCGCAGAGCCAGTCCCAAAATGCGTTTCCCGTCAGCAGCCAGGCGATCGTGAATTTGAGAAATTTCTTGCCGTTTGGCTGCTGAGAGGGGCTCGATCAGATCTGCACCCCAAATATGACTGGATTGATCCAATAGACGATCCAGAGCCCCTTTGGTAAACATGAGATTTAAGGAGCTGAGGGGAGCCGGAGCAGATTGGGCAAGTGCCTCCAGACCGGGCATCGTTTGAAATCGATGCACCGTACTCATTAACTTGCGGTTGGCATCAAAGGGAAGTTCTTGATGACGAGGGAGATGTTGGCGGAATTGAGGGGGCCAGGAGCCTAACTGGGCCGCAGCGGCTAGCAATGCTGTTTCTGTCGGATCTCCCAGAAGACGATAGTGATTGAGTTGATCGGGATCGGATTCTAAACAGGCATCATTGCAAAGGGCTAGCCCCGTCAGCATCACATCGAGTACAGATTGCTGGTTAGACTGCAGGCTCTGCAAACAAGGGTTGGGCGGTAACGTGGGCGTCAATGGCATGTTGGGAGTGGCAGGGATAGACATCTCTGTGCCAGCAAAGACCAAATCAGTGACGGCCATGCGGTTCTCAGTCAAGGTTCCGGTTTTGTCTGAACAAATAACCGTCACGGAACCAAGGGTCTCCACCGCGGGCAGCTTCCGAATAAGGGCTTGATGCTTCAACATGCGCTGAGCCCCTAAGGCCAGTGCAATCGTGACGATGGCAGGTAAACCCTCGGGAACGGCTGCAACCCCTAAGCTCACGGCAGTTAGGAACATAAATCGCAAATTTTCGCCCTGCCATAGCCCCAGGAGAAAGATGATTAGGATGAGGATTGTGATTGCGATCGCAAGTTGTTGCCCAAACCGATCCAAGCGCTGCTGGAGCAGCGTTGGACTAGGCTTAGCCGTTTGAATCGCCGCTGCAATCTGGCCAAGCTCCGTTTTCATCCCCGTGTGAGTGACCACCGCTTGACCTCGGCCATAGGTAACAGCCGTTCCCATGTAGACCATGTTGTAACGTTCAGCTAAGGGATGCTGATCGGCTAAGGCGTCGACGATTTTATTAACGGGTTCAGATTCTCCCGTTAGAGACGCTTCTTGCACGCGTAAAGAAGCACTGTCCATGACTCGGCAGTCTGCAGGTACCAAGTTACCTGCTTCAAGGGCGATGATATCTCCTGGGACTAGGGACTGCGCCCCGACCGCTTGCCAGGACTCTTGGCGTCGGACCCTAACCCTAGGGACAGCTAGTTTCTTGAGAGCAGAAATGGCTTGTTCCGCTTGATAATCTTGAAAGAAGCCTAGGCCCGCATTGAAAATAACAATAGCTAGAATAGCTAGGGCATCTTTAAGATCCCCTAGCAAACCGGATAGAACTGAAGCCACAATCAGAATCAAGACCATGGTGGCTGTTAGCTGTTTCCACAGCATATGCCAAGGGCTTTCGCGGTCTTGTTCGATCAGTTCATTTAGACCATAGGTCTGTTGTCGAAGGGTTACCTCAGCGTGGGAAAGTCCCTGATCAAGAGAGGCGTCCAAATGATGCAAGACTTCCTCTGGATGCAGTTGATACCACTCCATACTGGCTTCCCTCTAACTGCACGGTCCTTTTCCCCCGCCCAGTATTGATAGGTAGGGATCACATGCTTTACTCCAATTGTAGTGACCTGAAAACAGGATATGACTGGGACCTATCTCAATAGAGAGATAACTTATTGCAATTCGTGATTGTCTGGCTTCTTGTCCAGTATTTGTAATAGAGAGGCCACCTATAGTTTTGACCATTCCTCAGGTAATACATTGGCTTCTAGCACAAAGTCTCCCTTGCCATTGGGAGTCATTACATAGGCCACCCCTTCTGGTTCCGGCAGAATGCCAGTAGTGACTTCAAAGATATCGGAATGCCCAACAATAACAGTATTTTTCTCTGCCTTGGGAAGTGCAGTTAGTAATGGTTTTACGTTTTTCTCCGCTTCGTCTCTTTGTTGTGGCGAAGGGGTTTTAGTCGGTAAATAGTTGAGCCGAGGATTCTTCACATGCTGACCAAATGCTGAATCTGCCGTTTTCCAAGTTCGGCAATACTCACTAGTGATTACTTCCCCTACAGGAATATTTTTGGCGGTGAATGCTGCCCCTATTTCTTGAGCCTGTTGGGTGCCTTCTTGACTCAATTGCCGCTGGAGTTCACAGTTGGCGAGGTCCGACTTAGAGCTAGCCTGATCTTTTTCACCTTTATTGGTCTGGGTATGGCGAAAATAGATAATATACCCGCCCTTTTGTAGAGCACTTAAGAGTTCTTCACCCCTGAGCTTGTCTTTAAATTCAGCATTAGCTATTTTGCCCTGGTTGTTGTCGGCGGCTTGTCCATTTGTCTGCTCAGACTTTGTTAAAGGGGCACTTTGGACATTAGGGTTGGCGGTGTCTTGTCTAGATGAGGGCGATCCGTTACAGGCTGTTAAGTTTGCTCCCATGCCAATAGCCATTAGTAGACTAAAAACCTTAAATTTATTTTGCATAACTCGTTTTACCTTTTTTAAGTTCTATTTAGCTAAGTTCACTCTCTGTTTTTATTACCAATAAGCCAAGAAAAAAGAAAGATAATTTAAGTCAATTTAGACAAAAATTAATTCAGGCATCAAATAAAATTCTAAAGACCCATGATAATCAAAAGATCTGGTTATTTTATACGGACAGTAAATAAAAATATGCCCTAAATGTTTTGGTGTTTTTGTATGGTATTCACTTGTGTTTTATGCCTTGGAAGATTTTGTCGAATACGTGAGCTTCTTTGCCTGGCTTTTGATTGGCTCCAAAGGCTAGAGTATCTGTAGGTATCTCAATGGTTACCGCTGGCAGCAACTGAGGCCAAGAGTAAGCCTCAACCACTTCACTAGCAGACTTCCCTCAGATCCACCCAATGGAGATTGTTATCCTCTTCCTTCTTGGGAATTGAGACCAATAGCCATAATGCTTTAGAAGTTTCAGCAAAATAGCCTGCCATACTTAAGATTGAATGTGGTGATCTTGCTGACCCTGCCTGAATATTCTTAATCTAGATTTAGATAGTTGCCTTGTCCCCATCGCTGATCCCCAATTCGTGAGCTGGAAGCCAGTGGGCAAGGAGCCAAGACTTTTATAGAAAATCCTGTTTGTTCATTGCCAGTTTGATGATTTTCCTGCCAATCAAATAAGATGGACTGAGTCTATAGTAAAAAGACTTGGTCGGGGTAACAGTTGTGACAATCCATTAACGACTCTATGGGTATGGCTGAATAGCAGCACTCAGCATATTACATTGGCATCAATTCCTCGATTTTGGTTACTCGGGATCGACAATTTCATTGCGGAGGGAATTGAGTCACAATAGGTTAATGAGCAGAGTGTATTTATGGTCAATTTAGCTGAGCTTCCGTCTGGTTCGTCCCCATGGAAATTGGGACGTCTGGCCCAGCTATTGCTTTTGGCCATGGTGGTACTCACCTATAGCGTCATTGAGATGGCGGTGGCTAATTCACTCTTTCTCACCCATGTGGGTGCCGATGGATTGCCCTTAGCCTTTATCTTGATCGGCCTGTTTTCAATCCCTGCCTATGCGTTGTTCTCGCAAGTAGTAGATCAATACAGCCGCCCCCAGCTATTTCGATACATGCTGATGTTGGCTGCGGTTATGGCTGTCGGTATGTGGTTCCTGCTGGCAGAAACGGGACTCGTTACCTACTATATCGTCCTGATTTTGGTCTTTTTTCAGTGGGACTTTCATAACAATATTCTCTATGCCAGTTTACTAACGGATTATTTTTCGGCTCTGGACTATAAGCGGTATGCCCCATTTATTGGCATGGCCCAGGCCGCTGGCACCCTAATTGGGGGCGGATTGACGGCGTTGTTGTCCCACTTCTTTTCTACCCGAGAGCTATTGCTGGGGTTACCCGTTGTGTTTGGGATTGCGATCGCACAGCTGTTTTTCCTGGAAAACACCCAACGCCAAATTGAAACCGTCGGCAAAACAGACAATGTGGGCATGATTGAAGCCCTAAAAACTTTTCCCGACTTGGTGAAGCGTTACCCGCTGATGCTGTTTTTGGCCGCCAGCAGCTTCTTGTTGGTGATTATCTACCTGTCCGCGGAATTTTTATGGTTCAGTATCTATGCCGATAACTTTACGGAAGATGCCCTCACGGGCTTCTTAGGCTTGATGCGGGTGAGCGTTAGCGTGATTCAGGTGCTGGTGCTCTATTGCTTTACTCGCCCGCTCCTCCATTGGGTCGGGGTCGCCCGCATGAATGTGGTCTATCCCCTAACCACTCTGTTTGGTCTGTTTGGCATTGTCCTGCAAACCAGCCTTCCGGCTGCCATCGCCCTCCATATCAATGGAGATGGCCTCTACAAAAGCATCAATATCCCCGTCCATCAGCTCAACTATAATGCGGTCCCTCGGGAGTTTTTAGGTCGCATTCGAACCCTTAGCGATGGCTTCTTTTATGCGGTGGGCTTAACCACAGCGGGCTGCCTCCTCTGGATCTGTCATCACACCCTGAGCTTGGCTCAAATTTCCTGGATTGCCATCGGCTTGACTTGCGTTTTATTTGGTCTGCGTTTACCCATGGGCAAGTACTATGCCCAGGGTCTAGAAGAAATGATCCGCTCGGACACCATTAATTTGGATGAGCTGGGCAATGTCCAGGCCCAGTTCCCAGCAGAGTCCAATGCAGTGATTCGCGACTTGCTCAAAGATAGCGATCGCTACACCCAAATCAAGGGTCTGGAGTTTGCAACCCAGCTCGGGCAACCCAGCCAGTTTTATTTAGATGTACAGCCATTGCTAGGGCAGGACGATCCAGATCTGCAAACGGCCATTGTTCGCCTATTCAGCACTAATCCAGATCCAGAAACCGTCGCAATTTTTGAAGATTGCCTGCAGACTGCCTCTGGGCCGCTCCGTTCCACCGCCTTAGAAATTCTGATTGCCAATCGTTACCCCTTTACGGCGGAACAACTTCAACCCCTCTTAACGGAGGCGGATCCAACCATACGGCCCTTAGCAGCAGTCGCTGTAGATCAAGTGGGCCAAATGGATGAGACCCTGCAAGCCACCTGTGATCAAATCTGGTATTCAGACCTTTCTGAAGCAGCGGGTCAAGCCGTGGTGCGGGTGATCGCCTGCAGCCAAGATCGAAGCTTAATGCCATTGCTAACGAAATTGCTGATCCAGGGCGATCCGGGTATTCAGCAAGAGAGCTTGGCTATCCTTGCCACCCTAGGCCAAGCTGGGGATCGAGATCTAGCGGATATCGCTATTACGGCCCTCGATCATCCTGCGCCGTTGGTTCGAGCTGCTGCCTTTAAGTTATTGGGAGTAGTCCATGTCCCGGACTATGCCACCCACATTGCCCTGGGATTTGAAGATCCTGATTCTCGAGTCCGACAGCAGGCAGCTAAGATTTTGCCCGCCTATGGCAAGCCGGGATTGCTGATGGCCCAAGAGAGTTTATCTGCGAATGATACGGACGTAGTGAATACTGCGATCGCAGCCATAGGACAGGTGCGAAATCGTCAGGCCGGTAAGATCTTGTATGAGCATCTAGCCCCTGAGTTCCAGCAACTCGTCCATACCCGTAAATGGCAGCAGCAAATCCCCAGTACAGATCCCAATTGGCAACCCCTAGCCTTGGCGATTGAAGATTTTCACAATCGACTGTTGCAAAAAGTGCTCTATATTCTGGCCTGCCTGGGCCATGATCGAACGGTCAATGCCATCAATCGCATCCTCAGTACCAATGAACAAAAGGATTTAGCCAGTGCAGTCGAAGCCTTAGCTTCTCTGAAAAATCGTCGCTTTGTGTTGCCTCTGCTTCCAGTGCTAGAACAGGTGGTTAAAAAAGAGCCTGTCAGCGGACGAAGTTGCGTTGAACCACAATGGATGCGAGATAAAGGGTATAAATTACTGTTAGAAGCCTTAGAAACTCAGGATCGATGGATTCGGATCGGGGCTTTAATCGCCCTAGCGGGTGTCCCCTCTGCTTTAGTCAACGATCCAGACCCCCTCGTTAAAACCGTGGCGGAACAGATTTTTCTGTCGGTTGATCCAGACCCCTTACCTACGAATCAATTTATGAAACGCCTGCTGTTGCTCAAGGAAGTTGCCCTCTTCAAGAATTTATCTCTGGATGAGCTGTTGCTGATTGACCAAACCCTTGAACAGGAGCAAAAACTGGCTGGAGAAACCATCTTCTCAGAAGGCAGTTGGTGCACATATTTCTACATCATTGCGGAAGGCAAGGTCCAAATTATTAAAGACATTGATGACCAGTCCAGGGATTTAAAGCAGCTGTCTGTGGGTGAATATTTTGGGGAAGTGGCCCTATTTGATGATGCGCCCCATTGGGATGGAGCCATTGCCCTAGAAAACTGCACGTTGCTAAAGCTAGAGAAAAATCGGTTTATTAGCCTGATGACCCAGCGGCCCCACATTATTCTGGAAATTTGCCGATTTCTGAGTCAACGCCTCCGAGAAACAGATAATTATCGATCTTTAGGAACGCTGGAATCCTCTCAACTTTCAGAAGTTCAATCATAGGGAACTTCAGAGTTACTCGATTTAGGCACGTATTGCAGCCCATAAATCCCTTGGAATACTTTGATAAAAAAACTTTCAGGGCATAGAAATATCTGACATTATTCTGCCATTGAGCTGCGTCGCACGATATCTATTTTTCCTAGGCAGACTGAATAGTATTTGTATTACTTTTCAGTCCGTTAGATATCTACCACCGTAGTTATTTTTTAGGGATTAGCATGGGTTGCAAGTAGATTGAAACTCTTATGGGGGAAAGTGGATAGTGCGTACTTATGCTTCTTATGTGAAAAAGCCTCAATCTAAACCTATACCTCAGGCAAAATCACCTGTAAAAACTCAATTAACAGCACCATTACCTCCCACCATCCATGCTAAATCGAATGAAGAAGGTTTAGCTGAATGGAAAGCGCAACAGGAGAAATGGGCGCGGCTAGGAACCCCCTGGATGGACAAGGTTCCCAATCTCAATGGCGAGTTGGTGCAACCTGGGCTGCAGCGAAAGTTAACCCTTGGACAGCCAGGAGATAAGTATGAACAAGAAGCCGATCGCACCGCTTCTCAAGTGGTTCAGCACATCAATTCTTCTACTTTTACACATCCGACTCAAGGAAAGCCCGTCCAGCATGGACATGAGTCAGAAAAGCTTGGTGCTTTAATTCAACGTCGGCAAGCTATGGCAAGTAGAGGCGTATCACCAGATTTAGAGTCTGCTATCAATAGCAAAAGGGGCAGTGGACAACCCTTGGAGGAAGGATTACAGCGATCCATGGGCCAAGCAATGGGGGCAGATTTTAGTGGGGTCCGTGTTCATACGGATTCCCAGTCAGATCAGTTAAATCAATCCATTCAAGCAAGGGCTTTTACAACGGGTCAGGATGTATTTTTTCAGAAGGGCGCATATCAACCCAAATCTCAAGTGGGCCAAGAGTTGATTGCCCATGAATTGACCCATGTTATCCAGCAGAACTCAACGGTCCAAAGGCATCCATCCATCACAAGTTCGGGGAAAGAGATTGTCCAGAGAGCCTTAGAGCGCAAAGACGCAATAGATTTGGTTCAGCAATACCAACGTACGTTAGGTAACACCCAGATTACAGGTGAAGTGGAGATAAATAAGAAATCGGCCCGTGGGAGCGCAATTCAGGAATTCAAGAGATTAGAGCAAGACTCTAATAAATCTAAGGTTAAGGTAAAAGATCCAATCACCTTAAAACAATTTAAGAACATGCTGGAAGCGGCGCCTCCTCGGAAGGGGGAAAGAACATCTGTAAGCAACAAAATCGAGAAAGCTTGGGTAGGCACATTAACTGAACTCGATACGGGTAGCCTACAACCAGGTGATGTCGCTATTCGCAAAGATCTAGAACACTCAACTACACCAGTCATGGGACAGAAGTTCTTAAAAGGGGGGATGGGATCTAAATGGAGTGGCCATGCAGCTCTATATATCGGTAATAGTACATTTGCTGAAGCGACTGGAGGAGAGAAAGTCCAAAGAGTTGGTTTAGCTGATATTTCTACTCATGCTAAGAAAAAAGATGGTGGTCACTACGATACGGTGTTTGTGATATACCGACCAAACGATGAAACGCAAGCCAAGGCTGCGGTCGGCATCGCTCGCTGGATTACACTAGCTGATTTGGGATATTCAAAAGCGCATTGTGCAGTGCCAGGACCAAGGAGTAGTCAATATGGAAAGCGGGCTAAAAAATACGGAAAAAGGCTAACAGAAAAGCAGAAAACAGCGCTCAATCAGGGTGAGTTAGTGGATGCACTGAATGCAAAAGACTATGAATGGATGTGTCGCAATATTCATGCCTTTGAGGCGTGCGGAATAAAAGGAATTCAAATTAAGGATATTGCAAACTTAGCAACGGATGAAGGCGTGAACTTGCCGCAGGACTATGCAACCGAATCATTAGATTCAGTTTCAGATGCAGCCACGGTAACAAAGCTGACTTTAGAAAGAGTCAAAAAAACTTTGCTGGCAAACATTAGGCAAGAAGTTATTGCAACCGTGGGCAATAGAAAAGCTATGATGTGCTCTGAATTCGTAACGACGTGTTTTCAAAGTGTGGGAGAAGAGACGTTAATTAAGACGGATGCGATCGCTACCTCTCCAGTAGCTTTGGAAAACTATCTAATTGGTAACCCTGATAAATTCACCGTTCAAGGAGCATATAAAGTACCGGGTAAAACAAAAGATTGAAGAACATGGCCAGCTCTGAGTAGCCAAAACAGAGGATCGACATCAATTTAGATTGAACTAATTTGAATCTTATGAAAGTGGTCTAGAATCCTGAAACACCAGGAAAGTGCCTGTGATCAGGAAAAAAAGTTCCCTCTTTAAGTCGGTGAGCTTTACCCTATACCCTTCAGAGTTTTAAATTTCTTCCAAAAGCCTTAACAGTTGAGTGGATGATAAACAGGTATTCGGAACTGTTCAGTGATAGCTTCAGGATATCTCTAGCAGAGTTTGATTCTGTGATTGCATGAGCTAGAGTTGAAATCCCATAGACTAGTGCTAATCTTCTGCGCAGTAACTAACTTTGAATCCCAGTCTGGCAAGGAGTGTGACGTGATGCCAACTGTGACACTAAAACTGGACGGGATGAGCTGTGCAGCTTGTGCCAACAGTATTGAAAAAGTCCTTAAGAATTTACCAGGTGTCGAAAACTGTAGCGTCAACTTTGGGGCTGAGCAAGCTACAGTCCACTACAACCCCGATCAAACCTGCCCTAGATCCGTAGCTGCATCCATCGATGCAGCTGGATTTAGAGCCGAGATTCTAGATGATCAGGATTGGTACAGGCTATCAGATGATCTTTCTCAGAGTCCCTCCCCTGAAGCATCCCAACAGCTGCGGCTCAAAGTATGGATCGGCGGCATGATCAGCATTTTGCTAATGGTGGGGTCACTGCCCATGATGACAGGTGTCCCCATGGCATGGATTCCAGCCTGGGCACACCACCCCATCTTGCAGCTTATTCTGACCGTGCCAGTTCAGTTTTGGTGTGGCTATTCCTTCTATGGCGGAGCCCTCAAGGCGCTAAAGCAGCGAACTGCCACGATGGATACCCTGATTGCCTTGGGCACCAGTGCTGCTTTTTTCTATTCTCTGGCAGTGACTTTTATCCCAGCGGGCTCCGACCAGGGCTTTGGGGTTTACTATGAAACCTCTGCTGTGGTGATTACCCTTATTCTGTTGGGACGATGGTTTGAAGAACGGGCCAAAGGCCAAACTTCTACAGCGATTCGGCAGTTGATGGGTTTGCAGGCTAAAACGGCTCGCGTGATTCGGGATGGGCAGGTCGTGGAGATTGCGATCGCAACTGTGCAACCCGGCGATACCGTCCTAGTTCGTCCTGGAGAAAAAATCCCCGTTGATGGTCAAGTGATTGAGGGGAAATCCACTGTTGATGAAGCGATGGTGACAGGAGAAAGTCAGCCCGTTCACAAGCAACCCGGCGATTTAGTGGTGGGCGCGACGCTCAATAAAACGGGCAGTTTCCAATTTCGAGCTACTCATGTGGGCAGAGACACTGTCTTGGCTCAAATCGTCAAACTAGTGCAGGAAGCCCAAGGCTCGAAAGCGCCGATTCAACGCTTGGCCGATCAGATCACGAGCTGGTTTGTCCCTGCCGTTATCACCATTGCCGGAATTACCTTTATCGTCTGGCTACTCACCACTCAAACCCTCTCCTTGGCCTTAATCACAGCCGTCGGCGTTCTCATTATTGCGTGTCCCTGTGCCCTAGGATTAGCCACTCCCACTTCCGTCATGGTCGGCACGGGCAAAGGGGCAGAACATGGCATTTTAATTAAAGGGGCTGACAGTCTGGAGCTGGCCCATAAGATTCAAACTATCGTCCTCGATAAAACTGGCACGTTGACGGAGGGAAAACCCACCGTAACGGACTTTGTCACTACCAAGGGAACGGATAGCGGCAATGAACTACAGCTGTTGCAGCTAGCAGGCATCGTCGAAAGCCACTCCGAGCATCCTCTCGCTGAAGCCGTAGTGCGATACGCCCAATCCCAGGATGTGGACGTATTGCTAAGTGATACGCAAAACTTTGCTGCGATCCCAGGTCAAGGCGTCCAAGCCCAAGTCAAGGACCACTGGGTTTATATCGGCACCCAGCGCTGGTTAAAAACACTGGGAATCGAAACTGCCGCGCTGCAAACCTATGCTCACCAGTGGGAATCGCAGAGCAAAACTGTAATTTGGCTAGCGATTGATCACCAGCTTGAAGCCGTGATGGGGATTACCGATGCCTTGAAGCCCACATCAGTTGAAGTAGTTAAAACCCTTAAGCAGATGGGCTTAGAGGTGATGATGCTGACGGGGGATAATTGGCGTACTGCGAATGCGATCGCAGCTCAAGCCCACATCGAACAGGTCCAGGCAGAAGTCCGTCCTGACCAAAAAGCTGCAACCATCCAGCAACTCCAAACGGGTGGGCACATCGTCGCCATGGTGGGAGATGGCATTAACGATGCCCCCGCCTTAGCTCAAGCCGATGTAGGTATAGCTATTGGCACAGGAACTGACGTTGCCATTGCCGCCAGTGACATCACTTTGATTTCAGGTGATCTACAGAGCATCGTCACGGCCATTAAACTCAGCCGCGCCACCATGAGGAACATTCGCCAGAATCTCTTTTTTGCCTTTATTTACAACATTATTGGTATTCCAGTCGCTGCCGGAATTCTCTATCCCTTTTGGGGGTTGCTCCTCAATCCCATGATTGCAGGGGCAGCAATGGCTTGTAGTTCCGTCTCCGTCGTTACTAATGCCCTTCGTTTACGGAAATTTCAGCCGGGACCTATTTTGCCAGCAGTAGTCCGGTAAACAGAGCAGCCCCGACAATAAAAGACATAAAACAGCTCTCCTGCTCATCAGGAAGTTCGCGTTTAAGCACATTGAGAATAATGCTGCCCGCCAGAAAAGACCAAATCACCAAAACTCCTGCCTTATCCAGCATCGCGGCTTGACCTAAAATCATGCCTAGAATAATCGCGGCTACTAATAACCACCTTCCCCGTTGGTTATAGGGCGTTTTGTGATGCTCATATAAATGATGATCAATGATGAAAAAGTGCAAGGCCAGCGCGGCAAAAAAGAGGATGCAAGTATAAAGACTATGAGCACCTAAATCTTGCAGCAAATATCCCAAAATCACATTAAGGAGAGCAAACGCACTAATGTGAATCCAAAAAATGATGGTGCTAGCATTATCAGTATTTTTCTGATCCTGATTGGCTTTCCGAGATTGTAAGACTAAGCTGTCTAATCCATAAAAGACGACTAGTCCCAGTAGAGCTAAAAGATAAACATGATTCTCCAAGTAGATCAATAATGGCAACTGTGCATGTTCTATCTCCTCTTGCGCATGGCTCAACTCAGGGAAAATTTCTAAAAAAACAAACCCAATAGACACCCCACCTGCAAATGAGAGCCACTTATGGTGAGGAATAAAAGCGGGAATTGTGAGTTTGGAGAAAAAGGCATGAACAACCGCTAAGCCGATGGCTAGAAATATCCCAGGATTAACCATTTCACATTGTTCTCAGAGTCAAGCTTCCTTCTTTCGCACCAACTCTACCACTCTGAATTGGACGCTTATCTTAAATCGACATGGACTTTTCCTAAGAAAAGAATGAGGCTCTCGTCCTCAAGCAATAATCCCAGATCGCAAAAATGGAAGGGGCTAAGCTTTAGCAGAGGGCTTCAGAATCCATCGTTGGGTCAATATCCCCAAGACAATACCTAAGCCTAAAATCATCCAAAAGGCTACAGGCGAATGCTCTAAGCCATTGAGCAAGTTCATCCCAAACAAACTACACAGTGCTGTGAGGGGTAAAAATATGGCAGCTAACAGATTCAGGCGCTGAGCCATACGGACCGACTCCAAACTAAGACGACTTTGTTCCTCCGCTCGTTTTGCTAAATCAAACTCCAAAGCATTTTTAACATCGGTATAGAGCAAATCCAAGGTCCGATCTAAATCACTAGCCCAATCCCGTAGATCAATAATGTCTCTATCCTCGGGTACCCCCTCCCGAGCAGCCTGCAGCGTATCCATCATATTTTTGGCAGCACGACAGATAGGAGCCAAGTTTTCTAGGATTTGGAAATAGTCTTCAGCCAAGGCAGCTTGGCTATATTCTTGACTCAATTGCTGTTCTGCTTTGCTATAGCCTTTGAGATGTTTTCTGAGCCGGGGTAAGCCTTCTCCCCCTTCGCTGCATTTCCAGGTTCCTTGGGGATGGCGCCAAAAAAAGATCCCTTGTCGCTGTCGACTGCCTGGTTGGGGGAGTTTATGGAGAACCAGCAACAGATGGCCATTGGCTAGCATCGCACGCTGTTTACCAGCCCCCTTCTGGCCAAAACGGCGCTTAATCTCATCGGGGAGTTGCCAATTGGCAGGCAGTTGCATCGTCATTTTTCCTTGCGGTGTCTTGTACTCCCAATTTGCCCATCTGTTCTGCCTATTGTGCAGAGCAAGATAGAACAGCTCAGAAGGGTAAGACTTAAAACGGACTGACCACAATTGAGAAAAAGAGCTGACTATCATCAAAACCACTTGTTTCTGGCCCAATGGAGATAATTGGAATTCCCCAATCTAACCGAGCAGACATCAGGTCGGACCACTGCCATCTAAGCCCCAAACCCACAGCAGCTAAAGTCTCTGTTCTCGATCCATCTGTGTTACCCCATCCATGGCCGAGATCGAAGAAGGGGGCCAGCTGTAATAGTCCTTCTTGGTTATCGCCAAACCGAGCCAGAGGTAAACGATACTCTGCGGAACCAAATAAGCCGTTATCAACCAGCAAGAGATTTTGAGGATACCCTCGAACACTATTGAGTCCCCCTAAACCGTACTGCTGCAGAGGGACTAAGGAGCGGTCTGCAAATTGAGCAGTTGAACGCAGTAGTAAGAGGTTGCCGGGGGCAAACTGCTTAACCCACTGAGCTTGTCCACGCCAGAGGAAAAACAGACCATCAGGAACTTCAGGTTCACCCAGTGCCGTTGGATTTGGATTAATCGTGGCAAAGGCATCTAGGCCAATACCAAATTCTGATCTCAATGCTAACACCGAATCATTTCCCCGCTGGGTCCACTCCTGGAATAACCGGAGTTGGGAAATTTCAGTACGCCCTTCAGCATCAGCTCCAGGAGAAAGAGGAAAGGGGAATCCTAGTAACGAAGTATCACTTTCTTGGCGACCTAAAGTAATCCCTAAGGCCAGCTCCTTCTGGGGCGTTTGAATAACGGGCTGACGATAGGTCAAGCTCAGGTCTCGTGAAACCCCTTCAATATCCAACTGATCGAAGGGTTCTTCTACAACCCGACTCCAAACCTGGCTAAAGCTAGCGCTGATCGTGCCATTGCGAGCATTGATGGGAAAGGTATAGCTAAAGTCCAATTCATTACTACCATCGGTATTGGCATACCCCAACCGCACCCCATCTCCAAATCCGAAGAGGTTGGCTTCACTGACCACAACTTGCCGTTGAAAACTACCAATACTGCCAGAACGCTGGTTGTCTAAGACGAACTGCACATCAAAGGAAGGAGCCTCTTCAACTTTTACCTGCAGAATACTCAAACCAGGGCCAGAGCCTGCCGTCAGTTCAGCAGAGAGGTTCCCAATCAGAGGATCGATCTGGAGCAATCGCATTGCCCCCAATAGCTCATTCACATTCAGAGGCGGCCCCGCCCCCAGGTTTAGGCGTTTGCTAACATAGCTAGACTTCAGATGCTTATTTCCTGAGACTTCGATACCTTCCAGCCGTCCTTCCACGACTTGTAAGGTCACTATTCCTTTCTCAATTACCTGGTCTGCTGGCAAGTAGGCTCCTGAGGTGATGTAGCCTTGATCGATATAGTACTGAGTTAGGGCAGAACGGGCTTCTAGCAGCCGAGAGAAAGGCACAGCATCCCCTGTGAAGGGCTTAGTAACCTGTTGTATTTCTTCTTCGCTTAACACCGTATTGCCAGTGATACGGTATTCCGTCACGGCAATGAAGTTAGGGTTATCCGGAGATTCTGGTTGAGGCGTTGGCTGGGGTGGAGCGTTCAGCAAGTCCTCAGAAGGGGGTAACTTTGGGGGAGCCTGAGGTGCTGGTTTCGGGAAAGTCCTAGGCTCGATAGGTTCAATGGGAGTAACATCTGGGGGGATATTTGGAACGCCAGGAGGTGGGGCAGTTTGAGCCCTAACCCCTAGGGGGAGAAGATAGAGTCCCCATAAGCCCAAAAAAGTTCTGAGTAGGTGAAAGCGAAGGCGAATAAAACGATATTCAGAAGCCATCTTTAGGGTTCATCAGTAACTGTATTAGCTTAGGAATAGGGTAGTGATTCTATTTAGATTAAGCTCACTTTAACATCATGATGTCTCTTGAAAAATACGCAGTTACTCAACAAAAATAAATCTTTCTCGGCAGTTTGATTCCTGCCTGTCTTTCTCGATTCAAGATCCCATCAGGCTCGTAAGCATATGGCTTGAACAGAATATCGAAATTGATATCAAGGGTGTTTTAACCCTGGTACTTAGATTCCCCCATAAGCAAAGTTTTTATTGCAGACACTGCCAATTCTGCAATAAAAGACCAATGAAATCATCAGTCTCTAACCAGGCACTTTCTTCTGACTCTTTTGTATTGTTCTAGAAGCATAAAATGGATAAGAAAATGTGTTTTATGTCAACCCTCATATCGCAGGATTAGCTGATCAAGCCTCTAGAAATCCATTAGAGTGTGTAAGAGTGAGAATTCTATTCCAGCCTTGTTTGCTCCTGTCATATGTTGTTGCCCGCTAGCATTGAATTCACCAATCTCTGTCGAACACAGGTGACCTTATTGATGCAGAGCTTTCAGGCCAGTATGGGAGCAGTGTACTTGTCCAAAGATTTGCCTGCGCAACAGCAGGGTGAGCTAATTCCCATCGTCATTTATCCAGAAGAGTCAGCGCAAAATTTACAGCCAGCACCCCTGCGCCTGCCCGCAAGCGACCCTGAACAGAAACGGAATTCAAGTGCCTCACTAGCTTCTAGCCAAACCAATATTTTGTCTGAATTAGAAAAAGACGAATTCTGGTCAGATAACACGCTTTCCACCACAGCTCTGGCCATATCACAAGCTCAACAAGTCGTGATTCCGTTAATTCATGAAGAGATGGTGTTGGGGTTGCTGGTCGCTGCCCGTGAACATCGTTCGTGGAGCAAGGTCGAACAATCGCAACTGCAGCAGATTGCTGATACCTTAGCTCTGGCCTGTATTTTGGATCAGCGATCCCAATGGCTAGCCAATGCTCAGTATCAACAGCGAGTGTTGCAGTCGGAACAGCACCAGACCCTGTCTAATCTGCTACATCAGTTTCGCAATCCACTCACCGCCTTGAAAACCTTAGGCAAGCTCCTCCACAAGCGCTTTGGGGAAGATGAAAGTAATCGCAAAATTGCCGCCAGTATTGTTGAGCAAAGCGATCGATTAGAAGAGATGCTGCGCCAGTTTGACGGTGCTATTGATTTAGGGGAAGCGGCCATCGAGCCACTAGATGCGGATGCTTGGGTCTCAACGTCTCAACCAACCCCTCCGGCCTTACCTCCCTCGCTTCCTTTAGGGGAAGATGAGCTGCAGATGCAGCTCTGCCAGTTCATGGATATCCTCCAACCCCTAATCCAGTCAGCAGTAGGACGAGTAGAGCAAAAAAAACTACAGCTCACCGTCAGGATTCCTAGCAATTTGCCCCCGATTAAGGCAGATATGATTGCGTTGCGTGAGGTCTGTAGCAATTTGTTTGATAATGCTTTGAAATATACCCCGGCTGGAGGCGAGGTGCAGGTAGAGGTTTGTCGCCAGTTGGCTGAAGGTCGCCAACCTGCCCAATTCCTATTAATCAGTGATAGCGGCCCAGGAATTCCCCAGGCTGATTTAACACGAGTTTTTGAGCGCCAATATCGAGGTGTGCAGGCCCAAACAGATATTCCTGGAACAGGGCTAGGATTGGCCATTGCCAAAACGCTGATGGAACAAATGCAAGGCGATATTCAAGCCTTTAGTCCCCGTATTGATCAGCCCGAGCCATTGGCCTTGGCTGCCCCAGGCAGTACGTTTATGGTGAGGTTGCCGGAATCAGACGTCAAGATTCTGGCCTGAACAGGGTAGCCTATAAGGGGCTAATGACAGGATGGTAGCCTGTTCAAGTCCGTTGTCTTTAGTCAAAGCAAACGTTTGTGGGGAATAGTACTGAATGCTGTTGAGCAATCCGATTGTGGCTGAGATGGCGATGGAAGCAGAAGATGCGATCGCAAGTAATCTCAAACAATTTTTGCTGGTATTATCCGTCTCTTTGAGTGTTGCCACCCTGCCTCAGGTGTTTAGTTGGTTTCGCCAAATTCCTTATACCTTGCTGTTGGTCATCGTAGGGTTGGGGTTAGCCTTTGTCGATGTGCGGTTGGTGGATTTATCTCCGGAGCTCATTCTGGCGATTTTCTTGCCGCCGTTGCTATTTGAAGCGGCTTGGAATCTGAAGTGGTCCGACCTCAAAAGTGATTTATTCCCCATCTGTCTGTATGCCATTTTCGGGGTAGTCATCACCATTGGTGGAGTGGCCCTGGGCCTCAACAAATTTGCAGGCATTTCCATAACCACGGCCCTATTGATTGGGGCCAGTCTGTCTGCGACTGATCCGGTCTCGGTGATTGCTCTATTCCGAGAATTAGGGGCAGGAAAACGCCTCAAAACTCTGATGGAAGGCGAAAGTCTGTTTAACGATGGCATGGCTGTTGTGGCTTTCAGCTTTCTGGTGGGATTACCCCTAGGGGTGAGCACCTTTGAACCGTCTCAAGTGTTGGGACAATTGCTAGCCGTGATTGGGATTGGCATTGGGGTGGGCTCTCTGCTTGGGTTTGGGATTTCCTACCTGACACAGCGTTTTGATTTGCCCCTGGTCGAACAGTCTTTAACTTTGGTCTCTGCCTATGCGTCTTATTTGCTGACGGAGGATCTAGGCGGGTCTGGGGTCATCGGTGTGGTCACCACCGGTTTAGTGCTAGGCAACTTTGGGTCTCGGATTGGCATGAACCCCAGAACCCGACTAATTGTCACAGAGTTTTGGGACTTTCTGGCTTTCTTCGTGAACTCCATCGTCTTTTTGCTGATTGGCGATCAGATTCGGTTTGCCATTTTGGGCGACAACCTGGGCACGATTGTGGTCACTATTATCGGCATGCTAGTGACTCGGGCGGTGTCTATTTTTGCCTTAGGCTTCTTTAGTAATGCGACAGTGAAATCAGAGATTCCTCTCAAAGATCAAACGGTCTTATGGTGGGGGGGCTTGCGCGGATCGGTCTCCATTGCCTTGGCTCTCAGCGTGCCTGCGGTCTTGGGCGAACGCGAGGAAATTATTGCCACGGTATTTGGGGTCGTGCTGTTTACGCTGTTGGTTCAGGGACTGACGACCAAGTTCTTATTGCAAGGGCTGGGGTTGATCAGTGATCAGACCCAACAGCAGGATTATCTGGCTACGATCGCTCGTCGGGCTGCCCTTTCTCGGGTCCTAGCTTTTCTAGAGAAAGGAGATGCTAGACCGGGGATTGAACCTGAATTTTATAGGTATCAAACAGCCTTAGTCGAGGGACAGCTTGCCAAGCTTGAATCGGAATTGGACGAGATGCAAAAGAAATGTCCTGAACTGAAGGAATTTACTGCTGATCAACTGAAAGAAGAATTACTGGCTATTGAGGCAGATACCTATGCTGAGTTTGTAAGAGCAGGGCGTCTTAATAAAGAGTTGGCTCCTTTCTTAGCAGAGGTGTTTATTCCGGAATAAAGAGGGTTTGGATGTAACGGAAAACAACGGTCCCTTAGCCATAGTCCTCAATTTTGAGTATTCTAAGCTAACAAGGTTCCTCAACGTTTTTCAGACATCATGGCCAAAGATTCTGCTGAACTTATTCCTGTCAGCCAGCTACAAGAGCGTTATAACATCAAGCGATCAGCCCTCTACAATCGTTTGTCGGCATTGGAATTACAACCCACCAAAGTGGGACGGCGGGCCTTTGTTACCCCTGCTGATGTCGTGCGCTTAGACGCCCTCGGCGATCATATTGAGGCAGGCGGAACCATTCATGACTTTACGGAGCAGCCTAAAACGGTGGAGACAGGTGCCTTGACCATTCCTGTAGACGACGGTACCGCTCCTATCAGTCAGAATGCCAATTTCGCCGCTTTTTTAAACGCTTTTGCGACTCAGCCTGACCCCTTACAACTGCTGATGAATCGCCTAGATTTATTGGAAAAGGCTGCTACCCATGAGTGGTTGTTACCCACTTCAGATTTATCCATGGCCCTCGGTCTTTCTCGGCGTTCAGTGGGCAAGTATCCTAAGTTTGAGCGATATGGGTTTGTTTTTACCAAGGTCGGCCAAATGGGAACCGAAACCTCTTGGCGCGTGCAGAAAGCAGTGAAGCCCAAAAAGAAATTTAAGCGTTAGCTTTCACTTCTAAGCGGATACCGTTCATTCTTAAATTTGGGAAATCAGCTGCTCATCATTCGTTTCCCGTGGGTGGGCACACTGGGGTTGGAGGCAACCCATCACATAAGGAAGGACGATGACCTTTCAAGACCTATTTTCGCTTTTGACTCAGTACAAACCGTTGCTATTGGTCATTATGTTGTTTGCCCCATGGATAGCACTGGCGATCTGTGTGGTGATTCCAGGTCAGAAAGAGGAACCCTTTGTATTGAGCTTTAACTTAGGAATGGCCCTCTTGAGCTTGGTTTTGGCGGTTGGCTATGTGTTGTTCGCCACCCACAATGGCGGTTGGGCTCGGGTGATGAAGGAAGCAGATATTCTGTTGATGCTGGCTCCTTGTTACTACGTGGGCATTTCATTTTGGGTCACGAAGCAACGCCTCCCCTTGAATCAAGTCCCCGTTGCCCGGATGGTTCAGGGTATCGCTTTGATTGCGGCAGGGTATCTCGGGCTCGCATGGATGCTGAAATCCATGCGCATCGTGATTTTCTCATTTATTCCGTTCCAGTATCTTGTCTTTTTACTGCTGGGACTGACAGGGATCATGTACTTCGGTTACCTGAGAGTGACCGGGGCAGATACCCATAAGGACAAGATGGAGGATGAACTGAATTCCCTACGGCGTAAGGGTCGATTCTAGGCCCAGCTCCGAGGAAAAGATCTCTCTTTCGCTTCTTCCCTCGAACTAACCTGCACAGGGCTGCTTGAGTTTTACGGTACCAAATCTGCGATCGCGCATCTGGTAGTGCTGCAAAGCCTCATGAAAAGCTGCCCGGCCAAAATCGGGCCAGAACACATCCGTAAAGTAAAACTCTGTATAGGCCAACTGCCACAGCAGGTAGTTACTCAAGCGGAGTTCACCGCTGCTACGAATCAGCAGGTCAGGATCAGGGGTGCCAGCAGTATAGAGATATTGTTCAATCAGCTGCTCATCTACTGCATCTGGCTCAATATTACCCAACTGAACCTGCTCCGCAATTTGGCGACAGGCCTGGGTCAGCTCTGCTCGACTGCCATAATTGACCGCCACATTAAAATGCACTGCTTGGTTATTGGCCGTTGCTAAGACCGCTCGATCGATTTCTTTCCGCAGAGAGGACGGCAGGGGAGACAAATCGCCAATAAAAGAAATCCGTACCCCTTCACGATCCATTTCAGCCAGTTCCTGGCGGAGAAGGCGTTCAAACAAGACCAAGAGAAAGTCGACTTCTTCTAGAGGGCGACGCCAGTTTTCCGTAGAAAAGGCATAGGCTGTCAGGGTCGGAATGCCCCAGTCTTTGCAGCAGCGCACTAAATCTTTGAGGGTCCGTGCCCCTTGGCGATGACCCGCAATCCGAGGAAACCCTTGGCGTTTAGCCCAGCGACCGTTGCCATCCATAATGACGGCAACATGCTGGGGTAAACAATCGGGGTCTAAATCTGTAGGGCGAGTAACGTAATCGAAGTTGTTCATTAATACAGAAGGTGTCGGTGACATCAATTGGTTAAATCTGGAGCCCATACAAGTCAGAGGAAGTTATTCTCTGTTCGTAATCATTCCCCGGTCAGTAGTTTTGTCTAACAATCTCTGACCAGGATTGTCAAGGTCTAATGGAGTAAACAGAAAGAAGACAATCTACAAAAGACCCTATAAAAATGGCTAGAACTAAACTCCAGTGGAGGAAAAAGAGACTTCTGGGGATTGCCCAAGCCAGCGATTAAGCTGCTTTATGTTCAAAGAGCGGCCCCACCGCCACAGATGCCATAAAACATAAACAAAGGTCCATAAGAGGGATAGCTTATTGGGAAGAGACCAGGCTTCCCAGTGGAGCACTTGCATCATCCGTTTTAGGGTACGACTAAAACTAATGGGTTTTTGTTGCGTAGGTCTCAACTGGGGACGAAGTAAAGTCATCAGAGTCTTAAACATAGTGGTGTGGGGATAGGCCCAGCACCCAAAGCCCCAAAATTTGGTCATATGGTTGATTTCGTCGATCAATAGCTCGGCTAATACCTGATGTAATGGACCGCTAGAATGAGCCATTAACCATAGATACAGACAGGTGGCCCCATATTCCGTCGCTACTCGATGCAAGCCATGCTCAAACAGATCTTGCTGGGAATTATCCGTGGGCTCATAAGGTCTAGGATCGTGGGGGAGAGGCATCATTTTTAAGCCAGACAGCTGGGTATACAATCGCTGCAGAGCTGGAGAATGTTGACGTTCTTCCCTTTCCCAGAGTCCCAATTCAACTAGGTCTCCTTGGCCATTGACGGTACCGCCCACAAACCGAGCCATTTGTGGATGCAGAGGGTTGAGGTATTGACGACTGGTTTGGGTATAGCCACGAATAGGGGCTTCTGTGTCAATACTGCCCGCAAGAATAGCTAAAAAAATAAGGGGATCAATTCCCCTTATCTGACTTGGTTCAATGTGATTCCAGTCGAGCGGTTGCCAAGGCCGGGGTTGAGGATCTTGGAATTGTTGGGGTAACTCCTGCAGCCGATCGTTGAGGATATCAGTTGTCAGATAAGTCTGAATCAATTTGTTTAAGCGGTGTGAAATGGGAGCAGTTTCAAAGGACTGGGTGGATGAGGACTGTTCAAGAAATGAGGGATTGAACAATAACGTGGGAGTCATGGCACTCTCCGGGGTAGCTTGCATCCATTAGCCTAAGCAAGGTCAACCCAGAAGTCAGTCGGCTAGAGTCGGGACTTAAAAGTCGGAAAGTCGGATTTATATTGATGACCAGAATTGTTGATCCTGAGTGGTGGACGATACGAAATCTAGAATTCTTGATTTTGTCGAGGGAAAATCCTTACGGTTTATGACAGGTAAGCCTTACAACGGGAGCATTCGGGCATGCTAATAGTGATTAACAACCACAATTGTGATCAATATGATGAAATTGGCTCCTGGTCTTCCGGTTGTTTTGGTTGGGGTTGCTGCGGTGATCGCACAGCCCCAGATCAGTCATGCCTTGAGTGCGGCTGAGGTTGCGAAGGTTGCTCGTAATATCACAGTCCGAGTGGATAGCCAAGCGCCTGGATCCGGGGTGATTATTAAACAGGATGGGGACACCTACACCGTATTAACGGCTGCCCATGTGGTGGGAAGCGAGGATACCTATGAGGTTGTCACCCCCGATCGGGCTCGACATCCAATTACGAATACAACAATCCAGCAGCTGTCCAATGTCGATCTAGCGTTGATTCAGTTTTCTAGTAGCCAGTCCTATCAAGTGGCTGAAGTGGGCAATGCCCAGCAAATTTCTGCGGGCATGCCCTGCTACGTTGCCGGATTTCCAGGCAAGACCGCCGCCATCAACGAGGTGGTTTATAACTTTACGGCCGGACAAATTACGGCAAATGCTGCACGACCTTTACGGGATGGGTATGGATTGGTCTATTCCAATGCTACTTTGCCAGGGATGAGTGGTGGCGCGGTTCTTGATAGCCAAGGTCAACTGATTGGAATTCATGGTCGAGCAGATACAACGCCTCAAGCTCAAAATCCGAATCTAAATCCAGATATTTATGTCAAAACAGGGTTTAACTTAGGCATTCCCATCAATACTTTTTTGCAAAAAGCTGAAGATGCCAAGCTGGAATTGGGGTTTGCAACACCTCCATCTAAACTCGCTCCCCCCGCCTTAGTGGATCAGGCTCTGGTGGAAGCAGGACAGGCTCTCGGCCAGGGAGAGAGTAGCAAAGCGGTCTCTAAGTTTAATCAGGTATTGGGGAGCGATCGCAAAGCCGTAGCGCTACACGGTCGAGGATTGGCCCACTACCAGCGAGGCAATTATGCTGAGGCTTTAGCGGATTTAAACCATGCGATCGCCATCGATCCTTACAACGCTTTGTTCTTCAATAGCCGGGGGGCAGTCTACCTAGCCCAAGCCCTCAGGCCCAATCAAAATTTGCATTCTAGTGCTTCTCGGGCCGTGAGAGATTTTAGTGAAGCCCTCAAACTCAATCCCCAAGACGGCAATGCTTACAATAATCGCGGCTTAGCTCATTTCTATACGGGTGCTCGGGCCTACGCCATTGACGATTTTAATCAGGCCCTACGTTTAGAGCCGGGATTGGCCAAAGCTTATAAAAATCGAGGGTTCACTCGCTGGTTAGAGCAAGATATTCGCGGTGCAATAATGGATCTCAAGCAAGCCCTCACCATCGATCCGACCTATGCCCAAGCCTATCAAACACGAGGTCGGCTGCAGTTCCGACAGGGAGAAGTAGCTCAGGCACTAGCCGATTACGATCAAGCCATTCAGTTTAAACCTAAAGAGGGTGAAACCTATATTTACCGTGGGATTGCCCGCTACGAGAATTCCGAAGTGCCTGGGGCAATCCAAGACTGGCAAACTGCGATCAAAGCCGACCCAGAAGAGTCTGCCGGTGCTCATTTGTTGATTGGTGCGACATTATTAACTCAAGGTCGCGAAAACGAGGCTCTACAGAAACTGAAAACAGCTAGGCAACTGGAACGAACCTGGACGAATAAAGGATTTCTAAGCCAAATGTTAGGCAAACGATTATTGAAGGATGCCACTGCATTACTAGAGCATCCCAAGGCTCAAGCTTTGCTCAAATCTCGCTAATGACATCGTGTTAGTTTCACGTTGATCAGAAAAGCAGTTTAAACTCTAAGAGCCTGAAATCCAGACATTTTGGCAATAGCACTTAACTTTTTGACCAACTGGCGAAATAGCTTTCGCTAGACTTGAAATATCTTGCTCAAAAAGGATGATGAGTCGATGCCAGTATTTCTCGTTACCCTTGGGGTTTGGTACTTTATTTCGGGAGGTGGGTTAAACCATTGGAATAGCAATCAATGTACCCCTATTATTGATGGCGACCCCTCTGCAACGGGATTTAGACTGCGGGGACGAGAATTCGGCTGCACCTTTGACGAAGAGAACTATCGAATATCGATTCAAAAATGGCTAAGTAAGCGTGATGTTAATGCAGCCCCCCTTGAAGGAATGTACCTGGGAGATATAGCAGATTATCCATGGATTTCAACGTATCTTGCGAAGGCGGCAATTCAGAGTCAAGAATGGGACCTGAAGGGGGGTAACCATAGCGGTAATTCCCATGGCCTGATTGAATCTTTTCTACTCGATGAGCCATTCAGACATCGCCTGGACGCTCCCTTTGTCAATACGCCTTACACAGTGCATCATCTTTCTGTCGAAAAGGTGCTGATTGACGATGCCAGTAAGGTTCTTGACCAATATGAACCGGGCTTTGGGCAAGTTCCTTTTGGGGGGCTATTGTGGGTTGAGTTTGCAGAGCGTCACCAAGCAGAATCAACTGAGGCGGATTAGATTTTTGTGGCAGTAGGCAAAAGAAACTTCTAATCCTGTAGTGCAGAACAATTGATTGAAGCGACGTTCAAAAGGACAGTCCGTTAGCAGCAGCCGAGTGTCAAATCTCACCTCGCTTTAATCATGCTAAATGAGCACTAAGGAATGAAAATTGATTACTCCCTTCCCGCCATAAGATCGTGCATCTAAATATCATTGAAATTCTTATTTATCAAGAATCTGAATACCCAATCTTATGCTGGGATGGGAGTAATACCGAGATTTCTGCCGTCTCTTTTGACAACATCAGCTTTTGCAAGCGCCCCCTAAATCCCCCATTCTGGGGGACTTTGAGCCTAGATATAGGCTAATGAATCTAGACAGTGAGATCTCTAGAGCTGTTGAGGTTCAACTCTGTCACAGATCCTGTGTGGGTCGAGCAGACAAGTCCCCCAGAATGGGGGATTTAGGGGGCATCAGTGGCGTTAAGGCTGTGGAGGATAGGAGGGAGAGTCGTGTTCAACTATATTTTCCGGTGTTATTAAGTTCGTTATCCTAAGATGCCACCGATAGCACTATAAGATGAGGTGGATCAGCGCTGGAACTCAAGCATGGTAGAGACTCTATCCGCGAATACTTCACCATCCCCTGAGGGAAGAAAAGTTGTGATTGTGGGGGGTGGGCCAACTGGCGCACTGGCTGCCTTATATTTAGCCAAAATGGGTTGGCACGTCTCTGTTTACGAGCGGCACAGTGCTGAGTTTAAAGCGTCTAGCAATCGACGTTCATTTAATATCATCTTGAGCCGTCGGGGGCGGAAAGCCCTGACAGATATTGGAGTGGAGCTACCGCCAGACAAACAGGTGCTTCTCCAAGGGAATGTTCGACATACGGCCAAAGGGGGAGCCTTAGGGAAAGGGTTTCGTGATGCTGTGTCAGTCGATCGCGCTACCCTAGCTCAAGTTCTCATTTCAGAGGGGCAGCATCGCTTTCCAGAAAACATTCAATATCACTTTGATCAAACCCTGTTGCAGGTCAATTTTCAGGATAAGACGGCGTTGTTTCAAGGCAAACAAGACCAACAGCAGCAAAACTTTGACTTATTGATTGGTGCAGATGGGGGCTTCAGCACTGTCAGGACTGCTATGGAATCACAGCTTCAAGGATTCGAAGTTCGGCAAAACCAAGACGACATGATGTACAAAATCTGTGATTTAGGGTTCGCAAAAGATTTACCCGGTGCAGAAGAAAAGTGGGCAGCAAGTTTTCATACATGGCCTAATGCCCAACCCCTGACATTACTCGCTCCCCCTAGTACCGATGGCTCTCTCAAAGGAGTATTAATTTTGCCCCAAGTCGGAGACATCACTTATGAGACCCTTCAATCAGAAGCAGATGTATTAGCCCTATTTAAAGAGAAGTTTCCTGATGTTTTTCCCCATCTAGAACAAGCGGGTTTACCGCCGCAGTTTACCCAAGATTTATTGGCCCAAAAGGCGGCCCATGGAGGAATCACCACTCAGTGCAATCGATTTGAAGGTGACTGCGTCGTTTTATTGGGAGATGCAGCCCACTCGGTGTGGCCCTCGTTGGGGCAAGGTTGTAATGTCGCCTTAGAAAGCTGCCGCATGTTTGCTGAGATATTGACCCAAACCAAAGGAGATTTATCCCTCGCTTTACCAGCCTATACGGCGGCCCGGAAGCCCGATACGGACGCAGTGGCTCAGCTATCGGAAATTGGCTTTGGGGGGAATAAACGAGCAAGCAGCATCCTGTTTATCACCAAAGTAGTGATCCTGATGTTTCTGCATAAATTACTCCCCAGATGGTTTCATAAATATGCTCTTTTTCAACTTGGGGATGCTGACGTTCCTTATTCCAAAATATGGCAGCAAGTTCAGCGTCAAAATAGTCAATTACGCCTTGTACTAGCGACGTTAATCGGTAGTATTCCTGTGATCTGGTTAGTTGTTTGGAGAATTGCCTAAGCGTCAGAACTCCTTGCTCTAACTGGAAATATTAAGAGAAGAGCCAGGATACCAAAATTTGGGTTTTCATAAGGAAGAAATAAGGGTTTGAGTTCAGTACAGGACAAAAATGGTGTAGTGAATTTCATAAATATAAAGTACAGTCAACAATCCCTAAATACCTATGCTTCCAAGTTTTTGTTCTGTATTGAGCTATCCAACCCTGAGTTCAGGATAAGCAATCTCTGAAACTATTGATTTTGCATTCTCTATGATTTTCTCTTTGTTTAGACGTGTGCAGATAAGCTCCATTATAGAGATTATTCTGAATAAAATGGACTGATTATCAATAACGAGTTATTTAGCTCACAGTTGATTCCCTCCACCGTATACCTGCAAAAGATTTCTCGTATTGCTTTATTCCGAACTCAGGTTATCTAAGATAAACTTACTAAGAATAATTTTGAGTCTCAGCACAGCAATTCTCAGGATTTTCCCCTCTGTGAAAAAATGAATATCGAAGGAAAATGATGTCAGAAACAACAGCAAAGATAGTCAAGAAGACCTGTTTTGTCGTCATGGGATTTGGCGTGAAGACCGATTTCCAACAACAGAAGACTTACGATCTTGATAAGTCTTATCGCATTATTATCAAGAGGGCTGTGGAAGAGGCTGGCCTCGAATGTATTCGTGCGGATGATGTCATTCATGCAGGAATTATCGACAAGCCAATGTATGAACTTCTGCTAGGTGCCGACGTCGTAGTTGCTGATCTCTCTACATCTAACGCCAACGCAATTTACGAGTTAGGAGTACGCCACGCACTCCGGCCGCACACAACCATCGTAATCGCCGAAAAGAATTTCAAGTTTCCCTTCGATATCGGACATTTACTGGTCCGACCTTATAACCACCTCGGTGCTGGGATCGATGCTGAGGATGCCGAAACTACCCGAAAAGAGCTGAAGAAAGCTATCCAGGTGCTTATAGAAAAGAAAGAGTCAGACAGTCCGGTCTATACATTTCTTCCTTCGCTTCGAGGGCCGACCATTGTTGAAGCCGCAATCTCTCCGGCTATCTCGGTAGCACAGACTACGCCTGTTGAAGATAAAACTGTAAGCCTACTCATGGATATGTTCTACCAAGCTCGGGGCACTTCCAACTGGGCGGGAGCGAAGCTGGCATTGGATCAACTCAAGACAAAACTGCCAGGGGAGCCTTTTATCTTACAACAGCTTGCTCTTGCCACCTACAAAAGCAAGAAGCCAGATCTTAAGAGTGCTTTGGAGGAAGCGCAGAGTATTTGTGAGGTGCTCCATCCCCAGACGACCAAAGATCCCGAGACTCTCGGCATTTGTGGCGCCATCCACAAACGGCTGTGGGAATTGGAAGGCAAATCCGAGGACCTTGACAAGTCAATCTACTTCTACGGCAAAGGTTTCTATTTGAGGGATGACCATTATAATGGAATCAATTACTCCTTTATGCTCAATGTTCGTGCCAGTCAGTCTATTGACATACCGAACGCCATTGCAGATTTTGTTTGGGCCCAGCGAGTGCGCCATCAAATCATCAAATTGTGTGAAGTGCAGCTAGATGCCGGTGTCAAAAACGACGAAGGTGAAATTGATCGTGAGCAGCTCTTCTGGCTACGAGCAACTTTGGTCGAGGCATTTTTAGGTACCGGAGAGACGACCCGTGCTAAGTTGCAACAGAAGCAAGCAATAGAAGAAGCACCAGAAGCATGGATGGCCGATACACTACAAGAACAGCTTGGTAAGCTCGAAAAGCTGCTTGAAAATTCTCCTTATTAGCGGAAGCACAGCACTATTACCATCAAATGCAAAAGAGAAATAATGGCCTTGCCGCTTTTCAAAAAGTTTGACAATCATCTCGGAGTAATTTGGATGTTTACAATGTGCTCCTACATAATAGAAGACTACCCAAAAAACTTACTGCCATAATCTAAGCTGCGATGCTGGGAGGTAGGTCAGAGACACCTTCCTCCATCGGTGGCAGGGGAGCTAAACGTCCATCTTCCATGTAGATAATCCGATCGGCAATGTCTAAAATTCGGTTGTCGTGGGTGACGAGGAGAATGGTGCAGTCCTGTTCTCGGGCGAGTTGTTGCATAATCTCTACCACGTCTCGTCCTGATTTTTTATCCAGCGCGGCAGTGGGTTCATCCGCCAGGATAATTTTGGGATGGCTAGCTAAAGCCCGAGCAATGGCGACTCGCTGACGCTGTCCCCCGGAGAGTTCGTCGGGGTAGTAGTTGGTGCGGTCTTCTACGCCGACTGCGCTGAGTATGTTGGATGCGATCGCATCCAAGTCTTGCTCCAAAAAATGGTCATGTAACTCCAGGGACATGCGCACATTTTGCTTGGCGGTGAGAAAGCTCATCAGATTGTGGGCCTGAAAGATATAGCCGATATGGCAGCGAAGCTGGCTCAATTGCTGTTTCGAGGCTCCCAGCATTTCCTGGTCCAGAATCTTGAGGCTGCCGCTTTGGGCTGCTCTTAAGCCCCCCAATAAGGTTAGAAGGGTTGTCTTCCCAGATCCCGAAGGCCCGGTGAGAATAACAATTTCGCCAGTTTGAATCTCCAGATTAATATCGAATAAGACCTGCTTCTGAAGCTGACCTTCGCCAAAGGAATGGTTGAGTTGGTGGGCAATAATGACGTTAGACATGAAAATCACTCCAGAACAAAAAGCAAGGTGCTATAGGGTTTTTTCCAGCAACCACTCAAAGCCCGCTGTGAATTGAGCCTTGCCATCAGTTTCGACGATGCTGCCGTGGGCCGTAATGACCCGATCAAAATCCCACGCCAACACTTGATGGACAGAAGCTTTCACCTGGGCTTTATCGCGGCTGCCCCATTTCTCGAAGTAGGACGGTTTCAATACTTGGTAAGAGCCCATAACCCGTGCCGCTAACTGCGTGACCCACGGATAAGTCTCATCAAAATGAAACGAGGTATCCGTTAGAATCAAGCTGCGACTGGGCCGATGCCAAAAGACAGTTTCATGGGCGAGACAAATACCTCGGGGTAAAAGAGCTCCAAATCCCTTAAACGGGAGGTATTCTAATTCCTCTCCAAAGATGCCACTGTTGTTCAGCAAACTATCCAGCCTTAGATCAGGACATTTTTCGGCTAACCCTTCGACGCCCCAGGTGGTGGCATCTGGATAGAGTGCTTGAGCTTGGCTCAAGTACAGATGATGGAATTGGTTTGGGGCAATCAGATGGCAAACAGTACCCAATCCATCAAGACTTGAGCAATCCTTGGCCTGGAGCTGAATGGGGGAAATCAGCATCAGTTCTCCCTGACCCAGTCGGACAACGACCATGCGAGTACCGATTTCTAATCCTAGATAGCTGAAGGGTTGGGTGACGGTCCAAAGATTTTCGGCAATAGAAATCAGGTTCATAATCAGGCTGGATAGAGAGGACTAAAAAATATCGGCTGGATCAGCGGCCCTGAGTTTGCGCATGGCAATGGCCCCCGACATGGAGCACATTAGAATGGTCATGATCAAAACGGTGACGGCTCTTTGGGCAGTCATTGAAATAGGCAGCATGGTTGCCGCAAAGGCTAGCTGATAAAGCCCTAAGGCTAATCCCACACTGGGTAAATATCCGAGAAAAGCTAGAAGTAGGGCTTCTTGGATCAACATCCCCAATAAATAGTTGTCGGTGTAGCCCATGGCTTTCAAAGTGGCATATTCTGGCAAATGCTCAGATACATCGGCATAGAGAATCTGATAGACAATGACGATGCCGACAATAAAGCCAACCCCCACTCCCAGGCCAAAAATAAAGCCAATCCCCGTGCCGTTCGCCCAGTAATCCCGTTCGATTTGGGCAAAGTCTTCGGTGGTGCCAATCAAGACATCGTCGGGCAAGAGGGCTTCTAAATCGGCTCGCACCTGTGCCACGTTAGCCCCCGGTTGAAGCTGAATCAGCCCTACCTCAATCTGTTCCGGGCTACGGTTGGGAAACAGCTGTAGAAAAGTAGAATCACTGGCAATCACGTTGCCATCGGCTGCAAAGGACGCCCCGTTTGTAAAGACACCATCTACCTGAATTAACTTGTTATTCAGTTCGGCGGAGAAATGGCCCTTTTGCTCAAACGCACTCGTCGTAAATCCATATTCTGGCCGTCCGGCCTGATCAAACAAGACTCGATGCAGAGGCTGAATCTTATCCTGATTATTCGTCACGTCTGGAAATTTAAAGGAAGGTTCTGCCGGGTCAATACCCCAGACCAAAATGGCTCGCTCTCGTTTGGTTTCGGGATTCTTCCACTGCCCTGTAGCTACATAGACCCCATTAACGGATTTCACCTGGGGATGGGCCAGGGTCTGAAACAGGCGCGCCCGAGGAAAAGCCTTCACGGAAAACAGGGTCTGCATTTGGGGATTGGTTAAGACCAGATCTGCCTGCAGATTGCGGTGGGGCTGAATGGCAGCGTCGAATAAGGCTCCCTCAAACCCCATCTGGATAAAAATCAACATATCGGCGAAGGCAATCCCTGCGATCGCAACGAGTAACCGAGTGCGCTCTCGGGTCACCTGTTGCCAGGCTAGGGGCGTTCGCTTCAGAAACTTGGGCCGTTTCCACTTGCTAAGACTCAATCTGTTCATGGCCATTTTCCAAAATCAAACGTTCGTTATAAAAAATGCCAAATTAAGACTCATCTGAAATTTGGATCACCGTCTGCACCTGCAAATTGCTGAGATTGGCCACCTGCTGGCTGTCTGTTGGATTGAGGGCAATCTTCACTTCCACGACTCGGCGATCCAGATTTTCGCCTGGGTCACCACTAAAGACCTGTTGACGACTAATTTGGCGTCCCAGCTCCACCACTTTGCCTTTTAATTCACCAGTAAACCCTTGCCCGCGAATCGTTGCAGCCTGTCCCACCTGAACGCGATGAATATCGCTTTGATAGACCTCAGCGATCACCAGCATCTGTGCCGTTTGCCCTAAGGCGACGATGCCATCACTACTCATTTGCTCACCGGGTCGGGTGTAGATTTGGAGAATTTGCCCATCACTGGGCGCTTTAATGGTGGCGCGAGCCAGATTTTTTTTGGCCTTGGTTAGAGATACTTGGGCCGCATTAACCTCCGCTTGAGCCATTTGGATATCCACTGATCGGACTTCTGCCACTTCCGCTAATCGGGACCGTGCGGTTGCCACCTGAGCTTGTCCAGTACTTTCAAGACGACCCAGCTCAGCCTGGGCTTCCCGAAGACGACGTTGGGCAATCCCATCGGTGCGGGAAAGTTCTGCAGTGGCCTGTTTCAAGGCTTGCTGGGTCGTGTCTACACTCAACTGCTTACTATCAAATAGGGATGCAGAAACAGCCCCTGCTTGATAAAGGGATTGGTAACGAGCCAGTTCCTTCTGAGCGGTGCGGAGTTCCGCTGCTAGTCGTTGGACTGCTGCTGTTTGGGCAGTGCGATCGCCCTCGTACTGGGCTTCTAGACGAGCAATAGTTTGCCGCTGAATCCGCAGTTGCCCTGTCGCCTCTGCAGATTGTTGAGATACGGTTGCTCTTTGAGCATTGATGGCTCCAGGTTTTGCCCCTGCCTGCACTTGGGCTAACTTCACCTGGGTGACCCGGAGTTGAGCTTGGGCTTGGGCCACCTCATCTAGCAGGCGATCGCGGGAATCCAAAACAGCAATGGGATCACCAGCCTGTATCGTATCGCCCAGTTTAACCTTGAGTTCTGTGAGGCGATCTCCGTCTAGGGCTAGAGGGGCAGCGACTTTGACAATCTCCCCCGTAGGTTCGAGTCGGCCTAAAGCTGCAACATTTGGCAGGATCGAGGGTTGTAGGCTACTGGAGTCTGAGGGACTGGTCCCTTGCCAATCACTTTGGGCCAAGCCGACAAAGACAATGCCCCCACTAGCTGCGATAGCTGCAATCAACGTACCAATTAACCATGGCTTGGGTTTAAGTTTGAGCGGACAACTGTTCATGGCTGAGGACCATCTGGATCATAAGTTGACTTTGGGAGTGTAACCAGTCGGCATCTTCAATGCCTCGGTTGTAGATGTACTGAATAATCAGACCATCGATAAAAATCATCAGAAAGTCGGCTAGCTCTGTATTGGGGAGCTGTAGATAATCTACTGTTGCGTCACGAGTTCCATTCCAGATCTGACGCAAGAACTGAAGTTCCTGATCGTTCCCTGTTCGAGTTTGTTGGAAAAAATCGACCCACAACAGCATCTGCTGCTGGTAGTACTGCAGGTTCTTCAACACGAAATCCATAACAGCCTGTAGGCGAGCTTCTAAAGTGTCTGCCTCAGGGGCTTGGGCAAAGAATCGGGAGATATCCTGCTCACACAGCTCCTGAACAAGCTGCATAAAGATGGCTTCCTTGCTGTCGAAGTAGTGGTACAGCGTTCCGGTTGAAACCTTTAACCCTTCTGCAATCTGCCGCATGGTGATTGAACCGTAGCCCTTTTGAGCGAAGAGTTCAATACAGCCATTTAGCAACTCTTTGCGGTACTGGACCCGATCAACAACTTTCGGCATGGGCGACAGCGTTAGTATGATGTGAACTATTTATTTTATAACATATGTTCGTTATAAAATGGAGCACTCCCTTTAGACTGTGATAAAGCCATCATTTGGGTTGCTTATAGCACTCAATCACCAACGGTCAATATTCTGCGCTGAGGATTGAAATGATGACAGTGAGATCAGTCGAACCATAATCTGGTTAAAGGATCACGCTTCATTAAAGTCCTCTTCAAATGAATGGTTTTAGTGATAATTTTCTATTTCCGATATCTTCAAGAACGAGGTCGATGTAGCCATAGTTGATGTTGGGGAACGGGAATGGCAATATCTGCTTCATCAAACGCTATCTTTAATCGGCGGCGCAGCTCTCTAGATACAGCCCATTGTTGAAGCGGTTGTGTTTTAATCCAAACTTTCACAACGGGACCTCGATGATCAAAATCATCAACGCCCATTAGTTGTGGTGGTTCCAGAATATGTTTTTCCCAATCTGGTTCAGCAGCCATGGCCTGTGCGGTTGTCTGGATCAGAGCCAGCATTTGATCCACGTCAGCAGGGTAGGGAATGGGAATGTCGAGATCGACCCGTGACCATTCGCTAGAGAGGTTGGCAACAACGCGAATTTCACTATTGGGGATGGTGATTAGTTGTCCTTCGGCATTGCGAATTTGGGTCATACGCAAGTTTAAGGTTTCGACTACGCCGGTATACTCACCGACTTGAATCACATCGCCCACTCCAAACTGATCTTCCACAATCACCAAGAAGCCATTTAGGGCATCTTTAATAATGCTTTGGGAGGCAAGGGAGATGGCGACACCTACTAAACCCACCCCGGCCAGCAAGGGGCCAACATCTACTTGTAAGAGGATTAAGGCCACAATCACGCCAATACCGATCCAGACAGGGACCGCAAATCCTTTGAGCACATTGGCAATGGTGGAGATTCTCAGCAGCGTCCGCCGTGAGGCTATTGGTGTAAGGAAGGGGGTGACGGTTAAAGCTAGGGCAAAGCGATTAACAAAGGCCCAACTCAGGCGGATCAGTAGGTAGGTGGCCAATCCGACGCCGGTCAAGGTCAGGGGAATGGGGAGACCCTTGAGCAACAAAATGTTGATGGGGCGGGTGTAGGGAAACAAATCCAAGCAGATCAGGAGGCCGATCAACCCCATCGAGATTTGCAGAATACTGAGAACTTGGTACAAAATCCCCTTGAAACCGATCCAGAACTGAACGGGGGGAAGCTGTTTGGTCCCATCGGTTTTAGGGGCTGCGATGGCTTTGGCAGGGCGTTTTAATCGACGCTGCCAAAGGTGGACAAGGCGATTCAACAGAATGGCAAGACTGATTACACCGCCTGCAATAATGACCTGCTGTTGCAAAAATTGGGGTTCGCGCTCGGATCTAGAGCTTTTTAAGGCCCTCTCTACCGTAGATTTGATTTGGTCATCTAAGACTGTGATTTCAATGCCCCGTAGTTCAGCATCGAGGGTAGTGATGGTCAATAAATGCTGATCCTCGGCAAAAATCACCGGCAGGTTATTGCTGGTTCTGATTTCTACCCTGGGCTCGATTGAGCCTGAGCGGAGATAACTGCGTTTGATTGCCTCTAAACTCTCCTGTACCGCTTGAGTTCGTTCAGATAAATTACCTTTGGTGGCGGCAACTTTGAAAAGACGACGACCATCTAACCAAATCCAATCGGAGACCAGCGGATTTGAAAGGCTGGGAATAATCAGCGGCTGTGGGGGGAGGGACTCAGGAACGGTGGGGGGAATTTGAGCGAAGCTAGAAAAATGCAAGAGCAGCGTTAACGCAATACTCACTAAGGCGAGAACTAGTCTTGCTCGATGGCGGATGGCAGGCATTCACTACTCTGATGGCGTCTCAACAAACTGTTCTACGCTGGATGTCTGCGCTGCTCAACGACTGTATTTCCCAGGATTTTGTGGAAATTAGGATGTGGCAACCGTCGCCCGACTGGGGTTAAGTGCAGCAGGAGCCCAGTTAAGAACATCATTCAGAATAGCAGCTGGTCCTTGATTCAGGGGCCAGGCAAAGGCATGGCGGAATGAATTCTCTTGGCAAGCTCTAAGCTGGGCAAAGCTAATGACATCCTGGGTGAGAAGGGTTTCGTATTCAAAGGGCAAGCGAACATTGTGAAGACCGGCATTGTCGGTGCAAATAGCCACATCAACCCCAGCTTCAAAACAGCGGTCAAACACGACTTTTAGCTGCTGGATACTTTGTAGGGTCCCGGTTTTGAGGTAAGTGGTGGGGCAAATCTCTAAACATTGCCGACGCTGGGCCACGGCAGGTAGAAGTTCAGGATGTTGCAAGGGAATCTGGATGCCATGACCGATTCGCATCAGATAGGGCAGCAGTTCGGGGTGGGCACCGCCTTCTGTTTCGTAGAGATGGCAAGTGGTTTTGAGATTGTGAGAGCGGGCGTAGGCATAGAGATCGACAAATTCGTCGATGCGATCGCAATACAAATCATCTCCACCTGCTAAATCAATCCCACAGACATACTCCGGGGATTGGGCAGCGATGTCCACAATGGCTCGGTTCACTTCGTAGGGCAAACGAGCATGCATACAGAGAATTTGGCTGGTGACAATCGGATATTCTTTGACCTGACTCGCCTGACCGACAATTTCTACAATCTCGGCCATTTGGTCAATGCGTTCTGTTTGGCTGAGCTGGTCTGAGGTGCGGAGATAGGGGGTATACCGCATCTCCATATAGGCCAGATTTTCAAAAACGTAAGCCCCTCGAATCAATCGAGAGATAAAGTAGGGCAGGGTTTCGCGGGTCTGAACGCTTTCCACCAAGGTGTGCAGTTCTAGATATTCAGCCAGGGATTCCCGAGGCCGACAGTAGAATTCTTCAAACTGGGGATAGTCCGAAAAGGGTTGGGCCAAGTCGGGGCGATTTCGTTTGAAGTAGCGCCACAGAATCCGAGGCACAACTGATCCACCCAAATGTCGATGCAACTCAGCGTATAAAGACACAATTACCTCTTGCCATATCAGCTGAAAACTTCTCTTTAATATAAGAAATATTTCTAGGGTTGTGTTGTTAAAAAATTAAGTTGGATTGACCGCTAACAGCAAAGCAAAACACCACCTGTTTTTCCGTAGCTTGCATCACGAATTTACTTCACCCCTACAAAAGGTGGGGACCACTCAAAGGGAACTCATTTCGGGTTAACCCAGATCCCCGCTAAATGGTTAGAAGAGACGTCATCATGAAGAAGATTATGATCGGTGGAGATGCTTGTATCGCAGTGACTCTGGCCTTTTTAGCTTTAGCTGCCCCCACCCAGGCGAAGACAAAAGGGTTTAATGTCAAAGCCAATGGATATTGGGCTAAAGGGCATTGCCATTTTGGCAGTATCCGAGCCAAATGCGTGGTCAAAAATCGTAAAGGTAAACATAACCCCAAACGGCGTAAAGCCACGACAGAAATTATCTCTTTCTATGTGTTTGACCAAGGCCATTCTGCACCTATCAAAACTCGCTGTACTAAGAGCAAGAGCTGTACCTAGAAATTCGAACCAATTGGCTATCTTAAACAGCCGATTGGCATGTGGTCTTGTATTCGTGCTCAGAATCTCAACAACGGCGGATATCGTACATTTTGGGTGGGACTCAGCAAGTTCAATCGGCCCTTAGGCAGAAGAACTTAAGGGATGGCCAATGCCTGCCAATCCTGAGAGTCTGTCCAGGCTCTTAAACGGTTAGTCTTGTGATAGTTTGAACCTTTCTCAAGGACGTTCCTTTGAAGGCCTATTCATGTCCATTCAATGGTTTAATGATCACTGAAACCTTTGTTATGTGGACTCCGATGGCTCTGTTAACCATAGACAAAATCGAACAGCTTCGTAATCAATTGGCAGCTTGTACGAATCATCGAACCGCATCAGCATTGAAAGTTGCGATCGCAAGACTAGAATCCCAGCTCCAACCCCCCACCCCTGCAGAGCCTGAAACTCAGCTAACGGATGAAATTCTCCGACCTCTGATTGCTCAAGGCAGTATCAAGGTTTATCATCCAATCCGCTAGTTCCATGTCCTACCTATTAATTACAGCTTTATTTAGGTGCGTTATCCAGCACCATCAAAACTGACTTCACGGGGCGAAGCAGGGTCTCTCCCCGCAAGCTCTTACCAGTAATCACCTGATCTTGATAGACCAGGGAAGATGAACTGCCCCCGTCAAGATTTAAGGCAGACTCTGCTCCCTGCTGTTTCATAAAGTCGGCTAGCTCAGGTAAAGAGAGCCCTAGCTTTGTCGAGGACTGCTCCACCATTACCCAGATCACACCTCCCGCTTTGGTAATACCGACCGCGCTTCTGGCATTAGGCTGACGACTGCCAATGGCATCTCGAACCACCTGGCCATCCACCGAATCCGTAAATCCTTCCCCTTGGGCCGTCAGTTGGGGGAGTAACTGAGGCCCCGCCCCGAGGGCATAAGTAAGGGTGCAATCGGGAGGGACAGGCTGCTTGAACAGCGTAATGGCATAGGTAACCTCAGAACCACATTGATACTGCCGAAATTCAGAACGATTGAGGATTTTGGGGAGATAGGCTTGGAGATCTGGATTGTCGACCAGTCTTGAATTTTGCGTTGGGTCAGCCAGAATTTGACCCCCTCGACGAATATAGGATGTGGTTTTCTGATTAGCGGGGTCAAAGTACCCCCCATTAATGACGGCGACGGGTTTGGACGTGCCTTGAGCAAAATTAACTACGGTTTGGAGACCGTCTGCTACATCAAGACGAACAGTATAGCGAGGGTGGTTCGGAATCCGCAGGACATGGACGATTGCCTTCGACAATTCTTGCTTTTGATATTGCATGGTGGGAGGCGGGGGTGGTGGCTGCGGTGAGAGTTGAGATGGAGCGGAACACAATCCCAAGCTCATGGCCAAAGACATACTGATAGACCATCCAATCAATCTCATATCCATCTCCTATTCAAAGACCTGATCCCCCTGCTGAAGTCGGTGGGCAATTCGATAGGTTTGGCCTTGGGCTCTGGCGGTGGGGGCATGGGCAGCCAAGTAGCGAGAGGCGGCAACTAACCAATAAGGACGGGTGCTCGGATCTGACCACTGTTCATACTGGTGAACCGCAGCCTCTATTTCCTGGATGGTGTGGAAATTGCGATCTTCCCGTAGTAGGAGTTTCCCTAGTTCAGTCAGTAGGTGTGGTGTCTTACCCCCATTGAATTGAAATTGAGCCACCACCTCACCCACCGCCTTCACCTGCTGCTGACGATCGAGTAAGTCAGGAAGTTCGGTCAGGGTAGGTTCCTGGTTAGCAGGACGAGGCAAAGGAACCGGAGGAATATTCAAAAACCGATTGAGATAAATCCGCATCGCTGTATCAAAGACCCCTCGCAAGAGAGTGACAGAAGGAACCCGCCGCAGCCCCTGACAAACGGCATTGGCGAAGGTAAAGGTGTGATGGGCAATATCCCAATCTCGAAAATCATTGTTGATGCTGAACTGAGCTACCCGTCTAGCAGCCGCATAGGTGACCACCTGAGCCAACTCAACATCCCTGCATCCGTTCTGAATCGCTTTGAGCAATTCTTCAATGATCAGGGCTGGATCATCCCCTAAAAGGATCGGGATTAAAGCCGCTTGATCCACTGGCGTCTGCTGGGAAGCCTGATAGATTTGCGGCAGCTTGGCAAAGGTCTGCTCCAAAAGAGCCACCAAATCAACGGGACTGCGCCAGGCACTAGACTCTTCCATCCGTTCAGCATCCGTATACCCCCGCACTAAGCTAGGCAAAATGGACTCGGCCTGGTGCCAACCCACCACATCCAAGGCTTCTAGGGCTTTATTGGTAAAGTCCAGGGTATGGCCCCCATCCAGAAACCGATGATCCGTGGCAGCCGCAAAGAGCATCTCAGCAATTTTCTCAGGGGCCGCTCCACTCCGAATGGCGGAGACTAGACAGCGTTCGGCCCCTTGCTGATCTCGAACCTCTACGAACTCCCGAAACCAGCCTTTGAGGGTGGCAAACTCAGTCGTTGTTTGCGGTAGGGGCTGAATGTCAAATCGAGGAGGCGACCCTGCACAATCCCGAGCGACCGCACTTAACCCGTGATACAGGGCTAACGACCGATCCTCCTCATCTAGATAGGGTAAAAGATTGGCCATGCAGGTCAAGATTGTTAGTCCTGCTCCCCAACCCGCCCGACGATAGCGGCTGCCAAAGGCTAACCCGATTTCAATCAGTTCAGCCGAATCGACTCCCAAGGCCAGTAATGCCAATACAGACTTCGCAATCACCAGGGAAATGCTCTGCTCCAAGCCATCCGTGAGGCGCTGTCGATAATAGGCTTTTCGATCTTGAGGTGTGGTCAGATCCACCCAAATCTGGCCCTCGCGAATCTCCACGGGAAAAGACTGGACATCATCTGCCCATAGATCAAAGGTGCCCCCACTGGCTAAATCAAAGCGAGCATGGTGCCAGTGGCAAATCAGAATGCCATCCTGGGCGGTGCCTTTATGGAGGGGAAACCCCATATGGGGACAGCGGTTATCGATGGCAAAAATCTGATCCTGTTGCCGGAACAGGGCAATGGCGTTACCGTCCACATAGACAACATGACAGTTTGATGCGGAAAGATCCGTCATGTCAGCCACGTAACTGAATGTGCGATCGCATTTCTCCATACCTACCTCTTCTTCTGGAAAATCTGACTGTTGGGAGTATCTTCAGAACGATTTTCGGGTATTGATGGGATTTAGGATAACTCACATAGTGCTAGGGTGTGGAACGGGCAATACCCTTAATCTCTGAACTGAACGCCCCTCTATCCCGAATCATCTCCTCATAAAGTACTCATGCAAACCACCATTGATACTCAGATTACGGCGGTTACCGTCTTTAGTCGTCAGGCCCAAATCACCCGCCAAGGGACGGTTGAGTTGACAGGGAATGAACAGGAACTCCTCATTCCTGATTTCCCCATGACCTTACAGACGGATTCAGTGCGAGTCTCAGGGGCGAGTACCCAGGAGGTTCAGATACTGGGGGTGAGAACAGAATTGTTGGCTACTCTTGAATCAGTGGCCCCGGAAGTTGCTCACTTAGAAACACAGATCAAAAAGCTGCAGCGACAGCAACGGCGATATCAGGATCAGTTAGAGGCAGTGAAGCTGAAATTAAAGGCAGTGGAAGCCCTGAGTGAAAAAGCCATCCCCACCCTATCGAAGCAGATCGTCAAACAGCAAACCCTAACCGAAACCCATGCCCTATTCGAGTTTTGGGGAGAGCAATATGAAACCTATCGCGATGCCATTACCCGTATTCAGGGACAGCAAGAAACCCTTCAGCAGCAGCTGCAATTGCTAGAAGATCAGCTCCAGAAGTTACAAACCCGCCGCCCTCATGAGCGCTATCATCTAGTCATCAAAATTGCCCCAGCAGTAGGCAAACTGGATTTAGAAGTCAGTTATCGAGTCAACCAGGCCCAGTGGCATCCCCTTTATGATTTGCAGTTCAATACTGAAACAGGCGTGCTTGGCCTAGCCTATCTAGCTGAAGTGGAACAGACCACAGGAGAAAGCTGGAATGCCGTTGCCTTAACCTTATCCACCGCTAAGCCGGGATTAGGCTCCTTACCCCCCAAATTGGAGCCATGGTTTATCGCCTTACCTCAACAAGTGGAAATGCTTAAACGGCGAAAGCCCTCTGCACCTATGCCAGCCCTAGCAGTAGGAGTCGACATCAAAGCAGCAGCGCCGCCTAGCCCAGCCCGGAAGAATAAGGCCCAAGTGGCCACAGCAGATATCTCTAAATCGGGAACCGTGGTCTCCTTTCGCATTGGGGGCAATAGTGATATTCCTAGCGATGGCAACCCCCATACCGTCACTCTAGCGAATCAAGACTATCCCGTGGATTGCCAGCATATTGCCATGCCGAGTCGGGTGAGTTTTGCCTATCTCCAGGCCACCGTAAAAAATCCTATGGATGGTGTTACCCTCTTGCCCGGCAAAGCGAATATTTTTCGCGATCGGATGTTTGTCGGCACTGCCCAGCTGGACCATACAGCTCCAGGGCAGGAATTCAAGACCGATCTGGGCATTGACGAAGGGCTGGGGGTAGAGCGAGAGCTGGTAGAACGCCAGGTCGATAAAAAACTGATCGGAGGCCAGCGCCGGATTACCTTTGCCTATCGTCTAACGGTGACTAATTTCCTGGAACAAGCAGCCAAGCTACAGTTAACGGAACAACTCCCCGTGAGTCGAGACGAGCGCCTCAAAGTCCGACTCACCCAGAGCCAGCCCAGAATTGAGTGTGGTGAACTGGGCCAGTTGGATTGGACCTTGGCTCTAGCCCCTCAGCAACGCCAGGTGATTGAGTATCACTTCACCGTTGAATATCCACCAACTGAAACGGTTCAGGGCTTAAATATTTAGCTATTTTATGGCGACTGGAAAAGCCTAATCCTTTACAGAGCAGCCAGTTGGTTGAGCTGGACAAACTCCGATTCCATCAGCGCTTTCCAAGCCAGGTTTACCCCAGGACTGTTGGGATTGGCTTGTTTTTGCAGTGCAAGCTCTTTCACCGCGTCATACCAATAGCCAGCCTCACCATAGACATCGGCCTTATTTTCCGGTTGGGCCGTTAACTGATTGGACAACTGGGGGCTAGGTGGGCTGTAGGTAATCCATCCGGTGGCAGAGAGTCCCCGGCGATCATTGCCGGAACAGAGCAGTCGCACCATCCAGCGATAGCTCTTACCCGCTTCTAACGTTTGAGTAGTCCCTTGCTCTGGTAAAGAGACACTGGCCAATCCCCCTTCACCGGAAATTTGGGATGTCGATGCATAGACCAAATCCGTAGGGTTATCTTCGGCATCCACCTTGTACAGGGAGAAGTTGACGTATTGATAGGTATTGCTGGGGATAAACCAGTAGAAGGTTGGGGTTGCTGATGCGGTCAAACCTACATTGTTTTTAGGAACCAATGTCGTTAAAGTTGGGTTGCCGCTAGCCTTACAACCACCGCCTCGGGTAGCTAATCCCCGCCGATTTCCAGGCTTGCCGACGGTGCCCCCCGGATTAAACCCGGCATAGCTTGGTAGCGCTTGTGAGCAAATTCCAGCAATAGATGCGATCGCAATACTTTTCGCTAACAAGGGCATACTTCGGGACAATATCTTAGACATACCGTCGATTGAGACCTCTACAGAACAAGATAAATTTTGAGTGGTAACTTAGGGAAAGGAACTGGAGCCTACCTCCATAGCAATGCTCAAGACGAAGCTCTGTCTCCAGATTGTGGACGCTTTAAGACTAGTGAATGATCTGAAGACTCCAGGATTATAAAATGCATCCAAGTCATCCAGTTAACTAGTTTCCTTATTTACTGTTCCCTAACTTTTAAACCGCTCTATCATTTTATCTGACTGGATTTTGAGGCTCTGTGTTCCAGCTCACTGGCCTTTTTAGGCCAGTGAAGACAGCATGCAAACTCGCTGCAGCCGTGGGCGTTTGATCACGGGTTACTGGAGAGCCGTCGCTGCCACAATCGGCCAAACTCTTACGGTGGCATCACTGCCGGAACTCACTAAGGTTTGACTATCCGGACTAAATTGGATCGATTGCACTGACTTGGTATGTCCGACCAAATTTTTGAGGGGCCGACCGGATACAGGATTCCAAATTTTAATGGTGCGGTCATAACTCCCACTGGCTAAGTTGCGGCCATCTGGACTAAAGGCAACCGATAAGACAGGTGCATTATGGCCCTGGAGGGTATGCAGGAGTTTCCCTTCGGAGAGATGCCAAACTTTCATGCTCTGGTCTTCACTGCCACTGGCCAATAAGGTGCCATCGGGACTAAAGGAGACCGACTGTACCGCACCCTGATGTCCCTCTAGGGCAACTCTAGGAGAAAGACTATCCCGCTGCCAGAACCGTACGACACCATCCCGGCTCCCCCCAGCTAGAACCTGCCCATCAGGACTAAAGGCTAAAGACAGAACGACAGTGGGGGCTTTCTGGACCTGCAGTTGACTGCTCGACTTCAAATCCCAGAGTCTGATAGTTTTATCTGCAGCACTGGCAGCCAAGGATTTGCCGTCTGGACTGAGGGCGATGGCAGTAACATCATCTGCTGCATCTTCTAGAGTATGCAGATGGTTCCCAGTGTGTAAGTCCCATAAATTAATGCGGTTATCCCAGCTACCGCTGATTAATGTTTGGCCATCAGCACTGATTGTTAAAGATGAGACGGCATCTTCATGAGCTTTCAGGGTTTGACGTAAGGTGCCAGTGCGTAAATTCCATAGCTCAATCTTGCCGTCATAGCGCCCACTCGCCAAGGTTTCACCATCGGGACTGAGTGCGATCGCATAGATCCATACACTATTATTTTTTAGCGTTTGCAGGGTCTTGTGAATGGTCGATATAGACTGAGATGGTGCAGCTTGATAAGCAACGGTACGGCCTAGCTGCTCATGGGCTCTCAGTCCATATAAAGTGGCTGCAGTAGACATCAAAAGGAACAGTACCCAGTTCTTTTTTTGAGTGGTTTTTGCCATTTTATTTTTCCTAGTAAATGGTTGAGGGTGATTGAGTGATTACAAGCAGCCATCCATTAGTCAGTTTTGGAGGCCGTTTCTTTGGTTGCTGGTGACTCAGGATTCTGCCCTTTGGGCTTATCTGATTGATGATTTTCACGAATCATTCGAACTAAAAATAAAATCGTAATTGCCCCTGTTATGACTAGGGATGGTGGGGTTACCCAAGTCCAATGGCCCCACATTTTGTCGATAACATGCCACAACAGCAAGAACATTGCAAAGTAAGTGAGTTGATGAAGCTTTTTCCAGTTCTTTTTAAGCTTTTTTACACTCCAGTCATTAGAGGTGATTGCGAGTAAAGTAAATATGAGAAACGTAATAATTCCCTGGCAATAAATCCAATAAGTTTGGAAGTCTAAAAAGTCGAGTTCTCTCTTAGAGACTAGCCAGTATCCGTGGATGACAGACATTAAAAAAGCAATAATCCCAAGAAGTCGGCGCTGAATTAGCAAGCTTTTAGGAATACCTGTTGTTTTAGTAGATGGAAATACCACCCTTAAGATAGTGGGCAATAAAGTAATGACATACAGCAGGGCAGCAATAAATCCAGCCCAGTTAGCAAGAGGGGGATAATCAAGCCTAAACATAGAACTCAATGCATGAAAAGGTCAATGAAATTGATGCTATGCACCTTTTAGATATATTTATGAAAGTCGTAAAAAGGGATGAATATATTTTTAAGTTATTGAAATAATCAGAAAAATAATAATAGTTATTTTTAGCTAATTGCAAGACTTGATTCGAGCTTTTATGAAGTAATTTTAATTAAGCTAATTAGAGAGATTATGGAAAGTAAATTTCAAAATACTGCTAAAATATGGCAAAAAATTATGAGGTTAAATTGATTACTCTTCTTACCTATCTGAATTAAATAAAAAAAATACGCAAATTCCTTATAAAAAATCTTCTTGGTATTTTTCTGGGTAAATTATTTGACTATATTTCGCTATGAAAGCGTTCTGCTCTTATGAGTTTTCGTGGTTTTCTGTAAATGGCTGAGAGGATATGTGAGAAATCGAAATTTCTATAAAAAAGCTCTTTGTGAGTAGACTGTCATTGCCAAACCCTAGCTTCAAGGAGCAATGTGTAAATCGACCTTACTTTAGAGAAAGGAGAACTCCTTGAATGCCTCCTAACTGCAGCTAAATGTCGAGGACACCCAGGGCTTTTTTAAGTTCTTGAAAGAAAATCTGAAACCAAAATTATCGTGCACCTAGATTTTTCATAACATTATTTCTGCTCACGTATCTCCAGTACTTTTAAATCACCTCAGGTGAACTTGAAACAGCCCTGCTAGGACACCCAAGGACTGGCTCTCAACGCTATGTTTTAGGTCTTGTGGGAAGGATGTGTCTGGAGACTTTTCTCCTGGGCGCACCTTTGACTGGTGGAACTGGCGTTGTCGATTGAATGGAATTGTGAGTCTCTAGCACAGGCTAGTGAAACATTCATTTATCTGGCTATGATTGGCATTAAGGTCAGACGATTGGCATACTTTGCTGGAGCTTTTTCAAACATCCTCTTAGCGTGGCGTCCAATCTAATGGTGCTGATTCCCAAATTATGCAGTTAATCTCTACACGCTATTACTGGAGGGCACTTCGAAAAATAGAAAGCCTTAATATTGAGAATATGACCCAGCCCTCACAGGATAATTCGCCATGCAATCCAAAGGCTTTGGCAGAATCAAACATCGCCGTGAGCAGCTAGAAGCACGCAAAGACAGCTTAAGCGAGATCAATTGCCTCATAGACTGGGCGATCTTCCGCCGTTGCTTAGAGCAACTTCCCCAACCAGAGCGCAAAAGCAAAGCAGGCCGTAAACCCATCGATAGACTGTTGCTATTGAAGCTGTTAATCCTTCAGCAACTGTATAACCTGAGTGATGAAGAGTTGGAATATCAAACCCATGACAGACTCTCATTTCGCCGATTTCTAGGTTTGTCTCCAGAGGATGAAGTACCCGATTCAACGACCGTGTGGCTATTTCGCCAGCACCTGAGTGACGCCGATTTGATAGAGGAGCTTTTTGCAACCTTTAACCAGTTTTTAGCAGGGTGTGGGTATACGGCTAAAGGCGGTCAAATCATTGATGCGACCCTAGTGCCAGTTCCTATTCAACGCAATACTCGCGAAGAAAACAAACAGATCAAACAAGGCGACATCCCCCCTGAGTGGAAAGATAAGCCTCATAAACAGTCTCACAAAGATACCGACGCCCGATGGACCAAAAAGAATGGCAAAAGCCACTTTGGCTACAAAAACCATATCAATATTGATGCTGCCTATGGGTTTATCCGCCAGCATCAGGTGACCGACGCATCCGTCCATGACTCCCAGCCTTTTTGCGACATCTTGGATGGAGAGAATGACGCCGATGAAATTTGGGCTGACAGTGCCTATCGCAGCGAAGCGTTAGAAGCAGGACTCGAAGCCATTGGCTATGTCAGCCAAATTCATGAGCGAGGGTATCGCAATCATCCATTAACCGAAGAGCAAAAAGAAACGAATCGGGGTAAATCGAAGGTGCGCGCTAAGATTGAACATGTCTTTGGGGCATGGGTAATGAATTTGGGAGGCAAGCAGGTCCGCTGTATTGGGATGAAGCGAGTCCGTGCTCAACTCGGTCTGAAGGATTTGGCCTATAACTTGAGACGCTATGTGTTTTGGCGCAAAAAGGAACTGCAGACTCAGTATGCCTAAACAGTCCCAATCAAGCGAGATGGGGCGCTGATTTGCCCCTAAATGCAGACTTCTTCAAATTCATTGGGCTGGACCAAGTTTGATTGAGCTGTTGTGATGTCCTAGGAAACATTCAATTCTTTTTTTCGAAGTGCCCTGGAGATAAATTGACTGAATATTAAGGTACAACTTTTGTCAGTCAGCAGACTTATACTTCTGGTTCTCGAACTGCACATAAGCTACAGACGGACCAGCGTTGTAGTTCAGTCTCTGGAGTTGGACATTGGCAGACAGGACAAGTCGGATACCCATGAGACCGTTGGTGGATTGCATCCGTCCACCGTTCAAACGCCTCATTAGGATCGAGGCTAGGTTCCAGTTGGGAAACGGGTAAGGCTGGGAGCAAACTAGCAGGTGTAATTGACGGAGGTACTGAGGAACGACGGCGGAGGGTGTTCGACCCTCTCGGCCATTGGCTCGTGGAAAAACGAATGTCTGTAAATTCATATGAGAGCTGGGTATTCAGCTTCTTGAGAATGCGATTTCGTTCAAACGCTAAATTTTGAGCCCAGGCAGAACTAGTCGTGGCCACAAGCAAAATTTTTCGCGGTGTAATTTGGATGGGTTGAGTTTGGGCAGCAACGACAGGTCCAACAATCTGGGTCCAGGTATCCAACAACTGCACAAATTCCTGCTCATGCTGCCAATGGGTTTGTTTTAAGGTTGATAGAACCTGTTGGACGGGTTTGAGAGACATGACCAATTAAAACAACAGAGAAGACAAATACCTCCTGAACTCAAGCAGAGGTTTGATTCAATTCTAGGCCCCTTTCTCACCAGACAAGGTGAGAAAACCTTCCATATTTTCAACCAAAGCGGGGGGCCAGCGGCGAATTTTTGCTAGCCAGGTTGTATCTTTATAGCGCGAATCTAGTCCAATGGCAGCTACCCAATTACTTTCTGCTTCACCAATTTGGCCTTTGTCCCATAAAGCCGCCGTCATCGCTGCACGAATATCGGCAAACTGGGGATATTTGCGGATTAAATTCCGCATAGTCCGAATAGACTCATCGCGCTCACCCACTTGGTACAAAGCGAGGGCATAATTGCCTCTAGCAAAGGCAAACTGTGGAGATAACGCCATGGCTGTTTCAAAATCTGTTAGAGCAGCATTCCAATCTCCTTGTCCCGCCTTGGCATTGCCACGATTGTTATAGGCAGCCGCCTCCTTCGGATCCAGTTCAATCACCTTGTTGTAATCTGCGATCGCAGCTTCCCAATTGGCTAGTCCTTCTTGGACGGTACCCCGATTTAGATAGGCATCGGGTTGTTCAGGAGCCAGTTCAACTGAACGGTCATAGTCGACTAAAGCAGCCTCAAAATTACCTTGGCCAATCTTGGAATTACCTCGATTGCTCCAGATGGCAGGGTTATCAGGCAGAAACTCAAGGGCTTCGGTCCAATATTGTTCCGCTTGGTCAAAGTTACCTTTGTTGGTTGCTTCCATCGCTGCGTTAAATAGATCCTCTACCTGAGTTTCGATCTCAGCAGTATAGGGAGGAGGAGTGGATTGATTCGGTGCTGCGATCGCAAGGTGTCCACCCAACGTCATTTCAATACTGAGTAGACACAGTAGTAAAAATAGTCTTCCTAAGATCCAACGGGAGGGATGCCTCATGGCTTATAAATTAGTCCTTGACACTTCAATTTCTTTTATTACCGTAACTATTTCACTGGTTTCTGTGGTTAGAGACAACAGAGTCGTGATTGAGTCTTGGCAACTTCATCGTTACTCCAATCATCCATTGATACTGTCAATAGGCAATTCGAAAGCTGAATAAAATCATTTTAGCCAACCTCCTGATCCCTAATCCTGCTATCTTAATTGGGGAGCAATTTTCGTAGCAGTTATCATTGCATGGGAAATACCTATCAACGGGTCCTATTAAAGCTTAGTGGCGAAGCCCTAATGGGAACTTTGCCCTATGGTATTGACCCCACCATTGTTCAAGGAATTGCTGAAGAGATCTCTGACGTAGCAGCCCGTGGCATACAGGTCGCTGTTGTGGTCGGAGGGGGCAACATTTTTCGCGGTGTGAAAGGTGCAGCTGCGGGTATGGATCGAGCGACTGCAGACTATATCGGCATGATTGCAACGGTCATGAATGCGATGACTCTGCAAGATTCCCTCGAGCAAATGGATGTACCGACCCGTGTACAAACCGCTATCTCCCTGCAGGAATTGGCAGAACCGTACATTCGCCGTCGCGCCATGCGCCATCTAGAAAAAGGCCGGGTGGTCATTTTTGGTGCAGGCTCTGGCAATCCTTTCTTTACCACGGATACCACCGCAGCTTTGCGGGCGGCTGAAATTGATGCAGATATCATCATGAAGGCCACCAAGGTGGATGGAGTGTACGATGCAGATCCTAAAATCAATCCCAATGCCAAGCGATTTCAAAGTTTGACCTACGGACATGTCCTCACCCATGATTTGAAAGTGATGGACAGCACTGCGATCGCCTTGTGCAAAGACAACAATATTCCTATTTTGGTCTTTGACCTATCTGTTTCTGGAAATATTCGGCGAGCCCTATTGGGCGAATCCATTGGCACTATTGTGGGAGGTTCTTGTGAAGTTAGCTGATGCCAAGACTTTAATGGAAAAGTCTATTGAGGCTATGAAGCGGTCCCTCAACACGATTCGGACGGGTCGAGCCAATGCCTCTTTGTTGGACCGAATTACGGTGGAATATTATGGTACGGAGACTCCATTGCGCTCTTTGGCCACCATCAGCACCCCAGATGCCAGCACAATTACGATTCAGCCCTTTGACCCCAGCAGTTTAACGGATATCGAAAAATCGATTTCCCTCTCGGATGTGGGCTTAGTACCTAATAATGATGGCTCAGCCATTCGCCTCAATATTCCCCCTTTGACGGAAGAACGCCGTAAAGACTTCGTCAAGATGGCCGGCAAGATTGCCGAAGAAGGAAAAGTTGCTATCCGCAACATCCGCCGAGATGCCATTGATACGGCGCGGAAGCAGGGCAAAAGTGGTGATATCTCGGAAGATGAATCGAAGGATCTGCAAGATCAGATTCAAGGTTTGACCGATAAATATACCAACCAAATTGATAAGATTTTGGCTGATAAGGAAACAGAAATCACCACGGTTTAATATGTTTGATTGCATTATTGTCGGGGCGGGGCCAGCAGGGGGTACCGCAGCCTACCACCTTGCCAAAAAAGGTCGATCGGTCCTGGTATTGGAAAAAGAAACCTTACCGCGCTATAAGCCTTGTGGAGGTGGCGTATCTCCAGTGGTCGCGGAATGGTTTGATTTTGATTTTTCTCCTGCTATTTCCCTGAAGGTTAAAACAGTTCGCTACACCTGGAATATGGAAGATGAGGTGCTAGCGGATTTACAGACCCCAGAACCCATTTGGATGGTTCGCCGAGATATTTTTGATCATTTCCTGATTCAGCAAGCCCAAAAGCAAGGAGCAGAACTGCGAGAAAATACAGCAGTAACAGGGATTGAATTTCAATCCGATCATTGGCAGGTGAATACCGCAAATGGTCCTGTTTCTGGAAAATATCTGATCGCTGCTGACGGGGCCAAAGGGCCGATGGCAAGATGGTTAGGTTTCAAAGACCGCAAGCGCCAGCTGGGTGGGGCACTAGAAGCCGAAGCCATGACGGAGATTGAGAACCCTGATACGGTTCATTTTGAATTTGGCTTAGTCAAAAACGGCTACATCTGGAATTTTCCCAAGGCAGATGGCTATTCCATTGGTATTGGGGCCTTTCGTGGCGGTGAGCGCCAAGATCTGCGAGCCATTGTCACGGAATATTCGAAAATGTTTGGCGTTGACTTTACGTCAATACGCCAGCATGGCCATCCCCTCTGCCTTTGGAATGGGGACCAAACCCTCCATACTCAAAATGCGATCCTAGCGGGGGAGGCTGCCTGCGTGGTTGACCCCTTTACGGCTGAAGGCATTCGTCCTTCGATGTTTAGCGGATTGAAAGCCTCTGAAGCAATTGATACGGCCCTATCAGGCCAAAGTGATGCCCTGGAGAATTATTCCGAGGTGATGGCGACGGAGTGGGGAGGCGAAATGAAGTGGGCCCAACGACTTGCCAGCGTGTTTTATCGGGTACCCGGCATTGGCTATCAAATTGGAGTGAAGCGTCCTAGTGCTACCCGCAGAATGGGCCAGCTCCTCTCAGGTGAAGTGGGATATCGAGACGTGGCCAATAATGCTATTCAGCGCTTGAGTAAGGGGATGATGCCTGGCGTCAATTGAGAGGGTATTCTCCCTTTCCTAGCTTCAACGGCCATCACTCTGGCAATTTATGTCGACCCCATCCACCATAAACCTGCTGCTTAATTTAGATTTTGAACCGGCCCTGGAAGCCCTGGGCGAGAGCTTTTACGATCCAGTGATGGCGGCTGAGTTTCCCCATCATGTCTTGCGATTTCGTAATGATGCTGTGTTGGGGCAAATGGGGCTGGATGCCCAACAGGTCAGTGATATTGATGTCGTAGAAGCCTATGGGCAGTTTCAGAGTCGCGAACCCTTACTGGCCCTCTGCTATCACGGCTATCAGTTTGGAGACTATAACCCCCGCCTTGGAGATGGGCGAGGCTTTCTATACGGCCAGGTCCGAGGAACAGATGGGGAACTTTATGATCTGGGTACTAAGGGATCTGGAACGACTCCCTATTCCCGAAGTGCAGACGGTCGCTTAACCCTAAAAGGAGGTGTACGGGAGGTGTTGGCAGCAGAAGCGCTGCACCATTTGGGGGTGCGGACCTCTCGATGTCTGAGTTTGATTGAGACGGGAGAATCCTTATGGCGAGGAGATGAACCCTCTCCGACTCGTTCGGCAGTGATGGTACGGTTTAGTCGGTCCCATATCCGCTTTGGTACTTTTGAACGGTTACTGGCACTGCAAAGACCTGATCTCATCCAGCAGCTCCTCGATCATGTCATCCAGTATTACTATCCCCATCTCTGGCAACAGCCAGATGCTTATGTCCGCTTCTATGCAGAGTTAGCCCAGCGAACGGCGGAGTTGGTGGCCCAATGGATGTCTGTGGGATTTTGCCATGCTGTTTTGAATACAGACAATATGTCGATCACAGGGGAAAGCTTTGATTATGGGCCTTATGCCTTTATTCAAACCCTAGATCCCAACTTTACTGCTGCCTATTTCGATCATTTTCGGCGCTACAGCTATGGCAACCAGCCCACCATGTGTCATTGGAATCTAGAGATGTTGCAGCGTCCCCTGGTGGCGGTGATTCCCCAGTCTGACTTAGATGCCGGGCTGGAAACATTCAAGTCCCATTACTACTCGGCCTATCGGCAGCGGATGTTGAGGAAGTTGGGGTTTGAGCCATCGGAGAGGACGGAAGCCGAAGATCTGTTGGTACTGACGCTGGATTTTTTGCAGCGATCGCAAGTCGGATACCATGAGTTCTTTGCTGAATTACGGCTGCAATTTCAAGAGACTTGGCGGGTCGATCCTGGTCATATTTTCAGTGAATCAGAGCTTTTAAGCCCTCCCCAATGGCAAGATCAGTTAGAGCAATGGCGGCAGCTTTATCACCGTCTGCTCCAACAATATCCTCAGACTGAGATGGCTGCTATCAAACAACGATTGCAGCACAACCCCCTGACGGTCATTACCCGTCCTCAAATTGAGGCCATTTGGGAACCCATCGTGGTAGAAGACGATTGGCAACCCTTCTATGACTTACTCCAGCAACTGCGTCAGTCTTCGCCGGGCTTCGACTTCCCTCAGTCCTCGATTCCGTATAAGCTGAAGCCCCGTTGATTAGCTAATTAGCTAATTCGGACTAACCGAATTTCGGTGCGTTGATTACGAGCATCTCCAGGTGGAATACCCGGTAACGGTGTACTGAATCCTTTGCCTTCGGCTTGAATCGCTTGTTTGATACCCAACTTCTTTAGATATTGCACTACCACTTGAGCCCGTTGCTGGCTTAGAGATTGATTCAAGCTAGCAGACCCAGACTTAGAAGTATGACCAATCACGCGAACGGCAATAGTATCCGGGTTAAACTCCTCAATTTCTTTGGATAGCTTATCCAAAGTTTGACGCCCCGTGGAGGTTAAATTGGCGGCACCCACCGCAAACTTCACTTCCCCTCGCACTTTGAGATTGCCGATACTGGGGGCAGATTTGATATCAGCAGTCGGTTTAGCGGTTTTCTGGGGGGAGGACGGTTGCCCTTCTAACTTTTTGGCTAATTCAGGATTATCTGCTCGGACAATATCGATTAATTTTTTGGTGTTGTCAGCAGCTTGACTGACAAACTGGGGGTCATAGAGCTGTGTGGGATTATCCGGCACCTGAGTTAAAGTGCCAGACAGGACCAAAACAGCAGATGTTGCCGTAATCCGCTGGTTGAGTGCATCTTTCTGCATCCAATCCTGGGCTTCTAAGGCAGTAAAAAAGTTAATCCCTTTCAAAACCGTATCGGCATCTGGAGCAGAGAGCTCGCCATCTGTAGCAATTTGGTCTTGGAGTTGGGACCGATTGCTAATGCCTGACTCAATGCGTCGGTAATAGGCTGCTAGAAAAGCCGAAATTTGTTCCGGTTGGGACTGAATCACTTTGTCCGAGGCAACTAAGACATCGACGATGGTATTGGGGGCATCTTCGCTGGACAGAACTACGGTATGGCCTTGCTTGCGAGCTTGGGAAACGAAGGGTTCCCACAAAACTGCGATCGCAACATTTTCCTTGGTATCTTGCATCAGCTTCCAGGCCTGGGAGGCATCCTCTACCTTGATCACACGGAAGTCGGAGAGGTTAAAAGCATCAAACTTGGTATCTAGAACCAAGGCTAAATATTCACTTGGCGTATCGCCTGCGTAAACAATGGAATATTGCTTCGACTTCCCTTGTTTAACGAGTTGACTGAGATTGATTAAGGACTTGAGCTGAGGAAACTGGCGGGTATTCAGCACCACTGCATCAGCCCCCACCGTCCGATCGATCAGGCCAACAATTTTTCCCTTTGGCTTTTGCTTGAGAAACTGATCGAGCGTCGTGGCGATGAAATCTGCTTTACCCTTTTCTAAGGCCTGAGCTCGCTGGGACTGGTCAAATTCATCCGCATACTCTAGGCGAATTCCAGGTTCCCCCAACGCATCTTGGAATGCGTCATTGCGGAAGGTACTGTAGCCACTAAACGTGTCCCCTAAGACCTTGAAGGTTCCTTTTGTTCGCCTAGAACCACCATTGTCTCCTGATTGTCCTAGCAGGCTAGGCAACAGGTCTGGGGCTGTATTCTGAAGCAACAAAAACCCGCCTGCACTCAGTCCTAAAGTTAGACCCAAAGAGGCAAGGAGGGCGATATTTTTATTTTGAGGCATTGACTCACTCTAGACGTGCCACAACTAGACATACTAGCAAGAGTGCAAAAAAAGGCACCTTATTTAACTAAAAGCATGCCTTAATTAGGAATTAATCCTCATGTTCTTCGAAGGGATCAGCCAATTGTTTTGAGGGAGGACCAAAAGCTGTATAGAGGGAAACCGCAGTGAAGGCAACGGTTACAGCCAGGATGGTTATGATAAGAACTGTTGCAGGGTCAGAAAATTGCATTTTTTTATGAGTATCTTTCCTCTATAATATTACGATAAGTTAAAAAATAGTGTTGTTTGTTGTGAGCCGATAAGCTATGCCAAGACAGACCTGGTGGGGAGACGTTCTCAAAGGTAATAACAATTCTGAAGCCGGCAAATTCGTGCCCGGCTGGGGGACAACTCCAGTAATGGCTGGTTTTGTAGTCATGATTACGTTGTTGTTGCTCATCATGCTTCAAGTTTATAACCACACTATCGTCCTTGATGGTGTTGATGCGGGTTGGACCAGCCTTGGTGGTTTCGGTCAATAAGAACATCCTTTAGCATGACGTTTTTCCTGTAGTTGATATCAGTTTCTCTTGGAATTGATATCCGATTGACCCCGGTCTTCCGGGGTTTTTTATTGTCATAGACGGCCTATCTTAGGGGAGATTCTAGAGATCTATTACAATCGAAGACTAGCCCCGCTGCGATCGGAATCTTGAGGAGGACCCCATGAACGTGTTTGGTATTGGCTTGCCAGAGATGGCCTTAATTATGGTCATTGCTTTATTGGTATTTGGTCCTAAAAAACTCCCAGAAATTGGCCGGAGTATGGGCAAAGCTCTCAAAAGTTTCCAAGAAGCTTCGAAAGAATTTGAAAATGAATTTAAAAAAGAAGCGGATCGGATCAATGAGACCCTAAATGAAACACCGATGGAGGCAACCTTAGAAACTCCTAAGGCCCAAGATCAACCTCAACCTCAACTCGAAGAAGGCCAAGAGATGGCTGAAGCTCCAACAGACGAAGTAATGGCTGACTCTCCTGAAGTAACGAATTCCTAAATGACCGCTCCACTGATGATTCCTGAACTGATTGTAGGTTTAGGAAACCCTGGCTCTAAATATGATCGCACTCGCCATAATATTGGATTCGCATTCATCGATCGATTGGCCCAGCACTGGCAAATTTCCTTAACTTCAGAACGGCGGTTTCAAGGCGAATATGGTGAAGGTTTGGGTGGCCAAGGTCGGAGGGTGCGTTTGCTTAAGCCTCATACCTATATGAATAACTCCGGCCAATCCATTCGATCTGTGATTGACTGGTTCAAGCTGGAACCGGCCTCTGTGTTGGTCATCTACGATGAAATGGCCTTACCTGTTGGTAAATTGCGATTGCGACTGAAGGGTTCTGCTGGGGGGCACAATGGCATGCGCTCCATCATTTCCCATTTGGGTACCCCTGAAGTCCCTAGGTTACGAATTGGTATTGGTAGTCCGCCTCCAGAAAGAGGTAAAGACACCATCTCTTTTGTCTTAGGGCGCTTTGCTCCACTAGAGAACCAACTTCTTCCTGGGGTGCTTGATCTCGGTGTAGATGCGGTAGAGATGGCACTCAAAAAAGGGATTGAGCAATCCATGACCCTTTTCAATGGACGCACAGTATCGATATCCGATTCTGAATAAACTCAAAAATCCAGGACCAGATTATATAAGTTGAACCTATCGATAGGAAATTCTAATCTGTCTCTAGATGACAATGCTTTGTACTTCTCTCTGGGTAAGGCTTTCAAGGTTTTTCTTTCCTTCTTCTCCTCTTTTTTTTGAGAACTATTGAGGACCTTTTGCAATCGCTAAAACTATTGTCTATCATGGCTTTAGGGGTATATTTTTTAGTCGTGTTCATAAAATGCTTAAGGTGTCTATTTGACATTAGATAAGTAAATCATGGTCTAAATGCTTTTATTGATTACAAATCCCATTGGCTCAAACCCTATTTCAGCTTTATAAACCTTAATTTTTTGCGTAGTATCAAAGAAGAAGGTTCGACCTTGAGTTTTTCTTAAGTCATGAAAACCATTACTGAGCTTTCTGAACTGCCGTTTCCACGAATTTTATTGAGGAGTACACCATGGCAACTTTTAAGGTCACACTGAAAAGTGCATCTGAAGGGCTAGACACTACTATCGAATGCCCTGATGACGAATATATTTTGGACGTAGCTGAAGAGCAAGGCATTGACCTTCCTTTCTCCTGCCGTGCTGGCGCTTGCTCCACCTGTGCTGGAAAAATCACTGCTGGTACTGTTGATCAGTCTGATCAGTCTTTCTTGGATGACGATCAAATTGAAGCTGGTTTCGTTCTGACTTGTGTCGCTTACGCAACTTCTGACTGCACAATCGAAACTCATAAAGAAGAAGATCTCTATTAAATCCAACGCTACAGCTTGTGGCTAATGGGTTGGGGCGTTATCTAGCGCCCCAATTTTTTTTGCCGATAACGTTACAGTAGAAGACATCGCGGTTAGATGTTCCTAACCCTATAAAAGGCTAATGCAATGAATGCAGTTGACTATCTTCGGATTAGTTTGATCGATCGCTGCAATTTCCGCTGCCAATATTGCATGCCCGACACCCAAGACTTACATTTTTTACAGCCTACAGCCGTTCTGACAACGACAGAACTATTAGCTTTAATTCGGGAAGTCTTTATCCCTTCGGGATTCACTCGCTTCCGTCTTACGGGAGGGGAACCGCTACTGAGGCCCGATATTTTAGACATTGTGCATGGGGTTGTAGCGTTGCCCCAGGTCAAAGATTTGGCGATGACCACAAATGCTTTTTTGCTAGAGCCTCTGGCCCAGGATTTATATGAGGCGGGGCTGCACCGCATCAATATCAGCTTGGATTCACTCGTGCCAGAGACCTTTGCCACCATTGTGGGTAGAGATTCACAAAGGCACCAACGCTGGAGTAAGGTCTGGGCAGGCATCCAAAAAGCCTATCAAGTGGGGTTTAATCCTCTCAAGCTCAATGTTGTGATTATTCCTGGGGTGAATGATCATGAGGTGCTAGATCTGGCAGCATTGACGATTGATCGCCAGTGGCATGTGCGGTTTATTGAGTTTATGCCGATTGGGAACGCGGATTTGTTTTGCGATCGCGGCTGGATACCGTCAGAAGATATCCGAACCCAAATTCGAGAACGGTGGGGTCTAACGGAAGGACAGGTCCAGGGAAACGGTCCCGCAGATGTATTCCAAATTCCAGGAGCCCAGGGAACCTTAGGATTTATTAGTCAGATGTCGGAATGCTTTTGTGATCGCTGTAACCGCATGCGGTTATCGGCAGATGGCTGGTTACGTCCCTGTCTGTTGAATGAAACGGGACAGTTAGATTTGAAGACGGCTTTGAGGGATGGGGTGTCTACCAGTGTGCTGCGTGATCGCGTCCAGGAATTGTTGGAGCTCAAACCAGAGATTAACTACAAGGAACGCCAATCAGGCACGGTGGGAGCTAACTATAGCCGCACGATGTCTCAGATTGGGGGATAGCTCACTTTCAATCCTTCTGTTATTTCAAATAGGCTTTAATTCCGCAATAACAGGTCGATGATCGGATCCATTGGCATGGCCTGTCCAAGCGTCAATGCAGTCAAACCCACGACTGGCAACATGGTCGATAGGGATTTTGGCAAACCAGTGAGGCAAAGAGGATTCATAACTCCAGGTTGCCCAAATGCCCTGTCCTCGGGTTGCACTAGACAAATCTGCCTCCTGTAAGAACTGATCGAAATAAGGCGACCAGGGAGACGTATTGAAATCTCCCAGAACGATGACTCGATTGGGAACTTGTCGAATAAATGGAGCTAAACGCTCAAACTGCTGATTGCGAACTGCAAACGAAGAACGGGTTAGAGGAATGGGGGGATGAATGCCTACAACTGTCAGTATCTCTTGTGGTGTTTGAATTTGAGCAACCAGGCTAAAAGTAAGGCCATGGTCTGTCGCATTAGGATATTCCGGAGTAGTGGAGAGGATGGGGTAGCGACTAAAAAAGGCATTGGACCCCCGATTGGAGCGTTGGCTATAGGGATACTCCAATCGATTTTTCAAGTCACGCATGGCCGACAGCGTAATCTCTGTTAAGAAAAGAATATCGGGCTTTTCTCGCTGAATAGATAGTTGAATGGCATCATAATCCTGATTTTGGGTCCAGATGTTATAAGACATCATCCGCAACCCTGCCGGTTTTGTGCCAATGGATGGCATTCCTAACCAATGAAACCAAGGGGTAAAACTGAGTACTAGCAACAGCGATGCTAATCCGAGTCCCAGTCGCTGCCCCCGAAGATCTGGGTGGAATAGTCTAAATCCCAAACCAAAACAAGGAATCACACAAACATAAGGCCAAAACTCCATTCCTAAAGCCAAAGGGAAAGAGCGATTGATAAAGGGGCATAGATAGAAAATATATAGGCCAAGGCTCAGTATTAAGGTGGTTTGGGCAATGCCTTGTTTAAGAGTCATGCCAACGTTTTAGGGTCTTGGTATCGACAAAGATTGGTTCGATTATACAGGGGCAATTTCGAATGCGATGTAGTCTGAGCTTGTTGAGCAAAAGCCACTTGACCCTGTATTGAGTGGGTCTGCCGAACCATATACAAAAAAACAGTCCCCCTAAAAAATAGGAGGACTGCAAACCAAATTATTGAAATACCTTAGCTCAGCAGATCCTTGGCTTTCGCGAGAACGTTCTCAACGGTGAAGCCAAACTGTTCTAGGCAAGTATTGCCAGGAGCAGAGGCACCAAAGCGGTTAATGCTGATAGCTTGACCTTCGAAGCCAATATACCGATGCCAGCCGAAATCAGCTCCGGCTTCCACCGATAGACGCTTGGTGATTGCTTTGGGCAAAACGGACTCTTTATATTCAGGAGTTTGGGCTTCGAACAATTCCCACGAGGGCATGGAAACCACTCGAACCTTCTTGCCTTCGGAACGAAGCTGCTCAGCCGCTTGCTCACAAAGATGAACTTCACTGCCAGTGGCCAGCATGATCATGTCAGGCGTGCCATCACTATCAGACATGATGTAAGCGCCCTTAGCTACGGCATCAATGGAGCTGCCAGCCAAATTGGGGAGGGCCTGACGAGTGAAGGCAATGAGCGTAGGGGATTTGCGATGTGCGATCGCAACTTTATACGCTCCAGAAACCTCGTTACCATCTGCTGGTCGAATCACCGTTAAATTGGGAATTGTTCGCAATGAGGCAACCGTTTCGACGGGTTGGTGAGTTGGACCATCCTCACCTAAGCCAATGGAGTCATGGGTCATGACGTAGATAACCCCCGCTTCTGCCAGGGCAGAGAGGCGAATGGCGGCTCTCATATAGTCTGCGAACACCAAGAAGGTGGCGCAGTAGGGAATTAAACCGGAATTATGTAAGGCAATCCCGTTACAGATGGCACCCATGCCATGCTCACGTACCCCAAATCGAAGGTTGCGATTATTGTAATCTCCCTTTTGGAAATTCCCTGAACCTTTGATTTCGGTCAGATTGGAGTGGGTTAGGTCAGCGGATCCACCAATCAACTCAGGAATTGCACCGGCCAAAGCATTAATTGTGATTTCAGAATGCTTTCGTGTGGCGAGTCCTTTATCTGCTGGAGTGTAGCTGGGTAGAGATTTATCCCAATTGGCTGGGAGTTCTCCTTTCACCATCCGCTCAAATTCTGCCGCTTCAGCTGGATATTTAGTCCGATAGGAGGCCATGATTGCATCCCATTCTGATTCAGCCGTAGCGCCTCGATCGACTGCTTGGCGGCAATGAGACAGGACATCAGCAGGAATATCAAAGGGCTCATGATTCCAGCCAAGATTTTCTCGGGTGGCTTTAATCTCTGCATCCCCAAGAGCGGCACCATGAATACCAGCAGTATCGGCCCGATTGGGGGATCCATAACCAATGGTGGTCGTCACTTTAATCAGCGAAGGCTTATCGGTTACAGCTTTAGCCGCTTCAATGGCCTTCTGAATCCCGTCTAAATCGGTGTTGCCATTCTCAACATGCTGAACATGCCAACCATAGGCTTCAAAGCGCTTGCCCACATCTTCTGTAAAGGAAATATCTGTGGAACCATCAATGGAAATATGGTTGTCATCGTAAAGGGCAATTAACTTGCCCAATCCCAAGTGACCCGCCAAGGAACAGGCTTCACCAGAAACCCCTTCCATGTTGCAACCATCCCCCAAGATGGCGTAGGAGTAGTGATCAACGAGAGTATGCTCGGGTCTGTTGAACTTGGCAGCCAAGTGGGCTTCGGCCATGGCTAAACCCACGGCATTACAAATTCCTTGTCCCAAAGGCCCTGTCGTGACTTCAACCCCAGGGGTTTCAAAGTTCTCAGGGTGTCCAGGGGTTTTGGAACCCCACTGACGGAAATTCTTGATTTCATCAAGGGAAACACTGTTAAATCCCGTCAGGTGCAAAAGAGCATACTGCAACATGCAGCCATGCCCGGCGGACAGCACAAACCGATCACGGTTAAACCAATAAGGATTTTTGGGATTAAACCGCATGATGCGGTCCCAAAGGACATAGGCCATGGGAGCGGCACCCATGGGTAAACCTGGGTGTCCCGATTTGGCTTTTTCGACGGCATCAATGGCCAGGAAACGAATTGCATTAATACAAAGTTCGTCTAGGGATTGGGTCGCAACAACCATAAGCTTGAATTTTTAGTATTTACTGAACGGCAAGAAGGAATAAGCGGCAAGAAAACGACGTTGTCTATGTTTTCTATGGGCGTCAAAAAGAGGCTTGGAACAGACAAGCCTCAAATATCAATGCCATCATGGCAAGTAAATCCAACATCAATCGGCATATTTTCGGAAGGCGAGGGTGACATTGTGACCGCCAAAACCAAAGGAATTGGAAAGAGCAACATCAACCGTTAATTTACGGCTGGTATGGGGAATATAGTCTAAATCGCATCCTTCGTCAGGATTATCTAGGTTAATTGTCGGCGGGACTTGATCATTGGCAATGGCCATGGCAGTGGCTACGGCTTCAATACCACCCGACCCGCCCAGTAAATGACCCGTCATCGATTTTGTGGAACTAATGGCTACTCGGTAAGCATTATCACCGATTGCATGCTTAATTGCAGCTGTTTCCGTTGTATCGTTGGCGTTCGTGCTGGTGCCATGGGCATTGATATAGCTGATTTGGTCAGGGGACAAGTTACTGTCTTTAAGGCATAACTCAATGGCTCGGGCCGCGCCAACGCCACCAGGGGAGGGGGATGTCATATGATGAGCATCGCAAGTGACCCCATAGCCAATCAGCTCGGCGTAAATTTTGGCGCCTCGCGCTAGAGCATGCTCTAATTCTTCAATTAAGAGAATGCCAACTCCTTCTCCCAGGACAAAACCATCCCGATCACGATCAAACGGGCGGCTGGCTTTTGTGGGATCATCATTGCGGGTGGAGAGGGCTCGACAGGCCGCAAATCCAGCCATGGATAAGGGAGTCACTGCAGCTTCGGTGCCACCACAAATCATCGCTTTGGTATAGCCCCTCTGGACAAAGCGAAAGGCATCACCAATGGCGTTAGACCCGGCAGCACAGGCCGTCACTGAACAGGAGTTAGGACCTTTAGCACCCACATGAATGGCTGTTAAGCCTGCCGCCATATTGGCAATCATCATCGGAATCATAAAGGGGCTGCAGCGATCCGGCCCTTTGGTGAGATAAATTTCCTGCTGATCCTCTAGAACTTTTAGACCCCCAATACCGGTGCCGATGATGATACCGATATCGTTTGCATTGGTATCGTCAATGGTGAAGTTAGCATCAGCTAGGGCTTGTTTGCTGGCAGACACCGCAAATTGAGCAAAACGGTCCATGCGTTTGGCGTCTTTACGATCCATATAGTCTTGTGGATCGAAGCCTTTCACTTCTCCGGCAATTTGGCAGGCATGCTTAGCTGCATCAAACCGGGTGACGGGGCCAATTCCACTGCGACCCGCAAGCAACCCATCCCAGTATTCAGAGAGGGTATTCCCTAACGGAGTGATGGCCCCCAGCCCTGTAATTACAACGCGCTTAGGCTCTAGGTTAGTCATGATGGTCACATGTGATCAGCATAGGATGAAAATATTTAGGGGTTAGCAATCGTGTTGCATGCTAGAGCATGCAACACGGTCTATCAGGATTGCTAAGCCTTTACTTTGCTTGAGATAAAGTTAACAGCAGCTTGAACCGTAAGGATTTCTTCGGCTGCTTCGTCTGGAATTTCGATATCAAACTCTTCTTCTAGAGCCATCACCATTTCCACAACATCCAGGGAGTCAGCATCTAGATCGTTCTGGAAGCTCGCTTCTGGCGTTACCTTTTCAGCATCAACACTTAATTGCTCGGCAACAATATCTTTTACTTTGCCAAAAATTTCCGACTCACTCATGGGTTCTCTTTTCTCTAAAACTACGGACTCTAGCAGAAGGTTAAATGCGGCTTCAAATGAGGCCAAATGCTTTACTTCCTTCCCTGAGCATATTTCAATGTCCTTGCTCAAAGATCAAGGCCAGGGAATGTCTGATCCAGTCTTTCAGGGTTTCAGCCATTCCTTCCATAGTAATCTGAAACCGCCCCTCTGAAAGCATCGATCTTGTTTTCTTGCTGGAGCATAAATTAAGTCTTAGCCAAGGCATGTCATGGAATTTGAGCAAAGCGGTCGGTTGCTTCGATCAAAGCATTGCGAATGCCAGGTTCTGTAATGGAATGGCCGGCATCGGCAATGATTTGCAGCTCTGATTGAGGAAGTTGCTGATGGAGTTCCCAGGCTGAAATGACGGGGCAAACGACATCATAACGGCCTTGAACAATAACGATGGGGAGATGCTGGATGCGATCGCATCCCCGCATCAGCTGATCTTCTGTGTCTAAAAAGCCCTTGTTCATGAAATAGTGACATTCAATCCGAGCAAAGGCCGTGGCAAAGGTGTCTTCACCACATTTTTCTTGCAATTCAGGATCGGGCAACAGTTTGCTCGTTGTGGCCTCCCAGACGGACCAGGCTTTGGCCGCTTCCAGTTGAATGTTTGGATCGTTACTTGTGAGTCGGCGGTAATAGGCACTGATTAAATCCTGACGCTCTTCCAGAGGAATGGGCTGGAGATAGGCTTCCCAGGCATCTGGGAAAATGTTGCTGGCTCCTTCTTGGTAGAACCATTGCAGTTCTTGATGACGCAACATAAATATCCCCCGCAAGATGAGTCCCTTGCAGGATTCAGGATGGGTCTGGCTGTAGGCCAGGGCTAAAGTACTGCCCCAACTCCCTCCAAAGACTACCCACTGATCAATGTCGAGATGCTGACGCAGGGTTTCGATATCCCTGACTAAATCCCAGGTGGTGTTTTCTTTTAGCTCTGCATGGGGGGTGCTTTGCCCGCAACCCCGCTGGTCAAACAGCACTAACCGCCATTCCTGTGGATCAAAATACTGTCGATAGACCGGATCAATGCCGCCCCCGGGTCCCCCGTGCAGAAATATAGCTGGTTTCCCCTGGGGATTTCCCACTTCTTCGTAATGGAGGGTATGCAGATCAGAAACTTGGAGTTTACCCGTTGTATAAGGGGTGATGACTGGGTAAAGTTCGCGCATTTTGGAGGTCCAACAGCTATCTCTTGTCCTTCAAGATAAAAGGTCTCCCGACTCAGGACCACTGATTTCACCGTTTTGTAATGTTCAATCACAGGTAACCCGAATTCTGGTGTCATAGGGCTAGCATTGCTCTGGCATAGAGATAAATGCGTAAATGTCACTGATTCGGCTGAGATATTGTATTGAGAAGGTCAAGAAATATTGATGGTAATGGATAAAACACATCGAGAAATAGAGGGTGGGCAATACCCAAAAAAAGCCGATGGACAAGCTGGGAGTACCTAATATGACTGGAGAAACTGGGCTGCAGCGCATAAATCCAGATGAATTGCCCGATCTACTAATGCGGCTCAGCAATGAACATCGGACTGACCTAGCCCTCTTTGGACCAGAAGTTAGCCTTTCACCATCAATGGACAATTGGCCAAAGGAGTTTCAGGGGCGCGTTGTATTCCAACTTACCACCCAGTTATCTAGTCTCCCCCTTGAACTATTGCGACTCAATCGGTTGCAAACTCTCACCTTTTGGTCCCTCAGCCTGCAGGATACAGACATCACTGCCATCGCAGAGAACCTCCAACAGCTCTCGTCACTTGATCTGAGTGACAACGAAGTGGGCGCTGACGGGGCGCGGGCCATCGCAGAGAACCTCCAACAGCTCTCGTCACTCAATCTGAGTTTCAACGAAGTGGGCGATGATGGGGCGCGGGCCATCGCAGAGAACCTCCAACAGCTCTCGTCACTTGATCTGAGTGACAACGAAGTGGGTGATGACGGGGCGCGGGCCATTGCAGAGAACCTCCAACAGCTCTCGTCACTCAATCTGAGTTTCAACGAAGTGGGCGATGATGGGGCGCGGGCCATCGCAGAGAACCTCCAACAGCTCTCGTCACTCAATCTGAGTAACAACAATGTGGGTGATGACGGGGCGCGGGCCATTGCAGAGAACCTCCAACAGCTCTCGTCACTCAATCTGAGTTTCAACGAAGTGGGCGATGATGGGGCGCGGGCCATCGTAGAGAACCTCCAACAGCTCTCGTCCCTTGATCTGAGTGGCAACAAAGTGGGTGATGACGGGGCGCGGGCCATTGCAGAGAACCTCCAACAGCTCTCGTCACTCAATCTGAGAAACAACAATGTGGGTGATGACGGGGCGCGGGCCATCGCAGAGAACCTTCAACAGCTCTCGTCACTCAATCTGAGAAACAACAAAGTGGGTGATGACGGGGCGCGGGCCATCGCAGAGAACCTCCAACAGCTCTCGTCACTCAATCTGAGTAACAACAATGTGGGTGATGCAGTTGTCATTGCCATTGGTCAACACCAAACAGCTCTCAACGATCTACATCTAAATTCAAATAAACAGATAACGACGGTTGCTCCATTAGCACAGCTTCCACTCGTGACACTGAACATTGCTGAGACAAACGTGGTAGATCTATCACCTTTAAAATCGTGGGTCTTAGCCAAACGACCGATCCATTGGTCCCAAGCAACATGGCGGGGAGTAGGTATCTATGTCGAAGATTGTCCGCTAACACATCCCTCGCCGGAAATCGTAAAGCAGGGGCCGGAGGCAGTACTCAATTACTTTCATGAGGTTGAAGCGCAGGGGGTAGATCGGCTGTTTGAAGCCAAACTACTAATTGTTGGCGAGGGTGGGGCTGGAAAAACTAGCATTCTGCGTCGTATGTTTCTGCCCGAATTAGGACTGCCTAACGAAGACGAAACAACCCGTGGCATCGATATCCACCGTCATGAGTTCTCAATGTCTAATGGACGCAAGTTTCGACTTAATGCCTGGGACTTTGGCGGTCAGCAGATTTATCATGCGACCCATCAGTTCTTTCTCACAAAGCGTTCCTTGTATGTATTGGTCGATGACACCCGCAGTGATCACAAATCAGTCTATGACGAAGGTTTTAAGTTCTGGCTGGAGGTAGTTGAAACCCTTAGCGCAGCTAGTCCCCTACTAATTTTTCAAAATGAGAAAGGCGGACGCAGTAAACAGATCGACGAGGTGGGCATCAGAGGGCGCTTTCCCAACGTAGAGGAGTTCCATCGGGGCAATCTGGAACATCCATGTGCGGCGGATAAACTGCGCCAAGCGGTAGAATACTACATTCAGAAATTGCCACATATTGGTGAAGATGTACCAGCTAAATGGGTTGCCATTCGCGATGAATTGAAGGAATTGGCAAAGACCCAGCCCTATATCTCACTGGATAACTACTTCACAGTCTATGCAGGTCATCTTGAAGCAGATCTCGATAAGGCCCTAAAGCTAAGCCAGTACCTGCATGACCTGGGAGTGTTCCTACACTTTCAGGAACCACGGGAACTCCGACGGACTATATTTTTACAGAACCAGTGGATGACAGATGCAGTATTTCGTATCCTTGACGACGAAAATGTCAAATCCCAGCAAGGTCGCTTTACCCTGGATGATTGCGATCGTCTGTGGTCCAAAAAAGGCTACGCGGATAAGGAAATAGAGTTGCGTGCCCTCATGGTCCGTTTCGAGCTATGTTATCGGCTGCCGGATATGAACAAAGAGACATGGCTGGTTCCACAACACTTGTCACCTTCAAAGCCTTCAGAGCTAGACAATTGGGCCAGGAGTGGCGATCTGATGTTGACCTACCGCTACGAGTTTCTACCTCGGGGCCTGGTAAGCCGACTGATCGTTCGAGTGCACCGTTTTGTAAAGCAGCCGAATCTATGTTGGTTGCAGGGTGCCTTATTCGAGCATGGTGAAACAAAGATGCTAGTGGTGACAGCCGAAAAAGGTAATGAAATTATTCTCCGCAGCCGTGGTCCAGAAAAAAAATCGCTGCTCAGCACTATTGCCAGTGAACTTGATGCACTAAACGACAGCTTCCAAGGACTCAAAGACAAAGTCAGTAAATGGGTGCCTTGCATCTGTGAAACCTGCATGAACCTAACAGAACCAGCAATGTTCGAGCAGAAAAAATTAATTGAACGGAAAAGTAGAGGCAAACCATCCATTGAGTGCCCCAATCCACCTGACTACCATGATGTCAGCGTGCTAGAACTTCTGGATGGCATGAATCTAGAACAATGGTTGGCGAGAGCAAAACAAGAGCTACCTCAAGACAATAGTGAGATAGAAACACCTGAAGAATCAAATCAATCTAAGTCGGCGGATACTGTGAAGGAAAAGACGATTCGGATCTTCCTAGCGTCCTCAGCTGAGCTTCGCGAAGATCGCGACGCTTTCGATCTATATTTTCGCCAGCAGAATGACCGTCTACGCAAACAAGGCATCTACTTAGAAGTTATCCGCTGGGAAAACTTCCTTGATGCCATGTCGACAACCCGACTCCAGAATGAATATAACCAAAAAATTCGACACTGCGACATTTTCGTCAGCTTGTTCAAGACTAAAACAGGTAAATACACAGAGGAAGAATTTGACGTTGCATACAAAACCTTCAAGAAGACTAAGAAACCGCTGATCTATACCTACTTCCGGAAGACCACGGTTTCAACCAGTGATGTCAATGTTGATGATCTTATTTCTCTGCGTGACTTCAAAGATAAGCTTAGTAATTTAAGCCACTTTTACAAGGAATATGAATCGATCGAAGGATTGCAGGGACACTTCCGAGGCCAACTGGACAAGCTCCGGGAGGATAAACGCTTGTAAGTAATGGAAATTCTGCGAACTTTCAATATGACCAATTGAAACATTGAAATACCTGTGCCTTCAGGCAAAAAGACTTCACCGTTTTGTAATGTTCAATCACAGGTAAGCCGAATTCTCAGACCAACATGCTAGCGTTGCTCTAGCAAAGGCTCAGTAACAGCGAGTAATTCATCAGATGTCGGTCCCAACACTCCAATATGCATACTTCCCAGGATGTGTCGCTCAAGGCGCTTGTCGAGAACTATACATGTCAACTCAGGAAATTGCCCAGGCCTTAGGGATTAAACTCATTGAATTGAAGAAAGCGGCCTGTTGTGGGTCTGGCACCTTTAAAGAAGATTCGCAATTACTCGAAGATACCGTTAATGCCCGCAATATTGCCCTAGCCGAACAGCTCAATTTACCCCTCCTCACCCATTGCAGTACCTGCCAAGGAGTGATTGGTCATGTCGATGAGCGATTGAAAGACGCCAAAGAGAGTAACCCTGAGTATTTTGATCAGATCAATAGCTTGTTGTCCGAACAACATTGTTCTCCCTATCAAGGCAGTACTGAAGTCAAGCATCTCCTGTGGGCTTTGGTCGGAGATTATGGCTTAGAAGCCCTTTCCCTTCAAGTCAAGCGTAAACTCAGCGGATTAAAGTGTGCGGCTTTTTATGGTTGCTATCTTCTCAGAGCCCAACAGAGTCTCCCCTTCGACGATCCAATTCACCCTTCTTCCATGGAAAATGTGTTTCTGGCCCTCGATGCTACGCCAATCTACTACTCGGGTCGCACCCAATGTTGTGGTTGGCCCCTCGCTAGCTATGCCACCCCCCAGTCCTTTGCCATGGCGGGAGGTAGAATTCAGGACGCAATTGCAGCTGGAGCTGACTGCTTGGTGACCCCTTGTCCCCTCTGTCATCTGAATTTAGATTCTCGTCAACCTGAAGTTGAAAAATCCATTAATACCAAGCTAGGCTTGCCTGTTTTGCATTTACCTCAGTTAGTCGGTTTGGCTTTAGGGATTGAACCGCAGAAACTTGGGCTAGAAAAGCATGTGGTCTCCACACGACCCATACTAGAGAAATTAGGCATCATCTAATTAGACTGAATGTCTCTCTACAAGCGGTTCTCAACCTCTTTTTTGGCTAACTCTCAGCCCCGATTGTGAGACACATTACAGTTTGAAGATACTTGACGGAATAGGTTTAGGGTTCAGGGAAACAATAATTAGCCAGGAACCTAAGGAATTTTACAAGCATCTTCATGATCTAACCCTCCTCCTTGCCGTTAGCTACCATGCGCCCCCCTCTGCCAACAATGGTTTTGCTTCCCCTCGGAACACTTTTACAAAAAGGAACGTATCGTTTAGAGCAACTGGTCAGGCATCAGGGCTTGCAGCTAACCTATGAGGGCACTCATTTACCTAGTCAGCAGCCTGTTCTGATCAATACCCTTAATCCGTCCCGTCAACACCCTAAAAAAATCCTCCTACATCGCGATGCTTTCATACAAGAAGCTCAAGCTTGGCAGCGCTTAAAACATCCTTCCCTAGAACCCATCCGAGACGTTTTTGTAGATTCGGTTCTCCCCTTTCTGGTCAGGGACAAGCTACCAGAACAGACCTGGGCCATAAATGGAAAAAATCAGCCCCTATCAGAAGCGGAGGCGATTGCCCAAATCACCCAAATTGCTAACGGCTTGAACCAAGCGCATCAGCAGCAGCTTCGGCATGGAGATGTTCAACCGAAAAATGTTGTTGACCCTCCCCATACTGATCATCCGATGCTTGTGAATTGGGTTTGGCAACCCAGCAACCCTAGTTTGCCTCCTCCTCTGGTTCATGCCTATGCAGCACCTGAATCCGCTCAAGGTCAACAAACCGTTACAACCGATATCTATGGATTAGCCGCAACCTTATACACCTTGGTGATGGGGCAAATGCCGATAGCAGCTTCCCAGCGGCAACATATTCGCTTGGAAATGCATCACCCAGACCTAAGCCAGGCAACGATTGTTGCCCTGCTACGGGGAATGGCGATGCAACCTCAGCATCGCCCTCAATCTATCTCAGAGTGGATGAAACTCCTACCCAAGGCACCTTCTCCCCCTGTATCATTCCCAACAGAATCGGGTAACATAGGCGCAGCTTCCCCTTCCCTAACTGCGAAACCTGTATCCTCAATAGACTCTTCTCTTCTAGAGACCTCTCCTCCTCCAGCCTCAGAACCTCCAGCCTCAGAACCTTCAGGCCCAGCAATTCCTTACCCTTCAGAGCAATTATCTATAGCCCCTGAGACTGAGGATCTTCCGACAACACTTTCAGAATCAACAGTCCCTAGCCAGGAGCCCAGCCAGACTGTGTCAACCACTCGTCTCCAACCTTATTCCGCGCCTCCCAGATTTCCCTTCCGAGCATTAATCGTGTGTTCAGTGCTCTCAGGTGTTGTGGGAATTGCCTTTGGCCTGTTGCTACGGTTTCATTACCAGAATCAGTTCGCGAACCCGCAAGTGCCTGCAAAGGCTGCCCCGGTTCAAAATGAAGATTTTCTACCTAAGCCAGGGACGACCAGAAGGGAATTAGAAACTTTGCCCACTCCGATTGAAACACCTCTTGAGTCCCCCATTCCCTCAACTTTAGAAGAACCAACGGTTGATCCTCAGTTTGATCAGGGTGATATTGGGCCAGATCCCACCCTTCAGGACTCCGTCCCTCTTAGTCCTGATTCCCTAGGCCCGGATCCTACTCTTCAAGCGCCAATAGACTCCTATCCTGACAGCCTGGCTCCCAGCCCAGAGCCATCTCCGTTCGACCCCTTTGCTCGGCCTGATTTCTCAACACCGCCTCCATCAGAATCCCCAGAAAGCTTCCAGTAATCTCCCTTGATTACAAAATAACTTGCGGCTCCTACTCGGCTGCGGTGGAGTGGTTGAGTATTTCTAGCAGTGACGATACTTCTGATAGTTCAGAGTTCGAAAGTGTGGTTATGTTTGCATGAGAAAAGACCTCCAGGTCTCCCCGCTCAAGGGCTATCTGCCGGACTTCAGGGTGAAGAATAACAAAGGGGAAGGAGACTAAGGGAGATTCTGCGGCCATGTTCAAGAAGGGAGCAGAATCATCATCTGTATAGAGAATGATATCGGGCTGCCAAATATCTACTAATAACTCAGCTTCATCTAAAGTTGTGGTCGATATCACTCTCCACTGATGTTCATACAGCGAGTGACTAATATCAATGGGTAAGGTATTGCCGAATTGATCTAGATTGCCGTCTAGATGGAGAACGGTTAATTTTTGCGCTTTAGGAGAGTTAGAGGGGGCGAGGTGTTTCTGCTTAGGGGTAGAACCAGAGGTTGAAATTTTGGCTTTTAAGCAAGTTTCTAACCATTGTGCCAAGCCGGGTTGAAGTTCGGGTAAGGTTAGGCAGCCATCTACACTATCAGTAGTACGTAGACAGTCATCGGTGCTTCCTATCAGTAAGATGGGACAATCCCTATCTCGCTGTTGAAGGAGTGAAAGAATATCCCACCCTGAGCCAGTGGTAAGCAGAGTTTGTAGGATAACGGCTTGAGGCTTGAATAAGGCGATTTTCTGAGCGACTTCTGGCTCTGAACGGGCCACGACAACTTGTAAAGATTGATCAGACAGATACTGACTCACTTGTTCAATTAGATTGGGATTTGTGGCAATCAGAAGAACTAAACCTTGGGTGGTTTTAGTCTGCTGTCTTTGAAGAGGGTCTGGAGGCACATACAAGGAGAAGGTATTGCCCTGAGTCGGTCCAGAGATAAAAGAAATATCCCCTGACATCTGTTCTGCTAATCGATGGGCCAGCACCAATCCTAGCCCTGTTTTACCGAGAATGTCTTGGTCTGGAATCGTCCAAGTTTGGGGGATTTGAAAGATAAGGGGCTGCTGTAGGTGGGGAATTGGAGCACCCTGGTCGGAAATGGTAAAGATCGTCCACCCTTGCCACTGCTTAACTCCCAGTTCGATGGAGGATTGCCCTTGAGTCGCTCCTAAAGCGTTGTGCAAAAGATGTATCAGGATTTGGCGTAATTTCAGCTCATCACTTGTGATCGAGCCGAGGACTCCCTGGGGATGCCGACGAATGATGAGAGAAGCCTGATTCGCTGTGCCTTCTTCCAGTTGGTAGTATCGTTTCGCTTGTGCGATCGCATCGTCACACAGCGAATCAATATCAACAGCTGTTTGTGCTTCAGGCTGAACTTGGACAGGAAGTTGAGTTAAGTCCAGTAACGTATTGAGGATACCCATCAGATGCTGGCTTTTCTGATGAATCAACTGCACATATTGCAACTGCCGCTCAGATAAATTCTGAATGCCCTGATGACTCAGAACATTGGACAAACTCAGAATTGCCGTGAGGGGAGATTTGAGTTCATGGCTAATTTCAGCCAATAGTTCGGCACTCAATGGAGCAGCGGCAGAGATTGAATCTTGAGGGGGCAATGACTCTGTTGAGGCGGGTGGTGTATCGGATATCTCTAAGGCAGGTGAAAGTGAACTTTTTAAATCCGAGGAAAACTTGATCGCAACACTCAAGGGGGCATGATGGGCCAGGAATTGAATTAACTTAGGCGTATCCAATAACCCCAAATATTTGCCGGTTTCATCCTCAACAATGGCCCAAGACAAGCTGAGATCTTGGGAAAAAGTTTGTAAATATTGCCAAAATTGCTTGAGAGAGTTCGTTACCGCTACCTGCTGCAAGGGTTGATTGTGTAAATCGCCCCATTCTCCAATCGGCTGCTGAGGAGAAACAGCGTCAGGGGACTTTTGCTCAGTAATAAATAAATGAATAAATTGCGCTAGGGGAATGAGACTAGTGGGTTGCTGCTGTGCATTAACCACCACTAATTGGGATAGATCGACCCCATCGCCAGACTCATCCTCAGACTGAGCAACTGGAGATGCAGAACTTTGATGCTGGAGTATATCTAATATTTCTTGAATGGGAGTGTCAGCTTGACAGACTAATGTCTGCTGCAAAAACTCACCGACAGTTGTTTGTTCGAATAACACAGTTATCGTCTTAGTTCATGATCGGCTTGAAAGTTTGGCCAATATCGATACTGATAAAAAGATATAAAGGAGAACTTCGGGTGAGATTTGCAGGTATTAGGACGAGAAAGGATACTAAAAAGCGATGTATGGAGAAATCGAATGAAAATCTTGAGCTAGAGTGGCTGCTTGTATTATTTCATGAAATGCCAGAGTTCCTAGCAGATCGAGACCTCATAAAAAAGGATGGACTTAAAGCAGACCTAAGATGATATTGCCCAAAGAAAGGGCAAGGGGATCAAGGAGACTTTTGACCTAAGAGTTTAGATCTCAGGTTCTTGATGCGATCTCGATACTTTGCAGCTTCTTCGAACTCCAGATTTTTAGCTGATTCCTTCATCTTTGCCTCCAATTGGGTAATCAACTCTGGCACACTCTCCAAGGGTAGATCATCTGCCTGTTCATAGGCATCCTCAAGTTCTTGGGTATTGAGGCGGCGGGAGACCTCCAAAAAGGCCAAAATCGCATTATCAGATCCTTTTTTGACCGGTTGTGGAGTGATGCCATGCTTTTCATTATAGGCAAGCTGAATGGTCCGACGCCGCTCAGTTTCGGAAATAGCCCTTTCCATGCTATTCGTCAGATTGTCAGCATAGAGAATGGCTTGACCTCGGACATGGCGAGCGGCTCGACCAATGGTTTGAATCAGAGAACGCTCAGCTCTCAGGAACCCTTCTTTATCAGCATCTAAGATGGCTACAAGAGAAACTTCAGGTAAATCCAACCCCTCTCGCAATAAATTGACCCCAACTAAGACATCAAATACTCCCTGGCGTAAATCCCGAAGAATTTCGATACGTTGAATGGCATTAATCTCCGAATGCAGATATCGGACTCGCACGCCTCGCTCTTCAAAGTATTCCGTCAGGTCCTCTGCCATCCGTTTGGTTAAGGTGGTGATCAAAGTCCGTTCTTGGCGACTGACTCGCTCATGAATCTCAGCTAGTAAATCATCCACTTGGCCAGTTGTCGGACGGACAAAAATTTCTGGATCGATTACCCCCGTCGGTCGAATAACTTGCTCCACTACCCGATTTTCTGATAACTCTATTTCCCACTGCCCTGGAGTAGCGGACACAAACACACACTGGTTAACTTTTTGCCAAAATTCTTCGGACTTAAGGGGGCGATTGTCTGCCGCACTGGGTAGACGAAAACCATGATCAATCAGAACTTTCTTGCGAGCCTGATCGCCGTTATACATGGCCCGAATTTGGGGGACCGATACATGAGACTCATCTACGATTAACAACCAATCCTGAGGAAAATAATCCACCAAACACTCAGGTGGAGCCCCTGCTTCCCGTCCAGCCAGATGACGAGAATAGTTTTCTACTCCATTGCAATACCCAACTTCTCTCAGCATCTCTAGATCGTAGCGAGCCCGTTGGTTGAGGCGCTGAGCTTCCAAAAGTTTCCCGGTCGTTTCTAAATGTTCGACCTGTGCTTTTCTCTCCTCATCAATGGCTTCAACTGCCATTTCCAATCGTTCTGTTGGCGTTACAAAGTGGCGGGCAGGATAAACATTCAGTCCTTCCAAACTCTGTAATGTTGCTCCAGTAACGGGATCGACATAGCGAATGGCATCGATCTCATCCCCAAAAAACTCCACCCGAATAATCCGGTCTTCATAGGCTGGACCAATCTCCAGAACATCTCCTTTGACTCGAAATCGCCCCCGCCCTAAGTCCACATCATTGCGGGTATATTGCACGGCTGCCAGACTTCTCAGCAATTGCCGCTGATCAACTTCAGCTCCAACTTTGAGGGGGATTGAGGCCTTGAGATACTCAGCAGGGATACCCAAACCGTAAATACAGCTGATTGATGCCACCACAATGACATCCTGACGTTCAAATAGCGATCGTGTCGCGGAATGCCGCAGCATATCAATTTCTTCATTGATGGCAGCTGTCTTTTCAATAAAGGTATCTGTGACCGGAATATAGGCTTCAGGCTGGTAATAGTCGTAATAGCTGATGAAATACTCAACTGCATTGTTGGGAAAAAAGGAACGGATTTCGTTACAGAGCTGCGCAGCTAGCGTTTTGTTATGGGCCAGGATTAGCGTGGGTTTACCAATCTCTTCAATCACCTTAGCCATCGTGAAGGTCTTACCCGTACCCGTAGCGCCCAGCAAAGTTTGCCTAGAATGGCCAGATTGAAGGAGAGCGGTCAGTTTCTCAATGGCTTGGGGTTGATCACCTTTAGGGACAAATGGAGCATGGAGGTCAAAAGCTGTCATTAGGGCGAAGAGGTGACTGCCTCTTTATAATGCCGAATTTTTTCGATGTACGGCAGCAGCATGACATAGAACAATGAAAACCCGTGATAACTGTCACGTTCAGTCCCATCTATAGAGCCTAAATTGTAGATAACCAAGGACTTATGCCAAAGCAGGTCAAACAGCACCTATATAGAGGATTTACGCTTTCTGCTTGAGTCACAGAAAGGAGAAATACATCATGTCTAAGTTCAATAAGATTTCTACAAAAGCACTAGTGATGGCATCTGTAGCCGTAGGCGTTCAAGCCGTCAGTACCTTTGGCGCATTTGCGGGGCCTGCCCTCTTTTATCGCTACGGTACGGTCCGATTAAATCAATGGGACTGTATGCGCAGAGCCACAGTTTCCCTCAGACGGGAAGGCCTTAAGGTGCGGAAGCCAGATGTGAATATCAACAATACCCCGTTTATATTCGCTGATAATGCAGACTATTCTGCCATTATCGATTGTTCTCAATTTGCGAAACGACGTCGTGCCAATAAGCGTATCACTGTGATGGTAAGCGGTTATGGACGAGGCGCAAATACTCTTTCCAGCGCATTGATTGACAACATGTATTAAGTCGCTTATTCCCAACCATGAAGATTAAAACCAAACTTTTGCTTAAAAGAGCAAGTCCGGCTTTAACCTTAAAAAGTAGAGAAATGACTACTTCAGTAGACTTTCCCCCCGTCGAAATAGTTCACGAGCATAGTCAGTCCAAGTCCCCTGGCCCCAATACCGGAAACAGCTCGTTTCTACTAAGAGAACATAGAGTAAAGCTTCCTGGTAATCAGCCTGTTGAGTAGTGGTTGAATCAGCTTGGACTAATAGATCATATTTCTGATGAAACATAGCGCTCAACTGGTTCATGGGTTCGAGAACATTCTCATACCCCTTCACCCAGCTCAAGTCGTCCGTCCAAGAGGCCCCATCCATATGGAACTGATGATCGGTAGCTTGTAGCTCTTGAATCGCGGTTTCAACCTTTTTCGGGCTAACCGTGTCAGTCCCAATCTTGTTCCAGATCTTATATTGGCCCACCGCTTGGCAAGTGGGATAATCGTCTGGACTTACGCCCGCAGCATCCAATAGCTCTAAATACTCCGTACCATGGATACCCGTGACACCAGATCCTTGATTTTTCAGCTCATGCCAAACGGGCTGGTAGTCACGAGCGAATTCATTCATCATTACGCCCCCATTTTCACCATCGGCGATTTGGGTCACACAAGAGGGGACTGAGATACCTCCAATTTCTTGGCGTTGTCGACCTTTGGCCTCGTGGTAAGGCTGCATTTGAGCAACAAGCTTCGTATCAGAACCTTGAGTTTTGATCAAAGCGGTGATGCTGATGGTCTCGCCTTGTGAGTTGCGGGCTACGAGCTGATTAGGAATGTACTTATCGTCATGCCATAAGTCTGATCCATCTAGGCGCTCAACAGAATGTTCTTGTACCATCAGCCAACGATAACCACATTCTTTCAGAGCTTTGATGTATTCAAAGAGGGTATCGGGATGGTTAGGCAGATGCATTTCAGGGGGAGAAAACCCTTTGACCCGTTTCAGTGCTTCATCCCCAAACAGGCTGGCAAAATACTGCTGCCATGCCTGAATTTGTAATTTTAAATCGGGGATGGGTGTGGAAGGTGCAACAGCATGACTCCACATGGTGCCCAACCACTCAACATAGGGTTGATATTGAGGATTACAAGTCAGCTTCTTCAGATTATCCAGAATATCGTTCCGACCCATCTGATGGAGTCCCCACAGAAGGTTGCCGGAGTAATCCAGCATAATTCTTGGAGAGCAGCCAGCGCTTACCAATTCAGGGATAAAATCTCCCATTCGGCTGTAACACCAGGCAAAAACTTCAGCGTTATGGTTATCACCATCGCCAGGATTCTCAAACATATGCTGCAGGTTGCTGATCAATGCTCCCTCAGAGCCGGCTGGAATGGTGGGCTGGTGCATATGAAGGGCACAAGCAAAACTGGAGTGAATGTTCTCTAGCCGTAGATCAGTAGTGGGTAAATAAATCGGTTCAGAGTGGTTCGCCAGAGCTGCTAGTTCTGATTCCCGACCTGTGAGATTGGGTAACAGAGACTGAAGATCATCTTGATGAGAATCAGGCGATGGTGCAGTTGCAATCATAAAGGCTTAATCCTTGCAATAGTGAGGATTTCGATCAATTCGGAAGATTTTCCTGTCAGATGATAGATCACTCTTTCTGGAAATAGGCTTAAGCTCAGCTAAATTCTATAAACAATTGTCAGGATTCTGAAAAGACCGACTTTCTACGCCCAGCATCTGTATGCACGTTATTGAAAAGACTTCCTTTTTGTCATGGGTCTAGGGACTGGATATTGCTGTAGTGATTAGTGTCAAGACACGACAACTTCTCCAATGTTAACTATGTATCGTTGCAATAACTATTCTCTTAGCAATATGTAATTGAATTTATGGATGCAGCAAGATTTGATAGTAGAAAATATTCCCAAGCTTTGTCTTTAACAGACATACTTGCATAAAAAAGTAAGATATCGCTGATATAGCTTATGGGGCCTCTAGTTTCTCTGATTCATACCTAGGTCGAGATAATAGCTTTATTTTTACTATTGGCATTCATCTCATAGGTACAGGATGAATTTAAATCTCAATAATAGGCAGTTTTTTCTTCTTTCTGGATTAGGTGAATGGTGGCATTTTTAACTAATGAAATTGCTCATTATTCGATTGTTCTAAATTTTATTATTGATGAGGGTTTTTATGCAATCAAAATTTAAGTTTTTACCATTGCAATTTAGTTGGGTTGCAATCCATCCCAAGCCTGTGGGGGTTGTTCAATTTATTGGTGGTGCTTTTTTTGGGTCATTCCCCACCATCTTTTACCGATTTCTGTTACAAAAGATCTATGACCAAGGATATACAATCATTGCATTGCCTTATCGATTCACATTTCGCCATTGGTCTGTTGCAATCGGATTAGTGCGTGAGCAAAGAGCTCTCCGTCAAGCCATTCTAGATGAGGCGAAACGTCGAGACTATGATTACAAAATTTATGAAGAGGATCCCAAGTCAGCAGCTAAGAATTATTTTTGGTTGGGACATAGCTTAGGGAATAAATATATAGCTTTACTCGAGCTATTGACGGATCTAGAAACCAAGTCAGAAAAAGAGATCTTAGGAGGCTGTGTTGGACGGGATCAGTACCAGGAACTTGAAGATCGATTAAATGGGGTGGATTTCAAAGATATTTCTCTATTGAATCAGCCTTCTATACTGATGGCTCCAGCTATTACGGGCATTGAAAGTGCGATACCAGTAAAAGCAGTTGCTGATTTTGTTAAACGTCTGGGCTTAGATGTTCAACCCAGCGTAGAAGAGACCTATTGCCTCATAAAAGAAAGTCAATTATTCGGTCTTATGGGGTTAATCTCTTTTACAAAAGATAAAATTGCTAAAGATACCGTTGACTGGCTGAAAGCTAATTTACCCAATAAACCTACCAAAATGAGAGAGCTGGAAGGTGAACATCTCACACCTATGGGTTATCGCCAGGGCGATCCTGCCCTTGTCGAGACTGTACTTGAATTTCTGAAGGCCCTTTAAAAGACTGCGCCAGACTTTGTAGTTTCTCAATTAAGCGGCTTTATGGGATTGAAGTTTTCTAGAGCCGCTTAATTATATTGAATCGATGACATTATTGATGAATCTCAGGCCTGAGGTTGAAATCAACTTGCATCAATTTTAGAAATGATGTCCCCCATGATGTACCCGGAACTTTTTCCAGTGGCAGTGGCGCTTGAATTTCACGATTTTACGTCCATGGCGATAGAAAACGACAGGGCGCTTGAAGCATACCCACTTTTTGCGCCAGCGTACTCGACGCAATTTGCGTCTTCCTCGCCAGCGATGATGAGATACTACTAATTTTGAGTTTGTTCTGCAGCTTCTGATTGTTGCCCAACCGACGATGAAGAGTAAGCATTAGCTTGGGGGATAGCAAGTGTGGTTGTGGTTGCTGCCATTAGACCTAGCAGCGTAACTTTAATTGGCTTTAGCATGATAGATTCTTCCAACAGAAAAATAGAATAAGAACGTTGACTGATTTGTCAGAGATATATTAGATGAAGTGATGCTAGAGTCTCTATTTCTTATTAATAGAAGAGCAATGAACTTGCTTCTAATCTGTTTATCTCTCTTTTCCTAACTTATCGGTAAAGGCCAATGAATCATCCGATTTGGATCACATGAACAACGTGATACTTTCTGCTTGTCAGCGTGATCTTACTGAGTTTTTAGTTCTGGATCTATCGTCATAGTTTAATCTCAGAGAGGTATTGAGCTATATGCTAGTAAGTTTGATCTGCAAGATCTCTAGATTTAATTCTTCCGTTAAGACTATTGTCCCTATTCTTAAATCAGACTATGAATAAATTATTAGATATTTCGTGAATCTTGTAGGCAGCATATTTATTGAGGATGGGGTATTCTTTTAGGATTTAATTAATTCAAGAGTTGTATGCCTTGTTTTTAGGAATTGAATGATATCAAGGTTTGAATGAGGTGAATAAACAATCTTGGAGAGAAATGATTTTTTAGTGAAAATATATCAAGAGTGTTGAAACTATGCCTGAAAATAGTTTTTAATCACCAAAAGAATGCTTATGTCAAAGTCTTTGTTAGGTACACCTGGAACTCATAATTGTCTGAATCGGACTAAAGTGAAGTTTATCCATCTTCGTTTTTTGTCCTGAGATCTAGAACTTTGGTACTACTCCAATCCGGTTCTTTAGATCCATACCAATTTGGGAAATGTGATCCTTTCGGTCATAGTAGTGCTTTTCTTATGATTAGAGCGTTGGGAGCACTTATGCACATACATCACCCAACATCTCCAAACAAGAGGTTTTTTAGTATGAAATTCCGTGCTGTTTATTTACTGGCTGCCCTACCGCTATTACTCCCAATAGGTAATGGTTTGACTGTTGCGACCGAATCTTTGTTTCCTAGTTACGCAATTGCACAAGAAACGACTGAAAAACCGAATAAGGAAGAATTTAGAAAACGTCGACGAGAGCAGTTCCGCCAGCAACTGAATCTTAGCCCGGATCAAGTCTCAGAAATCGATCAAATTCGGGAGCAGAATAAACAGGATAAGCAAGCAAAACGAGAAGCTTTGCGAGCGGCTAAAGACAAAATGCAAGCCTTGATGGCTAGCGATGCATCTGATGATGAATTGAGAGCGCAACATCGAATTTTACAAGATTTGCGCCGTGACATGGGTGAGGCCCGATTTGAAACTAAACTAAAGATTCGACAAGTCCTCACTCCTGAGCAACGAACTAAAATGGCAGAGCTAAAGAAGCAAAGGAGAGGCCGTTGGGGCCGCCGACATGGCCGCCGACATCACGGGCCAGAAAACTCTCAAGCGAAATAACGCCACAAACTTACACCGAATTCCCAACCAAACGCAGGTTGGGAATTCTGGTTATTGGAGTAGTTAATAGATCTTCTTACTCTGCAAACCTATAGGAAGTGTGATTTAGTGCCTTGAGTACAGTATTGAATTCCTCCTCTGGTCCATAGATATTCACCATGGAGCATCATATGTAACCAGACAGAAATGTTCTAGTTCCAGAGTCTTATTTTTTATTCTCCTCCGGGTAAACCACTAGAGCCTATCAGTGATTCGAACTCGGACTACGTAGGATCTCTATCCGGGTAAACCACTAGAGTTTTGGGCCATCTCGCAGAACAAATCCGTGATAACTCTGTTTCGCTCTCAATTACTTTGGCAGATGATAAAAGAGAACTCAGGAAAAAAGCGGGGAGATCATGTTAACCAGCCTGTTAGCCGAAGCATTAGCAGTTACCTTTGATAACTTGACCATGACAGCTACAATCCTAGATTGTGCAGAAGAAGCTGCCGAAGATTTGAGCCCAGAAGCGCGACAGAGACTGGCGCTTGTTCATACTGGCCTTGCAATGGCGATTCAAGGTATGGAATGTGATGAACTACAGCAGTTGATCAAGCAATCTGAACTTTTTTGCGATTATTAATCATGCTCTGTATCTGTCAGTCGGGTCTTCCAACTAGTGACGAACCCGTTGCATCTCCGTATGCCTTTACCTCAATGTATTTAAGAAGCTGATGGTAGGTTAGCTTCCTAGCCTTTGATTTGTTCAGAGACTTAAGGTTAAGACACTTGGGTGAGTTTGGTGAAAGTACTGATGATACTAAGTTTAAGCGATTCTTACTGTTGGGGCACTACCCTTTATTTAACTTTTGGAGATACTAGTGGAGTACTCCTAGAAGCTAACTGAATAGAGTTATTAGATACTTCAATGACACCCATTTGTACCGTTGGTAAATGAACTCGGAAACAACTCCCTACCCCAACTTGACTCTGAATAGTAATTTTGCCTTTATGAAGTTGAGCAATGGATTGAGCTATAGCCAACCCAAGGCCTAAGCCTCCTTGCCTTCGAGCTCGGTGCTTATCTACACGATAAAAGCGGTTAAAGATATAGGGAATTTGTTCTTTAGAGATGCCTATTCCAGTATCCTCCACACTAATAATGGTGACCTGGTTAGTCCGCGCTACAGATAGAGTCACTTTTCCCCCAGAAGGGGTGTAAGCCACAGCATTCCTTAATAGATTTGAGAATAATCGAGCCAATTGCATGGCATCTCCAACTAATGTCATTGGAACAATGCCTTGGGTCACTAATTCAACCCCTTGAGTTTGAGCAGAAGGATCTAAAAAGTCGACTAAGTCCTTCAGGACTTCATCTAAAGCCACTCTAGTCCATTCTCGTCGGGCAGTTGGTACAGATGTATCTGTTCTCGCCAAAAAGAGTAGATCTTCAACTAATCGGTTCATTTGTGCAGTTGCACTAGAAATAGCCGCCAGTTTTTTTGCATCTTTGGGGTGGACTCTTTCTGGATGATTCATCATCACCTCAACAGATGTTTTGATCACTGTTAGGGGAGTTCGTAACTCATGGGAAGCGTCCGCAGTAAACTGCTTTAGCCTCAAAAAACTTTGCTCAACTGGTTTTAGTGAATATTCCGTTAGCCACAACCCTCCTATTCCGACTAAACCTAGTGCAATCGTTCCTCCTACTCCTAGTCCCCAAAGCAGCCTCAGCTGAGCTTTTTCTACAGGAGTAATGGACTGACTAGCCCGAATATATCCTTCTAGTAAGGGGCGCTTTAGCGCATCGGCATCGCTATGAACAGAAATAGTAAATGCACGAACCTGAAAAGACTTCTCTTCTCGTATGACTCGGACAACAATATTTTGTTCTCTCAGTTTGGGTGGCAAGTGAAGTGTAATCGCCCCTTTCCGAGCCAACAACCGACCATCTGCTGTGAACCATTCCAAACTATGTCGGTCTCGATTAAAGATATCGCGCCATGGAACTTTATCTACTTTATCGAGATAGGGCTTGCCTTCCTGTTTAATATCTGAGAGAGAAAGGGCTGCAGATTGAGCTAAAGTTTGTAGCTCTGCATCAATTTGGGCGTAGAGTCGTCGACTTACAAAGACATAGACTTGTACGCTAAAAACGGCCAAGATTGCTGCCATAACCAATAAGTAAGACAGCAATAAACGCCACCGCAATCCTTGAAAGAGAGGATTACGAAACCTGTTTAAGACGATAGCCAAAACCATAGACCGTTTGAATTAAATCATTGGGGGCTCCTGCCCCTTTCAACTTATGCCGTAACCCTTTGATATGGGCTTTTACCGTATCTTCTTCTGGTAAAACTTCATAAGCCCAAAGATGCTCCAGGATTTGGGCTCGACTGAATACTCGACGTTTGTTTCTTAAAAAAAGCTCCAACAGGCTATATTCTTTGGGAGTCAAAGCAATCAGCCCTTCTTGAAAGAAGACCTCGCAGGTATTGGGATTTAGCTTCAGATCCTCCCATTCCAGGATTGGTGGCGAAGTCATGGGACTCCGACGCAAAAGGGCCCGAATTCTGGCCGATATTTCCTCTAACTCACAAGGTTTGACAACATAATCATCGGCACCTGCGTCTAGCCCATCGACTTTATTTGCTGTAGTATCTCGAGCTGTCAGCATCAGTACGGGAATATCCAAACCTTGGTCTCTCATCTGCCGACAGAAAGCCAAACCATCCATCTTGGGCAACATAACATCTAGCAAAACCAAATCATAGGTAAATGCCTCCAGTAGTTCCCAGCCCATTTCTCCATCATGGGCTATATCTACTGCATAGTGCTGATCCGTCAGATCTTCTGCCAATGCTTCTGCAATTCGCTCGTCATCTTCTACTAGTAGAAGCTTCATGCCGCTTTTTCTCTCTTTGTCTCAATACTAACTGGAGAAGATCCAGCCACTCACCAAATGTCCTATACAGAAAACATTACGGCAAACTGGTTGTGCCGTAATGTTTTCTTATCAAAACAGTAGTTTCACTAATTTAGTGAACTGCTCTAGTTTGTTTGTAACATCTGCTGAACTTTGGTTCGCAAGGATTGGTCTTGGCGAACAGCCGCTAAGATCTGACTAAATCTCTGAGGTTCTAGTCCTTGGGAACGAATCACTTTTTCTTGCTCTGCTTGCCCCTTTTTTTCAATGGCCTGAATTTTGGTCATTGCTTGTTCAAAGGACTGTTTTTCTGCATCAGTGGCATCTACTGCTGGGCTACTGGCTTGCTGCCCATTGTATAGAGAATTGAACTTATCTTGGGTCAGTCCTGACTGACCAATCACTTGGGAAATTTCCCCTTTGGTTGTTTTCTCAAGTGAACTTAATTGAGGTATGGCGGTTGCAAATTGCTTAAGCTCACCCTCAGAGATGGAGGATTGTTCTCCTGATGCAGAATCAGCTTCTGGCTTTAAAGCATCAGCACTTGGAGTGGTTTCAGGGGTACTGCTGGAGGGTTGTTCAGTTTCTGAAGGCATTGCTCCTTCAGGGCTCGTTTCCTCTATAGGAGCTGTAGGAGTGGCACCGGTATCATCAGCGGGTTGTGCAGCACCACCTTCACCGCCTTCAGGACCTGAAACAGGGGGAGTTACGGTTGGGGGAGTAACAGTGGGAGGAGCGACAGTGGGAGCTGTCATTGTCGGAGCAGTGGCATCCGGTGTAGTGGCATCACCAGCAGATGGATCGTCAGCAGGTTGTTCTGCACCACCTTCTGCAGTGGCGTCCGTCTCGTCGGTAGCATTCACTGCATCATCAGCAGGGGCATCACTGGCAGATGGATCGTCAGTAGGTTGTTCTGCACCACCTTCCGCAGCGGCGTCCGTTTCATCAGTAGCTCCCATTGCATCGTCAGCAGGGGCATCACTGACAGATGGATCGTCAGTAGGTTGTTCTGCACCACCTTCTGCAGCGGCATCCGTTTCATCAGTAGCTCCCATTGCATCGTCAGCAGGAGCGTCACTGGCAGTCGGTGTTTCGGTGGGTTGTTCTGCGCCACCCTCTGCAGTATCTGTCGGCTCAGCCGCAGCATCTACTTCACCACCTGGAGCATCGCTCATGGCGGGGGAATCAGCCGATTCTTCTTCTGCAGATACTGTAGTATCAGCAGGAGCACTATCCGTTGCTGAAGCATCTTCGCTAGTTTCGGTTGCTGCTCCAGTGCAACGAGAGTTCAGAGGGAAGTTCTTGCATAGAACTTTCAAGGCAGCAGGAGAAAGCTCTTTAGGGGCTTCAGCTTCAGCTATCAGTTGTGTGGATGAGTTAGAGAGAAGGGAAGATTGGCTGGCAACGCTAGGTAAGCTGGTCAAAACACTCATGCTTGCTAGACCGAGCAGCGTAGGGAAGATTTTCAAAGTTGATACATACTTTTGAGTATTCATAGGTACTCCTAATGAAAATAGGTAACGAATGGTCTGGAGTGATCTGTAAAACTCAGCTCATTAATGTTGTAAATGCTTTTGTTCTGAATAAGGCTATTCATTCAACTATTGTCAACTTGACAATTGCTCTATTCAGAGAGATTTGGATGCACACGACTGTGGACGAACCAAAACAGCATTTGCGACTTGTGCCAAAAATTAAGTTTTCCAAGTCAAGAAGGGATTCAACTGTTTCTTCACAAAGAAACAGTTGAATGGGGAAATTTTGCTTCTAAAACTTAAGGAGCTTGAGGGGCAGTCGAGTCTGTTGCATCAGGTGCATCTGGAATTGCAGGGGCTTCAGCATCAGGTACAGCGGGAATCCCAGAAGTTTCGTCAGGGCTATCACCAGGAACTGCATCAGGTACAGGGGGATACTTGGGACTTTCTGTATCTTCTAATTCTGCACCACCCTGAGGGACGTCTGCTTCGCTCCCAGGTTGAGTTGGAGCATTTTCGCTAACTGTTTCACAAGCGCCAAGGAATGTGGCTAGTCCTAAAGTTAGTAATGCTGGGATGAGTTTAAGTTTCACTTCAAATACCTCCACCAAAGTAATAAAACAGAGCTTTTTTAGAACTCTTTCAGATACTGAGGATAAATTTAAAGTGTGAAGAAATTGGGAAATAGATGTACTTTCTTCTCAAAAACTCATTTTTAACTAGACTTGTTAACCTATGTTTTCCCGATACAACCGGGCGTAAGCAAAGGATCGGGGATGCATGGCTCAAAGAAAAACGGGTCAAGGACAATAGATCCTGTACCCGAACCAAAAAACTATCATGACCCTACCATCGCAATTGCTAACCGTGCTAGCCCATGACGAATTTCTAGAACAAACTGAAGCACTCAAAGTATCAACCAGCCTGAGTCAGATGGTTTATATCGTTCTGCAAATGGGCTTGTTTCTAGCTCGCTGTCTTCTGGAGGATGAACTCTCAAGGCGCGCGAAAGCAGTATTTGTATGGCCTGTATGTACTACCTGCGGAACCCGCTTACATTCGAAGGGATGGGAATCTCGTCAGATGCAGACACTGGTAGGCACTATCTCTTGAAAGCGACGGGTGGGCCGTTGTCCCAAAGGATGTCCAGGCAGTCTGTTGACTCCCCTGGATCAAGCCATTGGGATTGCCCCCTATCAGCACAGCAGCGAAGAACTGGTGCGTCTGGGCTGCTTGTTGAGTCTGTTCATGCCCTATGAACTGGCCAGTTGGATGCTGGGTCAGTGGAGTGGTCTATCCGTGAGTCCATCCAGTTTGTGGAACTGGGTGCAATCCGTGGGTAACAAAGCTCAGCAGGAATTAGAAGCTCAACTCAACGCTCAATCATCAGGGACTCAGGCCCCTTGTGAAGCGATTTCAGAGATGTTATCTGCTCTACCTTTGGCCATTGCCGCCGATGGTGTGATGGTCCCCTTTCGCCCCACCCCGAACTCACCCAAGGGAAAAATCCAGTGGCGAGAAGTCAAAGTCGCCATCTTAGCTCGCCTGGGAACACGGGTTACCCGAGCTAAAAAGGAGGTCCCCCAATTACTGCGTCGAAGACTGGTGGCAGTATTGGGCGATATCGACCAGTTCATCCCTTTACTTCAACTCGAAGCTCACAAACAAGACTTTGAATCTGCTCCAAAAGTCATCTGGCTCAGTGATGGGGGACGAGGCTTCTGGCGAGTCTATCGCACCTTGTTCTCTCATTGTGCTGTGGCAGTCCTCGACTTTTTTCATTCAGCAGGCCATCTGGCACGAGCAACTAAAGCGATGTTTGGAGATGCCCGCTCTGCTCAAGCCCAAGCCTGGTTCCGGCACTGGCGACACCAATTGCGACACGGGCAACACCTACTTGTATTACGGTCCTTGACGATATTGATTCACTCACAACTGTTAACGGGAAAGTCTTTTTCAACGTTGCTCCAGGTGCAGGCTTATTTCCAACGCCATCATAACCACATCCGTTATCGGCACTTTGAACAGCAACAGATTCCTCTCGGGTCAGGAATGGTTGAAAGTGCATGCAAGTGGTTGATTCAGCAGCGCTTTAAGGGAGTTGGCATGCGCTGGAGTGAGGATGGTTTCAACCATTTACTGATCTTGAGAATTGCCTGGGTCAATGAACGGTTTGACTCCTTATTCCCAGAGGTGACCATTCCGAAAACTAAGGCATCCCCGATCCGCTAAATACGCCCGATACAACCGTTGACAGAAACCCCTCTACACGGTTGCAAGTGTGCGACGAGGCACTTGATAGTTCAGGAAATCATAAGCTAACTCGGTATGGGGAAAGATGGCACTTGCTTCCGCCAAAAGTTCTTGTAACCCAGTTGCACCATTAGGGGCATATCGAGGGCTAAAGTGCGTTAGGAAGAGTTTTTTAGCCCCTGCAGTCTGGGCAACTTGTGCCGCCATTGTAGAGGTCGAATGCAGGCGTTGATAGGCTAATTCGGCTTCTTGATGGGAAAAGGTGGATTCATGAATTACAACATCGGCATCCCTTGACAACTCAACCGCTTCTGGACAATAGATTGTGTCGGTGCAGTAGGAAATTTTTCGTCCAACCTCTTGAGGTCCACAAAAATCTTGGCCTAAAAAAGTGCGCCCATCGGGCAAAGTAATGCGTTCTCCCCGCTTTAAGCGCCCATATAGTGGTCCTGCAGGTATTCCCATGCTGATGGCTTTATTAGTATCGAAACGGCCGGAGCGATCGCATTCTTGTATCCGATACCCAAAAGCCGGAACCCGATGTTTCAGCGGAGCACAGACAACTGAATAATCTTGATCCGAAAAAACTTCTCCTGGTTGAACCGTATGAACTTGTATCGGATAAGAGAAATGCGTTTGAGAATAGCGTCGACAAGCTTGCAAATATTCCTCTAAACCTGCAGGACCATAGATATCAATCCGTTCCGTATTACCAGCCAAACCACAGCTCGCTAACAATCCCATCAAGCCAAAAATATGGTCCCCATGCATATGGGTGATAAATATGCGTCTGAGTTGGCTGCTCTTCAACTCACTCCTCAACAGTTGATGTTGAGTTCCTTCACCACAGTCAAACAACCATATCTCTGCCCTTTGAGGCAATCGAAGGGCAACACTAGAGACATTGCGTGATCTCGTAGGCACTCCTGAACTTGTACCTAGAAAGGTAATTTGCAAAACCCGACTATCCTTATACCTGATTTACTGTTTAGTCTATTTTCCCCGATCCTTGTTATACCCCAACAAATGAGCCACTACTCTCTAGTCAACGGTATTTGCTAGGCTAAGACCAATTCAAACCCATGAACCCATGCGCGATCACTACCTTGAACTCCTAGATCAGATTGTTGCAGATACGTTGAAAGGCAATATTCGCTCCAAAGAGCAGATTTACCACATCTTAGAAGCAGAAATTAGCGCTGGGACTGGAGAACTCTTTGAAAGATGCTTACAAACGCGTATAGATGCACTTAAAGGACTGCTAGAAGCTGACGATGAACTCAAGCAAGCCAAAGCCATTCGTAAGCAAAGAGCCCTCAAGACCATCCAAAGTGAATGGGAACGATGGCAAAAGCAAAACCAGGGTAATACCGTATTGACCAATCTAGTTCAGGCTTTATTGGTAGCGCCTGATGAACAGAGATTACAGCATCTATTAATGGTGCTCGATCCGAATCAGAAAGAAATTTTAACTTTAGACCAACTTCGCCAGCTAAAACAGTCACTTGAGCAAGAGAGTCACTCCCCTAATAATCTGGAACCGTCTGAATCAACTGCTCTAATTGGGATAGCAAGAGGACTCCAACAAGGGTTGGACTCGTGGCAACAAATTGAGACCCAAGTGGTGAACTGGATCTACAGCCAGAGCCAAAGCTCCCTTGGATTTGGGAATATTACTGAACAACAGGGTCCCTGGAGCCATTGGGCCAAGACGGTCGATAGTCAATTCCTCCAGCAAGTCTTTATGGACTTGGCCCAACATCAGGAAATTACAAAAGCCGGAATCGGACAACCTGTTCAGATTAGCGATTGGCTAGAATTAGCTCTAGTTTTGCAAAAACTGCAAACTAACCTTGTCCGCTGGTTTGATCAGCAACCCTATGACTCCAAAGCAGGCAAACGTCTTTCCATCGCTACCTACTTAACCTTCACCATTGTCTGGGGGCAGCTTTCACAACGGTCTCAACAATTAGGACAACCCATTCTGACCGAAGCCTGTTTTCAAATGGCATTGCAAGGGTTAGTCCACTTTGCTCAACAATCCTACTTCCCCCTATACGGTGGATTGTTTACAGCCCTTTCAGGTGAATCGCTACAAACCCTCCTAGACTATCTGGATAGTCCCTTGAAACAAACCCCTAACACAGGCATAAAAGCTCGTATTCTCATCCTTTTGGGGTATACACAACAAGCTCTTGGCCACGATGACCTAGCCCTCAGTTTTCATGAGCAATCGCTGGAAATTGCTCGTGTGGCCCAAGATCTCCGTTGTGAGGTTGCTAGTTATAACCACTTAAGTCGAACCTATCTCTCACAACATGAGTATTCTGCAGCGATCACCAGCAGCCAGAGAGCCTTAATTCTTGCCCGTCAAGGTGGAGATCGATTGGGAGAAGCTAATGCTCTCGCCAACTTTGGTTATAGCGAAGTTCTCCATATTCAGGCCGAAGACCCATTAGATACTCAGCGATATGAAAACGTCCTTCCTTATTTAGAGCAAGGTCTACAACTCTCTGAGCAACTGGGAGATCGTCCCAGTCAGGCGTTGTGTACTAACAGCTTGGGCATCGTGCTAGTCATCATGGGTAAATATCAAGCAGCCATTACAATCCTTGAGCAAGGAACACGTATCGCCGAAATTATTGGCGATCAATGGCTGGTCAGCCTCAATTATTGCTACTTAGCAGAAGCCTATCGTGAACTCGGAAATATTGAAAATGCTATTTACACCGGTAGCTTAGCCATGTACTTAATGTTTCAAATCGAATCATCAACCTGGCGTCAACCCGCTGGCTTACTCAGCATCCTTTATGGACAGCTAGGTCCCGAGGCTTTTCAGGAATACCTAAGTCATCTTCGAAAGCAATTGCTGATGATTATTGGCGTTGATGGTTATGATTATTTACCAAAACTGTTAGCAGAATATCGGCAATCCTTAGCTTAGGACATAAACTCTACATTTCTTGAACAACCCATTCTGATAAAAAGACAGGCCCATAGTTTGAGGAGGTCAAGAAAAAGTATGGGCCAGAATCTAATAGTTTTGGGAATAGGCAGAATACCGTAGCTCTTTGAGATGAAGCTCCTTAATTCGTTTGTACTGCCACTGCAAACCGATAATCATGACGATAAACAGCATAAAACCTGGCTCCTCCATTTGTGAAAAAATTAAGCCATGGGCTAAAACAGTTAGCCAGCAGAATTTGGAGAAGTCATCCTGGCATAAGTAAATAAAAACCAAAATATACAGAAATAAATAAGCACCTAAGCCAAACAATCCTGTATCTCCCCAGATCCCTGCCCAACCGAATAAGGGTGAGAACATACTGGACTGATCTCCTAGCCAACTATCACTTACAGCGCCCCAAACGGCACCACTTGCCGGATGAATGCTAGAGCCTAGAGGGGCTAGCAAATCTTCATACTCTCGCAACATCCAGCCCCCTAGCCTACCGACAGAATGTCCTGGGCCTAAACCCAGAAACATATTCAATGGAGTCTCATAGAAAGTAGGAATGATTCGTAAAGAAGCTGTTTTTAATAACGTTGCTTCACCATCAGAACCATATATGTCTGGTCTCATCCAAGTGTTAAAGGCTCCAAAAGCAGGTACGTTCTGGACACACCACAAAAAAACAACCGTGAAAATAAGACCAGGAATCAGGTATTTAAGGGTTTCAACAATATCTTTAGTCTTCGAAAGAAATAAAATCCCACCCGCAATTATAAAAGTGAATAATACCTGCTTTGCATCTGCCAGGAGCATTCCCCAAAAGGTTGCAAATAGCACCGATATTCTGATCCAAATGGGTGCCGCCTTCGCAAAGAAAAAATAATATAACCCAAAGGTCAATCCAACCGAAGCACCAACAACATGTCCTGATCCAGATTCATAAAATATTCCTTGTACATAATCTGGATTGCCTGCTTTAGGATGACGTCCGAGCACAATAAATAAAAAGTATTGGCCATATATCAAAAAGATATGAGAGAAGCAAAATCGGATCAACCATTTCCGAATAAACTCATAACTCTGGATAGATAGAGGAATACTTGTTATAGCTAAAAGCAAGAGGAAAGGCTCTACTTTAAGCAAGTAATCTACCACCAAATTAATAATTCCAGCCTGATTGATCAGAGCGCTAGCAGTCATGATTGTTAGGTAGACTAATAACCCAGCAATAACTAGCCAAGCAATATTAATTTGTTTGGCATCTTTAGATTTACTTTGCGAAATTGCTAGAATACAAGCAAATGGAACAGCAATGAAATGAAGAAAATTTAGTGGTTTTGGAGCACCCACAGTGGTAATAATACGAGGCAAAAATGCTGTCGCAAAAGCTACCAGGATAAGTGTAGAAGTTCTATAATAATTTTGGCGTTTAATATTCGTAAATTGATTAATACTCATTTTTTTAATTTGTAAATTTAGAAGGCATTAATTACTGGCAGCCATTTGATAAATTTCAATGAGTTGTTTGTAATTAGCCCCTGCTGTATATTTCGCTTCAAACTCTTTTCGGACTTCTATTCGCATTTGTTGCAGTTCATCAGGATGAGAAAGAGCCCATTCAACTTGCTCTGCTAAATCTAGAGAATCACCAGGCTGAAACTGTAAGCCAGTTCTCTTATGTTCTACTAATTCTGCAATTGCACCAATCTGGGAAGCAATCACTGGAGTTCCCTTTGCAAAGGCTTCTATCGCCACCCTACCAAAGGTTTCATACCATTTAGAGGGGAAAATCAAAAAGGAGGCTTCACCCATTAGTTGGTGAACCTCATCAATTGATTTACGGCCTAACCAGGAAATATGGGGAGACTCTTTTATCTTGTCAAGAACTAATTCGGATAAAGGTCCATCGCCAACAATGCGAAGGGGAAAAGGGGAATGTAACTTATCCCAGGCAGACAATAGCGTGTCTAGACCTTTCTCAACGGATAGCCGACCCACATATAAAGCAAATTCGCCTTTGCCGGAGCCGACACCAGGATCTGGGTTAACAAAATTTGGTTTGACGATAATCTTATTGGCTGGCAAACCACCTTGGATTAATTTATTCCTAGCAAAGTGAGTCAGTGCAATGTACTTATCTACCTTTCGATCCCATGTTTTCAGCAAACGGTGGATGCTGATCATGCCTGCGGTAATGCCACTCGCTAAGCGATTATTTCGATAGCAGCCATGGATTACTCCAGGCAACGGGATAGCCTTATTGAGACAGTCTTCACAGACATTCCCTTGGCGAAAAAATAGAGCATTGGGACATAACAATCGATAATTTCGGATTGTTTGGATGACAGGGACCCCTTCTGCTTGTGCGGCATAATAGACAGAAGGTGAAATTAAAGGGAAAGAGTTTTGGACATGAATAACATCATAAGAGTGTTGTTGTAGTTTCTTCCTCACCGCTCGGTAGGACTCTTGAGACCAAATTGTTTGGGCAGCGAGTTGTAAACTCCGATATGAAGGGATCGAAATGTTGTCTTTCTCATATTCATCGACGAGATGTCCCATCTCTCTCAATAGAGATTTCTCAGATTTACAAGATTCGTCTTCACCTCCTCGAATTTTGTAATAGTTGTGAACACTAAGAATACGCATACAGTGGCCTATTTCAAAATCCAAGAAAAATTAATGCAAGCCGATAGATATTAAAGTCAAGATCGATGGTCTCACCCTTATGCGGTGACTGAATTGCGGAAAAACAACCTTCTACTATTACGACCTATTCGTTGACCCAGATTTATCAGAGAGAGTTGCAGGGATGGTCAAAAAGCTCTAGATTTCGCCACTCAAAACAGATTCATAGATTCCTTCTAATACCTTAGTTTGTTTTGCTCGATCAAATTGGGTTTCAACATGTTCACGCCCTTTATAACTCATGGTTTGCCATAGGGTGTGATCTTGAAATAGACGCACCATAGAATTAGCTAGGCCTTGGGAATCAGCCTCTGGGGATAAATAGCCAGTTACACCATCAACAACGGCTTCAGGGATTCCAGCATGCACTGTACTCACAACCGGTAATGACATCGCTTGTGCTTCCAGAACAACATTCGGTAATCCTTCTGCATCTCCTTTTGACGACGTAACGCTAGGTGCTGCTAATAGGCGTGCTCGATTCATCCAGGATTTCACTACTTCTGGTGGCTGAACCCCCAGGAATTGATATCTTTTAAGACTCTTTTGAGCTATTGTTTCTAACTCAGATCTGAGGGGCCCATCGCCAATGATGACTAACTCAACATCAGAGCATTCTCTCTGGACCATAGACATGGCCTCAAGCAGATACTTACATCCTTTCTTCTCGGTAAGACGTCCCACGAACAAGACAATGGGTCCACGAGCAATGTTTGGATCTGCCCAAAACTTCTGGATATCAACACCATGATAATGGTTGAGAATCTTGTCTTCAGGAAATCCCTGAGCTATGAGTTTCTGGCGTATAAACTGAGAGACGGTGAGGAATAGTTGCGCTTTGTTCTTGAGGGTCTCTTTTTTCTGAAAGTACAGCCAATGATTCAATGAAGTGTACTTCGAATCTGCTTCAGATATAGTGGCATCTGCTCCTCTATAGTGAACAATCAGAGGAATATCCAGAGCTTTGACCCAAGGAAGCATGAGTACACCACTTAAACCAAATTGAGCATGGATCAGTGCTGGTTTCAATGCCTTGATCTGCTGATAAAGTTGGGGAGCAAAACCGGTTAGTTTAAATACCTGTTCTTCAATCTTGCCGAGAAGATTACCTTGATTAACAACCAATGTCCTCTCTAACGGTAATTCCAGTCCTTCAACTCTGCGAGACCCTACGTAATAGGCCGTAAACCGCTCTAGTTTTTCTGCTGGATCTCGGATGAAAGTTTGAGATGGAGGTAATAATAAACTATTAAAAATAATGATATTCATCAGAAAAAGCGACTCTCTACCTGCTGGAGGGCAAAATGCATCAATCTGTGAGGGAAATCATTAGGTTATGGGTAAGCGGCTTCCAAGAGTTCTTGGTAAAGCTGAGCTTGAGCCAACCCTTTACTTTCCCAGCTAAACTGGGTCTGAGCACGCTCTTGACCCGCCTGACTACAGCGTTGCCAAAGATCTGAATCTCCAGAAATTTGTACCATGGCAGCTGCTAAATCATCAATGACCTGTTGTGGAGTTTGTACAGAAATTTTGAAACCCGTTTCTTCCGTTACATGAATGGCTGGACCTCCTATGTTCAGACATATGACTGGGCACCCTGCAGCCATTGCTTCCAGACATACAAGACCACCAGACTCATGCAAACTCGGGTGGATCAATGCCAAGCATTCCCCTAACTTATTAAGAGTTTCTTCTCGAGAGAGTTGAGACCAGAATTTAACTTGGTGATCAATTTGAAGTGTTGTTGCTAGTTGTTGTAAATGTTGACGTTCAGGGCCATCACCAATAATCCAATATTCGGTATCTTCAGGTAAATTAGCTTGTGCAAAGGCCTGCAACCCCAAGTGAAACCCTTTCCAATGTAGTAAACGCCCAATACTGACAAATCGCGTTGTCCGCTTATGATTATTCGATTTGAGGTTTAATGTGGCAATTTCGCTTGTAGACAATCCTAATTGCGAATAAACCTCTACTTCAGAAGCACCGAGAGCCTTTAGCCGATCCACGGTATCTTGGGTGGTACCTCGGGCAAGGGAACTTCTTACAGCTGTCTGATGGACAAAAGGATCTACTTCTCCTAGTCGACGGGCAGAATCACGAAGGATTTCATAGATCTTTCCCCGAAGGCTGAAACTTTGCCAAAACTTATCAGGCGTGGTTTCTCCGCCACCTACCGGCCCCCAAATGAAAGGAGGGGGTAAGAAAGACAGAAAGCTTGGGGTTGAATATCGAACATAAGTCACATGGTGGACAATATCGAAATTGACTTCTTCATGTAATTTTTTGGCTACCCAGTAGGCTTTTAACTGCCAGAGATAATAGTGTAGGTGAACAATTCTGAGGTTTTGATTCAGCTTGGCTAGAACTTGCGATGGTTCACAATAGATAAAGTTGAGATCTGCAACAGGATGTTGACTGAGTTCAGTGTCTATAGGGACTTGATTATTTCCTCGAGTTAATACCCAAATACGATGGTACTTGGATAATTCAAGCACCAAATTCCAACCCACTCCAGGCTCAGATCCTTCATGGGGTCGGCAGGCATAAGCAGAAATCAACACATTCAAGCGTTGAGACATTAGCAGAAATCACCTTTATTGCAATGTGCCTTTAGCAACGCTAGCAAGGAATTCTGCTGCGGCTTCAGGAGTATATTGAGCCATGATTTGTGATGATCGTTCTCCCATACGCTGACTTAAGGATGGATCATCTACAAACTTCTTCATTACAGATGCAAACGCATTTGTATCATTGGGATCGAATATATAGCCATTATCATCATTTGCTACCAGCTCCGAGGCTCCAGCGAACTGGGAGCAAAGAATGGCCTTACCTACAGCCATGGATTCTAAGACAACCATCCCCCATGTGTCTTCCAAAGTCGGTAATACGAATATATCTGCATAATCAAAATAAGCCCCTAATTTCTGATAATCGACTTTTCCTATCCATTGGATGTAGTCTTCTAAGCTATGAGTGTGGCAATATTCCTCCAATTCTTGCCGCTGATCGCCATCTCCCACAATCATCACTGTAAAAGGCTGACACCCGGCTTGGACTAAAGCGTCACAAGCTTTGAGGAGTAAAGAAATCCCTTTGCGAACACTGACACTTCCAACAAATATAAAAATGGGTCGTTTAAACTCAAGATGACTTAAATCTTCCCCTGCCGAAGAGGCTTGGAGGGCATTGCCGGACGGCACCTCATAAGGATGTAAATGAACGAGCTCAGCAGACGCTGCGAGGAATTCTTCTAAATATTTCTTGCCAGCATGACTATTGGTAATACAGGCATCCGCTGCCTGGACCATCGCTTTGCGAATAGATAATCGAAGGCTCGAATTACGATAATCAACGCCTGGTGAACTGCCTTCATAGGCAATCACGACCCGCCATTTGCCGATGGGTTTAGACAAGAGTGCCAGGATAGTCCAAACGCCAAAGGAGTTGCAGAAGATAACGTCAGGCTTAAATTTTAGTAAGCGATTGACAATATTTAGGGGCATGACCGTGAAATTGTCGCCGTAACTAGCCGTTGATTTTCGTAAGGCAACAACCTTTCGTTCACCGACAATGTCAACTTTGAAGGCATTTTCATATCCGGGTGCAAATCCTCTCCAATTTGCCACAAATGCCTGAGTATCAGGGTTTATATCTGAGAGGCTTTTGAGCATCGGATGCCAGTAGTCAGCTGCTGAAGTTAAAAGCCAAGCAATACGAAGATTTTTCATTTCAGGTATGGGGGTAGAGCAGTTCCAAACTCAAGACATCAACTAGTAAGGCGTATATGAGGTTTATTTGGGCTTCGTATTATTCATACATTTCAATCATGGCTCTTACTTTTTCAGATTACCCCCAAATGCAGAATGGATATTGTCAAGTTTGAGTTATGACATATTTGACAGAATTAACTGGCAGCGATGAATTTGTGCCAATACTATCTGTTGTTCGCTGATCTGCTCCAACATAAACATAAGATGCTCTGGGCGCAGGATAGTCCCATCATTACGGCAACTGCCAATATAGTTTATTTGAGTTGGATTAACTGAACCCAAATTCAAGGAGAAAAGGCGATCACGCAAATTGACCACTTTCTTTTTCCCAGATTTGGTCGTTTGCTCAAACAAAATTTCTTTTGCCTCCCAGATTTGATCGAGCCAGATTTGCCATTGCTCAGCATCGATGGATGAGTCATCGCTGGCTGTGACGGTTAGCAAATATTCAGCTTGCCCTACCGATTGAGTGGCAGAGGACGCTTTGAGATCAATGACTTCAGCTTTATAGATAGGGATGTCAGTAGGCAAAAACGTATCTAGCGTTTGTCGAAAGGTCTCAATATTGACGCATTCCGTTAGCTCAAAATCGACGATCTCACCTGAACTGGTGGCCCCTAACATCAAGGCGTTAGCTGGGGCAATTCGAGGACTGGGATGAAATCCTCCCGTGTAAGCGATAGGAATTTGAGCTCGCCGCACAATACGGTCCAATAGTCGCAGTAAATCAAGATGGCTAACCAATGCCATATCTCCTTGCTTACCGAACCAGACCCGAATGCGTTGAACACGATCTTGGTTGGGAACGAAGTTGCCGTCAAAAGCAGGAATCGGTTGAGGTGGAATAACGACGTTATGACCAAAATCAACGCTACAGACCCCGCAGTGAGAGCAACCCTCGAAGGAACAATCAGGGACAGTCGCTGCTTCTAAGGCTCGCTTAAGATCGTCTTGCAACCATTGTTTATCGATGCCTGTATCCAGATGGTCCCAAGGTAAGGACGTGTCTAAATTCTGGAGAGGTTGAGGAATATTCTGTGAAGAGGCTTCGTTGTTCAGAGATGAAAGATCAAATAGATTCCATTCTCCTTGTTCGACTTGGCGATATTTCCAGGTGAGATTCGCTTCTGCGATCGCATCGGTCCATGCCTCAAATGCCTGACCTAAATTCTCCCACCAGGAATCCATGCCAGCCCCGAGTTCCCAGGCTCGTTTAACCACCGGAGCCAAGCGGCGATCGCCTCGGCCGACAAAATCTTCCATTGCCGAAATCCGCACATCCGTGAAGTTTACCTTCACCCCTTTTAAGCGCCTAAACTCAGCCCGCAGGAGATCTTGCTTACGCTGGAATTCCTGGGTAGACACGGAATGCCACTGAAACGGGGTATGGGGTTTAGGGGTGAAGTTAGAAATGGTGATGTTGAAGTTAAGACGTCGCTTGCCTTGACCTTGGCATTCTCGGCGCAGCCACCGAATCGTTTCAGCGATGCCTAAGACATCGACATCCGTCTCGCCGGGTAAGCCAATCATGAAATAGAGTTTGACCTTGCTCCAGCCCTGTTCATGGGCAGTTTTAATCCCCCGCAACAGCTCCTCATTGGTGAGGCCCTTATTGATGATGTCCCGCATCCGCTGAGTGCCGGCCTCGGGGGCAAAGGTCAAGCCCGTCTTGCGAGTTCCACCAATAATATTGGCAATATCTTCATCAAACCGATCCACCCGCTGACTCGGCAAAGACAGGGAGACATTTTCATCTTTTAGTCGATTCTTGATTTCCATCCCTACAGAGGGGAGTGCTAAATAGTCTGAACAGCTCAGGGACAAGAGCGAAAACTCGTTATACCCCGTCTCTCGCATTCCCGTCTCAATGGCATCCACCACCTGTTCCGGTTCAACATCCCGAGCGGGGCGGGTCAGCATGCCTGGCTGGCAAAAACGACAACCACGGGTACAGCCCCGCCGCACTTCAATCGTCAGACGATCATGGACAGTCTGAACGTAGGGGACCAAGCCAATGGAGTAGGCAGGCATAGGATCAGCCACCCGCCGTAAGACTCGTTTAGGCACATCAGGGCGGTTAGGATGGACTGCCCCATCGTCAGCCATATCGTAAAACTGAGGCACATAAACGCCAGGGATTTGGGCTAAGTCTAACAAAACGGCTTGACGGCTTAACCCTTGGGCTTTGCCTTCTTCTAAAATCAAGCCGATTTCAGGGAGTAGCTCTTCGCCATCCCCCAAGGCCACGAAATCGAAGAAATCTGCATAGGGCTCGGGATTAGATGTGGCGGTCTGCCCCCCAGCAAAAATCAGTGGATAGGTGGCAATGTTTGCCTTACCCCAATCTGCTTCATTGCGTTCTTGCCAAGTTAAGGGGATTTCAGCAAGATCCAGCATCTCTAGAATATTGGTAGCACCGAGTTCATAGCTGAGGCTAAAGCCCAAAATGTCATAGTCAGCCAGGGAGCGCTTGGTCTCAACGGCAAAGAGTGGCGTTTCGGTCTCTCGCAATTTGGCGGCTAAATCCGCAGCCGGGAGATAGGCGCGATCGCACAATTGTCGCGGCTGGGCGTTCAAAATGTTGTAGAGAATAATATGCCCAAGGTTAGATGCCCCGACTTCGTACACTTCGGGGTAGGTCAATACCCACCGCACGGCAGCCGTATCCCAAGCCTTATGCACAGCGCCTAACTCGTTACCTAGGTAACGAGCGGGCTTCATAATGTCAGGCGTAATTAGCGATTCAACAGCTACAGGCACAGGCAATCTCAAACTTCAATGTTAACCGTTCAAATCTACTATAACGAGGGACAACTCGAGTCAGAGATCAGCCGTCATATTTTTTATGCCTCTCAATTCAGAATGGCCTCTATATTGATAAAGTCAAATCAGTAGGTCAATCGAGCAGTTCAACCATGACAAATGCAACGCCAACTCCCGTTATCGTCACTGGAGCCGCTGGCAAAATGGGGCGGGAAGTGATCAAAGCCGTGGTTCAGGCGGATGATTTGAGACTCTACGCTGCCGTTGACCACAATCCTGAAGTGTTTAGTTTAGATGCGGGAGAACTGGTTGGCCTTGAAACTTTAAATATTGAACTGACCAACGAACTCGAACCGGTTTTGGCGGCAGCAGCTCAAGAAAAACAGCCCTGTGTCATGGTGGACTTTACCCATCCCAGCTCTGTTTACCGCAATATTAGATCTGCGATCGCATATGGTGTATTTCCCGTGATCGGCACCACCGGACTCAGTGATAAGCAGATGAACGATCTGATCGAATTTACTGAAAAAGCCAGTATGGGCTGTTTGGTTATTCCCAACTTCTCCATTGGCATGGTGCTGTTACAACAGGCAGCCGTTCAAGCTTCTCAATATTTTGACCATGTTGAAATTATTGAACTCCACCACAATCAAAAAGCAGATGCACCCAGTGGAACCGCCGTTAAAACTGCTCAGCTACTCGGTGACTTGGGTAAAACCTATAACCCCGCCCTCGTCGAAGAACAAGAGCATTTAGCAGGAGCTAGGGGCAGTTTAGGTAGCGAGAATATTCGAATTCATAGTATTCGGCTGCCTGGATTAATAGCTCATCAGGAAGTCCTATTTGGTGCCCCGGGTCAACTCTATACCCTGCGGCATGACACAAGCGATCGTGCTTGCTATATGCCCGGTGTTTTGCTCTCCATTCGCAAAGTTACCCAGTTACAAACTCTGATTTACGGCTTGGAGAAAATCCTGTAACTCACCTAAAAATTTAGCGATACCCGTAACACTATTGGGAAGGCCCTCTAGGCCGACAGAAGCTCAAATTGGGGCGAAAAAGTTTGTCTATGATTACCCTCTATGGCCTAATTTCTAACAGGCCAATATTGGCAAAGACTTGCATGCTTATTGGTGGCTTCTATGGAACATTAAGGTCGAGTATGTGAGTATAGTTAAAGACAACTTAACTGTTCTTAAAATATTCAACTCACATTATGTCAGCAGCAATTCAGTTTATCCGGGGCGTTGATGAAGAGGTCATCCCTGACGTACGGTTAACGCGAGCTAAAGATGGTACTTCAGGCCGAGCTATTTTTTACTTCGAAAACCCAAATCTGATCCAAGAAGGGAAATTGGATGTCATGGGTATGTATTTGCTAGATGAGGAAGGAGAGTTATCCACTATAGACGTGAACGCAAAATTCGTAAATGGTAAACCTCACGCGATTGAAGCCAACTACGATATGAGATCTGAGGAAGAATGGAACCGATTCATGAGATTTATGAATCGTTATGCAGAATCCCACGGTCTAGGGTTTTCAAAAGCTTAGGTAGCAGTTATTACTCAACGAATCACCTTTCCGTCAAGTCACTTCGCTGTGCAACAGAATATATACATTCGAATAGGCCTTTGCACAGCGACTGTTGGGATTTTCTACCCATTTCTGGATTGCCTAATACTAAAATTGCAGAACAGTCCTAGCTAATTCACTTCGTAGGATCTGCCTGAGCATGATTAACCGATTCAGTTTTTATGTTCTGCTTGGGCACTGCTACAGAATTTTGATTCTGCCCATTATGTGAATGAATGGATTGCTGCAGACTTCGGATCGCCTGCATATATTGAGGATCATTAAAAGTAGCCAGTTGACTTGGATCTGAGTAAAGAGTTTGCAATTGTTCCGGAGTGAGCTTCACAGGAATATCGGGAGTAATACCTGTATGGCTAATATCAGTCCCATTTGGGGTGAAATACTGCGACACCGTAATCGCGATTCCTGAGCCATCTGATAGTTTGTGGACAGATTGAACTAAAGCCTTCCCAAACGTTGACGTTCCAATCACTTTTGCTCGATGGTTATCTTGTAAAGCGCCTGTTAAAATTTCGCTAGAACTGGCAGAATCTCCATCAACCAAAACTACCAAGGGGCGCTTTGTCAGCGCAGTGGGATGTGCCCGAATATCATCTTGCTTGCCCTTCCGATCAATGGTGTGAACAATAAATCCTCGATTGAGCCACATTTCAGCAATCTCGATACTGGCATTAAGTAGTCCTCCCGGATTCCCCCTTAAGTCGAGCACAAAGCCATCGACCTTTTGAGCCTCAAGTTCTTCGATCGCCGTTTTCATTTGCTCGGAGGCATGTGCACTAAACTCCAGCAAACGAATGTAGCCAACGCGATTATTCCCTTCCTGTTTGACTTTGGTATGTACCGTAGGGAGTTCAATCACATCTCGGGTAATATCCATGTCAAAGGGATCTTGCCCAGCTCTACTAATCCGTAGCTTGACCGCAGTATCAATCTCTCCTCGAATTAAGCTGGAAGCATCTTTGAGATCCATGACATCAGTATTGTTGCCATCAATAGCAACAATACGATCTCCAACCTTTAAGCCAGCCTTTAATGCAGGGGCGTTAGGCAAAAGCTTAATGATTGTAATTGCATTTGTAGTCTCATTCTGCTCTAACCGAATACCAATGCCAGACAACTGACCTGAAGTCTGTGTTGTTAGCGCCTTAAACTCTTGGGGAGACATGAACCGTGTATAGGGATCATCCAATACTGCTAAGGCTTTACGGAGCGCAGAATAGGCATGCTGCTTAGAGGCATACTGATCACTTAACAAAGTCTGACGTGTTGCCTGCCAATCCTTCTGATTAAACGTACCGTCAACATAGTAGCGGTTGACCAACTGCCAAGCTTCATCCAAGACGACCTTCGGACTATCTTCAAGGGTGGCTTGGGCTTCACTCGTTAAACAAGGTTGAAAAAAGGTGATGGCTGTTGCAGGAACTAAAACAACACTTTTCCAAATTCCATGGCTACGAGTCATCGAACGGAGCTTGAATAATTGATTCATATACCGAAGAAGAAAGAATGGTTACCGAGGTCAAGCGTTCAAAGGAACCTGCCATCTTTGCCAAAGCAAGAAAGTGGAAACTCACTGAACAGCTAAAGTGCTATTGATTTGAAGATTTTTAACCCCACAGCAATTGTCATTAGGATGGACAGAAAGAGCTAGAAACCATCACATCCTCTAAAAAATTCATAAACCCAGGATCAGGACGCTAGGAGCAGCCTTACCAGCGCCCAGAAGAGCGGGCTAGGCCTTTTAATCCTATCCTAGCGAGTCCTGCACAGAGAAGATGAGCCCGTCCTTTACCAAGCTGAACACTAAGGGTTGGGGAATCAAATTCTTCCTCACAAACCACACATCGGGGTTTATTGGAGCGTGTTAGTCGAGATTGCTGAAAGAGCCGTTTACGCTTAGCTCGTCGTCTTGGTGCCATATAGGAACTGAGTATCCCCAGGTTATCGTTAGACTTACAGCTATTGTATTGGATCGATCTCAAAAAGGCTTCTTAAGTCCTATTGATCAGCAGATGAACAAAATTAAGTTCATAGCTTTTCGGCTCAACCTCTTGATTCCGCAAGAAGATGGACTGTAATGAATTTTGCATCGGTGCTGATGCAATTATTGTTCCAATACTCAGTAATTTTACGGTCATAGGGTTAGTTGATGAGATGAAACATCACCATTATCTAGTCATTTTGAGCAGCTCGGCACCACTCATCCTAAATATGCGCTAGTGCTTGCCGTATCTACCTTTCCGTTACACTCTGCTTTACTTGTATCTTCAATTTAACTACTGGTTAAAGAATAAAAAACACAAGAATCAGTGGTTATACGGTCGATGCTCCTCATCAGAAAGAAGATACTAGGGAGCATAGAAACTTTTCAAGTATCACTTTCTTAAGTATGTTTTCCAAAACTAGCCCAACAGTGGTGAATCACTTAGCATTTCTCAGGACAACCGATTTCCTACAAAATATTGAGAATGAGGCTTTCTTAGAATGTTTAGCGGCAGAAATGGAAGAGCAAACTTTTGAGGAAAATCAAGCCATCCTCCATAAAGGGGATCGAGAAAGACTGATTTTCTTCATCGTTGAAGGGAAAGTCAAAATTCACGTAGATGACATCAAGATGGCTGAGCTTTCACGAGGAGCCCATTTTGGGGATATCAACCTATTTGATAGCCAGCCAGCCTCTGCAACTGTCACTACAATTCAAGCCAGCCAGTGTTTGGTTTTGCATCAATCTAAATTACAAGCTGCGTTACAAAAGCATTCGGAAAGTAAAGCCGACCTAATTGCAAGCCTCTATCAGCGACAGCAAAAAATTCAAACCTCAACCTTTCAACAAAATGCACTCCAAAGCTGGTGCACTAGAGTCCAAACCCCAAGTTGGGCATATTAAAAACTTGAGGTTTTAAACCCTGGTTTCTTCCTACAGAAATTGAAAATTGGAAGGGAGCAAACACTATTCAGCCAAGCTACTAAAAAACCTCAGCTGAGATTAATCGCTAGTCTACAAGAGTAAGACTGTCAGCTAACCTCAAACTAAGGGTTAATTATGCTTTATCTGTCCAGCTGAACATTGCTCGTAAATCCTTGCCAACTTCTTCAATCGCGTGTTCAGACTCACGTCGGCGCGTAGCTGTAAATCCTGCTTTGCCAGACATATTCTCTAGCACGAATTCCTTGGCAAACTGCCCCGTTTGAATTTCATGCAGAACTCGGCGCATTTCAGCCTTAGTTCTATCATCAACAATGCGAGGTCCGCGGGTGTAGTCTCCATACTCAGCCGTATTAGAGATGCTATCTCGCATCTTAGCTAGCCCGCCTTCCACAATTAGATCCACAATTAGCTTCACTTCATGCATACATTCGAAATAGGCCAATTCAGGCTGATATCCTGCTTCCACTAAGGTTTCAAAACCTGCCTTAATTAAGGCGGTCAACCCACCACACAGAACAGCTTGCTCTCCGAATAGATCTGTCTCTGTTTCTTCTCGGAATGTCGTTTCGAGAATACCTGCTCGGGTTCCCCCAATTCCCTTGGCATAGGCCATAGCTCGATCTCGTGCTTGACCCGTAGCATCTTGGTACACAGCGAACAAGCAGGGAACGCCTTGCCCTTGAGCATAAGTGCGTCGTACTAGGTGCCCAGGACCCTTTGGAGCTACCATAACGACATCAACATCCTTTGGAGGGACAACCTGGGCAAAATGGATGTTAAAACCATGGGCAAATGCCAACACCTTATCTGCACTCAAATGAGGTTGAATATCTTGGGTGTAGACGGTTCTCTGGACTTCATCAGGCAGCAAAATCATAATTAAGTCAGCAGCTTTTGCAGCGTCCGCAACTGACTTCACAGTTAGTCCAGCTTCCTGGGCTTTAGCTGTGGATTTGCTCCCTTCGTATAAACCCACGATGACCTGAACACCACTATCTTTTAGGTTTAAGGCATGGGCATGCCCTTGGGAGCCATAGCCAATGATGGCAACGGTTTTATTCGCCAATAAATCTAGATTGGCATCGGCATCGTAATACATGCGGGCCATAATGTTTTGCTTTCTCCTTAACAGCCAGGGGCTGTCTGCTGGCTTCTAATTCTACAATTGATCGCTGGTGAATCATACTACGAACAAGCAAACGAAGAACAACAAATTTCTAACACCGTTGCTCAAAAAAGTGTGTTGTTCAGCATAACAACCACTGCCTTTACTAAGCGAGGCAGTGGTTAAAAAGACTATTGGCCGATATCTTGGCTTTTGCAGTCGAGAAATGTATGTCCTAGCGAAAACGACGCTTACGACGAGTAGCAATGCGCTTACGCTTCTTCTTCTCTAAGGGGGTCTCAAAATGGCGTCGACGTTTTACATCTGCCAAAATCCCGGCCTTTGAGACTTGACGCTTAAATCGACGCAATGCAGATTCAATACCTTCGTCTTCACCTAAAACCACCTGAACCACTGCCTAACTTCTCCTTAGATTTTATTTCAGTTACAGTATGGGCCATCCTTTGTGAAGAAGTATTTCACTATAGGAATTCCAATCTATTCTACTGTTTTTTGGAAAAATCCAGCCATCCTTATCTTGTGAAAGCATACCCTCGCAAAGATAACGACATCACATTCCTATGATTTGTTGCTTACACAAAACAGAATTGAAATAGATAAGATTTCGAAGACTATTCTTGCAGGAGTTAAAGTTGTTATAACCTCTGCAATATCTCTACCAAGAAGGGTTGGGAGTACGAGGACGAGCTTTATTGACCTTCAACTGGCGCCCCATCCACTCAGCTCCATCCAAGGCTGCAATCGCAGCCTCTTCTTCTGAATCATTTTCCATATCCACAAATCCAAAACCGCGTTTTCGGCCTGTTTCCCGATCAGCGGGAAGGTGAACTTTCGCTACTTTGCCATATTCTGCAAAAACAGCAGACACGTCATCTTGGCTAGCTTCGTAGGATAAATTCCCAACGTAAATCGACATTAGTACATCTCCAAAGGGCGAGTAAATTAAGGGTAAAGCAGGAAATATCCTGTCTATTTTTGAATTAAAAGCGTAGCTTTACAGTCATAACCAACACAGCAGAACTTATGCGCTTCTAGACCTAAAGGCCCCATTGCGGCATGATTAGGTCAGAATGCTATATCAATAAGTATCTGTCGTGATTGGACATGATGTTGCCCCAAGGATTGGTCGAAAAAGTTAGCATGGAACAATGGAATTAGATAATGTTGTTCTAACTCTATCGCTTTTACCGTATTTTTCCTAATGCTTACCCACGCACTATTTTGAACATGAAGAAAGTTGTTGTTGGTCTCTCTGGAGGAGTGGATAGCTCCGTTGCAGCAGCGAGTCTCAAAGAAAAAGGGTATGAAGTAATTGGTCTTACCTTATGGTTAATGCAAGGAAAAGGGCAATGCTGTTCTGATGGTCTAGTGGATGCTGCCCAACTTTGCGAGGATTTAAATATTCCTCATCACGTGGTGGACAGTCGAGACCTGTTTTCCAGTCATATTATTGACTATCTAGTAGAAGGATATCAGCAGGGAATTACCCCTTTACCCTGCTCACAATGCAATAAAACCGTTAAGTTTGGCCCCATGTTGAACTATGCCCGCCATGAGCTCAACACAGATACGATTGCCACAGGCCATTACGCTCGGATTGCATACAGTGAAAAGGACAAACGCTATCAGCTTCTACGGGCAGTGGATCGGAACAAAGATCAATCTTATTTTCTCTACGATTTAGATCAAGATTTGCTGAGCGGCACAGTTTTTCCATTGGGAGAACATACGAAAACTGAAACCCGCCGTATGGCGACTCAGCTTGATCTTCATACAGCCGAGAAACCTGAAAGCCAGGATTTGTGCTTAATTGAGGCTCATGGGTCGATGCAAACTTTTTTGGATCAATATATTCAGACTCATCCAGGAGAAATCGTAGACCAAGAGGGGAATATTCTAGGACATCATCAGGGGATTCATCATTTTACGATTGGTCAACGGAAAGGGATTGGTGTTGCAGCTCCTCGTCCTTTATATGTGGTGGATTTAGATCCAGGCAAGAATCAAGTCATTGTCGGTGATCGAGAGACTGCTCTTCGGACTGAATGTATGGTGAAACGAGTCAATTGGGTTTCGATTGCCCCTCCCCAAAATCCTATTCATGCTGAGGTCCAGGTCCGCTACCGCTCGAAGCCAACAGGCGTTACTATCGTTCCCTTGGAAGCAGATGCACAGGGTAGCCGAGTGAAGTTGGTTTTTGAGACCCCCCAATTTGGTATTGCACCAGGCCAAGCTGCGGTTTGGTATGACCAGGAAATCCTGTTGGGTGGAGGAATTATTGAGGCTTTTTCTTAATTCTGTCGTTTGCGCTTTAAGCCGTACCGGACTGCATTAAAGCTTGCATCGGTTGCCAGTTGCAAATATCCATTAATAGAGATTGATATCCTTGAGGATTCGGATGCAAGCCATCAGCTCCCATCTGTGGATCACACCAGTTTGCTCCTCTTTGTTGCCAGATATCAAACAGATCTAGGAAAGGAATCTGCCGCTCATGGCATGCCAGCCGAGTGGCTTCATTATAAAGATGCTGATCCGCGTGGTTGTAATAAAAGGCATCTAAGAAAGGCATGGCCTGTTCGTTTACAGGCACCATGCCGACAAACAATACGGGGCAAAGTTCAATTGCGCGATCGAGCAGTTCCGCCAATTGATTTTGAAAGTCTGGAAACGGCGTAAAGCACCGACCATTGAGCCGTCCAAGGCGAGCAGAATCATTCACCCCAACCGATAAAATGATTCGATCCGGGACCTGATGTCGCAGTTCCCCTCGATACCGAAATTCACTTTCTAGTCGCCGAGCAACGTGCTTAATGGTATCTCCACGCACCCCTAAGTTATAGAGGATATGGCCTGCATTATCGGGATACATCCACTGTCGTCGGAGTCGCTCGACCCATCCTCCTCCTTCAGGATCGCCATACCCATAGACCAAGCTATCCCCTAAAGCCACAAGCTTTAAAGGGACTGGGAATTTAGGTGTAGGCTGTTGGAGTTGGGGAGATGCAGAAAGACTATGCATTATAGGTATAGTGTTTTGTTGAAATCGAATTTGTAATATTTTGAATTAATTTTTGTTAATTTCTTAACATTAGCATTCGATTCCCTTCACTTTAAAGCGTTACTCCAAAACCTTGCAGTGATGAATCTCACATTTCCAAGCCAATGAGCAGGGCAAGTTTAGATTCATTCTCCACAATCCGACGGTCATGGTTGCAATACAAACTCAACCCAGTATTTGCCAAGCTAAATATTGGCAAATACTGGGTTGAGTTCAGGCCGACTAACATTCTGATGCACTGAAAGGCTAGTCAATATTGAGCTAACGGGGCAATTAAATTAGAGTTCGCCTCGAATATCTTCAACTACACCATCTCTTAGTAAGACTTCGACCTGCATTCTGCGAATGAGGTGATCTCCTTTCTTGATGTAGAAAAAGCTATCGATCTGCCCTTGCTCAACTTCTTGCTCCATCTCAAGGGATTGGACTTGGTTAAGTTGTTGTAAAACCTGATTTTTTTGATCTAGGAGTTCACTTTTGCGATTATTCGCTTGCATTTGGATATCTTGAATTTGAGCTTGGGTTTCTTCTGAAGTGCTACCTTCAGCCCCAATAATTTGAATTGTTTGCTTTTTCAACTCGCCGATCATTTGTTGAACTTGGTTATCAAGTTGCTGAAGCTGACCATCAAATTGATTGATTTGGGTTTGGAGCTGTTGTTGAGCCTCATCTTTCCATAGAGGGGTAACAACTGCTTTCACGGTAATGGGGCGTTTCAACAGAAGCTGATCAGCAGGAATTTCCATAGGTCTTTTGCAGCGATTTGAATCTATTTAAACATTCCGTTGATCATATCGCGGTAATGCTCCATGACAACACGACGGCGAACTTTTAGGGTTTGCGTAAGCATTCCATTTTCGATGGAAAAGGGTTCTAAGGCAAAGGCAAAGGGACCAATTCGCTCATCAGGGCGGTAGTTCGGACGATTTTTGACTTCTCGAGTAAGTTCCTGGCGAAAGAGATCTTGTATGGGTTGATCGGAAAAGGTGAGGACTTGGTTCCCTGGAGTGAGCGTAGTATCCGGTTGTTGAATGGAGACATTTTGATCGGAGGTCCACTGTTGCAGAGCATCGAGATTAGGAACAATTAGGGCTCCTAGGCTGCGTTGATCCTGCCCAACCACCATGATTTGATCAATGAATGAGCTGCGGGCACAGGCGTCTTCCAGAGGCTGCGGCTCAATATTTTCACCGTTGGAGAGCACAATGGTATCTTTGGCTCGTCCGGTCAGAACCAGATCTTGTGTCGGCGTCAACCAGCCTAAATCCCCTGTATCAAACCAGCCTTCTTGATCAATCACTTTTGCTGTCGCTGTCGGATTTTGGTAGTAGCCCTGCATAACTTGAGGTCCTCGGACAATGACGAGGCCTTGTTGACCTGTGGGTAAGGTTTGACGAGTTTGCGGGTCGACAATTTTAATTTCTGTTTTAGGAATGGGCTTACCCGCTGAGCGGCGCAAATTTTTTCCTGTCCGACGAGAGGTTAATACGGGCGAGGTTTCTGTTAATCCATAGCCCACGAGTACATCAATACCGACGGTTTCAAAGAAGGTCTCTAGGTGCATGGCTAAGGAGCCGCCGCCGCTGAAGGACAGCTTGAATTGTCCGCCCATGGCCTGTCTGATTTTGGTATAGACGATGCGATCGCCCAATTGATGCAAAGGACCTAGGAAAATCATCTGCAGTTGAGCCGAGAACCGCTGTAGCCCTGACGGATTGAGATTGTTAATGTTGAGTCCTTGTTGAGTCCGGCGGGCCAAAATATATTTCTGGCTGATCCCAAAAAACGTATTGATCAGTTTTTGACGAGTGGCAGGTTCACTCCGAAATTTTTTCTGCATCCCTTCGTAAAGAGACTCCCATAAACGCGGCACACTGCCCATATAGTGGGGTTTATAGGTTTGCAGATCTCCTTTGAGGTTTCGAATGCTGGTATAGATTTGCGTGCATCCTTGGGACAGGAAGTAGTAGTCTACCAAGCGACCGAAGGAATGCCAGGTGGGGAGGATACTGAGAATGCGATCGCCTACTTCTGGCTGAACCGCCGCAGGCATGGCCGTAATGATGTGGAGCAGGTTGCCATGACTCAGCATGACTCCCTTGGGTTTGCCACTCGTTCCAGATGTATAGATCAGCGTCGCTAAATGTTCTCGATCCAAAGGAACCGCACGAACGGCACCGTGAGTTCCTTCTTGGAACACTTGGGGAAAGTTCAATACCTGAGATTGGCCGTTGTTTGACACTTCTTCATCCGAAAGCAAGGCCACCAATTTTAAAGGGATTTTCGTCAGGAATGGCTGCAATTTACTGAATGTTGCCGCATCCTCAACCAGTAGAAAAGTGGCCCCACTGTTTTCTAGAATGTAGACAAGCTCCTCTGGGCTGGCCTGGGAACTGCGGACCACATTGACGGCCCCTGCCATAATGCTGCCTTGATCAGCGATAAACCAGCGGGAACTATTATCGGCAAACAAAGCCACCCGATCGCCAGGTTTAACTCCTAAGGCCTGTAAACTAGCTGCGAACCGTTGGACTTGGCGGTTTAATTCCACATAGGTGAGATTCACTTCTGGCTTTACATGGGGATCTCGAAGTGCCACAATTTCCCCAAACTGCTGGGCGGCAATCGGCCATATTTCAGAAATAGACTGTAACTGGTTATATTCCAACTTCACCGTTTCTGAGGATTGTGGAGGATGGCCAACAGACATAGCTTGTCTTTCTCCGAGATGCGTGTGTACCTACATGACGATTCTCTTATAAATTTGAGCTTCGATCACAGGGAACACATTTAGATTAATTTCTTCAGGGACCAGAGAATATCAGATTATTCCCAAATTCACTGAGAAATACCGGGATATCCATTGGGCAAGATGGTCGTGGGATGAATGTCAGTGCCACTAAAATCAACAAAACTGGCGCGAAAAAAGTTGCTGCGAATTAAGATAGATTGTGATAAGTTGCACCTCTCTAAGTTGGCCCCACTCAGATTGGTGCCAGTAAGATTAGCTGCGGAGAGATTGGCTTGTTGTAAATTGGCATTTTGCAAATTAGCATGGGTCAAATCAGCTCTGATGAGTTGAGCAAAAGCTAATTCTGTACCGATGAATGAAGCCTCCTGTAGTTGGGAGTCTCCTAACTGAACGGAGTCCAGCCAGGTCTTTTCTAACTTTGCCTGGTAAAAGTTGGCTTCAATTAAATTAGCTCGACTCAGGGTTGCATAAGCTAGATTGGCGTAGGTTAAGTCACAACCTTGGAGATTGATGTCTGGTAAATACGCCTCAAATAAATTAATTTGACTTAAATCTGTATGACTGAAATCTCTAATTCCTGAATCATATTTTGCGAGTAAGTCTTCAGTACTAATCTTTTGCATGTGTAACTCGAACGACGCACATCCCCACTGGGCTAATTAGGTTGAGCATTTATACCTAACGCTTAATATGAATTTACATTCCAGTTTTGGGAAGGAGGTCAGTCTTAATAATGGCTTTAGCTTCTATACCGCTTAGGATTGTCTGGTCTTATATGACTCATTGAGTCAGTTAATAGTCGAGAGCATTAGCTAAGTTACGTAATACATCTACACAAAAAATCAAGATTCAAATTGACCCGTTAATATTCTGCCTAGCACTCATGATGGCTTCCGAATAGGTCGTGGGTATGTATTTGCCTAGAGACTTCGGCTATGCTTGATGGTGGGGAAAGAAGCAATCTAGGCATGCAAGCATGATTTGAAATTCATCTCAGATTTTCTTGCAAATTGTGTCAGTTCCTGACCACCGTACCGTTTCACAGCAAATTGTTTGGTACAAATCTTTATAGAACCTAATAGTCGTGCACAAGATTGTTCACGTTAAAGGAGCGCGATCGCATGTTCACTCACGTCAAGTCCACCATTAGACATATTGTTCCCAAGGAGCTGCAGGGACGTTCCTTAATGAAGGTGGTCTATGTCGTGTTAGAGCCTCAGTATCAGAGTGCCCTGACGGCTGCTGCCAATGCCATTAACAATAATCATGACAGTGTTGCTGTAGAACTCAGTGGTTACCTGCTAGAGGAATTACGGTCACCAGAAAACTATGAAGCTTTTGAAGCCGACATAGCAGAAGCCAACATCTTCATCGGCTCATTGATTTTTATTGAAGACTTGGCTGATAAAGTCGTGGCTGCGGTTGAGCCTCATCGGGACCGTTTAGATGTAGCGGTGGTCTTCCCCTCCATGCCCCAGGTGATGCGCCTGAATAAAATGGGTAGCTTTACGATGGCGAATTTGGGGCAATCCCAAAGTGCGATCGCACAGTTCATGCGCAAGCGGAAAGAGCAGTCGGGTGCCTCGTTCCAGGACGGCATGCTGAAGCTGCTGCGCACCTTACCTAAAGTCCTTAAATATTTGCCCGTTGATAAAGCCCAGGATGCTCGCAACTTTATGCTGAGCTTTCAGTATTGGCTAGGCGGCTCTCAGGATAACTTGGAAAACTTCCTGCTGATGCTGGCCAACAAGTATGTGCCAGAGCTGGAAGACAAGGTCCAATTTGCGGATCCGGTCACCTATTTAGAGATGGGCGTTTGGCATCCCCTGGCCATGGAAATGTTTGCCGATGTTAAAGAATATCTCAACTGGTTTAGCTCCCGACGCGATATTCCTGATGCGCTCAAGAATGGGACTGCGCCGACAGTTGGCCTGATTCTCCAGCGGACTCACTTAGTAACGGGCGATGACGCTCACTATGTAGCCACGGTTCAGGAATTGGAATCTCTAGGCGCTCGGGTGATTCCGGTGTTTGCCAGTGGTTTGGACTTTTCCAAACCTGTGGAAGAGTTCTTTTATGAGACACCAGGTGGTGAGACTGCATTGGTAGATGCAGTTGTTTCCTTAACGGGCTTTGCCCTGGTGGGCGGTCCTGCCCGCCAAGATCATCCCAAAGCAGTAGACGCCCTCAAAAAGCTAAACCGCCCCTATATGGTGGCCTTGCCCCTAGTCTTCCAAACCACGGAAGAGTGGGAAGAAAGTGATTTAGGCTTGCACCCGATTCAAGCTGCCCTACAAATTGCTATTCCTGAACTGGATGGGGCGATTGAGCCAATTATTTTGTCAGGTCGAGATGGCGTTACCGGACGTGCGATCGCACTGCAAGACCGGATCGAAATGGTTGCCCAACGAGCCATGAAGTGGGCCTCCCTACGCCGGAAAACTAAAGTGGAGAAGAAGCTAGCGATTACGGTGTTCAGCTTCCCACCGGATAAAGGCAATGTGGGCTCCGCTGCCTACCTGGATGTGTTTAACTCCATCTATAAAGTGATGGAAGCCATGAAAAAGGATGGCTATACCATTGAGGATATGCCTGAGAATTCCGAAGCTTTGATGCTGGAAATCCTCCATGATGCCCAGGCCCAGTACAACAGCCCCGAACTGAACATTGCCCACCGCATGTCAGTGCAGGAATATGAATCCCTTACCCCCTACTCAAAACGCTTAGAAGAGTCTTGGGGTCCCCCTCCTGGCAACCTTAACAGCGATGGCCAAAATCTCCTGGTTTTCGGAAAAACCTACGGTAACCTATTCATTGGGGTTCAGCCCACCTTCGGTTATGAAGGTGACCCCATGCGCTTGCTGTTCTCCCGCTCCGCTAGTCCCCACCATGGATTCGCCGCCTACTATAGCTATCTAGAAAAGATCTTTAAGGCAGATGCCGTCCTTCATTTCGGCACCCATGGGTCTTTGGAATTTATGCCCGGTAAGCAGATCGGTATGTCCAACGAGTGTTACCCCGACACCTTAATCGGCAACATTCCCAACCTCTACTACTATGCCGCCAATAATCCGTCAGAAGCGACCATTGCCAAGCGCCGTAGCTATGCCAACACCATTAGCTACCTCACCCCTCCTGCAGAAAATGCAGGTCTTTATAAGGGCCTAAAAGAGCTCAGCGAACTGATTGCCTCTTATCAAACCCTCAAAGAAAGTGGTCGAGGCATTCCTATCGTTAACACGATTATGGATAAAGCCCGCTTGGTGAACCTAGATCAGGACATTAACCTGCCTGATCAAGAAGCCAAGGATATGACCCAAGAAGAGCGCGACACCATTGTCGGTCGGGTCTACATCAAACTGATGGAAATTGAGTCACGGCTCTTGCCCTGTGGTCTCCATGTGATTGGTAAGCCCCCCACGGCAGAGGAAGCCATTGCTACCCTCGTAAACATCGCTAGTCTCGATCGGGGTGAAGATAATATCTTGGGTCTCCCTCGTCTGATTGCCAATAGTATCAATCGCGACTTGGACGAAATTTTCCGCAATAGTGATCGGGGTGTCCTTGAAGATGTTGATCTCCTTAACACCATTAATGAGACGACACGGTCTGCCGTTGCTGCGATTGTCCACACCCAGGTTGATGAAGAAGGCCGAGTTTCCACGGTTTCTCCCTTGAATTTGTTTAACTTCGGTCGCCAAGAAGAACCTTGGGTAAAAGCCCTGAATGAAGCGGGCTTCCCAGATTTAGACCAAGAAGCTTTAACCCCTTTGGTGGAGTATTTGGAGTTCTGTCTCAATCAGGTGGTTGCGGATAATGAATTGGGTGCCTTACTCCAAGCCCTAGAAGGCGAATATATACTCCCCGGACCAGGGGGTGACCCGATTCGCAATCCAGATGTGTTGCCCACTGGCAAAAATATCCATGCCCTTGACCCCCAATCGATTCCCACGGAAGCAGCAGTTCAATCTGCAAAAGTCGTCGTTGACCGACTCTTAGCCCGTCAAAAGCAAGAAAATAACGGCGAATGGCCTGAGTCCATTGCCCTAGTCCTGTGGGGCACGGATAACATCAAGACCTATGGTGAGTCCTTGGCTCAAGTGATGTGGTTTGTGGGTGTGAAACCCCTACCAGATTCTTTAGGTCGGGTGAATAAGCTAGAACTCATTCCCTTGGAAGAACTGGGACGACCTCGCGTTGACGTAGTCGTTAATTGCTCAGGCGTGTTCCGTGATCTGTTTATCAACCAGATGGCTCTGTTAGACCAAGCAGTCAAGATGGCTGCTGAAGCGGATGAGCCCTTAGAGATGAACTTTGTCCGTAAGCATGCCCTTAAGCAAGCGGAAGATATGGGCATCAACCTGCGACAAGCTGCTACCCGAATCTTCTCCAATGCCTCCGGTTCCTATGCGGCCAATGTCAACTTGGCGGTAGAAAACAGCACCTGGGATGAGGAAGCTGAACTACAGGAGATGTATCTCAAACGGAAATCTTTTGCCTTCTCTGCCGACTCTCCTGGCGATATGGAGCAATCCCGACAAATTCTGGAAGCCTCTCTCAAAACAGTAGATGCCACATTCCAGAATCTTGACTCTTCTGAAATTAGCCTTACGGATGTGAGTCACTATTTTGACTCTGATCCAACCAAGGTGGTTTCCAGTCTACGGGACGACAAGAAAAAGCCCAATGCCTACGTTGCTGACACCACAACGGCCAATGCCCAAGTCCGAACCCTTTCGGAAACAGTCCGCCTGGATGCTCGCACCAAGCTCCTTAACCCTAAGTGGTATGAGGGAATGCTCAGCCACGGTTATGAAGGTGTACGGGAGCTGTCTAAGCGCCTAGTGAATACCATGGGCTGGTCGGCCACGGCAGGTGCAGTAGATAACTGGGTTTATGAAGACGTGAACACCACCTTCATCGAAGATGAAGAGATGCGGAATCGTCTCAAGAATCTCAATCCCCATTCTTTCCGCAAGGTGGTGAGCACATTGCTAGAAGTGAATGGTCGAGGGTACTGGGAAACCAGTGAAGAAAATCTGCAAATGCTTCGTGATCTCTATCAAGAAGTTGAAGACAAGATTGAAGGTGTTGAATAGCCATCCTAACTATCAACCCTAGAGAAAGAAGCGTCCTACGTATAACGGGGCGCTTTTTTTGAAACTAAGTTTCAAGTCTTCCAAGTAACAGTTAGGATCTTAACCCTAGTCCAGACCGAGCTCATCCTTGAGTATTTATATATGAAGATTGGGTATTTCAATATCCCGGAAGTAGGCTGCTAGTTTGATGACGGGCAAGCTATCAGAAAAACGGTAAGAACCTCTTCTTCATTAATTTGTCTTTCGCTCTTTTCTCGTAAAGAAGACCGCTTTTGTTTAAAAACCTATTCATTTATCAATTTATTCAATGGCTGAATTACCCCAAGCTCTGAGTTCTCTACTCACCCCTGCCGAGAACACTCAGATTGATCAAACGTTGCTACCCACGCGAGAACGCTTCTCCATTCGTCTCACAGTTTACTGTTGGAGATATCTACAACAAATTAGTACCCAACTACAAATACCCATTGAGTCTCTTTCACCTCCGCAAATTCAGGACTGTATTAGCAAAGACACTCAGTTACTGGCTGGTCCTCAAGTAGATGCTGACTTTATCGATTGGTTTAGCCATCTGGTCTCATCTTCGCTCAAACCGCTGAGTGCGATCGCATTAGAGGATCAAGTGCTCATTGATAACTTGACTTTAGGGACAATAATTAGTTGGTATACACAAAGAGCTGTGCAATAAAAAAATCAATAAACCATCTGACCTGATCTCGAAAAATAGGACAGTTAGAAGCTGTTTGAAAAGGTCAGTCAGTAGTCTACAAGCCTTTCTCTTTCGTTGGCAGACGGAGCCTGAAATATATGTTTTTCACGACTTGGAAGGTTATGAGCATGTGACCTTTACTTTAGAGGTTTTTGAAGTACTATCTCCTAATTCTCACCAAAGTATTATTTGAGGAAGTATAAAAAAGGGTAGTGCCCCAAAAATAAGAATCCTTAAAAGTGCTTTTACATAAGGCTTTCAAGTTTTAGGATAGATACTATTGTTACAAAGTATCCTCACTAAACTGTATGCCTTTACCTTAATGCATTCAGGAATCTGATGATAGGTTAGGTTCTTAGCCTTTGATACATGCAGAGACCTAAGAGTGAGATGCTTGGGTGAATTTGGTCAAAGCATTGATAATAGCAAGTCTCAGCGATCCTTACTTCTGGGGCACTACCTAAAAAAGTTATTGAAGTATATATTGAGGCCCCCCTTCAGTTGGATTTGGGTATTGCTGAAGTGACATTAGCTCAACTAGATAAATGGTGAGATACAACTTATCTAGTTGAGCTGCCTTAAAGGCTGCGATAGAGTCGTAAACAGTACGATTCAGACTTGATGATCCTCCATGAGCGATTCTGTTTCCCCCGACGTCCCCGTTTTAAGAGAAGGCAAAAACCCCGCCCAACATCGCGATCGCACATCCGTAGACCGGGAAGCTCTCTCCCCGATGATGCGCCATTATGTAGACCTCAAGGATGAATACCCCCAGACCATCTTGCTGTATCGGATGGGGGATTTTTATGAGACTTTCTTTGAAGATGCTTGTACGATTGCCCAAGCCTTAGAACTCGTCCTGACCAGCAGGCAGTCTGGGAATGATGTAGGTCGGGTGGCCATGGCAGGGATTCCCCACCACCAGTTGGATCGCTATAGCCGATTGCTAGTGGAGAAAGGCTATGCCGTAGCCATTTGTGATCAGATGGAGGATCCAGCCCAGGCCCAGGGGCTAGTGAAGCGGGAGGTCACCCGGGTGATTACACCTGGCACCCTGTTGGAAGAGGGTATGCTGAATGCCCGCAGTAATAACTTCCTGGCGGCGTTTGTGTTGGCGGGGAACCATTGGGGTTTGGCCTATGCCGATATTTCCACTGGAGAATTCCTGACTACTCAGTTTAGTGAGCGGGAAACTTTGGCCCAAGAACTGCTGCGGCTGCAGCCTTCAGAAGTATTGTTTCCAACGGATGCTCCTGATATTCAGCAGATTTTGCGACCTGGCGAAAATTCGGATCTGCTCCCGGAAGGATTACCGAATCAGTTCTGCTACTCGTTGCGATCGCAAACGTCATTCACCCAAGCAGAAGCCCGCCAGCGAATTCAGGAAGTCTATGGGGTGCGCTCGTTAGAAGGTCTGGGCTGTGAGCATCTCCCCTTAGCTGTTCGGGCTGCAGGTGGACTACTGGCGTATCTAGAAGCCACACAGAAAGACACCCATATTCCTCTTCAACCCCTTGCGACCTATACCCTCAGCCAGTATCTGGTACTCGACCATCAAAGTCGGCGGAATTTGGAACTGACCCAAACCTCTCGCGATGGAACCTTTCGGGGGTCTTTGCTTTGGGCGATCGATCGGACTCGCACTGCTATGGGCAGTCGAGCATTACGGCGATGGTTATTGCAACCCTTGCTCGATCTAAATGATATTCAAGCCCGCCAAGCCACTATTACTGAACTACTGCCCCAAACGGGATTTCGCAAAGAACTCCAAAATCAGTTGCAGAAAATCTACGATCTGGAACGATTGGCCGGACGGGCAGGCTCGGGTACCGCCAATGCCCGCGACCTGGTTGCCTTGGCGGAATCTTTAGGGCAACTAACGGAGCTATCCCACAAAGTGGCTAAGTGCGAAGCCCAATATTTGCAGGCTCTGCAGACGGTTCCTCCGATACTTGATCAATTGGCTCAGCGCCTGCGTGCCCATTTAGTAGAATCGCCACCTATCTCTCTCACGGAAGGGGGCATCATTAAACCCAGCGTCAATACTGAGCTGGATCAGATGCGTCAGCAAATTGTCAGCGATCAGCAGTGGATTGCCAACTTGGAAAAAGATGAACGAGAGCGTACCGGTGTTTCTACTCTGAAAGTGGGGTTTAACAAGGCCTTCGGCTACTTTATTAGTATTTCTCGTGCCAAAGCTGACCAAGCTCCTGATGACTATATCCGTAAGCAAACCCTGACCAACGAAGAACGATTTATCACCCCAGAGCTAAAGGAACGAGAAGCCCGCATCTTCACAGCACAAGCAGAACAATTTCAACTGGAATATGACCTGCTTGTAGCTCTCCGAACGGAAGTCGGTGAACAGGCCAGTCTGATTCGCACCGTTGCCGCTGCTGTGGCAGCCGTTGACATTCTGGTAGGTCTAACAGAAGTGGCGGTCTATCAGGGGTACTGCTGTCCTGATATGAGTGAGAGCCGCGAAATAGAAGTTCTCGAGGGCCGTCACCCGGTCGTAGAGCAGTCTCTGCCCCCCGGTTTTTTTGTGCCTAATGCTACTGAACTAGGGAGTTCTCCCTCTCCTGATGTCACGCCTCATCCCGATCTTGTGATCTTGACAGGACCTAATGCCAGTGGCAAAAGTTGTTATCTACGTCAAGTCGGTTTGATGCAGTTGATGGCCCAGATTGGCAGCTATGTGCCGGCTCAATCAGCTCGGTTAGGAGTATGCGATCGCATCTTCACTCGTGTAGGTGCAGTGGACGATCTGGCGACGGGGCAATCCACCTTTATGGTGGAAATGAATGAAACGGCCAATATCCTCAACCATGCCTCTTCCAAGTCTTTGGTACTTCTAGATGAAATTGGTCGAGGGACTGCCACCTTTGATGGCCTGGCGATTGCTTGGTCCGTAGCTGAGCACCTTGCTGTCGTTATTCAAGCCCGCACGATTTTTGCCACCCACTACCATGAGCTAAATGAGCTGGCGAGTTTGGTGGAGAATGTGGCTAACTATCAAGTAATGGTCAAGGAACTCCCGGATCAAATTATTTTTCTGCATCAAGTCTGTCCCGGTGGGGCCAGTCGCTCATATGGGATTGAGGCGGGCCGGTTGGCTGGTTTGCCCCCATCGGTGATTAAGCGGGCCAAGCAAGTGATGAAGCAAATCGAGCAGCATAGCAAAATTGCTGTGGGGCTTCGCAAAGGAAATACTCAACCTCGAGCCCGTAAATCATCTGCGGAAACCGAAGCTAAAACCCAGCAGTTTGAATTGCCTTTCTGATGAATGGATTGAGATTTAGGGGGCAACCCAGCATGTTTGCCTGTGGGTTTGCAGTGGTTCTATAAAATGTTGCATTCTGGAATGCAAGGTTTTTGGTTGGCTGAGTGGATGGTAAATAACGCTTCAGGAGTTCCTGACTACACCCCAATACTGATCGACTTGATGAAACGATCGGGGTTTAAGAGCTTTGCTGAGCTGTCCCGAATCTCAGGTCTTTCGAGAACGAATATTAACTGGATCCGACAAGGTCGAATTCTGGATTTGCGGTTACAAAAGGTTCTCTTTTTGAGTGAGGTTTTCCAAGTTGAATTGGCAGTATTGCTATCCAACTTTTCTCCCAATAACTCCGTGGGAATACGGAGATTGCAGCTTCAAGATGGAGAAAATCAGCCGATCTCCGTAAATTTGCGTAGAAAATCTGACTCCTCTGATCATAAGCATGAAGAACTTCAGCAAAAGGTTGTGATGCTGCAACAGGAATACCAACGCCAGCAGCAGCAGCTCCAGACCCAGAAAGAATATCTGCTAATGGAGTACCAAAAATCCACGATTCAGGCTCTAGAATCTTTGTTATTGCAATGGCCGACTGCGGCCTATGCTGCCCGTAAAAACCCGGATGCCCCGGCGATAAAATTGTTGCCTTTACTGATGCCTCTGGAAAAATTATTAGGGTCTTGGGGGGTTGTTCCGATTGGCGAAGTGGGAGCTGAAATGACCTATGATCCCCAGTGGCACCAGGTTGTGTCGATGGCTGAACAGGCCTTGAAACTAGGAGATGCAGTCCGAATTCGCTATGTTGGCTATCGTCAGGGTGAGCAGCTCTTATACCGAGCAAAAGTGTCGCCTGTGTGAGATGAAGGGGTGTCAAAGTAACTGCTCGTCTACTTTTTGTCTTTCTCCCAAATGAGATTTTAGGGTACTTCTAAATAATCCGTATTTTTCCGGATTTGTTTGGTTTGTGATCTCGGTATTGTTTAGTTAATTCGAAAAACAAGTCTGAACTGACTTAACTGACACTATTAACAAAAGGGATCGGTACATCATGAGCACAACTACATTAGCCCACAAAGGTCAGCCCCTTATGCAGGCCATCGCCGAGGTGTATCAGCGCTATCTTAGAGGAGAGATTGGTGTCCACCACTATTCCTCTTTAGTGGATGAGCTAATTGAGCAAAACTCTGTTCACACAACTGCGAATGCCCACTGACCTTCAATGGCATCTGATTCAAACCGTAACGCCACCGCAGTGGCTGATTGCTGATATTCAACGTGTAGCGCCAGAGATATCCGGTCAATATTTAGCTCAATTACTCTGGCAGCGAGGGATTCACGACCCTCAGATTATTTCCGGATTTTTAGACCCGAACCAATACCAACCCACTCCTGCTTCTGCTTTTGGGGCAGAAATGGAACAAGCGATTCAACGGCTGATACAGGCCCGTGATCGCAACCAAAAAGTAGCCATCTGGGGTGACTTCGATGCCGATGGCATCACCTCAACTGCTGTCCTCTGGGACGGACTCGGACAATTTTTTACCCAGAATCACTCCCTCTCGTATACGATTCCTAATCGCATCACTGAATCCCATGGTCTCAATCGGCCCGGAATTGAGCGGTTAGCCGCGCAAGGCTACCAACTCATCGTTACCTGCGATACCGGGAGTACCAATCTTTCTGAAATTGAATATGCCCAAGAGTTGGGGTTAGATGTGATCATTACGGATCACCATACTTTGCCCCCGGAACGGCCTCCTGTGACCGCCATTATTAACTCGCGGTATTTCCCTTCCGATCATCCTTTAGCCCATCTGTCTGGAGTGGCAGTGGCGTTCAAGTTGGTGGAAGCTCTTTACCTGGCTTTGCCCGAGGTTCCTCAGCAGCCCCTAGACCATCTATTAGACTTGGTGGCGATTGGTCTGATTGCCGATCTGGTTGCTCTAAAAGGAGATTGCCGCTACTTGGCCCAACGGGGGATTCAGCAGCTGCAACGGCAACTTACCCAACGAACTCGACCCGGCATTGCCAAGCTCTTGGAACTGTGTAAACGCAATGGCGATCGCCCCACCGATATTTCCTTTGGCCTTGGCCCCCGCATCAACGCGGTCAGCCGCATTCATGGCGAAGCTAGTTTTTGTGTTGAGTTACTGACCAGCAAAAATCCCGCTCGCTGTCGGCAGTTAGCAGAAGAAACTGAACTCGCCAATGCCCGCCGCAAATCTCTCCAAAAGGATGTGCTGAGGCAGGTCACCCGCAAGCTCGAACAACTGGATCTATCTACCACATCCGTCATTGTTTTAAGTGATCCGCAATGGCCGATTGGTGTATTGGGATTAGTGGCGGGTCAGATTGCTCAAACCTATGGCCGACCGACAATTCTTCTGTGTGAAGAAACCGTGGCAGGCAAGGGCAATGTTTGCCTTGCTCGTGGATCAGCCCGGTCTGTGAATCAGATCGATCTCTATGAACTGGTGCATAGTCAGGCGAACCTGCTGACGAGTTTTGGTGGACATCCCTTTGCTGCAGGATTGAGTTTGCCCGTTGCCAATATTTCGCTGCTGGTGGAAGGGATTAATCAGCAGGCTCGTCAGCAGGCCTCCGAACCCGCCGCCGTTGTCCAAGCAGATTTGGTCATGACTTTAGATGACGTAGCCATCGATGGAGGGCGTTCACTTTTTAAGGAATTAAAACTCCTAGAACCCTGTGGAATGGGCAACCCAGTGCCTAAATTGCTGATTCGCAACTGCTGGTTTGATCAGGTTTGGAATAAAAATATCAAAGATCGTAAGGGCAACAAGGTCCAATACATCAAAACCACTTTCACTATCTGTGATGATTCATGTGAATCAGGGTTTCCAGGATTATGGTGGGGCCATTATAAAGAAGAGATTCCCACTGGCTCTTGTGATGCAATTGTAGAGCTGGATTTTAATGCCTATGAAAGACGATATGAGGTACGCCTAGAAGCGGTACGACCTGCGGCAAAGCATCCAACCCAAACCTTAAATTCCTCCATCGTCGATTGGCGGCAGAATCCAGATGAAGCTGAACCCAATCCGAATCTGTTGGTGATGGACCGCTGTCCTGATTCCTGGGCCACGGTCCAAAGCTGGGCGAAGCAGGCCCAAACGGTGGGCAAGACCTTAGCGGTCGCTTATCAAGGCTCTGATGCCCCCGATGCAGTGGCCGTATGGAAGCAATTAGTGGGGATGGCTAAGTACTTAGCGCGGTTGGAGAAAAAGGGCAGCCGGGCTTTGCTACAGGCAAGTTTGAAGATTGGCCCCCAGGCTTTGCAAGTTGGCTTGGAAAGTTTGCAGGTGTACGGCTTTACGGTGTGTGACCATAATAATCTGATCCAAATTGGTGGAAAGCCATCTGCTAAAACCTTGACGTCTGAAGAGCGTCAGCAGGCCATTCTTCAATTTGTGGATGCGGTACGAGAAGAGCAGTTTCAGCAGCAGTTCTTTCAAGCCGTTTCGGTGGAGGTGATGGGTGGGATTATTGCTGAGCACCAGGACCCTGACGATGCGATTCCCTAGGTGCGATCGCAACTTTGCTACCACCACGATTTCCTCAACGCCCTTCCCTTTCTGATTGCTTCATCCATCATGCTCCGAAAACTTATTGCAGCCATAGCTTGGATTCCCCTGCTAGCAGCCCCTGCAAAGCTAAAAGCACAAGTTGCGAAGGAAGCCCCCTCTCTCGTTACTTTCCCAGATGTGGGGGTTGCTATTCTTCAGCCATCAGGCTTTGAGACAGCAGAAAGCTTCTATGGATTTCAGCAGCCTTCCACTGGGGCATCGGTGATGGTGTTAGCCATTCCGGGACCTTTTGCTGAAGTGACTCAAGGGTTTACGAAGACTGCGCTAGCAGAAAAAGGAATGACCCTGCACTCCAAGGAGTTAACTCAAGTGAAGGGGCAAGCTGGAGTAAAGGTATATTTTTCGCAGCAGGCCTATGGTCAGGAGTTTCTGAAGTGGGCTGTTCTCTTTGGCGATACTAAACGGACAACGATGGTTGTGGCCACCTCTCCCCAGTCTCATGCATCTAAGCTGAGACACTCACTGCAAACGGTTCTTCAGTCCATTGAACCTTCTCGAATGGCAGCAGCTCCACTTCCCTTTAAGATTGAAGCGGTAGCTGACCTAGCCCAAGTCCAAGGGGTGGCAATGGGGAATACAGCCCTATTCACCCGAAATGGAACAATTCCTACTGCTACCCCGAATGATCCAATGTTTATTGTGGCGTTATCGATTGGGGAGGTATTCGTTGGGAATCGTAAAGAATATGCACGACGACGGTTGTTGGAAACAGCCCAAACTGAAATTGGATCGGTCCAGACCACGATTCCTATAACCATCGATGGGCTAGAGGGCTATGAACTGACAGCGACGGGCAAAGATCAAAAATCTCAAACTCACTTGATGGTGTATCAGGTCATGCTTTTCCCGGATGAAGGGGGATATATTCTGATGGCTGGAATGGTAGGCCAACAGCAAGCTAAGAACTATCTGCCCGAATTTAAGGCAATGGCACAAACCTTTCAGCAGTCGTTGAAATAGTCTGCAGTCTTGAACAAGTACTGAATTTTGACTTTAAGGTTGGGAAAAGCTATGAGATAACAAATATGTTATGTTTTCTTTATGGCATGGAATATCCAATATTATTCTGAAGCAATTGAATCTGAGGTACTTGCTCTCCCTCCAGGTTTGCTAGCTAGATATTTGAGGCTCACCGACCTCATGCTAGAGTTTGGTCCCAATCTGGGGATGCCTCACACCCGATCAATGGGCGATCGCCTATTTGAGCTGAGGGTCAAGAGCAAAGAAGGAATTGCGAGAGTGTTTTATTGCACCCTGGTGGGTGAAAAAATAGTGATGCTGCATAGCTTTGTGAAGAAGACTCAAAAGACTCCCAAGCAAGAACTGCAGATCGCCCGTCGAAGACTAAAAGAGGTGTTGAAACATGACCCATGAAGAACTAAAGGCCAAAGCCTTAGAACAACTCGAAGTCGCTGAGGAATATAACAAGTTAGAAGAAGAGTTTAGTCTGTTAAGACAAATGCTTGCTGCCCGTCAGCAAGCAGGTATGACCCAAGCGGATATTGCCCAAAAAATGGGGACTAAGGCAACAGCGGTGACTCGACTAGAATCATCTTTGAGTAGTGGGAAGCATTCGCCGTCGCTTTCCACTTTGAGAAAATATGCCAAGGCTGTGGGTTGTCGTTTAGAAGTGACGTTAATTCCAGAACAATAGTACCTTGACCTCGTTTTGAAAAAGTGAACACTCCATTCCAGGAAATCATCTAGGAGAAAACCCCATTCAAATGGATTATAAGTTGAGATCGCGGTCATATCCCGTAAGCTCAACGTACCCTTTTCCTTGAATCGGTTGATCTGATTGAGTTCCTGAAATGTCAACTGCTCCTTCCCAGTACTTTGTAGATAGGAGTAGTTCCTGATTATTCATCATCGGTGCTATCTGGATTTCTAAATCAAGCTTGGGAACAGAAATAGCCCATTTGGATGGATACTGGGTTCGAGATTTAGGACTGATCCATCGATCCAAGACCTGAATTTGATAATCCTCACCGTTCAAATGCAGTACCTTGCCGTCAGAATTAACATAGGTTCCACTGGATTCTGGTAAGTCAGAGCCATCATTTGAACGAAGACCATAAAGCATCAACGCTGAACCTTCCTCTAATTGCAGGGAAAACCAATCCCAACCTTGAGTCCCTTGACTAAGCGGTCTGGTCGCGAATTCATGATCCGTCCAGCTAGAACCTGAGACCGTGAAGGGTTCTCCTTCAATAATGACCGTTCCTTGAGTGGGCTGCTGGACGACAGAGTAATAATAGGAAGCATTTCCTGGCTCAGCCCCTTTGACAATAAAACCGTTATTACCCTGCAGAACAGGAGTTGTTAGTGATACCTGAAGGTTAAGTTCTGTTTGTGGTCCTTGGGCATGAAGTTGGACTGTTCCTGGTTGCTCTTCTTCGACAGACCAGTCATCCAAGAAAATTCGATAGGGATTGGCCTGTGCTCCTGCCAGCTCTGCGGCCCCGCGATTAAACCGCTCCACAGGGTAAAACTGTTGATTGTCAATATCGCTGAGGGTGAAGTGGGAGAAATAGACTTGATTGCTGTGCCAAGCCGATCCCTGCTGGTCAGGCAAACCAGGCGTAAGACCCCGGCGAAACAGAGTTAGCTCATAGCCAAAGGGACGTCCAGATTCTGTTTCTAGATTGCCCGTGTAGTACCACCATTCGGTTTGGTAGTCTTCATGGGGACCGAAGTCCTTGGGGAACGAGAGTTTGATCGGGGCTGTTGCTTTTTGAAACTCGGGAAACTCTGCGGGGGCTGCCCATTCCACCGTGCCCTGTTCCATTGCCCAAGCGGGACTGCTGATTAAAAATAAGCTGAGAACAAAACTGATTAGCCATCGCTGCATGATTACTCCTCCCGAATTGCACTTGCCACCGTGACCCGACTCAATCGCCAAGCCGGATATATTCCTGCTAATAAAGCAGCCACAATGGCCACTAGCCACGCCTGCCAGAAATAGCTGGGATTGAGCTGCATTTGCAGGGTCCAGCCAAAGGACCGCACATTAATCACATAGATTAAAATCCAGGCCAGCACGTAGCCGAGGGGCATGGCCAGAAACCCCGCCACATTGCCCATTAACCCCGTTTCCAGCAAGGTCATCCACCAGAGCTGTTGAGGCGTCATGCCCGTGGCTCGAAGAATGCCAATTTCGCGGGTGCGCTCTAGCTGCAGGCTCATCAAAGCGCTCAGAACCCCGATAAAGGCCACGATCACGGCCAGTAAACGCAAAGCTTGGGTAATGGCAAAGGTGCGATCAAAAATTTCTAGGGAGCCGTCCCGGAGACTGCGAGTGGATTGCACCACCACGTCCGTGCGGCCCTGATACCGTTCTCTCAGATCCTCAACGACGGTATCTAGATCAATATTGGGGGCCGTAAACAAGCCCATGGAAGCAACCCCTTCATCCCCCCAGATCTGGATAAACGGATCGTTGTCCAAAATTACCGTGCCTTGATCGGAGGAATAGTCATAAAATACCGCCAAGATCGGGAAGGTCTGCGGACCTTGAGGACTATCAATCGTAATTGCCGTGGGTGGATCGCTTAAATTAGCTTTTAAGAGCAAGGCTTCGGAGACAATCACGCCTTCACCCCGATCCAGGGCAGGCCACGGATCAATAGAGTTTTGCCGCCAGGCATAGGGACGCTGACCGTGGGAGACATCGCCTTCAGCAGAAATCAGTTTGATGGATCGTTCGATCTCTAAGGTCTCGTCGCCATAAGTAAAGGCAGTAACGGTGGCATCGGCATCATTGTAGGTGACCACATCTTCTAGCCCTGGCCAACGCTTCATTTCGGCCACCACGGCTGGATCGAGCTGGCCTAAGACCCGGTTAGCGGTGGTACTGGGAGGCGTTACATAAATATCCGCCTGCAGGGTTTGATCCAGCCATTGAACCACGGTGACCCGGAAGGAACCCACCATAATCGAGACGCCGACAATGACTGAGACCGCCACCATTAGGGCTGCGATCGCAACTGAAGTCCGGCTCAAGGATCGAACAATATCCCGAGGGGCTAACCGCCCTAGTACACCTAAAGACTGGGTGAGTGGCTGCACCAGCTTCATCAAAGCAGCCGTGACGGGGGGCGTTAGCAGTGCCGAGCCAAGAACGATGGCAAAGAGTCCGGCAAAGGCCACCACTAATCCCGCTTGCAGTCGCAATAGGCCAATGCCGATCAGGGTAATCACCACCCAACTAAGGAAGAGCCAAGGCAAAAGCCGCTGCACTTTACTTTCCAGGGAAGAGCGCTGCAAGATGGTTTGAGGGCTGGTGCGCATGGCTTCTATGGCAGGCACCAAAGCGGCGAGCAGAGCCGAGCTAATCCCAATCAGCATCCCCTTCACCAACAGAATGGGGGGAATGGCCACCTGCTGGACACTGACCACAAAGTAAAAGTCGTTGATGGTTTGGGTGATCAGACCGACAATACTGCGAGCGAGTACAATCCCTAATCCCAGTCCTAGGAATGACCCGAGAATTCCGAGAATGGCAGTTTCACCCATAATCAGTGTAAAAAGCTGTCTAGGGGTAGTGCCTATACAGCGCAGCACACCAAACAGGGGGCGGCGCTGAACCACGCTAAAGGTGACCGTGTTATAGATCAAAAACATGCCCACCACTAGGGCCAGCAGACTCAGGGCAGTGAGATTGAGGCGAAAGGCTGCCGTCATTTGCCGCACGGCATTTTTCTGAGAAGCGGCGGTTTCTAGTCTGGCATCTTCTGGTAGCAGGGTTGCGATCGCATCCAAATCCCCCTCTGATTCAGCAATCAGATCAATATGGCTGAGGTGCCCTGACCTCTGCAAAATTTCTTGGGCCGTGGCAATATCCGTAAAAATCAGGCTGCTTAAGGCCCGCTGGGTGGTGGTGCTCTCCGGCTGTACCTTACCCACTAATCGCACCGGAACCCGTCGCCCCGCTAAATCGAGGGTGAGGGTATCGCCTAAGTCCACCTGATAGCGTCGGGCCACCTCTGTGGAAATGACAACGGTATTAGGTTCGGTCAAAAAGGTTTGCAGTCCCGCTAACCCCACGGTTTGATTCTCGGGGGCAAAGTAATTGCGAAAGGGCGGTTCCGAGAATAGATCCACACCCACTAAGCGCATGGGTTGGTTGCCTAAGTCAGGGGCTAAGACATAACCATCCACAATGGGAGCTGTTTTGGTAAGGCCCGCCTGTTGGCGAATTTGTAGATAAACGGACTCGTCTATACCTGCAGGAGCAATCGATTCAATTTGGTGGGTAGCGCGACCTGCGATCGCATCCGTAGACAACTCAAAGGCGGTTTGAGCCGAACCATTGGCCAGGTCAATAGACACCAGCATGGCCACGCCCAAGGCCACCCCCAGTAGGCAAAGAATATATTGCAACGAGCGCTGCTGAAACCGTCGCCAGGCCATCCGCCATAGGGGACGATTGGAACTTTGGGGTTCGATGGTTGCGGTCATGAGGCGGTCCCCAGTCGAGTGTCTTCCACCAAATGACCATCCTGCATCCGCACCACTCGATCGGCAAGCTTGGCAATATCGGGGTTATGGGTGGCCATAATTAGAGTTTTCTGAGCGGAGCGGGTGAGTTCTAGCAGCAGGTCCAGGACAATCTGGCCCGTTTCTTCATCCAGATTTCCGGTGGGTTCATCGGCTAAGACCAGCATTGGATCATGGACTAAGGCCCTGGCAATGGCCACCCGCTGCTGTTGCCCCCCCGATAGTTTGTCAGGAAAAGCATCGCCGCGATCTTCGAGACCGACCCGCTGCAGAAGTGCGATCGCTTTTTTCGCTACCTCCCCTTGGGATGCCCCTGCCAATTCCTGGGGCAGAGTGATATTCTCCAGCACCGTCAGGGTGGGGATGAGATTGAAAAATTGAAAAATAAAACCGATGCGATCACGGCGAAACAACGTGCGATCACGCTCATTCAATTCAGATAAACCCACGGCGTTGATGGTGACTTGTCCAGTAGTGGGCTGTTCAATGCCGCTGATTAAGTTCAGGAGCGTACTTTTACCACTGCCGCTTTGACCTAAGAGGACCACAAACTCACCGGCAGTAAAAGTGGCCGTGATCTCTCGCAGGACTTGACGGTCAACCATTCCTTCTTGGAAAGACTTAGCCAGTTTATCCAGTTGAATAAAAGCCTGGGCGTTATCAGGCTCTGAACCTGAAGTTGCCGTTTGTAGAGGGGAAGACCGAGCCATCGTGAATTAACCTGAAGGAGAATGAAATTCCTTTACAAAGGTTAACATTTTGAGGCTATTCGGTCAGTAGAGCAAGGGAAGCGACTGGCAAGACCGCCATTCTAAGGACTGCCCTAGAGCGGGTTTCGTGGTAAGTCTAAGCGGTAGTCTGTTTTCCCCAAGGACTTAATGAGCAATTCCAATCCTCGACAACTGGCTTATCAAGGCCTCAAAGCAGTTCATCGAGGAGCCTATGCGGACGTTGCCCTTAGTCGGGTGATGCCAAAAACGATACTCGATCTGGACCGCCGCCTCTTGACTGAGCTGCTCTACGGCAGTGTCCGCCGTCAACGCACTTTGGATGCCTTGATTGATCAATTTGCCAAAAAGCCTGCCCATCAGCAGCCCCCTGATCTGCGGACCTTACTCCATCTCGGGCTGTATCAACTGCGCTATCTAGACCATATTCCCGATGCCGCAGCTATTTTTACGACCGTAGAGCTAGCCAAGCAGAACCAACTGTCGGGGTTGTCGGGGGTGGTCAATGGATTGCTCCGACAATATACGCGGGCCGCAGCCAACCATAATGACCCTCTAGAATTACCCTCCGATCCCATTCAGCGATTAGGCATCTTATATAGCTATCCTGATTGGATTGTGCAGGCTTGGAATAACCAACTGGGGCCAGAAGAAACAGAACAACTCTGTGACTACTGCAACCAGCCTCCCCATATTGATTTACGGATTAACTCCCTGAAGACGGATCGGGAGTCTGTCGGATCCCTACTTGCAGCAGCAGGGGTAACAACAACTCCACTCCCTCATTTGCCCCAAGCCCTCAGAATTGAAGGTAAATCAGGTCCTATTCCGCAACTGCCGGGTTTCCAGGAGGGGTTGTGGACCGTGCAAGAGGCGAGCGCCCAGCTCGTAGGGCATCTGCTGGATCCTCAACCAGGAGCTATTGCCCTAGATGTCTGTGCGGCACCGGGCGGGAAAACCACCCATATGGCTGAGCTGATGCAGGGGCAGGGAGAGATTTGGGCTTGCGATCGCACCCCGTCTCGTCTACGCAAACTCAAGCAAAATCTGCAACGTTTAGAGATCGATGCAGTCCAAATCTGGACCGGGGACAGTCGGCAACTCTCAGACCAGATTCCTCTGGCAGACTACGTGTTGGTGGATGCTCCCTGCTCAGGCTTAGGCACCTTACATCGCCATGCCGATGCCCGTTGGCGTCAAACTCCAGACCATACTCAAGACCTATCAAAGCTGCAGCTAGACCTACTCCTGAATAGTGCCCGTTGGGTGAAGGTTGGAGGGACGCTCCTCTATTCCACCTGCACCCTCCAGCCCCAAGAAAATGAAAACATAATTGACCAATTTCTGGCGCAAATGCCCCAATGGCAAGCCCAGCAGCCCAGGACTGATCGGGTGCCAACTGTAGGGGCACCCAGTAACCTCAAGATTTGGCCCCATCAGCAAAAAATGGATGGATTCTTTATGGCCATCCTGCGACAGGTGCAGGGTGAGTGAACCCATAAATGATACCCAGTTTGATAATTGTTATTGGTACTTCATAAAACGAGGTTTTACGTTTAGGTCTCGAAATCTGATTTTGTGTATAATCTGCCACATCAATCACTTCTGCCCCCTTTTTCGAGCCTCTATCTCATGCTGAGAAAGCTCATCTTATTTTTCTCACTACTGACCATTACTGCCTGTCAGGGGAGTACTCAATCTACCCCTGAAGGGGTGATTCAAAGAATTTTTGATTCGGCAAAAACAAAAGACCTCAGGCAGCTGAATCGTTTGTGTGCCCCCCAGGCAGAAACGACGGCTAACATTATCTGCGAAATTTCTGAAGCTCAACCGGATCAAAAAGAGAAGTTTATAGATCGCTTCTTAACTGCAAAAATAAGGGGAAGTACAGAATTTAGCGGCTATACGGCAACTGTAAAAGCAGTCATGAGTCCGAATCAAAAAAATTCCCTTCAATTTGAACTCATTCAGGAAAATGGCAGTTGGTATTTGCAGCGTTTCCAAGAGTAGTATTTAGACTTGTTTGATGAATTAGGTTTGAGGTCTACCCCGAAAATTGGTGGAATTAGCCTTGAACCTGATGGGCTAAAGATAGATGACGCATGAGGGATGGTGGCTATGCGGCGGCTAGGTTTGCTGGTGTTACTGATAACAGCTTGTGCAGATCATGGGGTGCACTCAACCCCTGAAGGGGTCGTTCAAAAAGTTTTTGACGTTGCTACTTCTAAAAACTACGAGGAACTAAGGGGATTATGTGCTCCAGAAGCAGATCAAGGAATTCAAAAAATTTGCGATCTAGGGGATGCGGAAACGGAATTACAGGAGCGCTTTTCAGCCGATATTTCTAAAGGAAGTCTGGCCCAGTCGCAAATTAATGGCGACAAAGCAACGGTAAGTCTCAACAACGAACATGGCAAAGAGGATGGGAAAGTTTTTCTCATCCAAAAAGAGGGGCGCTGGTATATGGTCAGTGGAGAATAGGCTGGTACTACCATCAAGCCTCGCCTTCAACGAAATGTCTCACCTTGGATGAAGAAGGCATTCTATTTGTAGCGATTGAGAATGGTGTGTTGGCCATCAGTAGGTATGACGGAGCTGATATTTCCGCCCTTGTTGCCTCTTACTCGTCAGGTTCTATGGTGCTTGTTAAGCCATGCATTTTAAGGGTTTCACAGTAGAACTCCGCATGCTCGAAGGCGCAAGTGATGACGAGGGCAATTCCATTGGTATGAGCTTCCATCATCACACTGACCGCTTGGGGTTGGGTCAAATTGGGGATGGTTTGTGTTAACACTTGGACGACATGTTCCATCGGGTTGAAATCATCGTTGTGGAGCAAAACACGGTACTTTGGTGCCAGTTTTCGGCTTGTAGAGCGTTTTTCAAGTGTTTCAACAGACATCGTCGTTTGGCTCAAGTAGGGATTGAATTACAACAGAGAGATTCTAAAACATCTGCAGACTTCCTGCAGTGTTCGCCTAAATCTGAATGGTATTCGACAAAGGATTGCTTTTACAACTCCATTTTAACTTTGAAACCTTTTGGGAGTAACCCCTCCCTTGTCATCAATTCAAGAGGTTTTCCTGATTTTTACTTTGATATAGTCTTGATGTTTGATGGTGTTACTCCCCAGTTTTTGCCTGGATTCATCTGCCCCATGATGACTCTATCGGTCCAAGTTAGAGCAGGAGTGCAAAGAGGCAAGTTATAATTTCTGCGAAGCCATCGTAATGTAACTATCCCATGACCAACCCTCTAATCCGCGCATTTTTCTTGGGTAGAGCTACTGCTGAAGTTTTATATGAAGAGCTAGAGCATCAATTGACAGATACCCTCAGCAATGTGGGTAAGTTTGATGCTGAGCAACGGGAAAAAATCCGCCATTTTACCGACCAGGTCATGGAGAGAGCTGACTCAGAAGCAGCCCGCAATCCCCAAAGCTACTCGTCGGCTTCCAGTACTGCTAATTCTGATGATTTACAAGAAACGATTGATGAGTTGCGGGCAGAAATTGCCCAACTTCGTTCAGCTCTGCAAAACTACCGCAGCCATTCTGGTTAGTGCCTGTGTCAGTTTCATCCTCTGAGTTGACTTTCCCAAAACAAAATCCCAAAGCCTATCGCTGGAATCGAGAGAGCTATTCTCGCCAACGTCGTTTCCTGGATATTTGGACCTTTGTGTTGCAGCTGCTGAGCTCTCGGTGGTGGTTGAGTAAGTCTTGGAGTTATCCGGGAGGGATGACGGAAGACAAACGAGCGACTCGACGGCGAAAACAGGCGGCCTGGATTCGGGAAACCTTACTTGATCTGGGCCCAACCTTTATTAAGGTTGGGCAGTTGTTCTCAACTCGTGCAGATTTATTCCCAGCGGAGTATGTAGAAGAGCTATCCAAGCTCCAGGATCGTGTGCCTGCCTTCAGCTACGAGATTGTAGAACGAATTATTGAGAAGGATTTTGGCCGTACCATTCCAGAGTTGTTTTGCAGTTTTGATCCAGTTCCTCTAGCTGCGGCTAGCTTAGGTCAAGTGCACCGTGCCCAACTGCAGTCAGGGGAAGAGGTTGTCGCCAAGATCCAGCGCCCTGGACTCAAAAAGCTGTTTGACATAGACCTGAGAATTTTAAAAGGCATTGCCCATTATTTTCAAAATCACCCTAAATGGGGGCCTGGAAGAGACTGGCTAGGCATTTATGAAGAATGTTGCAAAATCCTCTATGAAGAAATTGACTATTTAAACGAAGGCCGCAATGCGGATCAGTTTCGGCGCAATTTCCGGGATCAAGAATGGGTCTATGTGCCCCGAGTCTTTTGGCGATATGCAACGCCACGAGTGCTAACCCTGGAGTATGTCCCAGGTCTTAAGATTAGTAATTATGATGCCATTGACGCTGCAGGTATCGATCGAAAGCGCATTGCTCAGCTCAGTGCAAAAGCCTATCTGTATCAGCTATTAACGGATGGATTTTTCCATGCAGACCCCCATCCTGGCAACTTAGCTGTGAGTTCAGATGGAAAGCTAATCTTCTATGATTTCGGCATGATGGGCCAGATTACGACGTTAACTCGAGAGAAGCTGTTGAAGACGTTTTTCGGGTTTGCTCAAAAAGATGCGAATAAAGTGATTGCCTCTTTGATCGATTTGGGGGCACTATTACCTGTAGATGATATGGGTCCGATCCGGCGCTCGATCCAATATATGTTGGATAATTTTATGGGGCAGCCGTTTGATAAACAGTCTGTTGCTCAAATTGGCGATGATCTATTTGAAATTGCCTATGATCAACCCTTTCGTTTCCCCGCAACGTTTACATTTGTCATGCGAGCCTTTTCTACTCTAGAAGGAGTGGGGCGGGGGCTAGATCCCACGTTTAACTTTATGGAGGTTGCAGAACCCTTTGCAGCAGAACTTATGGCCAACGGTGGATTTTCAAATAATCAAAACGGTGATCTGTTGGGAGAGTTGGGGCGGCAGGCTGCCCAGGTCAGCAATACCGCCCTGGGTTTACCCCGACGGATGGAAGATACCCTGGATAAGTTAGAACAGGGTGACCTCCGTATGCGGGTACGTTCGGTGGAAACAGACCGGATCTTGCGGCGACTTAATTTAACCCATATGGGCACAAACTATGCCCTGCTCATCGGTACGTTTACGCTCTCCGCAACGATTTTGCTGGTTAATAAGTATGTGTGGCTCGCAGCGGTCGCAGCACTCGCTGCCACCATAGCCGCTATTGTCTTCCTGCGGCTTCTATTAAGAATGAAACGTTATGACAGTTTTGAACGAATGTTGTAGCATTTTAGAGGCAAATCAGGAAAGGTGCTTTTTTCGCTACACTATTTGAATGTCTGAGGCTTTATATCATCTTCGTAAATTGAAGCAGATGGTAATCACAGTAGAGGAATTATAGAATCGTTGAAACTAATATGAAACGTCTGTTTGCAGGCCTTAGTGATCAAGGGTTAGTCCGTAAGGCGAACCAGGACTCTTACCGGATTGATGAGCCCGAAGGCCGATTTTTTATCGTGGCGGATGGGATGGGGGGCCATGCGGGTGGCGAAGAAGCGAGCCGGATTGCCGCTGAAACCATTCAGAAGTTTTTGGTGGAAAATTGGCAAGACCAGCTTAATCCACCTGATCTATTGAAAAAAGCGCTACTGAAAGCCAATCAAGATATTATCCAGAATCAAAAAGACTTCCCTGCACGGGCGGATATGGGAACTACCGTTGTAGTGGTTTTATTCCCTACCCAAGGACAACCTTGGTGCGCTCATATTGGTGATTCACGGTTGTACCGATGGAGAGGATCCCAGTTAGCCCAGATCACAGAAGATCATACCTGGATTTCTCAAGCCGTTAAATCTGGTTTGTTGACAAAAGATCAGGCTCGAACCCATCCTTGGCGCCATGTTCTAGCTCAGTGCTTGGGACGTGAAGAGCTAGATGAAATTGGCATCCAACAGCTGGATGTCAAGTCTGGTGATCAGTTGTTGCTTTGTAGTGATGGCTTAACAGAAGAGCTAGCAGATGAGCAAATTTCTCCTTTCTTTGAGGCTAAGCATCCCTGCGAGACGGTTGCAGGTGCTTTAGTCGAAGCGGCGAAAGACGAAGGTGGGCAAGACAATATTACAGTGGTGCTCGTTGCCCTGGGTGAAGGCGAAGAAGAAGAAAGTTCGAGTTGGTCTGATACGCCTGTTATGGACGATGATCCTACCGGTGATCTCAACGAAGCTTAGCGGCTCTTTTGAATGCCTCGCTGTCGGAGTTGTTTAATAAAGAATTCTTCTAAAGACTGCCGCATGAGTTTCATCTCAATCAAGGTGCCCCCCATACTTCCTAGCTTGGATATAAAGGTTTGTGGATCGCCTTGAAGCTGGCCGTGCCATTGCTCGGCTTGCATCTCGAAATCTATCAGAAATTCTGAGAGGACTTTTGGGCTGCCCCCTCTCCCTTTTACTTGGTAATGTTGGGTGTTTGCACCTAAAAGTTGTTCCAGAGTACCTTCGCAGATCAGTTCTCCTAAAGCCAGTATGGCGACGCGATCGCAAATTATTTCCACATCGGACAGGACATGGCTATTGAAGAATACGGTCTTGCCTTGCTCTTTTAGGGATAGAATAATTTCCCGCATTTGGTACCGGCCCATGGGATCGAGACCTGACATGGGCTCATCTAAAAATACGAGTTTCGGATCATTGATCAACGCTTGAGCCATGCCGACCCGTTGCAGCATCCCCTTGGAATAGCGTCGCATTTGTTTTTTCTTAGCCGTTTTACGATCTAATCCCACCATGTCTAATAGTTCTGGGATACGTCGTTTTTGGACTTTTTCAGGGATTTGGAAAAGACCCGCTGCATATTTGAGAAATTCCCACCCTGTTAAGTAGTCGTAGAAGTAAGCGTTTTCGGGTAAATAGCCGATATACTGCTTGGCTGACCGATCGCCTAAAGGCTTGCCCAATAGAAATCCTCTGCCTGCAGAGGGTTTAGCAAGACCCAAGAGGATCTTTAATAAGGTGGTTTTCCCAGCACCATTGGGTCCCAGTAGACCAAACGTTTCACCCGGCATGACCTGAACACTACATTGTTGCAGGGAGGTGACCGTTTTGTTCATCCAGAATCCAGTTCGATAGGTCTTCTGTAAACTGAAGGTTTGGATGATGGGTTGCTGTTCGGTCTGCTCAGATGATGCAGGATTGCTGGATGTAGGTATAACTTTAGGTTCGGAATTCATGACTTTGGGGAATGAGAAAAGGTGATCAATCTTTTAGATAAATAGACAACATAAATTCTCTCCTTATCTTTCCCTAGTTTTGATTAACTCTTAAACCTAGCTGTACTTTAGAGAGAAAAGGATGCCTGGTTTTAGAACTTTTCCTATCTCAGGTTATTGGGCCGACCGCCTTGTCTTTCAGGAAAATAACAGAATTAAGGACTGCAATAATCCGATGACAATCCCCAGAACCCCTCCCAGAATTACGATAGCTCGTAATTCTGTTTTAACGATGCCCTGAATGGCGGCCTCTAAATCTTCTGGAGCAGTGTGATTGACACGATCGATGATCACCTGGTCGAGATTTAAGATGGGCAGGGCCTTTATCACAATCATTTCTAAATCACGCTCTAAGTATCGCTCCAAGATGAGGGCTAAATCCTCACTGATGTCTTTGAGGGACGTGGTAACGACCTCAGAAGTTTGCAGGCGCGTGACAATGAGCATGGCGGTTTCATTCCAATCTACGGACGTCCCCAGGTTTTGTAGAACGGAAATTCCTTTATTTTGGGTATATCCTCGAACACTTTCGCGGAATTGTTGTCGAAGCTGTCGCACGGTTCGAACGGGCAGATTTTGCAATGATAAACTGGCTAACCATTCGACAAAACGTTGTCGAATCCCCAGGGATGTCAGCAATTCTGACACGATTGCGTTGCAGGCCAATTTCTCTTCGATACAAAAGGTCCGTAACTTCACTAAGCCACTTTGGACCCCCATTACATTCGCGACTAACCAATAGGTGCCACTGGTTTTGGTGCGTAGATCGCGATCTAAAATGGCAATATTTCGATCGGTCAGGAAGTCGATCAGCAGTAGTCGCAGGGTATCAGGTGGTACCACAACATTAATAACCCAATTGGCGAGCTGTTGGGCCTGATCATCTGTGAGCTGTAAATCCAGGAGTACCTGATCGAACACTTGGTCGAGTTGGTCTTGGAGAAAATCCTCGCGACGGGCTAGGGCCACAATGATGCGAGGTAAGGATTGATCGGCAAAGTCCCTGAGGATGTTGGCTAAAATTTGGGCGGTTCTTTGACCGGTATCAGACTTGACCTGCTCTAGGGCCAGTTGTAGTAACCAGAAAATAGCGCCTTGTACCCGTTCAGTCTGCAGCAATCGTTGGGCAATGGCTTGTAGCTCGTCAGGGGTTAGCAAGGAGGTCATGATCGCGTCAGACACCTTTTGGGCTAACCGTTCCTGGTTGCGAGGAATCAGCCCTGGAGTAAAAGGGAGCCGACGATTGCCTATCTTGATGGCTCGATAGGGCTTAAATAACATGGAAATGGCGAGGTCATTGGTGAAATAGCCAATGATGCCACCTGCGATGGGTGGCACGATTACAACGCCAAGGGTAGACCAGTCCAATCCTTTTGCCTCATCAATGCACAAACAGTGCCCTCTGAACAAAAGCTTACCCTCAATTAATCCAAGTGTGATCTTGTAACGTTATGTCCTGTTATCCAACACAAATTAGTTGGATCTTTTCTACAAAATGTGTGTTGGGACTAATTAAATATTTAGTAATACGTAAAAGTTGGTATTTCCTCTGATATCTCAAGATAGCTTCCAAAAGCTAGATAAAACCTTGGACTCATTGTTCCTATCTTTTTTCTAAGTCAGAGGTAGAAAGTTGAATGTGGATTTATCAACCAAGGATAAAACTCTGTTTCACTAGAAAATTACAGTTAAGTGGCTTGATATTTAGTCTTGTTATATTCCCGTTGAGTTTAGTCAGTTCTTCTCAAGCTCAATTAATCCCAATACTACCTGCTGGCTTTAATTTACAAGATGCACAACAACAAGGTAGACAGTTAACTATTGATACAATAAAAACAATACGTAAGTTACCTGAAGATTTTAAAACTACTAGGACACCGATTATCTGGCTGAGTTGTAATCCTGGAGGACTAGAAGAAAACAGTGCTTTGGTTATTCACAGCCCAATTTTGATTAATCTATCTGAAATTCTTTTGGCGGAGAAAGCAATTTGGCATGATATGCGTGCTCCATCAGTACTTAAACGGGCTCCTATACAAGAATCAAGTAAATATTCATCAACACGTAATCCTAAACTTGTTGATCAACCTGTTCGCCCGAACATAACTCAGGCAACTCAATGGATTCGGACTGAGGACAACAAGATAAAACTTATATATAAAGGTATTGGGCCATTGCCCTCTTCCCCAGCCCCTTCAAAACCTTGCCGAAAAAAATAGTATTACATTGTTCGCTTGCAAGAATTTCTAACTTTAGTGGGTTTACTCTGCAAAAGCTGCGCTATGATAGTAAAGCCAAATTTGCGGACGTGGCGGAATTGGTAGACGCGCTAGATTTAGGTTCTAGTACTGCAAGGTGTGAAGGTTCAAGTCCTTTCGTCCGCATTCTCTCTCAGATAGTAGAGCGTAACCCATCTCCTTCAGAAAGGTTGAGGTTACAGCTAACTTATTGCGTCGTTTTTATTGAATCCGGATGGGAGTGTTATAGGATGTCTGTAGGGTCAGCATCCAAGCATTAACTGTGTTGACTGCCTTAGGTGTACTTAGTCTGCGATCGCAAGTGTCGTACATCCTAACGAAAGCCACTTCATTACCAATACTTTGGATTTAAGTGGGTTCCGTTAAGTTAGACTAAGACAATCTGTTAAAATGCTTAAAGATTCTATAAGATTGCCACATGGGAGCCACTCGCGCACGTATTGCCATTGACGCCATGGGGGGCGACCATGCCCCAGATGAGATTGTTGCTGGTGCCTTAAGAGCCCAAGCAGAACTGGATGCAGATGTTTTACTCGTCGGTGATCCTGACCGCCTTGAAGCTTCAATCAAAAGCCATTCTGATTCCGTCCCCGTTGAAATCATCCCTTCGGAAGGGTTGATCGAGATGAATGAAGAGCCCATCAGTGCTCTTCGTCGTAAGCGCAAAGCCTCGATCAACGTAGCGATGGATTTAGTCAAAAAGAAAAAGGCTGATGCTGTTGTTTCTGCAGGCCATTCTGGAGCCGCAATGGCTGCCGCCTTGCTTCGCCTCGGTCGAATCCCAGGGATTGATCGACCTGCTATTGGCGGTGTTTTCCCCACCATTATTGCTGGGAAGCCCGTGTTGGTGCTTGATGTCGGGGCCAATGTAGATTGTCGCCCTGCCTTCCTCGATCAGTTTGCCACCATGGGCACCATCTATAGCGAGTATGTTTTAGGGACAGAAGCGCCCAAAGTCGGATTACTTAATATTGGTGAGGAATCCTGTAAGGGCAATGAGGTGTCTGTTCAAACCTATCAATTGTTAGAACAGAATCCCCACGTTGACTTTATTGGCAATGCTGAGGGGCGAGATGTGCTCTCAGGCCAGTTTGATGTCATTGTTTGTGATGGCTTTACGGGAAATGTATTACTTAAGTTTGCAGAAGCCGTTGGCGAAGTTGCCCTCCAGATTTTGCGAGAAGAGCTTCCTAGAGGGATTCACGGCAAGGTGGGGACAGGCATCTTAAAACCCAATTTGCGTCGGATTAAACAGCGGATGGACCATGCTGAGCATGGTGGAGGATTACTCTTAGGGGTTGCTGGTGTCTCTATCATTAGTCACGGCAGTTCCCAAGCTCCTTCCATCTTTAATGCCATTCGGTTGGCAAAAGAAGCTGCGGATAATCAGGTATCCCAGCGTATTCAGTCTTGTTATCAACAGACGGTGACAGCCGCCTCCAATGGAGAATAAACGTGCAGCAAATGGCCACTGGATTGGCAGTTACTGGGTGCGGCTCTACTGCTCCTGAGACTTCCCTGGATAATCATGGTCTGAGCCAAATCGTTGATACCTCTGATGAGTGGATTGCCAGTCGTACGGGCATCCGGTCTCGGCATCTCGCGGGTCCAGATGATACCTTGGCGAAACTAGGTGCGATCGCAGCTCAAAACGCCTTAGACATGGCCCAAGTTGAGGCCACCGATATTGATCTCATCTTGCTGGCCACTTCAACCCCTGATGACTTGTTTGGCAGTGCTTGTCAAATTCAGGCTGAACTTGGTGCAAAGCACGCAGTTGCTTTTGACCTCACTGCCGCCTGCTCTGGGTTTGTGTTTGGCATGATTACGGCTGCCCAATTTATCCGCATGGGGGTCTACCGCAATGTCCTCCTAATTGGAGCTGATGTGCTCTCTCGTTGGGTGGATTGGACCGATCGTCGCTCTTGCGTCCTTTTTGGGGATGGGGCAGGGGCTGTTGTGCTACAAGCCAATGAAACCGATCGTCTCCTTGGATTTGCTTTACACAGCGATGGCTGTTTACATGATTGTCTCAATGTCCAATATCAGGGCGAGGCTCGTCCCTTGACTGGGGGAATTAATGTGAGTCAAGGAACATATCAACCCATTTCCATGAATGGTAAGGAAGTCTATCGGTTTGCAGTCAATCGAGTGCCTGAAGTGGTTGAGAAAGCCCTCTTCCAATCTGACCTGACAACAGACGATATTGACTGGCTACTTTTGCACCAGGCGAATCAGCGCATTCTAGATGCGGTGGCCAAACGCCTTAAGGTTCCTGCGGAAAAGGTGATTAGTAACATCGCCAACTATGGCAATACCTCTGCTGCCACGATCCCATTGGCACTGGACGCGACTGTTCGCCAAGGCCATATCAAACCCGGTGATACGATTGCTGCCTCTGGATTTGGGGCTGGCTTGAGTTGGGGAGCCGCTATCTTTCAGTGGCAGCGCTAGTTGTCCCTTCAAAATTTTCTTAAACTGCTGCTGTTAGCCGCTATCTGGGGTAGTTCATTTCTGTTTACTCGGATTGCAGCGCCTGAATGGGGACCGATTTGGTTGATTGAACTGCGAGTTTTGATCGCCAGTCTGACCTTACTGCCGGTGGTGCTCAAATTAGACTTATGGCCTCAGATTCAGCGACATTGGCGAGCTTTGATGCTGCTGGGTATTTTGAATGCGGCCTTGCCGTTCTGCCTGTTAGCCTATGCTTCTTTATTCTTATCTGCTGGGTTTACGGCTATTTTGAATGCCACTACCCCATTATTTGGCTTATGGATTGTGGTGCTGTGGCTCCAGGAAGCGCTCTCCGGTCCACGCTTGATCGGATTTGCGATTGGTTTTTTGGGAGTAGTGCTATTAGTGGGTTGGCAGGATATTCCACTGACCCTCAATCAGGGCATCGCGATTGCTGCAGGACTTTTGGCTGCTTTGCTATACGCTATTTCTGCCCCCTATATTCAGCAGCAGTTTGCGGATGTGTCTGCTTTAGTAGTGACGACGGGGAGTCAACTCAGTGCGGCGGTGATCCTTGTACCGTTGCTTCCCTTTTCAATTCCTAGCCAGCTCCCTTCGCCCAAAGCTTTACTTTCCGTCTTAGCTTTGGCGCTCCTTTCTTCAGTTCTGGCTCAGATGCTCTATTACCACTTGATCAAAGCCATGGGGCCTAGCAAGACTTTGACCGTCGCCTATCTCATTCCCTTGTTTGCTATGCTTTGGGGGGCATTAGTGTTGCGAGAAATCGTGACGATATCGATGGTGATCGGATGTGGATTGGTGTTGTTAGGAACTGCGATCGCAAATGATCTGTTTACACCTAAAAACTCTTGAAAATGAGGGGAAAACTTATCCCCCCAAGACTTAGGCTATCCCTTCAACTGCACGGCGAAATTCTTCTACTTCGTCGCCGAATTCGATATCCATGACTGCTTCTACATTTTCATGGGGACGGGGAATAATCACCCAAGTCTCTAAAACACCACCGGGTGTTTTTTCTGCAGCTGCCACACCAGCATCCATGGCCATTTTGACCTCAGATACATCCCCGCGAATATTGATCGTAAACCGAGCGCTTCCCGCCCGAATATAACCGACTAAGGTCACTCGCCCTGCTTTGACCATGGCATCTGCTGCCGCCAATACGGGGGGGAATCCTTTAGTTTCCAGTGACCCAACTGCCTGTGGCATTCCAAATTTCCTCAAAAAGAATACGGATGTAATAAAGAAGGTAATGAATCGATGGACGAACCGTTTAAGTTCGAAACGGTTCTGAGCGATCGTTGTAACCAATAGGCAACACTGAATCGATATTTTCTGGGGGATTAGGGACTAGATAGTGGGATTCAATTTTTGCTGAACCCGGCATATTCTCAACAGAAGCAATACCTGCCGCCATAGCCTGTTTCACTTCTCCCACTGGCCCACGAATGGAGACAACATAGCGACCGCTGGCACAGCTTGTGTAACCCATCAGGGCAACACGACCGGCTTTGACCATGGCATCTGCTGCTGCCAAAACAGCAGGATATCCATAGGTTTCAATCATTCCAACGGCAACTGGCATTGTTTTTTCTCCGGTGCTAACCCTTTACCTGCAGTACAAACTATACCTCAATCGTTCTACCGCTGATAGTCATTGCCCTCGACAATGTCATGGTTCTTATCTTGCGGCCATAGATATTGACCACAGCGTTGAGGATGAGCCGAAAAAAGTGTTCGCAAATTGGTAGATGACAGGTTGGACAGTTGATACGACAGGGAGGCAATGTACCATACCTCCTGTATGGATAAGTGCAAATTTCCTTGAGCTGGTCAGGATCCGTCTCTGAGTATTTGCCACCAGTTTATATAGTTCGCTTCTGATTCTGACAATGACTTATTAGAAGGCTTATGACTAACGAACTCCAGCCAAGGATTCAAAACCATATGACTGTCTTGACAGAGAGGTCTGGGGTAGACTGTTCATCACTCTGGAGAAAAGTGGGTGCTGCTCGAGAATTTTCCTGAAAAATTGGTTGGAGATGACTCAGTATTGATGACTTACCTTCAAACTGACGGCAGAGACAATACATCAATAAATTCTTCCGTGAATGCCCTGTGTAATAGATCGTTCCTGAAAAGCCTTCAAGAATATGCTGCACTTTGAACAGGTAAGTTTGCAATTCCCAGGTGTGCCAGAGCCAACACTGCGCAATTGCACCTTTGAAGTCAAGGCCGGAGAATTGGTGGTGCTTTTGGGACCATCGGGCTGTGGTAAAACCACGCTGCTAAAGCTTGTTAATCGTTTATATGAGCCAACATCAGGACAGATCTTCTTCAATAGCACAAACATTCACACCATTTCCTTAACGACTCTTCGTCGCCAAATGGGATATGTCATTCAACAAGCGGGATTATTTCCCCATATGACCATTGCCCAAAATATTGCGGTGGTTCCTAAATTATTGGGGTGGCCCAAAACTGAGATTGCTGCTCGGGTAGAAGAATTATTGGAACTCGTTCAACTTCCCCTAGATTTTGGCAAGCGTTACCCCAGCCAACTTTCTGGCGGACAACAGCAACGAGTAGGGTTAGCCCGAGCTTTGGCAGCCAAGCCAGAAGTGTTACTGATGGATGAACCCTTTGGGGCTTTGGATGCTATTACCCGTAAATCTCTGCAGGCCGAACTGCAGCAGCTACAGCAACAATTTCAGAAAACGATTCTGTTCGTCTCCCATGATATTGAAGAGGCCTTACGATTAGCAGATCGAATTCTGATTCTTAATCAGGGACATTTGGTCCAATACGGGACACCGTGGCAAATTCTAACCCAACCTTCCTCTACTTTTGTCGAGAAATTAGTAGGCACTCAAGATGCACTGAAACAGCTATCCGTTCTAACCGTCCAAAGTGTTATGGAGTCAACTGCATGTGTTGTTAAACACTTACCTAAAATTGGTAGTCACAGTTCTCTACGACAAGCATTATCCATACTACTGAAGTCAAAACAGCCTCAGTTACAAGTAATGGAAGGGGATGCTGTGATTGGTATTTTGGACTTAAACCATATTCAATCGGTTTGGCAAGATCCAGAAAGGTTGCGAATTTAACCAGAAAGGTTGCGAATTTAAATCTAGGAAGACAGTCACCTGATCGCTCTTCACTAATACGAATAAAAATGGTCTCGTATTTAGGGTGATATTCGATAGAAGAATCTAGGATAAAAATTTACTCTTGATCATAAATTCAATGCATTTAATTGTGGAATAACTTGATTCACCTGTTTTTTGTATTTAGAGATTGGTGGTTAAAAGCATTAGTAAGAATATTTTTGAAAGTATTAATCAACTGTTATTTTAAGTGTCTTGATTTGATTGTCAGTTATGAGAAATATTTGAGCATCTATAGGGTTGGTTTTTGTTGCCAAAAATGACAATAAGAATGGCAGGTCGGGAGTGTTAGTTCGCTGAATGAACAGGGCATTATGTCAGGAAGACCCAAGGGGATGAACCTTATGAGTAGCAAGTGATTCCTCTCACTAATGAATACTAACGGAGCTTTGTGAGAGATGAAAATTGCAATTGTTGGGGCAGGAATTTCAGGTTTATTGGCTGCTTACCTTCTCAAGAAAAAAAGACCTGATGCCTCTATTACTATTTTTGAGAAAGATACTCAAGTAGGAGGTAATGTTCATACGGCGCAATTAAATGTTGGCAGCTCCCGTCACTCATCTGGCTTGCGTTGGGCTGATCTAGGCGTGAACGACTTTAATATTGCCACTTACAAAAATATTCTGGCTCTGTTAAAAGAGCTAAAGGTGCCCTATAAACCCCTGGAGAACTCAGCGGCATTTAGCACTTTAGATGGTTCTATTTCTTATGTAATTGAGCCTGGATATAGAGCGGGAACTAGATCTTTTACAACTATGCCTGCTGCTGTACAGAAAGGCTTTGACAACTTTAGTCGGCAAGCACCATTGGATTGCCAAGATCCGCAATTCGCTGAATTCACGATCGCGGAGTATATTCAGTATCGCAATGAAAAGAATCACGACCACGATCGTGATTTTTATCCGGTGGAATTTGTTGAGTACAATCTCTACCCTCGTATTAACGGCATGTATTTCGTCAACGATACGGCACCCTCTACGATGTCGTTTGTCGCGATTATGAACCACTACTGCTTACAGGAAGGCTTTGGTGGTGATACGCCAGAGCGAGTATATATCGAAGGAGGATGCCAGACTTGGATCGATGCTTTACAAAATGCTCTGATTCAGCAAGGTATATCAATTGTCTGTAATGCCTGTGTTCAAGTATTGGGAGGTATATCCGGAGTCAATGTTCTGATTGACCATAGTGAATATGAGCATTTTGATGCCGCTATTATGGCCTGTCATGCCTCAACTTCATTACAGCTGCTCCAACAAGGTATTACCAATGACATGGTACGGGTGTTGAGCCAGTTTAATTACAGCAATAGCGTGGCTGTTGCCCATACATATGCCCCTTTGCTCCCACCTAATAAAGATCATTGGCGTACTTACAATTTACTGATTCAGCGTGATGTACAACTGCGCCCCTATACCATTTCTTATGTCTGCAATCGGCACCAAAATGATGCCAATAATCGGTTGTATCAAGATGCAAATGAGATGGAATATTTTGTGACGCTCAATCCTGCTATTCCTATCCCAGAGGAGTATGTCCTCAAACAACCCGATGGCACACCTGCCCAGGCATACTTTAAGCACAATATGGTGAATACTGAATCTCTAAAAGCTCAGAAACTGTTGTGGGGGAGACATCGTAGAGGAGTGCAAGGTCAAAACAGTATTTACTTTACTGGAGGGTGGACTTGGGGAACGGGCCTACATGAGGATTGTTACAACTCAGCTCAACAAGTTGTGGATCTGCTTTTAGTCCATTTATTAGAACCAGAATGGAGCACATTGGAATTGTCCAAAATAAGTGCTTAGGCTCATAGTGAATACGGTCGTATCGAATCACTGGACGCATTGAGGGGAATCGGTGCTGTGGACCCATCCTAAGTAACTGCTGAACTCTTATCCCTAACTCGATCATAGAATTCGTCCATGACGGCTAAGAAAGATTGCTCCTTTGGCCAAAAGGCTGGAAAATCGCCTTGAGTTTTAACCAAAATTCCAGAGACCCCCGTTGTCGGTGGGGCATTAATGGTTTGGGGGAGTCGCTTGTCTCCTTGCCAGAAGTCTTTGAGCTGTTCGATCTCGGGTGCAGATGTGGTGAGGGGTTGGGTGTAATAGCTTGTGTCAGGTTCTGGTTCTGTTTGCTGGGCTGTTAGCTCAGCGGATAACGCTTGACCCAGGGGAGATTTAGCCAATTCCTTTTGCAAGTTTTCCCGAGATAAACCCCGCAGCTCAAACAGTAAAAATGGGTCTTGGTCGAGTTCAGCAGCTAAGAGGTAATAGACGCCGGCAATATGTTTGCAGGGATTACTCCAGTCGGGGCAAGAACATTGAGTGGTGAAGTTAGAGTCACGGTGGGGCAGAAGGTTCAAATCCAGCTTGGCAAAGGCATCTTCAATGTTGTCGGGCATTTCGTTTAGCATCAGCTTTGAGATCAGACTGGCTTTGGATGCGATAAATGCGATCGCAGCAGCCCAATTGGCTTTGCTAATTGACTCAAATTCAATGCTGGTCTTATACAACGGCTCTTTATACACCCCGAAATAGGGGTTCACCGAGCCTCGAACTTCAGCCTTCACTAACCCATCCTTAATGATGAAGCTCTTGACCTTGTTCCCCCGAGCATAGGATCGCCCTCGCCCCAAGCGTCCCGGATCGGTAATCTGCTCAATTGCCGTCAGAAATCGTTGGCCCCACCAGGTGCGACTGAAATTAGCCATGGGTAATTACTCCTCTAAAAACGTCCTGAGCTGTTAGTGCTAGACTCGGCAATAATTCATCACTCAGAACACGATCCTCTCGATAGGTAATAGGTAATTTTTCAGGCATAAACACCGTAATAGTTTTTGCCTTAGGATCTACAATCCAGACTCTAGATATGCCTGCGCTCAAATAATCGGTTGCCTTTTCTGCCATACCCCCAAAAGATTGATCGGGTGAAATGACTTCGATTGCCAGTTCTGGTGGGAGAGGACAGGGACCATCTTCATCTCCCATGCTAGAGAGACGTTCATTAGAGATATAGAGCAAGTCAGGGACAGGAACCCAAGGTTTGCCCTGTCGGGATAGAACAACAGCCCATTCAACCCCAATCTCTCCTCTAGAAAGAGCCCAATTCTCGAGAGTTCTGCTTAAGGCTAGACAAGTTCTTGAATGGAAACGGTGTGAGGACACTTTGGGAACAGCTGTTCCATCGATGAGTTCACAGGCCGTTTCACCCTCAGGAAGCGAGAGAAACTCATTTAGGGTTAGTTTTCGCGTTACAGCCTGAGTCATGATGTGCTTAACCTTGAACAATCAGGATGGGGCTAAGTCTAATGTAGTCTGCTTCTGCTGATTTTTTGGATTAGGGCCTCATTCTTTTATGACGGTTGCGCATTCTCGGAAGATTTAAGGAATATTTTAGAGGTCCAATTTCCGTGGAATCCATGGGGGACATGATGTTTAAGGTGTAATTTTGCAGTCACTTGATTCAGATCTTGAGCATCTAAAATAGTTACATAAGAGTGATGGGTGGCCGCATCGTAAACGAGTGAGATTAACCATCCATCATCTTCTTGGGTGCCGTGAGGACGAGGGACAAAAATGGGCTCTCCTGCAAATCCCTTGGGGGCCACACTCCATATCTGCTGATTGCCGGTTTCTTTGTCTAGCTTCAGAATGGCTTGCAGTGGGCCATTCTCAGCTGAACTATTGCAAGCACTCATGTAGACATAACGATGCTCTTTACCCACCCATGCCGGATTGACGGATGGAAATTCACAGCCTCTTTCTATAACTTTGCGGTGGACAACAGTTTTTGGGGATAAATTTAACTCAAACTCCCATAATTCTCCGTTGGGAAAATCATCAAAGCTAATGGCTGCTAAATCCAATTCTTCCTGTTGCTTTTGCGGGAAGGAGTCACTACAAATGGATTCAAAGTATATTTTCCCGTCTTTTTCCCAGGCATTGCCATGGTGAAAGCCAAAAAATGAATCGGTTTCTAGTATCTCTAGATCATGATTGCCATGGCGAGAAATCAATATGATTTTGGTCGGTTGCTCTGGGTTGAAGTCAAAACATTGTTCAATGGTTTTGAATCCCAGCAGAAAAGGCAATCCTTTCACTTGAAACGGATGCTGCACAAAGATGTAGTAATTTTCCGTTACTAACATGTCGTGTAAAAATGCAAAGCCTGATAACGGATGAGAATGCTGTTCTAATTTATTGCCAAATTCATCCAATTCAAAGATGGTTAAGCTTTGGGGCGTAATTCCCTTAACGCCAAAATTAATAAATCGATTGTCAATGATTCTAGGATGGGCTGAAAAAGGTTGCTTGGTCTCTAGTAAACCATTCAAATTGTCTGTGCCAATCGTTTCTAGAGTTTCAGGGTTGAGCTGGTGGGGTTGACCGCCTTCCCACATGGCCCATAATTTATCTCCCCAGTAAATAACACTAGTATTCGCTGCATTTTTGAAATTGGTGTCAAAGATATTCGCTAGCCATCCCCCTGCTTTTTGGGTGCCAAACCCTCGGTACAGAATCTTCCCAGCTGCTTGTTCTTTGAGATAGCCTTCTGTACGAACGTAGCGATTTTGGAAGTGGGCCTGTCCTTCCTGGAATGTGATGGCGCAGATCATGCCATCTCCATCGAAGGGATGTCCGATCTTTTGGCTGTTGACCTCTAAGCTTCCAGGCCCGTTGCGAAATAATGTGCCCTGGAGTTCTGGGGGAATGGTGCCTTCTATTTCATCGATCCAATAATTATATTCAGTAAGCTGAGATTCATAGCCTTTGGCCCAGTCTTTGACGAGGGAGCTTTTCTCATTTAAAGCTGCTGTTGATGTAGCCATTCTGCTGGTATCGTTACAATCTGTAATAATCTTAGCTCAAAAGTCCCTAGGCTCAGATTTGAGATGTTGCAAATTAGTTACTAGCTAATATCAGTGACTTACTTTCTTTGAACAAGCTAAATCAAGTGGTCTGTATCATTCAGTTCGACTTGCATAAGCCTGAATTCAAAAATTTTTCAAAGCTTGTTTTTCAGGAGCAACCTTTTTCATTTGGATTAAGTCTTACGATTACTCTAAGATCCAATGAATCTGTTAGAAAATTTTCTAGGTCCTATTCTCATGCCTTTTGTGATTGCATGCTCGCACTCTTCATAAATCACTTTTGCGCACAGACGGGTACTGTTTGAGATGATAGCCCTGCAGTTATGCTGATGGATAAAAGAAATACCGATCGTTTAAAAGTCGATGCTTTGCTGTCTTAACCCAGATTGTGAGAAGCCTCTAAATCAAGAGTCTTATAAGTTCTGTCTGTCTTGTGGAACAAAGTTATCCCACCGACTTAGAAACCGCTTCAAGATCATCAAACCTCTCGGGCGAGGAGGCTTTGGCAAGACTTACCTAGCTGAGGATACAGATAAACTCAATGGCACTTGTGTCATTAAGCAGTTGTTCTATCAGGGGCAGAGTAGCAATGCGAATCAGAAGATTGTTGAATTGTTTATGCGGGAAGCTGAGCAATTAAATCGCCTCAAAGCCAATCAGCAGATTCCTGATTTACTCGCTTACTTTGAAGAAGATGGTTTTCTTTACCTAGCCCAGGAATACGTAGAGGGGCAAGACTTGCTAAAAGAGTTACAACAGGAGGGGCCATTCAATGCAGTCAAGATTAAAGCATTTTTTCTGGACTTATTACCTGTCCTAGAATTTATCCATGATGGGGGGTTAGTTCATCGGGATTTAAAGCCAGACAACATTATGCGCCGGCACCACGATGGTCGTTTGGCCTTGATCGATTTTGGAGTCGCCCGCCAGCTTTCAATGAGCCAGTCTAATGTTACAGGGACTAAGGTTGGCTCTCCTGGCTATTTTTCAATGGAACAATTTGCGGAAGGTAAGGCATCAGCCTCTAGCGATTTATACAGTCTTGGTGCAACGGCCTTCCATTTGTTAACAGGGCAATATCCAGGCGAACTATGGACAATGCAAGGGTATGCCTGGGTAAACAAGTGGCAAGATTATTTATCGCATCCCATGGAGCTATCTCTACTTGCCGTTCTGAATAAACTGCTTCAAATTAAAGCGGAGGATCGATATCAGTCTGCTTCAGCAGTTCTTTCAGACTTAGCTGCATCTCCTCAGACTAATCCTCAAGCACCAACAACCCCTATTCACTCTCAGTATCCGTCCTTTCATTCTCCTGAGCCTGTTCCCCAATCATCTGTCTCCGGTTCAGTTAGTCCTTTTGCCTCTGCAGCTAAAAGCTCATTCAATAGAAATCGACGTCGGTTTTTGACCTTGGCAATTTTTGGGGGAGTGGGTTTAGGGAGTGGGCTGCTATGGAAAATCATTAGGGACAGTTCAGTTAAGCCAGTTTCGAGTCCAGAAGAAGATTTCGAGCCACTTTGGGGAAGTCCATCACCCGATTCTGGTGCTTCGCCTACACCCCAGTCTTCATCAAATGTTCAAAGATTTAACTTTGAAGTCGTGAGTGTCGATGAAAAAGGGACCATTGTCAAACGTGATCAAAGCCAAGCCCAGTTTTTTACTGAGGATATAGGCAATGGAATATCTCTAGAGATGGTAGCAATACTGGGTGGGACTTTCCTTATGGGGTCTCCTCCTGAAGAATTGAAACGACTGGATAGAGAAAGCCCACAACACGAAGTGAACGTTCCTGCATTTTTCCTAGGGAAATATCCAGTTACACAAGCACAGTGGGAAGCCATTGTTGGCTCTAACCCTTCTAAATTCAAATTCACAGGTGCAAATCGTCCAGTAGAAAATATTTCTTGGGAAGATGCAGTGGAATTTTGCAATAAACTCTCCAAGAAAAGTGGCAAGGCCTACCGACTGCCAAGTGAAGCTGAATGGGAATATGCTTGCCGAGCCGGAACCACAACCCCCTTCTATTTTGGGGGAACCATGACAACTGAGTTGGTCAACTATCGAGGGACTGACTACATTTTGGGGAACAGAGTATTACATTCTGGCAAGTATCACCTTGGCCCTCATGGAAAATGGCGACAGCAGACAACGGCGGTTGGCCTTTTTTTGCCAAATGCTTTTGGCTTATACGATATGCATGGAAACGTTTCGGAGTTCTGTCAGGATTACAATGAAGGTGAAAACTACATCGGTGCTCCTACTGATGGGAGTGTATGGATAAGTCAATCGGATAGCTCTGCGTATATTAAACGTGGGGGATCATGGAATGATTATCCTAAAAATTGCCGTTCTGCATCTCGTAGTGGCATTAATCCTGGCAATAGCAGTGATTCCGTAGGTTTTCGCTTGGCTTTATCTGCTCCTATCTCTCCATGAGACTACCTTCTTTAGAAGATTACAATCTGAAGTTCTTGTCCTTATTAGTTCAGTGTTCTTCTACTCTGAATCTTGCATCCAGTAGTTTTCCACTATTGGGCCAGATGACTTTATTCCAAAATAGCGCTCTTGTTGAGAGAGATTAGTTTCTTAAAGGACTCATTATCGAGTTCTGTTAACCACGACTCATCCGACCCAACAATCGCACCGGCCAATTTTTTCTTGTCCTCAATCATTTCATCGATCCGCTCTTCTAGGGTGCCGATGGCAACGAACTTATGGACAAATACATTTTTTTTCTGGCCAATGCGGAAGGCGCGGTCTGTGGCTTGGTCCTCTACTGCCGGATTCCACCAGCGATCGAAGTGGAAGACGTGATTGGCTTTGGTGAGGGTGATGCCAACCCCACCCGCTTTGAGAGACAGGATAAATACAGACGGTCCAGTCTCCGGATCTTGAAACTCCGTAATCATCTGTTCCCGCTTGTTACGGTTGGTACCGCCGTGGATGTAGTAGGTGGTGTAGTGGTGGGTTTGGCGTAGATACTTTTCCAGGGCATCACCGAGTTCGGTGAACTGGGTGAATACGAGTAGACTCTCCCCTTCCTCCATCACTTCGGTGATCATCTCTGTGAGACGACTGAGTTTATGGGAACGCTCGGGGGTGAAGTCACTTTCATCTTGAAGGAACTGACGGGGATGATTGCAAATTTGCTTGAGCTTCAGCAGGGTTGAGAGAATCATGCCCTTGCGCTGAATACCGTCTACCTCGTCAATCTCTGTGGAAATATCCTTGACAACGGCTTCGTAGAGGGAGGCTTGTTCTTTGGTGAGATTGCAGTACAGCTTTTGCTCCACCTTGTCAGGCAGATCTTTGATAATCGACTTGTCCGTTTTAAGCCGCCGCAGGATAAAAGGCTCCACTAGCTTCTTGAGGGTGGTCGACTGCCTGCGATTATTGTCTTTTTGGATGGGCAGTTCAAAGTTCTTGCGGAACTGGTTTTGCTTGCCTAAGTACCCTGGATTGAGGAAGTTGAAAATGGACCATAAATCCAGCAGCCGATTTTCGACGGGGGTGCCAGTGAGGGCGAGGCGATGGGTGGCCGAGAGTTTGAGAATAGCTTTGGTTTGGGCGGCTTTCGGATTTTTAATATTTTGAGCTTCATCTAAGACAATCCGATGCCAGGGAACGGCATCAAATAGCTTGCTATCCCTGCGGGCTAGGCTAAAGGAGGTAATGATCACATCATTTTGGTCTGCCATTGCCTTAAAGTCTTTGGCAGCTTTTGCTCGCTCATTGCCGTGGTGAACAATGGATTGTAAATGGGGAGCAAATTTCTGGATTTCTCGGCGCCAGTTGCCCACCACTGAGGTGGGCGCAATCAGCAGGGTGGGCGGAATGGTTTCGTCGGTTTGTTCTCGTTCCTGAGCTAGGCGGGCAATTACCTGGACGGTTTTGCCTAAGCCCATATCATCGGCTAAGCAGCCGTTCAGACCCAGTTGCTCCAGATAGTGTAGCCAAGAGACGCCTCGTTTTTGGTATTCGCGCAGGGTGCCTTGCAGGGTTTCAGGATCTGCGATCGCATCCAGCTTACTTTTATCCTGAAGCTGCTTGAGCATCTGGGAAAGGGTCTTATCCCGGTCAAAATCAACTTCAATATCGTCTCCCCCTTCTGCGGTCATACGCATAAAGTCTAGGAGCGTCATATCGGGGTTTTCGGCCTGCTGGGTTTTCCAAAACTCCAGCATCTGCTGCATTTTGTCCTGGTCGAGGTGCATCCACTGGCCGCGAAACTGAACCAGGGAGGATTTAGCCTGAACTAGGTCCAGCCATTCCTGTTCGGAAACCTTTTGGTCGCCAATGGCGAGGTCATATTTATATTCGACTAGCCGATCTTGGGAGAAGTAGCTTTTGGATTTATCGTTGGTGCTGGAGAGGGACTTGCCCTTCGCCCGCAGCTTGATTTTGGCCCGCTGCCGTCCTTTTGGTGTCCACCAGGCGGGCACAATTACCTTGTAGCCTGCATTCTCTAGCACCCAGGCGGATTCCTGTAAAAAGTCTAGGGCAGCACCAATTTCTAAAGGAATACCGATCGGCTGGTCCGTTTCTAATCCCTGCCAAAGCTGGGGATAAATCCGAGCGGCATACCCTAAGCCGAGCAACAGATGCTGCTCGAAACTCTCGCCCAACTGCTTTTGTAATTCCTGCTGCTTTTCGGGTTTGAACCGCCAGTAATCCAACAGGGAAATTTGTAGGGACGGATCTTGCTTGGGGGCGACTAGAAATTGCAATTGCCAAGCCTCTTCCGGCTTGGGTGGATCCTGAAGCTGGAAGCAGAGATAAAAGGACGTTGAGGTTTGGGTTTTGCGGATGCGATCGCGCCAAACGCGCCACTGCTCATATAGCTCCTCACTGGTGTTCTGAGTAGTTTGCAATCCCGGTTGCGATTGCAAACAATCTTCGAGTAAAGTGCTGGCGATCTTTTTAGTAAAGCTCGAGGGTAAATAGGTCGCCGTGATAATTTCAGTCAGTAAATGCTCTGAAAAATGCCGCAGCAACGTTTTTCGATCATAAAAAGTGGGAGATTTTGGACCTTTAGTGAACCCAGAGACACAAGCTAGGGGCATATAGTCCACAAATCGGTCTAGTTCAGTTTCATAGGATTCACTGACAATTTCCCACGCTGGATAAATTTCGACAGACTGGGTTTTTTTCTGAGATTTAGATTTGCTGCGGGAGCCCTTGGCGGATGATACCTCTCGGCGACGCAGAGCTGGAATATATTGATCCTTCAGCAATACGGGCTTGAGGGTTTGGGTGTAGTGATACCAAAACAGTAGGTCAGTGCCTAACTGCATATCCGCGAGATTATGCAGGGCAATAAAGTGCAGCTCATTGAGCAGCTTGATGATGTTGGTTACGGGTTGTTGTTCATACTGTCCCGTCTTTACCCAGGTTTTAACCTCAAAGCAGTCCACTTGCCAATACTGCCATTCAAAGGTTTCAGGAGTGGTTTCCTCTAGGTATCGAGCCAGTTCTAGGGAAGGTAGGGGAGCTTGATCCGTACTGGGGAGCAAGAAATGCCGAGAAGTAATGAGTTGCTCTAGGGGGCGGCCTGGTTTGACGCCTAAATCATTGCTGAGGAAGTCTTCTAATTCATCACTGGCCAACTGAAAGGGATGAATAGAGCGAGCCGTTTTGCGCTTCTTCTTAGGTTCAGTGGTTTCAACCCAAAGGTAGAAAGCTCCTTTTTGGATAAATGCTGCTTCGTCAGGAATCCAGGTTCCGTGGATGATCTTCATGACTTAGGTTAAATACAGGGGGGTAGGCATCTAAGGTTAATCAAACTGTATCAGGCTGATTCTAAAAGACCAATTCACCACGAGCCATGATCAGTGAAATGGGCCCAGACCTCTGCATATGAAATTACATTCAGACGATACATTGGCTGTAGTTTCTAATGATTCTATAAAAATTCGGTGAAGTTGCAATCTTGCAACCTCTTGTTACCGATCAGCATTGCCAGTGAGAAACTGTTGTCCTATTCCTGGAGTTAATGATTGAATATGCGAAACTTCCTCTTCCTGATTGTGATTATTCCAGGTGTAGCTGGAGTGATTGTTTTTGGCAATTCAGCGTTAACAGATTGGGAACAACTTAGAATCGATTACCGAGCTTATGAAGACGTTATCCGTAGTACAGATGATTTATCTATGCTGTTCAAAGCTGAAGCTGCTCAAAATATTCAGCGGATTAATTTGTTTGCAGATGGCGTTTGGGCCTTGCTGAGCAGTATCTTAGCTGCCATTGGCCTGCATGGTTGGTTGAGTCACTCAAAATCATGAGCTATATCCTCCAAAATCCAGACCTTGTATTGGAATTATTGCTTGAGCATGTACAAATGACGGGGATTGCTTTAGGGGGAGCCGTGATCATTGCCGTTCCCATCGCTTGGATCATTTATCGGTGGACGTGGCTGCAGGGACCTGTTATGGGGATATTGGGGGTGATTTATACCATTCCCAGCTTGGCCTTGATGATTTTGCTGATTCCGTTGCTGGGACTCAGTTCCACAACGGCTATTGTGGCCATGATTCTGTATGCCCAAGTTATTTTAGTGCGCAGTATTGTGGTGGGTTTACAGTCTATTCCTCAACCGCTATTGGAGGCTGCCCAGGCAATGGGCATGTCGGCCTGGCAATGCTGGTGGCAGGTCCAAGTTCCGTTAATGCGACCGGTCTTTTTGGCGGGTGTCCGGTTAGCCACGACGGTCATTATTGCCTTAGGAACTATTGCAGCTAAGTTTGGTGCGGGGGGATTGGGCATATTGCTGTTTGAGGGAATTGCCCAAGCAGGTCGGTATGACAAGATCTGGGCGGGGACTATTGTGGTGGGCTTCCTAGCCATCACCAGTAATGGTTTTTTGTGGTTGTGGGAACAACAGTTGCAGCCTCAGACTCCTCAACGTTAGGTGGGCATTCCGTTGGTTGTCTTGATAGGGTTGTGAAAGAGCGCCTTATATCTGGTCTCTAGAAGTATGCCAGTAGCCTTGTGAAGGGATGGCTTACGGGGAACTAATTAACGTATTCTGAACTAGAATTTGCTCATCAAGCGGCATCAATCCTGAATTTAGACTTTAATGGCAGATTTGCAACCTTACTTCCAACTGCTGCATGTTTCTGCGGATGTTACGCCTGCCGAGCTTAAGGCTGCGTTTCGGCGTCAGGCTAGAACATGCCATCCGGATCTGCACCCGGATAACCCAAGTGCTGAAGCTGAGTTTCAGCGATTGAGCGAAGCCTATGACATTATTTCTAGCGCTCTCCATCCTTCTAGCCAAGCGGATGAATTTATTCATGCAGATGGTAGCAATGGTCTGACGACAGCTCAAGCTCTGTATGCCCGAGGGACCCAAAAGGCTGCAGAAAGAGATTATGTAGGGGCCATTCAGGATTACACCCGTGCGATTGAATCGGATCCAGAATTTTTGGATGCCTATCTCAAACGGTGCCAGGTGCGGTTTGTTCAAGGGGATGATGAAGGGGTACTGGCAGAATGTGCGGAGATTCTGGGTTTAGATGATACGGTTGCCCAGGCTTATTATTATCAGGGTAGAGCCCGATTGCAGTTAGGATCTGCCCCCGCTGCCATCGCATCCTATAGCCAGGCCCTTGCCCTAGACGAAGAGTATGCCCAAGCCTGGTTGCACCGTGGGCGGGCTCGCCTGGAAATGCAGGAAGAAAAGTTGGCCCGTGAAGACTTAAGCCGGGCCGCGCAACTATTTGAAGCCCAAGGTGAGCCGGATGAAGTCCACCGAGTGCAAGTGATCTTGCAAGAGATGGGTCGCAGTCCCCGCCCGAAATCTGAGGTTAAAGTCAAAAGAAAAGGATTCAGGGAACAAGGTCTCTTACAGGATATTTTTACGACGATTCCTGAATTTTTTTGGAACCCGAGTGGTGGGTTGTTGTCCACTTTTGCCCGCTTGTCTGCCAGACGGGCCACTGAAGTGGGGTTAGGCTATGGGGGCCTCTCCCTAATGGGTTGTGTGTTAGCCGCTAACCTATTTCCGATTGTCTTTAGTTCGGTCACCTTGGGAGAACGGTTTGTACTCGGCGCGATGCCGTTTTTTAGCTTGATTTTTCTAAATCAACTTGCCCGCAGTCTGACACGAACTCGGGGTAGTTGGGCCAGCGATATCTTTATCAGTGGGGCAACGCTGTTACCCCTGAGTCTGTTGATGTTTTTAAGTGGGTTGGTCATTCAATTTGGGGCGGCTGGTGTTTGGATCGCTACATTCTATTTGGGGTGTGATGCGGTTTTGATGCTGTACGTGGGCTGCTCTCAAGTTAATAATTTGTCAGAGCAAAGTGCTACTTTGGCCGTTCCGACCCTATTATTGGTAACCAGTGCGTTGACCTATGGCACGTTTACGATATTTGCGAGCTGACCGACAGGAATGAAACCGCCGTTGTGATTGTTACCCTCATCGTTTTCTTGGGATGGATTGTCTCTGTTTGTCTGCACGAATTTGGACATGCCATTATTGCCTACTGGGGTGGAGATAAAACGGTCAAAGATAAGGGGTACCTCACCCTTAATCCCCTTAAGTACACGGATGTTTCCCTGAGCTTGGTGATGCCGATTGTCTTTCTGCTGATTGGTGGCATCCCGTTGCCAGGGGGAGCAGTCTATATCAATCGCAGCCTGATTCGGAATCGTTGGTGGGATAGTGCCATGTCTGCAGCAGGGCCTGCAGCAACGTTTATGGTGGCGTTGTTATTGGCAGTGCCTTTTCGGTTAGGGAATCCGCTGGAGACTTTGGAAACCTCGATAAATTTAGGAACCTTTGAGTTAGAAACCCTGACCACCCAAGATCAAGTGTGGTTAGCACTTGCATTTTTAGGGATGTTGGAAGTTGCAGGTGCCGTTTTAAATCTGTTACCTATCCCCTCTTTAGATGGCTTTGGGATTATTGAGCCTTGGCTCTCCCCACCTCTGCAGAAACAAGCAAGGAAGTACAGCCGTTACGGTTTTCTAGTCCTATTTGTTTTGTTGTGGTTTGTGCCTGCTGCCAATGCCGCCTTTTGGGGAATTGTGTATGGCTTGAGTCAGCAACTCGGTATCCCGGTGTTGTTTTCTAGAATTGGATATTTAGTGTTTCGCCAGTGGACCTGGTTACCGCTCGTGATACTGGTGGCAACCATAGTCATTGGTCAACGTCTTAACCCTCAAAACCAAGGGCAGTCTAAGGAAACGGCGGAGTTGCAGCGTGCGATCACAAACTCAGAACAAGCAGTCCAAGCCAATCCCGATCAGCCCCAATATTGGTATCACCGGGGACAGCTGCTCCTCGAAGATCATCAATATGAAGCTGCCGAAGCTGCCTTTCACCAGGCCATTCAATTAAAACCCGATGCCGATACCTGGCATGCGCGGGGGATTGCCCTGTTATTGATGCAGCAATACGAACATGCGATCGCAGCCTTTGACGAAACCCTGCATCTCCAGTCCGATCAAGCCTTAGCTTGGGTGCATCGAGGTCGAGCTCAGCGAGGATTACAGCGATATGAAGATGAAATTGCCGACTATGATCAGGCCCTCGCCCTGGACCCTGAAAATGCCAATATTTGGTGCGATCACGGCTTAGCCCACTATCACCTGGCCCAATATGAGGCGGCGATTGATAGCTTCGATCGAGCTGCCTATATTGATCCATCCTCTTGGAATGCATGGTACTTAAAAGGACTTGCATTGATGCCCCAGCATCAGTATGAGCGAGCAGTTCGCTGCTATGACCATGCCTTGAATCTGCGGGCAGATACGACCCAAACCTGGATTGCCAAAGGTTCAGCCTTGCTACAACTCCAAGACTTTGCAGGGGCGATCGCTTCTTATGATCAGGCTCTTTCTTTAGATCCTAAGAACGCCACAGCCGTTTATAACAAAGCCTGCACCTTTAGTTTGCAAGGGCAAAGGGACAAGGCCTTAGAGATGCTGAGTCAGGCCCTTAATCTCGATCCCAAAGTCAGTGACCTCGCACCCTCAGATGCAGACCTCGATTCATTGCGTTCAGAACCAGCATTTCACCAGTTGATGGCTGGCTACAGTTCCAATTCTGACGAAGCAACGATCTCCAGTTAGTTGAGGTTTATGGCACTAATGGTTAGGCGCTGTTTTGTTCAAGGTTTTGCTCGGGCTGATATAGATTGAAGGTCTCCTTATAGGGGCAGGGAAAGAGGAGTTTTGAGAAAATTTGGAAACAGCATGAGTTCATCTTTGAGGAGACGATAGACAATTCAACCCAGAGAATGCTGATCCAGAATTGATCTCAAAAGACTTACAGAATGTGAGTGTTGACGGATAAAGCGCTTGATAGTCGAACACTGGAGTTGAAGAGAATACCATCATGCTCTGAAACTCCTACCATGCAGTCTTTTTTCTGTCTAGCAGACTGAATGTAAAAGAATGAAAAGTGTTACGGTGAAATGCGGCCTATTGGCTGGTGCTGTATTGAATTGGTCTATCCCCATGTTCCTAGTCTTTTTTCTTGTCAGTACAATCACTGTCCTGTTGATGAGACTCCCTTTTTTGAAGTCTCAACGATTGCTGAGTTCAGCTTTGGCTGCTTGCCTAGTCGGCATACTCTTGTTTGGTAATAGTGTGGCCGCCCTTACCCTAAACCTGCCCCAATTGGCGGCAATGGGAGCAGCAGACAACGCCTTAGATCAGCGACAGCGAGTTCTCGATGAAGATCTGAAAATCGACCCCACTAGATTGCGCTACCGAGGTCTGGAATATGTTCAGTTTCAGCCGGAAGCTGAACGGCTTACTGATCCAGAAATTAAATCTTTCATTCAATCAGACATCAACCCAGAAGTCTTTGCCGCAGTGGCCAGCGGTTCGGTACAAATTTTTGGCAATGTCCAAGACATTGATATTGCCCGTAGTATTGTCACTCAAACTAAAGATATTCCTGGCGTTAGAGAAGTCATGTTTGATATTGGCCTAGAAGTCAAAGCTGAGTAATAAACTTCAGAAAATCCTGCCCCCTCTAGGGTAGGGTCAACTGAGCTGATGAATTAAAGAACTGACGATACACCCCTGTTGCCACCAGCAAGGTTGTCACTAAGGTGGCGAAAGCGAGCATAAACATAATAAGTATCTGATAGGAAGCCGCTTCTTGGGGATTGACTCCACTGAGCAACTGTCCCGTAATGATGCCAGGTAGTTTGACGAGGCCGACCACCATCATGGCGTTGATTGTGGGAATGAGTCCGGCACGGATGGCGTCACGGCGATATTGGGCAATCGCCTGTTGAGGAGAGGCTCCCAGGCAAAGATGGGTCTCGATTTCATTGCGATTCGCTTTTAAGCTTTTAACGAGCCTTTCCCCTGCGATCGCAGCCCCATTCATGGCATTTCCCATCACAATCCCTGCTAAGGGAATGAGATACTGCGGGTCAAACCAATTGTCCGGTTGCAAGATAAAAATGGATGTGTAGCTAAGGGTCAAAACCGTACTGATAAAAATGGAGCCCCATAGCCAGGGGATAAGGTGGGGAATATCTTTGCCAATGCGGTTGCGAGATTCAATACTGGCGACGGTCAACATGCCTGCTACCAGTGCTAGAACTGCACCTGGATGTTTCCAGTCAAAAATAAACCACAGTACATAGCCCATAACCATGAGCTGTAAAACCGTTCGACCGGTTGCTAAAAATAAGCTCCAGGTCAAGTCAAGTTGCTGCCAAGCTGAGAGGCCAATGGCTATCGCCATTAAGCCTAATGCCCAAGCTAGGTCAATGGGTTGAAGTACGATTAAGGCCAAGATGGGTTGAGCAATGGTGAGATTATGCAATACCGAAGGTTTGGTTTTATCAGTTCAGTACTTATTGTAGGCTGGGAGTCTGATAAAAATAGCTCTCATCTTCCTATCCTTGATGGGTGAAAAGAAGAATGGCCTCAAGCAACTAACGTCCTGCTTTTTATAGTGGAAATTTCTGTTTAGAGCGGTTTCTAGTTGCACACGGACGTGCATTTATTGATGTAGAGATGATTGGGTAGACTCAAACAAGTTTTTTTAAGACTTACAGGACAAGTGAGGATGACAACAGGAGCATTAAAGTCATGAGCTGATATGCTTCGGACGATGTTGGGTGCAATGATGTCAACCATCCTCAGCTCGTCATTCATGTCTCCTTGATCAACAGTAATAGAACGACTTTTTTGATGAACACTGAAAATCACTCCCAAACTGCCGCCTTTCTCTGGTCCATTGCCGATCTGCTGCGGGGTGACTTTAAACAGTCCCAGTATGGCCGCATTATTTTGCCGTTTACGCTGTTGCGGCGTATGGAATGTGTGCTGGAGTCCACCAAGGAAAAGGTGTTGGCGGCAGCGAAAGCGCACCAGACAAAGCCGGACTTGGTGCGGGAGAAGCTACTATTGCGGGCAGCAGACCAGCAGTTTTTTAATGCCTCACCCCTGTCCCTCGGCACTCTGTCTGATACCCAGACAGCGGACGACTTGATGAGCTATGTGCAGTCCTTTAGTCCCGATGCGCGGGAAATCTTTGAGCATTTCCGGTTTGATGAATTTGTCTTGCAGCTAGACACCAGCAATTTGCTCTACCAGGTGGTGCAGCGGTTTGCTGCTACGGATCTTAGCCCTCGGACCATCACAAATTTTGGCATGGGCATTATCTTTGAGGAGCTGATCCGCAAGTTTGCTGAGAGTTCGAATGAAACGGCGGGGGAACACTTTACGCCTCGCGATATTGTCCATCTGACCACCTCGTTGGTGATTACCGAGCAAGATCACAAGCTAAAGCCCAATAGCATTGTCACAATCTACGACCCCACGGCGGGCACTGGCGGCTTTTTATCAGAGGGGGACGAATATATTCAGGCCATCAGCGATAAGGTAACGGTGTCCCTGCACGGCCAAGAGTTAAATCCTGAGTCCTATGCCATCTGTAAGGCGGATATGTTGATTAAGGGCCAGACCGTCAGCAATATTAAGCTGGGCAACACCCTGTCAGAAGACCAGCTCACGGCTAACCACTTCGACTTTATGCTTAGCAATCCCCCCTTTGGGGTGGAATGGAAGAAGGTGCAAAAGCAGGTGGCCGATGAGCATAAGCAGCGGAGCTTTGAAGGCCGCTTTGGTCCAGGGTTACCCCGAGTGTCGGATGGGTCGCTGTTGTTTTTGCTGCATCTGGTTAGCAAAATGCGCGATCCCCAAGAGGGTGGCTCCCGGATTGGCATTATTCTCAATGGGTCGCCGCTATTTACGGGTGGGGCGGGTAGTGGAGAGTCAGAGATTCGGCGCTATCTGTTGCAGAATGATCGGGTGGAGGCGATTGTCGCCCTGCCCACGGATATGTTTTACAACACGGGCATTGCCACCTATGTGTGGATTTTATCGAACCGCAAGCCAGAGCCACGTCAGGGGCAGGTGCAGCTGATTGACGGCACAGAGCATTTCAGCAAGATGCGGAAGTCCTTGGGGAGTAAGCGGCAGTATCTCAACGAAGAACAAATTGAGGACCTGGTGCGAATCTACGGTCGGTTTGAGGAAACGACTCAGAGCAAGATCTTTCCGGTGGATGCCTTTGGCTATCGGCGAATAACGATTGAGCGACCCTTGCGGCTAGCGTTTCAGGTGACGGCAGAGCGGGTCAAGGCAGTACTGGCGGAAAAGCAAATGCAAAAGCTGGATGGGGCGGTGCAAAATCGGCTGATTACGGCGTTGAGTGGGATGGATGGGGAGACGGTATACCTAAATCGGAGCCAGTTTACCAAAGACCTCAAGGCAGCTCTAAAGGGCCAAAAGGTAGAGCTAAAAACGCAGCAGATCAAGGCGTTGCTCAATAGTCTGGGGGAGCGTCATCCCGAGGGGGATATTTGCCAGAGTAAGGGCAAACCGGAGCCGGATACGGGGCTGCGGGACTATGAGAATGTACCTCTGGGACAGTCCATCTATGACTATTTTGATCGGGAGGTCAAACCCCATGTACCCGATGCCTGGATTGATGAGGGCAAGTGCGATGGGCTGGATGGAGAAGTGGGGATTGTCGGGTTTGAGATTCCATTTAATCGGCATTTTTATGTGTTTGAGCCACCGCGCCCGTTGGCGGAGATTGACCAGGATCTAAAGGTCTGCACGGATCGGATTAAGCAGATGATCGAGGATTTGTCGGCATGACGGATGCGATCAGTCCTGCCGTGGAACAAAGCTTTGCCGAGGTGGCAGAGATCATCCAGGCCGCTAAACAGAAGGTTGTCCAGACAGCGAATACGCAGCTAGTGGAGCTGTATTGGCAGGTGGGGGCTTACATTAGCCAGACGCTGGAACAGGCGGAGTGGGGGGATGGGGTGGTGCAGCAGTTGGCGGACTACCTGGCCCTCACTCAGCCAGGATTGCGGGGATTTACGCGGCGGAATTTGTTTCGGATGTGGCAGCTATATGAGACCTATCGGGATGATGAAAAAGTGACACCACTGGTGACACAATTGCCCTGGACCCATAATTTAATCATTATCAATCAGAGCAAACACCCTGAGGAAAGGGAGTTTTACCTGCGGTTAGCGATTCAAGAACAATGGTCGAAGCGGGAGCTGGAGCGGCAGTTTAAGGCGGCACGGTTTGAGCAAACGGTTTTGAATCTGGTGCAGGTGTCACCAGCGGTGACACAATCTCATCCGATGGCGATGGATGTGTTTCGGGATGCTTATGTGCTGGAGTTTCTGGATTTACCAGAGCGGCATACGGAGGCGGATTTACACCGGGCGTTGTTGCGGCAGCTTCAGGATTTTTTGATTGAGCTGGGGCGTGATTTTTGTTTTGTGGGGTCGGAGTATCCGGTGCAGGTGGGTGGGCGCGATTTTGCGTTGGATCTGCAAGCTAAGATGCAAGGGGTAGCGTTGCAAGGAGGGCACCCCTATGACGGTTCGACAACCCAAATATAGTAAGGAAGAGTTTGCGCGGCGGGGGCATGAACTCTATGACTCGCAAGTGCGGTGTCAAGTGGAGGCGAATAACTACGGCAGGGTTGTTGCCATTGATATTGAGACGGGGGCGTATGAGGTCGCTGATGAGAGTCTGACTGCGGCCAAAGCGTTGTTGAAACGTTATCCTGATGCCCAAATCTTTGGGATTCGGATTGGGCACCGTGGGGTTCACCGTTTTGGCTTTCATGCGCCCAATGTATCTAGTAGCTCAGTACAGGACAAAAATTGAAGCTGTTACCCTCTGTCGTCATTATGAGGTGCGTCGAGAGGTTATTTTAAAAGTCCCGTTAAGCTCTGCATTCGCCCCCTAAATCCCCCATGCTGGGGGACTTTGAGAGTTTATGATTATCCTAGATGTGAGATAGGGTTAGGGGTAACAAGAGGCAAGAGATGAAATCGCAACACCACCGCATTCGCGGCACGACCCCAGCAGTCGTTGCCGCTGCGCGACGACTGAGACTAAATCTGACAACCGCCGAACAAAAACTGTGGAAAGCACTGCAAAAACGTCAACTCAGCGGCCTGAAATTCCGCTGTCAACACGCTATCGGTTCGTTTATTGTCGATTTTTACTGTCCCCAATGCCGATTAGTGATTGAGCTAGACGGCGACATTCACGACCATCAGATGGAGTACGACGCAGCCCGTACCGATCAACTCAACCAGCCTGGTTACCGCGTGATCCGATTCCGCAACGCAGACGTTATGCACCATCTAGATAACGTACTTCAGCAGATTCGACAGGCAAGTGAGCAAAGCATTGATCTACAGTCAAAGTCCCCCAGAATGGGGGATTTAGGGGGCGAATGCAGTACGTTTGATACTTTTTACACATCCTCTAAGCGCGTCTGAAGTGGATGCGGTGACTATGTTTTTGGGGTTGGTGGCGAGTGGTGAGTCTCAAGAGGTGTGTGTGGAGCAGTTGGCGGGTTGGTTGAGGGGCAATAGTGTAGTGAGGGCTGAGGACGAATGAGCTTTCCGAGGTATGAGGCGTATAAGAATTCTGGGGTGGAATGGTTGGGGGAAGTGCCTGAGCATTGGAAAACTAAGCCTCTTTGGAGCTTGTTTAATAGAACAAAGCGAACTGGCTATTCAGAGGAAGAGTTATTGTCTGTGTATCGCGATTTTGGTGTAATTCCGAAATCATCCAGAGCAGACAATTTCAATAAGCCTTCGGATGATTTGTCGGCTTATCAACTTGTAGAGGTTGGCGATCTTGCAATCAACAAGATGAAAGCATGGCAAGGCTCTGTTGCCATTTCTAACTATAGAGGAATTGTTAGTCCTGCCTATCACGTCTATTCGTCACAGAATAAGGAAAGCTCCCGATATCTACATCATCTTTTCCGATGCAATGAATACATAGCAGGATATCTATCAAACTCTAAAGGAATTCGTGTCAATCAGTGGGATCTAGATCCACAGCAGCATTCTCGTATGCCCATCTTGCTACCTCCCATCTCTGAGCAACAGCAAATCGCTCGTTTTCTCGATCGCGAGACTGCCCGCATTGACGCCTTGATCGCGGAGCAGGAGCGGCTGATCGAGCTGCTGAAGGAAAAGCGGCAGGCAGTGATTTCCCATGCGGTCACCAAGGGCCTCGACCCCACCGCCCCCATGAAGGACTCCGGCGTCGAGTGGCTCGGCGAAGTACCCAAGCATTGGCAGATAACTCGAATTGGATGGCAATGCCTTGTAGGGAATGGATGTACTCCATCTCGTGACAATCTTGCTTATTGGGAAAATGGAGATTATCCATGGCTTAATAGTTCAAAGGTCAATCTAGAGAGGGTAATTGAGGCAGATCAGTTTGTTACTGAACAAGCTTTAAAGGAATGTGCACTTCCAATTGTCAAGCCAGGAACTGTATTGATAGCTATTACTGGTGAGGGTAAGACTCGGGGTATGGCAACTATTACAGAAATTGAAGCCACAATAAACCAGCATCTTGCATATATTGAGCATGAAGGAATTAATCTTTCTCATGACTTTCTTCATGATTGGTTGTCCGCAAACTATCTTAGGCTTCGTTATGAATCAGAAGGTTGGGGAAGTACCAAAGCTGCTATTACATGTAGGGATTTGCGCGCTTTTTCTCTGCCCCTGCCTCCAATGAGCGAACAGAGAGAAATTTGTCGATTCATTAAAAAGAAAGTATCACTTTTGAATGAGCTTGTATCGCAATCTAAAGAGAACGTCTGTCTTCTCCAAGAACGCCGCTCAGCCCTAATTTCCGCTGCTGTGACAGGGAAAATAGATGTCCGAGGCTGGCAAGCCCCCACCAACGCTTCCCCAGCCAATTGCTAGACAATAGAACCATGCTGCTCGATCCCTTCCGAATCCAAAGCGATGCAGTTCTAGCACTCAGTCAACACTATGGTGCACAGCGTATTCGTGTTTTTGGGTCAGTTGCCAGAGGAGAAGAGCAACCCCATAACGATATCGATTTTTTAGTAGAAAAAGCCACCGTGTACCTAGACTTCTGAATCTGCATGGTTAACACTGCATTGTCCCCCAGCCCCCCAATTCTGATACCGCTGGCGAAATTCACATCCAGTTACATTGAGAGATTATATCTATGGCCTTCAGCATTGCGCTCGCCCCCTAAATCCCCCACCTGTGGGGGACTTTACCTGTTTTCCCACACAGATATTTAAAATTAGATTTGAGAGAAAAATGCTTGAAATTGTTGGCCCCATGATCCAGCTCAGATATAGGCTCAAAGTCCCCCAGAATGGGGGATTTAGGTGGCCGTGAGAGGCTTTGCAGTGTAAACGAATATTTATTTCGCCAGCGGTATCAACTCTGGGGGGAGAATATTGAACAATTTCGGTGCTTTCGTAGGTCGGGGCATTCCACCGTGCCGGAACGAGTCATAACCGCAGCAGCCAAGGAATTATAGCTTCCTTCAAACATTGAGATTGTTCACTGATCTCCACAAGTATCGAATGTTTCAGGCTGCTCTCCCCCCAGAATTAGGGGGGCCGGGGGGCCAGTGCAAAATGGAGTAGAGCACCAACCCAATTGCTAGAATGCAAGCAATCTCGCCTCGCCCTAGTCCCTTCATCCATGGACACCATGCAAACCCTAAAAATGACTGCTCGTGTCAACAAAGACGGCACCCTTCAAATTCAATTACCCGATCATTCTGGCGAAGCCCTCGACATTTTGCTGGTCTACCAACCAATATCTAATCAACCCAAACGCCAATGGTCTCAAAAATTTCTCCAGACCTTTGGAGCATGGCAGGGCGAATCCTTAGAACGAGCACCCCAGGGTGAGCAGCAAGAGCGCGATGTGCTGATGTGATTTACCTACTCGATACCAACACCTGCATCCGATACCTCAATCAAAGTAGCCAATCTATCTATGAGCGTCTGCTCAACATCTCTGCCGATGATGTTTGTATCTGTGATGTCGTCAAGTATGAACTTTACTATGGGGCCTATAAAAGCTCAAGAAGAGCCAAAAACCTTGAGAACCTGAGTAATTTCTTTGGCGATCTGGTGAGCTTGCCTTTTGACGGTAAAGCTGCTGAAGTCTGTGGACAAATCCGAGCCGCATTGGAAACCGCAGGCACCCCTATCGGCACCTACGATTTGCAAATTGCTGCGATCGCCTTAGCCAATAACCTCACTCTAGTGACTCACAACACTAGAGAATTCGGACGAGTGCCAGACCTACAACTCGAAGACTGGGAAAATAGCTAGTCTGCACAAAAGGCTAAACAACCAGTAATGCTGCAGGAGATGAGAAGGATGCCTAACCGTGAATTCGATAGGTATGGAGTAGATCACCAACCCAATTGCTAAAATGCAAGCAAATCGCTCACCAACCCAATCGGCAATTCTCGCAATGGCATCCCTTGAGCAAATCCAGCAAGACCTCCAAATCCTGCCCCAAGAGGCACTAAATCAGGTCTATCAGTTTGTCCAGCTCCTCAAAAAAGATAGCCAACCCTCTCAAGCCACCCAGACGCCTCAGTCGTCCTCAATCCCAACAGTCCCAACCCCAGACTATACAGACTGGTCGGACCTTATTGGCTGTATCAGTGCCGAAGAAGATCTATCGGTCAATTACAAAGCCTATCTGGCAGAGGGGCTAGAGAAAAAATATGGTCATCATTGACTCTGGCTTCTGGTTAGCACTCGCAAATAAACGTGATACATTTCACCAACAAGCCATAGCTCGCTTTCCTGAATTCCAGCCAGAAGGATTCATCACAACCTGGTGTGTGATCACTGTGATCATAGAAACTTGCTACCTCTTGCAGCAAAGGGTCGGTATCGATGCCCCCGCTGCTTTACTCAAGAAAGTCTCGGCTGGTGCTATCCAGGTATTCGATTTGACACCTACACACTGCACACAAATACTGAATCTGATGAATCAATATCGGAATCTGCCCATGGATCTAGCCGATGCGTCCTTGGTGATTCTGGCTGAACACCTGGGGCACGGGCGTATTCTCTCCGTCGATCAGCGAGACTTCAACACCTATCGACGGAAAAATACTCATCCCTTTCAAAATCTACTGATTTAACCGACATAGCAACTCAATCTCTAAATTTGCATATTTCCCCTACCCGGCAAACCCTATGGCCGACAGCAAAGAAGCCGCCTTCCAAACCGATATCATCAATGCCCTGCAAGCCCAAGGCTGGCTCGTCGGCACGTCTGCAAACTACAACCCCACTACTGCCCTATATACCGAAGACCTGCTGGCCTACTTCCAAACCGCCTGGCCCGACCGTTGGCAAAAACTCTGCAAGAATAACCCCACCGACCCCGCAGGCGTCCTAATTCAAAAAACCGTCCGGACTTTAGAACAAAACGGCTCCCTAGACTTACTGCGCCATGGCTATAAAATTCCCGGCATCAAAATTGAGCTGTGCAGCTTCCAGCCCGACCACGGCATGAACCCCGATACCCAGGCTCGTTACCAAGCCAATCGCCTGCGGGTGGTGCCAGAAGTATCCTACTCGCCCCATGCCCGCTCCGGTGACTATAACCCTCGCCTCGACCTAGTGCTATTCGTCAACGGCATCCCCACCGCCACATTAGAACTCAAAAGCGAGTTTAAACAATCCATCGACAACGCCAAACGCCAGTATCGGTTTGATCGCCCCGTCAAAGACCCCCTCACCCGCACAGCAGAACCCTTACTCGCCTTTAAGCGTGGTGCCCTGGTGCATTTTGCCGTTAGCCAGCAAGAAGTCGCCATGACCACCCAACTGGCAGGCAAAGACACCTTTTTCTTGCCCTTTAACCAGGGCACGAAGGATGGCGGTGCAGGCAACCCAGCTCCCAAGGCCGAAAACACCTACGCCACGGCGTACCTATGGGAACAGCTATTTCAGCCTGATGCTTGGCTAAAGGTGTTGGGTCGGTTCTTGCATCTGCAAAAGCCCAAGGAAGAAGATTTTGACGGTTCCGTTAAACCGAAAGAGAAACTGATTTTTCCTCGCTATCACCAATGGCAGGTGGTCAACCAGCTGATAGATACTACTCGCCGTGAAGGGGCAGGCCAACGATACCTGATTCAGCATAGTGCTGGGTCCGGGAAATCCAACTCCATTGCCTGGACCGCCCACCAGCTGGCTTCTCTCTATGACGACGGCGGTCAAAAACTATTTAGCTCCGTCATCGTCGTTACCGATCGCACCGTTCTGGATAGCCAACTCCAGGACACCATCTACCAGTTCGAGCATGCCCAGGGCGTTGTGGTTCCCATTACCCGCGAGGGCACCAGCCAAAGCAAGTCAGAGCAACTGGCCGAGGCCCTATCCAGCAAAACCCGCATTATTATCGTCACGATTCAAACCTTTCCCGCCCTATTTGATGCCCTGGATAAATATCCTGACCTCGCCAGCGGTCGCTATGCCGTGATTGCTGACGAAGCCCATTCCTCCCAAACCGGATCGGCTGCTAGCAAGCTGAAAGCCATTCTGGGGAGTGACCATCCTGATACCGAAGGACTGAGTGCCGAAGACTTAATGGATGCTGCGGTACAGGCGCGGGGACCCAATCAGTACATCAGCTACTATGCCTTTACCGCTACACCCAAAGCTAAAACCCTAGAACTCTTTGGCCGTCCACCCAACCCCCATCAGCCTCCCAGCGTGGACAATAAGCCAGAACCCTTTCATCTTTACTCCATGCGGCAGGCCATTGAAGAAGGCTTTATCCTCGATGTGCTGCTCAACTACACCACTTACGCCACCGCCTGGAAAATTGCCCATCCCCATGCTGAGCAAGGAGAGGTGGATTCTAAACAGGCCCGCACCAAGCTGGCCCGCTGGGTCCGTCTGCACCCCCATAACATCAGCCAAAAAGTGGAGGTTATGGTTGAGCACTTTCGCGAGCATGTCACCCATCTGCTCAATGGTCAGGCTAAGGCCATGGTGGTCACCACTAGTCGCCAAGAAGCAGTCTGCTATCACCTCGCCCTTAAAACCTATGTCCAAGATCAGGGCTACACCAACGTGCATCCCCTGGTGGCGTTTTCTGGCAAGGTGCCCCCGGATGACGCTATCCCGGAAGAGGTACGCGAAACCAGTACTCTCCTTAACCCCAATCTCAAGGGGCGCGATATCAGGCAGGTCTTTGATACGGCTGAATATAATGTCATGATTGTGGCCAACAAATTCCAAACGGGCTTCGACCAGCCCAAGCTCTGCGCCATGTACGTGGACAAAAAACTCCACGGCGTAGATTGCGTACAAACCCTCTCTCGCCTCAACCGCCTCTTCCCTGGCAAAGCCACCTTTATCCTCGACTTCTTTAACGACCCTCAGGATATTCTGGAAGCCTTTTTGCCTTACTACAACAAGGCAGAACTCGCAGATGTCTCGGACCCGCAGCTCCTCTACGACCTGCAAAATACCCTAGATGAAGAAGGCATTTATCACGGGAGTGAAGTGGAAGCGTTTGCCCTGGCCTTCTTTGACCCCAAAGCTGCCAATGCCAAGCTGGCTTACCATTGCCAACCCGCCGTCAATCGCTATAAGCAACGCTATCAAGAGGCTGACGCCAACCGCCGACAAGCCTTGGCGCAAAAACGTACTAGCAACACTGCAGCCCTAACACAAGCTGAGTCAACCTTAAAAGCTGCGGGAGAAGAGATTGACCAACTCGACCTGTTCAAAAAGAACCTCCAGAGCTTTGGGCGTTTGTATGAATTTCTCTCCCAGATTATCGATTACGAAGATCAGGAATTAGAGCAACTATGCGTCTATACCAAGCACCTCTACCCCCTACTGCGACGCGATCGTTTAGATCGAGAACAGATAGACGTTTCTGAACTTTCTTTAACCCACTACCGTCTCACTAAGCGTAAGGAACAACAGCTCCGACTCGCAGAAAATCAAGGTGAATATCCTTTGCAGCCAGGCAGTGCGATTGGTACTGGCAAAGCCCATGACCCCGAGAAAAAGAAGCTCTCAGAAATCATTCAGTCCCTCAATGACTTGTTTGGTGCTGAAATTAGTGATGCAGACCAGGTCCAGTTTCTCAATACCATTACCAAGCGCATCCGTCGTCAGGAAGATGTGATGGCCCAGGTTAAGACCCATACGCCAGAACAGGTGATGCATGGCCTGTTTCCCCAGAAGGTGGTGGATACGGTATTAGATGCCATGACTGATCATGAAAAACTATCCCTAGACGTTTTAGATAATGAAGAATCGGGCCGCAAGTTTGCCCTGCTCGTATTGAATATGCTGAAAGCCGCCAGTAGTTCCTGGGAAGCGAACAACGACAATAACCAATAAGCGGATGATCGGACTTGAACCGATGATATTCAGTTTGAGAATCTGAAATAAAACCTTTACCCTGTATGGGTTTTGACGAGTGATTTTCTTGTTTACCCCAAACCTGCCCCATAAACAGAGATTTCTGTTTTTGATAATTGCTATGACTGATGATCTCAAGCTTTGAGCTGGGTTCTAATATAAATGCCAGTATTAGCATCTTATTTTTGATGGCATTGCAATCATTGATGAAAATGATATCAAGTGTCAGGAGTCATCTGTATGGCCAGCATCACTATCCGCAATTTAGATGAAGATGTCAAAACGAAGCTGCGTGTACAGGCAGCCCAGAATAATCGCTCCATGGAGGAAGAAGCTCGTGTCATCCTGCGACAGGCATTAGCTCAGACTGTATCCGAGCCTAATACTGCTGATTTAGCACTGCAATTATTTGGCCAAGACAATGGCGTTGAGCTAGAGGCCCATCCTGCTGTCCTGCCGCGAGAGCTTGAATGATCATTCTCGATACGAATGTGGTGTCAGAACTTATGAAGCCAGCTCCGTCTTCACAGGTGTTGGACTGGATGCGTGATCAAGATCAAAAGGATCTGGCGATTACGGTGATTACCTTGGCAGAAATTTATTATGGATTGGGTCGCTTGCCTGAAGGCAGAAGGCGCGAAGATTTACATCGTAGATTTGAAATATTTATCGATACAGGCTTTAGAGATCGACTATTGAATTTTGAGCCTAAAGCAGCTTTGGCTTACGGTGAGTTGTGTAATACCTGTTTGCAACAGGGGTTACATGTGGATGCCTTCGATATGATGATTGCTGCGATCGCAAAACAATACGGTAGTGCGATGTTCTACGACCGGCCTTTGGCCATTGCAACTCGAAACATAAGCGATTTTGAAGGGTGTACGATAAAACTCATCAACCCTTTTGTAGGGTAGAGAATGATGAGCATGTGTCAAAGCGGATGATCGGACTCGAACCGACGACATTCAGCTTGGGAAGCTGACGTTCTACCACTGAACTACATCCGCAGAACGTGAATATTAAGATAGCATCCAACTCTGACTCCTTAATCGAACTATAGATTTTGTCCATTAAATAATTAAATGCACTGATTTAAAGAATTAGTGCACTCTTCGAAGAGTCTATAGCTGGTTACTGTATCTATCTTATACAACCTTTTTCGAATAAAGAACTTTTCTCCATAATTAAATATTTAAGTGCACCACCTCTGTATAGTGGGGGTATTCTTTTAAAGAATTACATGCACCTTTGTCGGTGTGTTGGTTAGGTTTTGCTAAGTCCTATGGAATTTGCAAATACTGCAAAAGATGCACAGTTATTGGCAGAGAGTGAAGAATCTGTTGATGTCGATAGCTTACGTGATAGTTCTCTGCTTCCCCAGGTCTTGGAATCTTGTGCAGAGTCCTCCAATCTGAAAATCCGCCTGCTTTCAGAGATTCTTCGAGCACCGGAAGGACTGAAGACTCAGAAAATTAGAGAAGCAGCCCAGATCTTAAGGGTTCATCGAACCACAATTATTCGCACGCTAAAACGGGTCAGAAATAAGGGCTGGGATGGCTTAGCTGTAGAGGTCAGAGCGGATAAAGGTAAATTCAGAATATCCAAAGAGTGGCATCAATTTATCGTCCAAACCTATCTGCGGGGTCAAAAGAATAGCTTGCGGATCAATCGCAATCAAGTCTTTAACCTCGTCAAAGCCCATGCAGAGCTAAATTTAGGTCTCAAACAAGGCGAATATCCGTCTCATGTCACCGTTTACAAAGTTTTAGCCCCCTACATTGAGAAAGCTCGGGAAACCCAGCGGCACCCAGGTCAAGGAAAAAATAAAGTTGCTCGTACGACGGATGGGGATATACCCGTCACTTATAGCAACCAGATTTGGCAAGCAGACCATACCAAAGCCGATATTCTGCTGGTAGATGATAAAGGAGAGATTATTGGTTGTCCCTTCTTAACGATCATTGTCGATCACTACTCTGGTTGTCTGATGGGTTACTACGTAGGGTTTGAAGCACCTGGAGCCTTTGAGGTAGGGCTAGCCTTGCGTCACGCGATGCTTCCCAAGCACTATGGACCTGAGTACAAGCTCGAACAACCTTGGATTGAACGTGGGATTCCAGATTATCTATTTACAGACCGAGCCAAAGAGTTTAAGTCTCTGCATTTGAAGAAGGTTGCTTCTCATCTCGGTATCAAGCTCAGGCGGCGCGCATATCCCCAAGCTGGGGGAGTCGTGGAATCAGTGTTTGGAAAAAACAATACAGAATTGCTATCTCATTTACTGGGCTATAAGGGTTCCAATGTTCAAACTCGCCCTGTAGAGGCTGAAAAAAATGCCTGTGTGACCTTGGAAGAATTTGAGCAGCTGATGGTCCGCTATTTTTCCCAGCATTACAATCTCCATCAATATCCCAAAGTCAGAGATACCCTGAGACGAGAGCGTTGGCAAGCTTCGCTATTGGGTGATCTGCCGATCATCGATGAACGAAAACTTGATGTTTGCTTGTTGAAAACCAAGAAGCGGAAAGTTGAGAAGCATGAGTCGTTTAATTTTGAGTGCTTAAAGTATCAGGTGAAGGCCCTAAAAAATCTGCCACACAAATATATTCAAATCCGGTATGACCCGAGAGATATTTCTACCGTGTTGGTTTACTCCTATTCACAGGAGTCTGAGCTATCTGAGTATATAGGCTTGGCCCATGCCAGAGATTTGGAGAAAACTCGTATTTCCCTGAAAGAATGGCGTCTTATCAAGCGCAAGATGCATCAACAAGAGCGAAAGATAGATAATGTGGCCTTGCTAAGTGAGCGGCTGGATCTGCAGCAGTTTTCAGAGCAGAAACGGAAAGAGAAATCTCAGAGAAAGTGTCGGTGGAAAGCCCAGGATAAGCTAGAGGAAAAGACCCTGCAAGACTCCCAAATCGCTGAAATCAAGGGAAATGTTATGGATTCTCAGGATGGGAAGCGAGTGGTCCAGGATCCCCCAGATCAACAACCCTTTTCCGATCATGACGTTGCTGCAGAATCACAGCAGGTTTCTGTGATAGAGAATTGGGATGAGTTTCTGAGTGAAAGCTGGTGAGCCCGATGGTAGAACCTGTCCCAATTCAATTGACATCGGTTGATCTCGGTGAACAGCCTTCAGAGCTAGATCTGAAAGCCCAGCGAATCAAGGAATTTGATCCCTATATTCAAACTCCTAGAGAACAAGCCTATTTTGATTGGCTGAATGAGCGCAAAGCCGTGTTGCACTCTGGTGTGGTGTACACCTCTGATGATGTGGGTCTTTCAAAGGCAAGTCAGGTCTATCGGGCTCACTATTCCAAGCAGAAGGGAGGGCTGTACCGCATTCCGATGCCTGTGTTGTATGTGGAAATGCATGATCCAGGTCGTCCCCGAGATGTCTTTATCACCAGCAATTGTAAATTCAAAATTTTGGCAAGCTAGGTTGTAGTCGTTGAGGATGTATTCATACACTTGCAGAGCCCCAGACGATGAATGAAGGTGTTCTAAATTTCCCTCTCTTACTGCACTGGCTACATCAGCTCATTGAGCACCTCGATGATCCACGTCAACCCAGTAATGGCACCAAATTTAGTCTCAAAGATATTGTATTAGGCGCATTTGCTGTCTTCTTTATGCAATGTCCTTCGTTTCTGGAGTACCAACGCCATGTTCATAGTCGTCATGGTCGTGACAACGCCCAAGCCCTCTTTGAGTTAACAGAACTCCCCACGAGCAACCAAATCAAGAATGTTTTGGACTTGATCGCATTTCGTCTTCTGTTTCCCATTTTTTATCAAATTTATAGCGTTCTCCTACGACGAGGTTATCTAGAGCAATATAAGGTTCTAGGTGGACACCTGTTGGTAGGGCTAGACGGCAGCGAGTATTTTTCCTCAAACCGGATTTGTTGCGATCAGTGTTCTACCAAAACCCATCGGGATGGGAGTGTCACCTATACGCACACCGCCGTGTTGCCCGTCCTCGTTTGTCCGGAAATTGAACATGTCATTTCTCTGGCCCCAGAGTTCATTCGTCCTCAAGATGGTGCGGAGAAACAGGATAGTGAAACCGCTGCGGCCAAACGGTGGATCAAGGGGCATGCTCAAGGGTTTGACGGAGCCAAGATTACGGTTCTTGGCGATGACCTCTATAGCCGTCAACCGATGGTGGAGACTTGTTTAGAGGATGAGTTGAACTTCATTTTTGTCTGTTTGCCCTCCTCCCATCCAGAGCTATATGAATGGGTAGAGTATTTAGAAGGTATTGGAGATGTTGAGCATCTAGAGACTCGGGGCTGGAACGGTCGCTATCATGAAATTTGTCAGTATCGCTATTACAATCGCATCCCCCTGCGTGAGGAGCTACCAGCAGTGATGGTCAACTGGTGCGAAGTCTCTGTTACTCGTGCTGCTGATGGAAAGACTATGTATCACAACGCGTTCATTACTCACCATTTCATCAATGACCAAAGTGTGGCCGAGATTGTCAGTGCTGGACGTGCCCGATGGAAAGCGGAGAATGAAGGACACAATGTCCTCAAAACCAAGGGCTATCACTTAGAACATAATTTTGGTCATGGTCAGAAGAACCTTGCTGCTGTGCTATTGGTACTCAACCTGTTGGCATTCTTATTTCATACCGTCTTGCACTTGGTGGACTCCACTTATCAACGCATGCGAAAGCAACGGGGAACCCGACAAGGCTTTTTTCACGATATTCAGACTTTGACCAAATACTTGCTCTTTGAGAGTTGGGAGCATTTGCTCCAGTTTATGTTGGATGATCCAGAGCCTCGAATAGCAGCCGATACCTCATGAAATATTGAATTTACAATTGCTGACAAAAACGCTTTCGCCCGATCCCCCCGCTCATTATGCTCAATCCCCAGCTCGGTAATCTCTCGATCTACTGCTTCCGCTACTTCTTTTTGAGCTTTCTCAATCTCTTTCCGCTTTTCTGGACTCGCCCCAATAATATTCAACGCTCCCCAGGTCAACATACAGGCCACCGGATTCAAATCCGACGCATACACATCACACCCCAACCGCGCCGCCTCAAACGGTATCGACCCACCCCCACAAAACGTATCTCCCACCTTGGGCCGATGCCCATAGCGCAAAACCCCCAACTGCTCCACCAACGACTCATGGGAATGTGCCTCAATGCCAAACGGTTCCAGGTGCTTATTCACATCCTGCCAAATCGGCCCATAAAGAACCTCTGGATCAATCTCTTCCGGTCGCCGACACAGGCCCACCTTCTCCTCAAAAGACAATCCTTCTAACGCCTGCATAAAAAAAGGATACTTGTCCCGCAGGTCTGAACCCCGCTTCCATCGCACCTTTAGCTTCGGGTACTGCTCCACATCCAACGGAAACTGCAGCGCCTCGATCTCTTCCGCATCGTAAAACTTGTTGGTGTAGTCAAAAAAGTCCCAAGGGTTCTCCAACGCTATCCGTTGGGCAATATCAATCACCCTTAGCTTCGGCTCTCGCCAGCCAAAAGCCGCATCATCAATGCCCATCAGCTTCTCAAAGATGCGCAGATCCGCTTCTAAATCATCCGTCACCGGCAGCAAGCATCCCAGCACAATCGCCCGCACCATAATCAACGGCTTGCGACCTTTCCAATAAGATCCCAGTGCCGTCAACGTTTGCCCTGCCCCCGCCTTACGCTCCTTCTGCGCCTCCGCCGAAATCTTCTGCGCTGGAAATACCCGCTCAATCAGTGAGGGGGCATCTTGTAGCGATAAGCGTTTCAAAGACGGAGTCGGCATGTATAAAACTAGGAGAGGAACTAAAGCGGTAAATATTGAACTTGGTTCAGCGTGTCTTCTAAAGTGCTGGCTTTGGCAATCACCTCTAAGTCCTTCACGCAATCACCGATGTTAATACTTTGAGGATGGGCGTACACTACCCCGGAGAAGTCGATACCCACTTTTTGACGATGATGGGCCAGTGCTAATAGATCGTCATCTCTAGAAAATAAGACTCTTTGTAATTCGGTGGCGCGGGCCAGTACCTCTGGGTCCGCTATTCCGGCCCTTCCATCTTCTTGCACGGTGAGGACATCAATATCGCGGAGTCGTAAGCCCACGGCAATTTGCCGAGGTACGTTTTCATCCATGTAGAGAGCTACGCTCAAGAGATCACACCCCGCTCCTTTAGTTTTTGGACAATGCGAGACGGAGGAGCTTCCTGCTGTAGGGCTTTTACTTTTTCGAGACGCTGTTTCATATCGCTTTCGAGCGCCGCTTTATGATCCCAATAGTAAGCAAGGGCTGAGTAAATTTTGCCCAGACTGATGTGAGAATACTGAAAGTGGAGTTCTTCTGGACTCCAGCCATAGGTAAGATGCGAGGTAATAAGCTCCACCACCTTCATGGTGCTGCCTTCAATTACCGGAACTTGGTTTTCATCAAGCTGAATATACTTGTAGTCTGTCGCTAAATAGTTCATCAGGGGTCTCCAACGGGCTTGCTCTAATTTTGGAATCTGCAATTTTTTGGAATCAACGGTGGCATTTCTAAAGTTTGAGGATTATTCCAATAGCGTCTCTATTTGCTCACGCTTAACCCCTGGAAACCATTCCAAAAACTGATCAATAGAAGCCCCATCTTTGAGATTCTCAAACAGGGCAGCAACTGGAACACGAGTGCCCTTAAAGACCCATGCACCACTAACCTTGTCTGGAGCACGTTCCAACATATTTAAAGAATTGGCATTTTCCATTGGTTCCACCGTTTTGTGAGCTTTGATGTTTCTCCATTTTCTTGAGCTTAGAATCTGCAGTTAAACCACGTCTAAGTTGAATGAAACATATAGTTTCCTCTACGGAAAAACTCCAGTTCTGGACGTGGACAAGGTTTAACCCTGAAATAGTGGCAATGTTTCGTAGATGTCCTCAGCGTCCGTCTTATCACCTTTTCTAGGGGCTCTCAGCGTTGGCTGGGGGGGATACCCCAGGGCATATTTCAGCGCCATTCGCCACCCTCGCCCCTTATCCTCAGGGGCACCTACAGTCGTCGCCGTCATCCCAAACAACCACCAGCGCTCCTCTGGCCGTAATGCCAACCAATTCCGCAGCGCCGTCCCAATCTTCTCCTCTTCTAGATCCTCAATGGCCCAGGCCAGCACACATAACTCTTTACCCAGCAATCGGTCCACCCGATTTTCCCCTGCCTTCCACTGACCCGGCTTTAGCTGATGCGCTTTCAGACGCTCATTAAACATCCGCTTTACTGGGTTAGCAATTTCCGTCCAAATCCCACGGGGCAGCTCCACTCGATCCAGCAGCTCACTTTCATCACCCAGGGTGTGCATCCCCAGGTCTTCCACAATTTGCACCGGCTGCTTGGTCCCCCGAGGAATAATCACCACAAAATGGTGGGGCGCTGCCGTGATCGGCACCCCAAAGCCCTGGGTGGCATGGGCAGGTTTACTGGCCTTTGAACGTGTCTTTGCGCGTGTCTTTTTAGTCTCTTTGGCCATGGGGGCTAAGTACGTTTGCACTAGACTCATTTTACTGCTCCACTGAGTTTGGGGTTAGCTCAATACCCGCCAGCTCAGCAAAAGCCTTGAGGTCAAAGCCAGTATCAAAAGCTGCCCCATCCCGGATAGTCAACTGTACCAGAGCATCTGGCTCGTTAAGACTTTCGCGCAGGGCCTTAATTAATTTTTCTAAGATGTCGGGTGTAACAGGGCGATCATTAAACCGCACCTGCACCGCCTGCTCATTTTCACCAATATTCAACGTAACACCATGGAAGATAACGCCCTGGCGGTCCTTAAATTGTGCAATGACATCAAAAACTGCTTTGGTGGTGTCGAACCGAGGTTTGGTACGCACTAGCTTTGCGGGCATGTCATCTTTTATTGGTGGTCGCTCTATTCCTTTCTGAGAGATGTTGAAGGTTTCAGTTGCCGTCGCTTCGCCTGCGCTGGCGTACACCTGTAGCAAAATTTGATCATCCGAGATCTGAAACGGGCCATCGTAGACTTTGCCTTCACGGGGGTTAGTGGCATCGATGGTGTAGCGCAGTTGTGCATTAGGTGTGACTGCTAGCTCTACTTCACGATGCACCGGACGATTGTGAACCTGATGCTGAATCTTAAGCTTGGCTACCCATCGTTTAGGTTCACCGATGGAATATTTCCCTGTGCTATCGACCGCTAGGAAATATAATGTCGAATCCTTGGTTCGAAAGGTATCTAAATCCCTTACGACGTGATCAGCTTCACTAACGTTAGGAGATGTACTGTAATGCACGTTGGGGCTCGGACCCGCATGACGTGGGGTGAGCGTAAGCACCGTTTCTCCAGTCTGCATATCTAATGTTGGGCTGACGATATTGACAGCAGTCTTTTCCTTAGGGAATGGTCCTTTTTCGATCCAGCCATCGTTACCCTCACGCCAACGCCCCTGGGACAATGCTTTGACCTTAAGCTGGTCTAAGCCCTTTAATCCTGGTAACCAGGGCCAGGCGGGATTGCTCTTTGCCCGCATCAGTACATCACGCCAGGGGGTACGGCGATCGTTTTGGGGCCATAGTTCTTCTTCTGCCATCGCAAAATAGGGCAGCGAGTCTTGTTCTGCATCAGTCGCCAGCTTGTTGTCACAGCGCATGCTGGCCAGCATGGCTTCAATTTGGGTTTCCACACTGTCATCACTGGTCTGCCCAAATTTGAGACCATTCTCGATGGTGGCCTGCTGTAGTTCATCTTCAGATGGGTAAAAGAGTCTGTTATAGGTACCCTGCAACGCTTGTAAAAGAGCCCCTTCAGCTTCTTCCTTAGAATCTTGAGCTTGCTCATAAAGAGAATCACTATGTTTAAGATTTTTGGCAATCTTCTCGATAGCGTAAAGCTCTCGCAGTGACTCTTCCACACGGCTGGCCATATGGGTGTCATTCCCCGACAGTACCAACAGATTATTCTTTTCTGCAACAGACCCGTAAAACCGATGAATATCTTCAGGTGGCACACTGTTGTCTGGGGGCACAACCACCAAAATACGATGACTGCCCAGACGAATCTCATTAATTTCCGGCATTATCAGCACTTCCTGGTATGCCTTCTTAGATTGAGCTTCTAGTTCCCCTTCTAATCGTGTCCGAAGGGCTTTTTCTACCTTTGCCTTGGGTAACCCCTGGGCCTCCCGCTGAATGCGTTTGGTCAGGTTCTCCGTATCTTTGAAGTAGAAAAGTTCTCCTTCCGCATGGAGATACCAGGCCGTTTTCTTCAGTTGCTTAAATGCCTGGGCAAATTCCTCGGCTTTTCGATTCGGTGCCGCCAGATATTCGATCACCTCTTCCCGACGCAGGCCCATATGTCCCTTCACTGCCAGGGAAAGCGAGGCAGAAAGCAGCATACAAGCCACTTGAGAGGCAGCATCGCTGTTCAGGTTAGCGTCAATTTCCTCTGCATGGGCATTGCCACTGTCAGCAATATCCTGTGCGATCGCAGGCCGCAAAGCCCGGTTAATATCAGTCACCTCATTCATCACTTGACTGTCATTCAGATCCAGGTGCTGGGTACCAATCAGAAAAACATCATTCTGCTTACGTTGCCACACTGATCGAATCACCCGTGCCGCAAACTGCAATAATCCACGGGTCTCCCGAAAGTCAGGATTATCCTTAAATAAAGCCACCAAATGCTTAAACGATGGGTGGAATGGATACGTCGCCCGCACTTCATCAGCCACCTGCTCTAGACTGCGAGCGGTTAAGTAACCACTGTCCTCCGCCAGTTTGATCTGCTCCGCGTAGGCTTCAGCTACCTCGTCAATGTCCTCATCTGATGGCAGCTCAGCAAATAACCGCTTTCGCAAAATTGAATAGATTTCGCTGCCTTCCAGGGAAACCGGAGTAATCTTTTTAGCCTGCCGAGACGCTTCTCGCTGCACATCGGCCACTAGCTTGCGTACTTCCTTGACCTGATCGTGATAGCTATCAGACAAATTAGCCAGCACCACACAGCAACGCGGCAGTTCCAGGGCAGCCGCAAACAGGTTAGATAGGGCCTCCGTCAGCACATCCACCATTGAGCCCTGCCCCACGGCCACAGTGCGAGCCCCTAGAAAATAGGGCGGTAACTCATCAAATAAAATTAGCGTTGGCTGATCACCAATAATCTTCTTCCAATGCTCCTTACCCGGTGCCTGGGGGCCATTTTTCCAGAATGGCAGCATGACCGCTTCAGCATCGGGTCCAAGCTGCTTGGCAATTTCGCCCCAAAGATAGTGTTTCGGTTTATTCCGCCCCTCAAATACAGCTACCCGCGCTGGAGTATTTTCCAGTCGATTTATAACGTCTGTTGGTAGAATCTCAGCTCTGAGACAAGGATACTTCGCTAACAGGCCCAGTGAACACATAAGATGGGTTTTGCCACCCCCCATTGATTGTGAAAGTTCAAACAATGCCTGCTCATTTTCACCAGATATTCTCAAAAGCCCTTCCCTGAGAAGCTCTTCCATTCCTCGAGTTATATGGCTTTTCTCAAAAAATGCCTTGCCTGAATCTTCAGCGTCAAGAATTTCTGAGAGATTATCCACACCTCTTGCCACCTGATAATCGAGAGTCGTTGGATGAAGGGTGCATGCATCTTTGACTGTCTTTAGCATTTCTTGGTCTTTTCCTAATATGTCCTTAGTGGAAGAGAAATCGAATGAACTAGTTAATCAAATGTAGTAAGCGGTTTAAATATTCCCTAACAACCGATTTTTTAGCTCAAAATTTCTTGATTCTTAAGATATTACGCTTGACGTCTATGCTGTATAAAACCAACCATCGGAAAAAATTCCCTTGAAGACTTTTGTGAAGTGAGTCCTTGAATTTGGACAGGGAGCGAAATAGTTTTGTACCGAATTATGGAAATCTATATCTTTACAAATGGCGAAAATACGTCTCTAACTTCAAAGCACAGGTGGTTTTAACAACTATTGAGTGGTGATAGAACTACCTAGTGAGTTTGCTGCACTACAAGCTTTACACCAGTCAAAGAACCATTGGAGTAGAGTTTCATGTTAGACAGAACGTCGTGTAGTCTAACTGAACTGCATTTACATAACTTAGAACAAGCCTTGTGTGCCTTAATTCCGAATACATATAGCTCTTGATGATATGTCAAATGAGCAGTTTATCTATACATCGCTCATTTCAATATCTTGCTTCAAAGCTGAAAGAAGTGGATAGCTTTTGTGCTTCTCTTGTTCCAGTGCGGCGAGCCGTCTCTCTAGAGTTCTAACTTTCTTCGAAAGAGAACTTAAAATTTCCAAGACTTCCTCTATAGGGTCCTCAGAATGCGCTTCACTGTCAGGACAACCATTCTGAAGGACATTGGGTGTTTTTTTTTGATTCTTAGGTAAATCAAGACCCTCACAGTTAGCGGACTTCATAATGTAGAGAAACTGCTTAGAAGTCCCCATCGCAGTTTCTATTTTGACTCGTTCGACGAAATCTTCGCTGAAGAGTTGGTTGAGATAGGTATAGGCCGTAGAAAGGCCAATCCTCATCTCTGCTTGCAGTTCAGGTGCCGTTAATCGCCCTCCATGACTTTGAAGAATCGTGATTGCCTCTAGAAGAGCGGGTCGCAACGGCAATCTCTCTGTTGATGATTTGATGATGTCCCCCTGGAGCACTACTTGAAAACGTTATGAACTTGAGACGCATCCTTACCCGCAGTCTCATTCCTCATACACCCTTGAAAAACAGATCTGAAAACTTTCCAAGAAATTCAGGTGAGAGACAGGCGCAGTTTAAGCTGATAAGAACACAAGCCAGTCAGGCAGCCAACTTACCAAGCAACTCCCTGACTGACTCTGACGTAGAGACTATATAGCCACTACCTACAATCTTAAAACAGTTAGAGCCTATATAGCCTCTAAATAAATCCATAGTATAAGGATTAGAGGTTGATGCCTGAAAAAGGGCGTAAAAAAGTTCGGGGACAACCCGAACTCTATGATGAGGTCAAAGGCCAAGTGAACCTGTCTCTGACAGAAACTGGAGTCCAAGGATTAGATAGCCTAGCCAAGAAAATGGGGCTTTCTCGGTCTGAGTTCATTGAGCAAATTGGTCGGGGAATGCTTCCTGTGCTTTCTCTTCAGGAGAAAAACACCTTACGTAAATTACTAGAGCAACTCGAAGGTGAACCATTGAATGATGAGCTAGGGGCTTCAGTTAAAGCCATCCGTCATTTGCTGGACTAAATCTGTCCCCAAACAGGTCTTAGAGTTTTTGTCTTGATCTCGTTTCATGACTGAAGGGAGACAGATCCATGACGGTGAGAACTATTGAATGTGCGCTTAGTGCCCCAGAAGAGACCCGGAAACTGCTTTGGAATTGGTCAGTTCAATACACTCTGTTAGTGAAAGAGCTGATGGAGCAGATTGCCAGAGATCAGCGTTTTCCAAAGTGGATGCTAAAGGGGGAAGTCCCTCAAACCATTATTGATAAAGACTTTCTGGCCTCTTTGAAACTTGAAAGTCAGTATGCAGGTTTGCCTAATCTATTCTACGTTTCAGCGAGACATGCGATCTCCCAAGTCTATAAATCTTGGTTTGCCATCCAAAAGCAGAGTTTCTTTCGCCTTCAGAACAAACAGCGATGGCTAAATATTGTGGAGAAAGTGTTGGCAGGAAAGAAGACTCAGCAAACCCACGAAGAGATCTGTACACGGGCTGAACAATGGCTTGCCCTTGTTGAAACCCAAGCTAAGCAAGGGGGAATTAAAAAACATCAGCGCTTTGGCCAATTAATGCGAGAAGCTGAAACTCAAACCGAGAAATTAGACCAGTTGGCCATCGCCTATCTGCTATTGAATCAGTTGGAAATTCCCGAGAAACCGTTTAAGCCCAAGAAACTCAAGCAACGATTCACTAAAAAACGGATTGAAATCGAACGCTTAGAGACCAAAGTTAATGCTCAACTGCCTGAAGGTCGAGATCCATTAGGAGTGACATATTTTGAGAGCCTAGAACGAGCAATAAGCCTGCCTGAAATACCTGAAGATTCTAATCAACTTCAAGCAGAGTGGGAAATGTGGAGGAAACAGGTTCAGATTCCAGAGGACAATCCTTTGCCATATCCGCTGATTATTATGAGCTGCGATAAAGTTTATTGGCCACGAATTGAGCGAAATACAGATCAAACTCCCCGTCGCCTGACAAAGCAAAGTAAGCAACCTCAATTGGGTGTGGCCTTTTCAGGTTTTAAGGAGTATGTGTTCAGGATTCAATGTGGAAAGAAACAACTGCCTATTTTCCGCCGATTTCAAGAAGACAGTACCTTTATTCGACAACAAATCAAGGCGTGCAAGAAACACCCAGAGATTATCCCCCCATCGTGGGGAGTCTTTCCCTTGAGGTCTGGGCAGTTACTGTGGCGACCAAGTAACAAGCACAAGGATGCCTCACAACCTTGGCAAAGGCATCGTTTATATCTTCACTGCACCATTGATGAACGACTGCTTTCTGACGAAGGAACAGGCCAAGTTTGCTCGGAGAAACTGCCAGCTACTAAAGAAAATCTCCTCCGATCCCAGAAAAAAACGGCCCAAACTCAGGATAAAAATCAGAGCATATTTCAAAAAAGGCAGCAGTCATCTCATCTACGTTTGAGTCAGGGTAAGATCTGCAGACCTTACACAGTTCCCTATATCGGTAATCCAAACCTAGTGTTAGGGGTAAGCTTGAGCCGACAATTTCCCCTGCAAGCCGCAATCATTAACGTATCCACTCAGAAGCAGATTGCCACTTGTACTGCTCAACAGCTATTACAGCTTCATTGGGGTGGCAAATCCCAATCAGGATTCTCTTCCAAGCAAAATAACCAAAATGCCTCCCTAATAGAGCGATTACAACGAGAGAGAGTCCTTGTGAGAAAAGCCCGCCAAAAGAAGCAGTCTAAAGGCAAGGTACTTAGATCTCAGAAAATTGAAAGGCTCGGAATTTATGCCGATAGAGTTATTGCCAGACGATTAGTAGACTGGGCCATTAGCCATCGGGTAGGGACTATCGTATTGCCTAAGGTTGAAGGACTCAAAGAGAGCATAGAAGCCAATCTGCAAGCAAAAGCCCGCATCAAGTTTCCCCATTACAAAGCACTGCAGCAGCGATATGCTAAATCTATTCGAGCAAAATATCCTCTTTGGAGTTTCAGCAGACTTATTCAATCGATTTCTGAGTGTGCAAATCGGAATGGTATTGAGGTGAAGACTGTACTACCAATAGAGACGGATGATCCGGCTGAACAAGCTGTTGCAATGGCCTTGCAGGTTGATTAGCCTTCAGGGTCTGAAGTTTGATGAACAGCCTGAGAAGGTATTAGCGACAGGAGTAAAATAAAAACTATCGCGCGCAGGTGCATCAATGTATCTGTGATAAATGAAGGTCCAGTTTCACTACTTTCCAGTCCCATGTGTTTCACAAATGTTTGTGTTCACATGCAAGTAGTTGTCCGCTGTTGTTCAGACTTGCTCTGTCCAGCGCTGGTGGAGAATTCGCAACTTGAGCCAAAGCAATATTTTTAGACTAGACTACTGTGTCTAGTTTGAGAATACAGGAATACCTGTCGTGGCAGCTACTAAATTGCCCCCGAGCAAGGGGGAACCCCAGAATCAGTGGGCCAAATCAAATTCTAATTTTTTTTGATTGATTGGCGCATTTCTCAGAACCCTCTATGAGTAAAGCTTTTGGTGATTCATCTCTTATCTTTTTGGATGTTTCTTTGCCAATATTACGCAATGTGATTGTGATCCGCGATTTAATCGCTCAAAGTCTTACCAGGACTAGGCTAATTAGGAGGTGGGTTGCAATGACTTTTGAGGGTTAGTAGGGGTTGAAAGTCAACAGCAACGCCAGATATAAATTGATAAGTCATGTTGCAATGACTTTTGAGGGTTAGTAGGGGTTGAAAGACTTCTAAAATTAGTGGAGACAGTAATCCCCCTGCGTTGCAATGACTTTTGAGGGTTAGTAGGGGTTGAAAGTCCAGCCAGAATATAGGCAGACAGCTTTCTTGCTCGTTGCAATGACTTTTGAGGGTTAGTAGGGGTTGAAAGGAACGTCAGCTTCCCAATTGCAAAAATCTTTAGGTTATGTAAGATTTTTGTGCATTAATTCTTTAAAACTGGAGGTTTTAAATTTTATTTGTCCGCTAATTTTTGAAATAACGAAAAACCGTGAACTTGTGCACTAATTCTTTAAAACTGTGCATTTAATTCTTTAATGTACATATAGATTTTGTCAAGAAGTGAACTGAGACGTTGCCTATGTATTCAGCTTGGGAAGCTGACGTTCTACCACTGAATTAATCTGAAGCAGGATTCACTTCTGCGATCGCACGATCCATAAATGCTTGCCAATGGGGAATGGGCTGCCAGATTTGCAGTAATGCCTGTTGTGCATCCTCAGGTGCCATCCGTTGTCGCAGAACTCGATACAGATACATAAACGCCGAGACCCGCATATTTTTAGCGCAGTGCACAAATACCTGGGTAGGGGAGCGCTGATCCATAACTTCAAAGAAACGGATTAAATCATCCAACGTGGGTACTTCCCAATCCACCGGAATGTGGACATACTCCATCCCTAGCTGAGAAACAATCTCTCCTTCTTCCGGAATCGTATCTGTCGAACTGACCAGTGCCAAATTAACAATGGTTTGATATCCCGCTGCTTGGATGTCCTTAAATTGAGCAGCTGTGGGTTGGCCTGCCGTTCCAACCTGATCGGATAACGCCAGGAAAGCCTGGATTTGCTCTAGATTTTCATCAGCCATAAGCCCCTTCCTGCGGAGAAAATCCGTAGTTCTCCATAGATTTAGCCTACAAGATTCATTAGAGGTGTGGCAGGCCCCAGGTGCTATCCGTACAAATGCTGACCCTGACTTACTCTGCAGATAAATGACTGCAGGTATAACCCATCCCTCAAGCACATAGAATTCGGTGTTCCTCCTGAATACAAGCCCTAGGCCCTCACCGTAGGCTAAGGGCAGCACTGGAGGAGGACCTGTTATGACCGTTCGTTGGCATCAACTACTCGTAAGTTTGTCCTTATGGCTACTGGCTGAACTAGTGCTCAACCTGGTCGGTATTGATGACCTCGTTGACTACAGCGAATATTTGTTTGAGCGTCATGCCATCGTCTTTCTATGTTTAGATCGTGCAGTTATTCCGGCCCCCAGCGTGTTCAACGCAGCCATTTCCATGTCACCCCCAAACTAAAGGCCAGCCTCAACATAACGGAGTCCTTCCATATCTAATTGGTTAAGGGCCTCATAGGCGCCTTGAATCCTGCCTTGTCCCCGCAAAAAGCCAGTATTGGCACCTGGGCAGATAAATTGCAACGTATCTTGGGTAAATTGATCAAGGAGGCATTGGACGCTGGCTATCTGTCGAGGCCAGTGAAAGGTCTTCGCCGTTCTTAGGGGCACGGGTTGTCCGTGTTGATTGGGCAATATATGACGGCCTGTGAACAAAACTCCGCCCCAAGCCTGATAATAAAGACAGGAGGACCCCGGAGAGAATCCTGGTGTCCAAATGAGCAGACAGTGAGGTGTGATTTCTTCTCGATCGCTAAAGGTTGTGACCTTCAAATTAGGGAGTAAGTAAGCTTCCTGCTCTTGGATGACCAGCTGACAGGTAAACGTTTCTTGGATTTGACGGACATGTTGGCTAATGCCTTGGCGATGGGTAAATATGAACCAATCTACTCCCCCCTGCTCTCTCAGAAATAATTTTGTATGATCAGTCCAGGGTGGGCAATCCACAAGAATATTGCCGTCATTTTCTACAATGAGATAAGCGGTGCCCCCCAGCGTCTCACGATTGGGAGGAAACGCGAAAACTGACTCTAAAACCTGTCGTGGTTCTTTACTCACAGTAAGTCCCTTCGCCTTTGTCCCCGAGAATAACCTTTTTGCATGATTTGGATTTCCCTCTCTATCTTTGGACTGGTCCTGTATTTTATCGTTCATCACAGTGTTTCTCGGACCACAAACACCCCTACATGGCTGCTGTGGCTAGTGTTGATGATTCCAGCCTTAGTGGCGGGCGGTTGGGCTGCTGTCCATGGGGCGGATGTTAAACCCCCGCCTCGACTGTGGATTCCCAGTACCGTTTTTTCCCTAATTACGTATTTGTATTTGGCGCGTCCCAATAAACGCAAGCCTGCCCCTCAAGCCTCAGACGCCAAGAATGCCGAAGCTGACAATAGCCAGCCATCTGATGCTGCTCCCACGAAGGAAGAGGAGTCTCCCAAGCCCATTGCGGCAGCTAATCTATTAACCAAAGGCGAAGAGAGTCAACTCCAAAATTGCTTTCCCTGGTCCATTTTTTACTTGCAAAATGTGGACTATCGCCCCCAGGTGGTGATCTGCCGGGGCCAGTTGCGATCGCAACCTGAAAAAGCCTATCAAACCATTCAAGAAAATATCAAAACCCAGTTTGGAGATCGGTTTCTTGTAGTTTTCCAAGACGGGGCGATGAATAAGCCCTTTTTTATTCTGGTTCCCAATCCCCAAAATCAAGAAAAAGAGAAGCGGCGTGGCCCTATCAGTCGTCCTGGCTTAGCCTTGGGTCTGTTTCTCTCCACTCTATTGACAACCACTTTGGCTGGATTGAATTTTAGTGTTCCTGACCTAACACGCCAACTGCTCAGGGACCAGCCTCAATTGATCCTTCAGGGGCTACCCTATGCTTTGGCTTTGATGGCCATCTTGGGGATTCACGAGTTTGGCCATTACTTCGCCGCCCGTCGATACCGGATCAAAGCGACCCTGCCCTACTTTATTCCTGTGCCGATTAGCTTTTTCCCCATCGGTACCTTGGGGGCCTTTATTCAGCAACGATCTCCCGTACCCAATCGCAAGGCGCTGTTTGATGTGGGGATTGCGGGGCCCTTAGCGGGTCTCCTGGTGACGATTCCGGTTTTATTTTGGGGTTTGATGCACTCGGCGGTGGTGACCATCCCCGATAAGATTGAAGGCTTACCCTTTGATGCCATGAATCCTACCTCTTCGGTGTTGCTGTCCTTGTTCAGCAGGTTGGCCATGGGAAGTGCCCTGACCTTAGATAAGGGGATTGATTTGCATCCAGTTGCGATCGCAGGTTGGATCGGTATCATCGCCACCGCCCTAAACCTCATGCCCATTGGTCAACTCGATGGCGGCCATATCGTCCACGCCATGTTTGGCCAGCGGAACGGGGCAATCATCGGCCAGATCGCTCGACTGCTGGTATTGTTTCTCGCCTTTATTCAGCCCCCGTTGCTGATATGGGCCATTATTTTGTTGTTTATGCCCACAGTGGATCAGCCCGCCCTGAATGATGTCAGTGAGCTGGACAACAAGCGGGACCTGCTCGGGCTGATTTCCCTGGGCATTCTAGTGTTGATTATTTTGCCCTTGCCCCATAGTGTGGCCCATATCCTTTTTGCCGCAAACCCAATTCCATAGGGGATGGGTGCTGCCTTGGACTCGAATCCGCATCACCTGTTGGCTGAGTCGCTGATACTCAGGCGCAGGGATGCCCCAGAGGATGACTCGACTCTGCCACAGCAAGACCGCAAAAGTGGTTCCTAGGCAGATTCCGACTCCAATAGCCGCAAACCGATTAAAGGCAAAGGCATAGCGGACTGCAGCCCAAGTAAAGTATTCGAACCATAGTTGAATGGACTGTCGCAAACTCCACAGGCTGAGGCTACCCACCGTCAACCATAATCCTCCTACGACTAGCCAGCGGGTATAGAGGGTCAGTTGGAATAACCGCTGTATTTCAGCCTGAATCTGAGGATCTGAGTTCCGCTCTGGAACAGCACCGTCTGCTGATGAATGTCCAGGGGGTTGACTCATAGGGCTAAATTTCTTCTGGGCTGGAATCGGTCGCTGTCATGTAGCTGCCTCGCTCCTTGCGTTGACGCCACCAGGCCAACAAGGTGCTGGCGATAAAAATACTGGAATAAGCCCCTGCTGCAAATCCGATGATTAGCGTTAGGGCAAAGTCTTTTAAGGTTTCTCCACCAAAGATGTAGATGCCGATTAAGGGCAACCCCGTGGTTAGAGAGGTGTTGATGGATCGTCCTAAGGTTTGGTTGACGGCGATATCTACAGTTTCGCTGATCGAGCGCTTGGCACCATATTTGAGATTTTCTCTAACGCGGTCGTAAATGACCACCGTATCGTTCACTGAGAAACCAATAATGGTCAACAATCCAACAATAAATAGGCTGTTAACCTCTACCCCACGGGTCAACCCCAGAATAGAGAAAAAGCCCATGGTAATCAGGACATCGTGGAACAAAGCCACAATGGCAAACAGGGCATAGTCAAACTGGAAGCGGACACTGACATAAACGATGATGGCTGCAAAAGACACCAGCAGCGCTAATAGTCCCGATGCCAGCAATTGTTTTCCTAGGGTTGGGCCGACCGTATCAATTTGCGATTTCTCGACATCTAGCTGGCCCAGCTTGGTGGTTAAAGCTTCCGTGAGTTTCGTTCGTTCTTCCTGGTTTAAATCCTTGGTGCGAATCGCCACCCCTTGAGCATCTTGGCCAATCACCTGAACACTGCTTTCAGCCAGCTTTTGTTCATCTAAGATCTGGCGAATATCTGTAATCTGGATAGGTGTTTTGCAGTTGTCCGGTTGGCTGCAGTCTCGCTCTAGCTGTAAACGAGTGCCGCCCGTAAAATCGAGGCCGGGCTTTAGGGGAGCCTGATATTGATTCCAAGACAGGGCCATGGAAATAATGCCCGCTAAGATCAAAGCACCGGAAATTGTCCACCAAAGCCCCCGTTGCTGATTCAGATTCAACTTCATGAGACCGCCTTCTTAGAATCAAATAGTTCAACTTTTCGTAGACTGGGGATGCTAATGGCCGTGAACATTAGGGTGCGGCTGCAGGTAATGGCCGTAAACATACTGACGGCAACGCCAATACCCAGAGTAACGGCAAATCCTCTCACTAGGCCCGACCCCAACCAATACAGCACACCACAGGCGATGAGGGTGGTGACATTGCTATCGAGAATACTAGTGAAGGCGCGATAAAATCCTGATTCGATGGAGCGATAGAGGGTCTTCCCAGACCGCAATTCTTCCCGAGTGCGTTCAAAAATGAGGATATTGGCATCCACTGCCATGCCGATACTCAGGATAAAACCTGCAATCCCTGGCAAAGTGAGGGTGACGCCAAACAAAACATAGCAGGCAAAGGTCAAGAGGCCATAAACACAAAGGGCCACGTCTGCAATCAAGCCGGGCAGACGGTACCACACCCCCATAAAGATCAGCACTAGAATCAGTCCGCCAATCCCAGCCAAGACACTCCGACGAATACTGTCTTGGCCCAGGGTGGCACCAACGGTCCGAATCTCTTCTACTTTGACGGGGACAGGGAGTGATCCGCCTTTAAGCTGGTTGGCCAGCAGCTTGGCATCTTCTAGCTCAAAGTTGCCAGTAATAATGGCAGCTCCTCCGGTAATGCCATTGGCCTTAAATCTCTCACTGACAGTGGCTTGGCTAACAGACTTCCCATCCAAGAAAATCCCAAGAGGCTGTCCGGTGCCCGCCAAACTCTTGGTTAAAGCAGCAAATTTTTTGCCGCCATCTACATCAAACCGGAGGGTGACATCCCATTTATTCGGTTGGGATTGGGAAATGGCATAACTCGCGTCGTTGAGGTCTTCCCCGGTTAAGTCCGTTTTTACGAAGAACTGATCTTGTAGCTCAGTGAGCTGTTTCTGCTTCTCCTGAACTTCTCCTTGGATCTTCGCGAGAGCTGCGGCATCGCCTGCTTTTTCTGCTTCGGGTAGCTTCTGCAATAACCGCTGCAGCTCACTGCTACGGACATTGACCTGAGCCAAGATAGCATTATTGGGACGCCGAAAATCAAGCTGGGCAACCTGGCTGAGTAGTTGCTCTGCATCTTTTGGGTCGCTAACCCCAGGGAGCTGAACAAGAATTTGCTGGTTACCCACAGTCTGAACCACGATTTCCGATACACCTTCAGGGTTAAGGCGATTGGCCACCACGGTTTGTACCGCTTCCATCACGTTGGGGGTAATGTCTGTCACTTCCTCCGTCGGGTTGACCTGCAGGGTTAACTGAGATCCACCTCTCAGGTCTAAACCCAGATTAATTTTGCCCAGGCCATACTGCTTGCCAAACGGGGTGACGACAATTAATGCCCCCACCACTAATAGGGCAATGAGAGCCAGTAGAAAGCGTTGTTGTTTAAGCACCGGTGTTACATTGCTCCAAACGGAAAAGTGAAAATAAAATTAGACCTGAAGTGCAGTAATCTGCTGAACAGCCTCGACAATTTGAGGCGGCTGCACAATCGTCAGGCTTTCTAACATGCCGTTATACGGCGTTGGAATATCTTGAGAGGAGAGCCGCACTACCGGGGCATCCAGCTCATCAAAGAATCGATCATTAATAGAGGCGATGATTTCAGCACCGACCCCACCGGTTCGCATACATTCTTCGACGACAATCACCCGATGGGTTTTGCGAATGGAAGCCCCGATGGTATCGAAGTCGAGGGGCTTGAGGGAAATTAAATCAATAATCTCAGGATCGTAGCCTTGCTCCGTCAGGGTTTTCGCGGCCTGGACGACATGGTGACGCATTCGCGAGTAGGTGAGGATCGTTACATCCTTACCTGCACGAACCACTTCGGCTTTGTCTAGGGGTAAGACGTACTCTTGATCGGGTAATTCTTCCTTGAGGTTATAGAGCAGCACATGCTCAAAGAAGAGAACGGGGTTAGGGTCACGGATGGCTGCTTTGAGTAAGCCTTTGGCATTGTAGGGAGTAGAACAAGCCACAATTTTGAGACCGGGTACGGCTTGGAAATAAGCCTCTAGTCGCTGGGAATGTTCTGCACCCAGTTGTCGACCTACACCACCGGGGCCACGAATCACCATGGGAATTTTGAAGTTACCCCCAGAGGTATAGCGCAGCATGCCCGCATTATTGGCAATTTGGTTGAAGGCCAAGAGCAGAAAGCCCATGTTCATCCCTTCAATGATCGGCTTTAGGCCAGTTATGGCAGCGCCAACAGCCATGCCAGTAAAGCTATTTTCCGCGATCGGTGTATCGAGGACGCGCAGCTCGCCGTACTTGTCATACAAGCCTTTTGTGACTTTGTAGGAGCCACCGTAATGTCCCACGTCTTCTCCCATGACCATGACGGTGTTGTCTTTTGCCATTTCTTCGTCGATGGCGTCACGGAGGGCGTTAAATAACAGTACTTCAGCCATAATGCGTTAGCGATACACTATTGGATACGTTAGCAGAAGACGGCCCTCCAACCCTAGTGGCAATCTTGAGTCCTAATTTTACGCCGATTCCTAGGCCGTTACATCGGTTATTTCAGGGTGGGATTGAGGGATTTAACCCGCTGATTGACCTTTTTAATATAGCCATCAATATCGCATTTGCGTTTAAGGCCGCTAGCCGCCATATAGCGAACGGTGCCAAAGATAGGACGTTCCCGCCAGCCCCGGTCATGAACCCCAAACACCCAGGCCACACCCGTGTAGGAATTAGCGTCTCGGCCATCAATAAAGTACTTATTATTGAGGTCTAAGGCCGTTTGGAAGGCTAGCTCTGGAGTGGCGGTCCATTCGATGATTTTTTTGCCCCAGTACATGCGCATGTAGTTGTGCATATAGCCAGTGTGCTTCATTTCCCTCATAGCAGCATTCCAATAGGGGTCTTCGGTGCGGGATTCGTCGAGCTTTTCTAGTGAATAGCAGGGGATTCTAGGATCGTGGCGATGGTTGTCCAAGGTCTTCTGGGCCCAGTTGGGCAGACAACTATAGGCATCATAGTCGGGGGTGTAATAGGCAAAGTTCATGGCCAGCTCTCGCCGCACAATCAGTTCTTCGATATAGGTATCAACGTTATCGCGGGGGACATTGCCCATGGATTGAATCTGCAGGGCCAAATATAACGGAGAGATTTGACCAAAGTGCAGATATTGACTCATATAAGAGACATCATCGGTTTGGGGCTGGTTGCGATGATCGGCGTAGATAGCAAAAGATTTTCGCAGAAATTGCTCCAGGATTTGCTTAGCCCGAGTGGTGCCGCCCTGGAACAGAGAACTGACGGGGGGCACACTGCAGTCTAGGGGCAGCTTAGCCAGAACGGCTTCAATATTGCTCAGGTCTAATCCCTTCAGATCTAGATTGAGAGAGGATTGTTGAACAGGGGTGGATTCAAAGGGAATTAGAAAGCGGTCGAGGTGGCGATGGATGCGAGGGCGGATGGTTCGGGCAGCATAATCGGCTTTGACAGAGGCGGTTTCGACAGGTACCACCACTTCAGATTCCACTTGCACCACTTGGCAGGGGGCATCTTGAGCTACGGTGTCTCGCCACTGGCGTTGGAAACGAAGATAGCCGCGATCGCACACCACCAACGAGGCTTCTTTCCCTAGTTCCAGAGCAATCTGGTCTGGATTGCCATAGCGCATCACAAATTTGATGCCTCGTTGAATCAGCGCTTGCTCCGTATCCTGCAAGCCTTCCAACATAAAGGTGTAATGGCGCAGATTCGAACCGGGATAATCGGCCATTAGGCCAAAGCAAACTACCACAGGCTGTTGGAGATCATTGGCCCGTTGAACGGCATATTCCAAGGCATGGTTGTATTCGGCTCGCTGAGACTGCTGCATCCAGTACAAGACATAGCCACCAGGCTGCACGTCCTGTTTATTTAGGAGTTGGATGCGTTCGTCCTCAATCTGCGAATGTGCCATTTCTTCTGTCAATGCTCTGCCTTATTTGTAATAACGCAGATTCCAGAAGAAGATCTATGGGGACGGTATAACTTGCGATAAGTAACTTTCTTTTGTGCTACTCAATAGAACCTAAATGCCCCAATGTTTAGCAGTCATATATAGCAAGCTCGCCTTAAGCAAGCATCTTTTGACGGCAATTGTCTAATTGTCGTTGCACAGCGACAACCTCTGGATGGCCATTTCCCAGAAGCTTTTGCCCCATCTCAAGGGCTTGAAGATAGAGATTCTCGGCTTTCTCAAATTGTTTTTGACTTTCATGTAGAAAGGCTAGTTTTCGAAGACTAGTCGCGACCTCTGGATGTTCATTGCCAAATAGCCTTTGGCTCATTTCCAGAATTTGTGTCAGAAGGGGAGCTGCTTCCACATACCGTTCTTGCTGACAGTAAATTAAGGCTAAGCCGTTAACGGGACCAATAAGAATATCTGGATATTCACTGCCAAATTGCTCTTGGTATATGGCAAGAGCTTGCGTCAAAAGGGGTTCTGCTTTCTTAAACCTTCTTTGACTTACGTAGAGCGATCCCAGGCTAGAGAGAGAATCAGCGACCTCTGGGTGTTCACTACCCAACAACTTTTTTCGTATTTTCAAAGCTTGGGTAAGGAGGGATTCCCTCTCTTCATATCGATCTAAGAAGTGATAGAGATGTGCCAGAAAATCGAGCGTATCAGCAACATCTAGATGTTCATTACCAAATTGATCTTGATATATGGCAAGAGCCTGCTTCAGTAGAGGTTCTGCTTTGTCATACTGTTCTTGCTTGCAGTAGTTAGTTGCTTGCTGGTTGAGGTCTTTGGCGACTTCTATTGAGTTAATGGAGGAATCGGTCATAACCTACGGATCAAAAGTCGATGGCTAGATTATCAAGGATTCCCTAAGCATGGCTTGTACCTGCAGAACATTGTTGGACTCATCTAGGTGGAAGCAATCGATACTTCAGTTAGGCTATCTAAGATACGAAGTCGAGGCTGAGAGTTTTTAGTTTGCAGTGGCGAGAGTTCTCTATCTTTCAGAGTCTAGAAGATTGGCAGGTGTATTAAATAAAACGATTTGCGTGATTGGGACCCCTCTCTTTTCCTAAAGTGGTGTGGATAATTAATAGGTGTGAAGTCATTTAATAGGTGCAATATAAATTGCACTTCCACTTATCCCAGTGTTTCAACCTTCAGTCGTCTCATGGTTGCCGCAGTTATTATGTTGGAGATGGGGTGTGAAAAAATAGGAAAGTCACTTCATGATCAAGAAGGAGTGACCATAAGCAGGTGAGATGAATACCTACGCCATTTTTAAACAAACGCAATCCCTACGAGTCAGTGATGGTGCAGAGGTGCCTCTCTTAACAGGTTGTGAGCAGGCAACCTTAACCCTGGTTCTAGTCTGGCCACAGCTAGGAGATTTTGACAGTTTGGAATATGCCTGGTGGTTGCAGCGACAGGCCGAACAGATTCAAGCCAAAGGCGTGCAAATTCGAGCGGTGGGTATTGGCGATCGCAACTCAGGACAGAAATTTTGTGACTTCACTGGATTTCCAGCAGAGCATTTGTTCATCGATGCCACGGGCCAGCTCCATCAACAGCTTGACCTGTACCCAGGCTTGACCTGGAAGGTGCCGTTTTTCTCCCCGATTCAGAATTCATACCTAAATTTGCTACTGATGTGTGCCGGAATTGGCAGTCCCGGTACATTGGCAGAAGTGTTTCGAGGCTATCGGGGCGATCGCAATGCCCCGCAACTCATTGTTGAGGATGAAGAAGTCAAAGCATTTCCCCTCCCACCCGTGAACGGTGCTTTATTCAATCGTGCTGGAGGCAAAGGGTTTCAGCGCCCCTTTGAGTTAGCAACCCTTCGCCTACGCAATATGGCTGAAGTCTTGAACCATTGGCAAACCTACGTTCCTGATGCCACCTACATCACTCAACGGGGAGGCACGTTTCTGTTTGATCAGCAGGGTAAACAGGTGTATGAACATCGCGATCGCGGCATCCTGGGATTTGCAGCTAACATGAGCAATCCACTGTCTTTCCTGCTGACGTGACTTCGAACTACATTCATGGTTATTCTGCCGCTGAACAGCAGCGGCTGTTACAGCAGTCTCAGTACTGGCAAGACCGTTTGATTTGCCCAGGCTTAGACTATCAACCCGGCGATCGAGTGTTAGAAATTGGCTGTGCTGTCGGTACAACCTTGGGCGTATTGGCCAGTCAATTCCCCGGCATAGAAGTGGCTGGCCTAGACCGAGAATCGAACCAAATCCACCAGGCTCGACAATACTTGGCCTCGGTTAACATTCCTGTTGATCTGCAAGTGGGTGAAGCAGAGAATTTACCTTGGTCCGACAACCACTTCAACCATGTCTACATCATGTGGTTACTGGAACATATGGTTGAGCCTAGGCCCGTTCTTCTAGAAGCCCAACGGGTACTGCAAGCGGGCGGCACTATCACTCTTATAGAGACTGATTACACCAGTCATGTGGTCTATCCTCTATCCGAGGATTATGACTATCTTGCCCAAGCCCAATGCCAGCTTTTTTCTCGAACGGGTAATCCTCTCGTTGGGCGTCAACTCGGATCTCTGCTGGTTCAAGCTGGATTTTCTGAGGTGCAAAACCAGCCCGTCGGATTTCATGTTTTTCAAGGTATGCCTGATCAAGCCCTGGAGCAGCATGTTGAGTATTGCTTGGGGTTTTTAGAACCGATGATTCCTCAGATGGTGCAGCTTAATCTGGATGAGCAACGGCTGCTAAAAGGACTGGCCCATTTACAGGCTATTCCCGAGCACCCTGACGGGGCAATGACAACCATTGTCTATCGGGCCCAGGCCCGAAAAAATTAACTGAGGCAAACGCAAGTGGCGAGTCTAAAACAGCATATTCTCTTCTTTCTGATTGGATTGGGTGTCCTGTTGGGGAGCCCTCGGTTTGTTGCTGTCTCTCAAGAGTCTGGAACGTCTCAGCTGGGTAAGCAATTACAACAACAGGTTCAAAACTGCGTGGGTCGTGCCCCTACTGCACCACAATCTACCCAACGTTATCAAACCTGCATCACTCAGCTGATTCTGCTGGATGCTAAGGGCAATCGACGCTCAGATGCGTCTCAGCGCTTATTGGTACTTTTCGAGGCTATGGGCATTGCCATTCCTCAACGGCAACGCCAGGGCCAAACGACTTTAGCGTTGCAGGCCATACCCAGAAGCAACTGCTTCAGCCTCCCGGTCAAACTGAAGGGATACACTGGGCAGTTTTTGCTGGATACAGGTGCAACCCATACCATCATCAACACAATCTTGGGGAAACAACTGGGGTTGCCACTGCAAGACTATCCACCCAATTTGACCCAAGGCTTAGCATTTGGAAATGGTAAAAAAACTCAGGTGGGTATCTACCCAGCCTTAACCTTGAGTATTAAGGATGCCTCGGTTCAGCAGATTCATCCCTTGGGTATGGCGAAACAGGCCATGCTCCACAATCTATCTGGAATCCTCGGGCTAGATTTTCTCAGTCGGTTTGATATGGTTATTGACCCTAGGCATCGTCAGATCCAATTGCTCCCACCGACTTCCCAAAAAGAGGGCATCCCCTTAATAGGCAAGGGGGGCTGGCTGACGGTTCAGGTGTTAATTAACGGTCAAGGTCCCTTTACCTTTGCCTTGGATACCGGGGCGACCCAAACGATTCTCTCTCCTAAACTAGCGGCCCAATTGGCCCTCTCTCCCAGCGCTAAACCGGTTCAATTACAAGGATTGCTGGGGACAGAAGCAGCCCAGCCTACGCAGCTTGACTCGATTCAGATCGGCCCGCATCAAACGACACAGCTCGATGCCTTAATTATTGCCAGTCCATTAATCGCACGGATGCAGGTAGATGGTCTCATTGGTCAAAATTTCCTCAATCAATACCAACAGCATTGGCGCTTTGGCTCTCAGAATGCCTTAGGCATGGTTGAACAAGGGACATTAAAACTTTCCCCCCTGATGCCGTAATTTTAGGTCTAGCTGGTCCAAGCTGGATGAGACAGCAAAGCATTGATAACCTGAACTCCCCGCAATTGGTTAGACAAGGGTAGATGTCCTTTAGGAGCACTCAGGTCCCAGGTGAATTCATCAGGCCAACGCGTCCAATTTCGCCCCGAACGCCAGTTGATCTTGGGCCAGAGTACATCCCAATTGCGGCCAACACTGAGCCATAGCTGCCGTTGAACACTATAGCCGAATTTCCCTTCCGAATGGACTAACCACAGCTGGTTAATGGTTTGTAGGTCAGGAATGGGATATTGCTCAACTTCAGTGAAATAGATCCATTTCCGTTTGGTGGCTGCTGGCCCTGATAGCTCACAGAGCTTACTTAACGTTAAGTTATCGGCGTCTTGAAAGGATTGTTTAGCCAGTGAACGCTGGAGAGGTAAGTAGTCAATATTTTGCTCAGAGCGTAGGGGGACCACCCCAGCATCAAAATGCTCCTGCAAAAAGTTCTGAACTGCAGGTACTTCTGTCCCTAACAGCAGCTCATAACAGCGGCCATCAATAAAAGTAGAAGTGTCCTGCTGGCGAGAGAGTAAAAAGTTCTGCAAGATGGCATAACCTGCTTCCCCCTGAGCCAGAATATCTGGCATCACCTGGAGCTGTATCTTTTCTGAGCCAGTGTTGAGTTGAGACTCCAACTCAGCAATATCAGGCGGGTGCGATTGAGCAGATGCGTCCATAAAGTTGTAGCGAATTTATCCTGTATCTTAAGCTATCAAACCCTGGGGGAGTCTGACGAGGAAAATCCTTTTGTTCTTTTCTCTTCAGGCATAACCATCCGCCAAAAGGTTAAGCTTCAGAATCCCCGTCGGTGGTGAGGGACTGGAGTGCAGAGATCACTCGGTAAACGTCCACCCGTTCAACTTTTCCTTTCAGGGCTAAGGTTCCCCAGTTCTCGACTTCAAATTGGTTGTCTAAGTACTCAAGGGTTTCTTTAGCAATCAATACCCGACAAGAAGAGCTTTGCCGTTGCTTGTCAAAACTTTCCAATCGGGAGGCGGTATTGACACTATCGCCGATCACGCCATACTCCAAGCGAGTTTTACTGCCTAGACTCCCCACCACCACGGACCCAGTGAAGATACCGGCCCGCATCTGAACGGCGGGTAGCCCGCTTTTTTGCCATTGGGGATTGAGTGCGTCAAGGCGTTTGCCCATATCTAAAGCACAGGCCACGGCATTTTGAGTATCCCTTGCGATCGCAGCTTGTTCCTCATGGGCAATGGGGGCACCAAAAACGGCCATCACCCCATCCCCCGTAAATTTATTAATTACCCCATGATGGGCTTGTACACTCTGGGTCATGGCTTCTAAATATTCATTGAGCCACTCCAGAAGTTGTTCCGGCGACATCTTTTCCGAAATCGTACTGAACCCCTTTAAGTCCGTAAACAATAGGGTCGCGGTTATTCTCTGGCCTGTAAGCTTGCCATCCTCTAAAAGTTCATCTCGTCGTTGCCAGAGGGTTTCGGCAATTTCGGGCGAGGTACTTTGACCCAATAGTTTCATCACCATCTTCTGCTGCCGCTGAGCTTGCTGGGCGTTGTAAATTACCACAATGCCCGTAGCGCCGACAAATGCGAGAAAGGGAGGGACCAAAGGAATCCAAATTTGCTGAGAAAATAATATTCTACAGACGCTATACAGCACGATTAGAGCCATACCACTGCCCAGCACTAACCCCATCGGGTGGCGAACACCCCAGGCCAGCAGGCTCCCGATCAGCGCCCAACCCAAAATCCATATCATTTCCCCCGGTTCCGGCCAGACGGAAATCAGGTTGCGGGTGCCGTCTGCCGCATCTAGGAATTGACTGACCATTTGGGCATGGATAACCACACCGGGCATCGTCTGTCGATCGTCCAGGCTAGAACTATAGGGGGTATGGAACAGATCTTTGCCGCTTTCGGCAGTCGTACCCATGAGGATGATGCGGTCTTTAATCAGGTTGGGATTAACCTGGCCTGCTAACACCTCGGACAGACTGACCTGCTCCACACTCTCGTGGGCAGATCGATAGTTGATCAAAATTTGATAGCCCCGAGTATCCGCATTGATATAAGAGCCATCGTTACTTTGCAAAGGCCAAAATACAGTGGGACCAATTTGCAGCACATTGGGGTCGACTTCGCTGGGCTTGTCTTCTTTGCCCTCATCCTTGAGGTATCGGAGGGCCATTCTCAGGGCAAAGGACGGAAAGTAATCCTCTTGATACAGCAAATTACGACGAACAACTCCGCCAGAATCAACGACGGTATCGTTGAATCCCACCTGTGTTTCTGGTACTCCAGTGGGGGGAGGGATGGTGGCCTCATGTTCAGAGCCGAGTTTAGTAATCACAACCACCCGGTCAGATTCCTTCATCTGTTGAACGAGTTGGGCATGGCCGTTGGTTTGGGTCGGTTCTTTGAGATTGGGAATAGGCAGATTACGCCAAATATCTAGACCAATGACTCGGGGCTGATGGGTTTGTAGTTTTTTGAAGGCATCAGCTAGCACGCTGTCAGGAATGGGCCACTGTCCCATGGCTTGAATATCCGCTTCGGTGATTCCGACCACTAGGAGTCTTGAATCTTTACCCAAATCGGGTTGGGCTTGCACAAAGTGATCATAAGCGGACAGTTCTAGGGACTGGAGCCCTGCAACCCGCAGGAAACCGATTTGCCAGCGAGTGACTTGCCGAATACCTAGAACGCCACCGCTCACCACGAGTCCGGCAAGGAGAGCGATGGCCAGGTTAGGCCAACGGGATCGGAGTTGATGGAAAAACTGAGCCAAGATACCAAAAAATCATGGGGTTGCGGTATGAGTATAGTGTAGAGCGATAGTCCAGATGAATTGATATGGCCGACTATTTGATCGCAACCTTAAGCGATCGCATCCAAGCAGAAGAAGTCCATTTAGCCTTGCAAGAGATCGGATTGTCGGAACCCAATCTTAATCTGTTTGGCAAAGGCTACAAGACGGGAGAAGACTGTAAAGACTTTGATCCTGCCCTGATTACCAAACGACAAATGCAGCGAATGATGATCTTTTTGCTGCCCCTAGGATTTGTAGGAGGGATTATTTTCTACCAGGCAGTCCGGGTGGATGTTCTACCTAGCTTGGGATTTGTCGGGAATGCAGTGATAGGAGGACTTTTAGGGGCTGCTTCTGGTGCATTAGGGGGATATATCACAGGGGGCGGTTTATCTTTGCTGTTGGATAAACCTGTTCCCTATGCGGAGCAAATTGAAGCAGGAACCTTTCTTATTGTTGTCCGGGATGCAGAAGATTTAAAAATGCGCCAGGCGAACCGCGTCTTCAGAACCCTCAATATTGATAATGTTGCCTATTATGAGCGACCAGATTAAACTACAAACGACAGCATAAATCACAACAGTTTGGGTCTTATAATCATGGCCTTGGATGGGGAAAGGCTAGCCTGCTTGTTGGAAGGGTTTCCAGAAGTAACTGAATATTCTCTTGGGCTTGAGGGGGCTGAAGGAATTTTCCTTTAGATTTGGTGCTGTGCTGTTTCGATACTCTGCACTTATATTTTGAACCTCTGGGTCAAACAAAATTATCGGTATCTTGATGTACCCAGAAATGGGACTTAAAAAACTATTCTGCAATGTCTTTTATAGTTTTTTTTGCTAAAATGCCAAAAGGCTAAAAATTATATCTATTTATACAGTACTGATATAGCATTTATTCCTTATTGAAAATTATAGAAAAGTTGTATGCATAGATTGGTCAATCGGACCTCCATCTTTGTGGATGGAAATAATATGTTTTATGCCCAGCAGAAGAATGGCTGGTTTTTTGATCCCCGTCGAATTCTAAGTTATTTTACTGAACCCACTGATGTTCGCTTAATTAATGCGTTTTGGTATACCGGTTTAAAAGATCCTCAAGACCAAAGAGGGTTTAGGGATGCCCTCATCAGTTTAGGCTATACCGTCCGCACCAAAATCCTGAAAGAATATTACGATGATTCATCCGGTCGCTACTCCCAAAAAGCTAATTTAGATATCGAAATTGTCATCGATATGTTTAATACAGCGGAGCAGTATGACCAGGTTATTCTATTAAGTGGAGATGGTGATTTTGAGCGTGCAATTGAATTATTGCGCTCTAAGAATACCCATATAACCGTTGTGTCGACAGAAGGCATGATTGCCCGGGAACTTCGGAATGCAACGGATCGGTATATTGACCTCAACAAAATTCGCGATCGCGTCGAAAAAATCGAACCCTGATTCTGCTGAACGGCCTTTTGCCAGCAAATTTGAGATTCAGTACTCTAGAATAGGGACATCTAATTTTTAGATAGTGTCTTTTTCTTTTTCTACCTAAACATGGGTACTGGATAAAACCATGATCAAATTTCAACCCCAACAGGTCGATCGCATTCTCATCTTTGATACCACCCTTAGAGACGGTGAACAGTCTCCAGGGGCTACCCTGCATATCGATGAAAAATTGACGATTGCTCGGCAGTTGGCAAGGTTGGGCGTTGACATTATCGAAGCGGGTTTTCCCTTTGCCAGCCCAGGCGATTTTGAGGCGGTTCAGCAGGTGGCTGCAGAGGTCGGCACTGAAAATGGCCCGATTATTTGTGGTCTAGCCAGAGCCACTAAACATGATATTAAAACAGCAGCAGAAGCCCTGAAACCTGCTTTCCATCATCGCATCCATACGTTTATTGCCACGTCAGATATTCATCTGGAATATAAACTCAAGAAAACCCGCCCCGAAGTGTTGGCTATTGCCCAAGAAATGGTGGCTTTGGCTAAATCCTTTACGGACGATGTGGAGTTTTCGCCAGAAGATGCGGTGCGCTCCGATCCCGAGTTTTTATATCAGGTATTGGAAGGTGCGATCGCAGCCGGTGCTACCACCGTCAACATCCCGGATACCGTTGGCTACACAACCCCTCAAGAATTTGGGGCTCTAATTCGCGGAATTAAGGAAAATGTTCCTAACATTGATCAAGCCGTTATTTCCGTTCACGGCCATAATGATTTAGGCTTAGCCGTAGCTAACTTCCTGGAAGCCGTCAAAAATGGAGCTCGCCAGTTAGAATGCACCATCAATGGCATCGGTGAACGGGCCGGGAATGCTGCGCTGGAAGAGTTAGTAATGGCCATGCATGTGCGCCGCCAGTACTACAACCCTTTCCTCGGACGCCCTCCCGAGTCTGAAGCCTCCCTTACCAATATCGATACCCAACAAATTCATAAAACTTCCCGCTTGGTCTCTAATCTGACGGGAATGCTGATTCAACCCAATAAGGCGATTGTGGGAACTAATGCCTTTGCCCATGAATCGGGGATTCACCAAGACGGTGTGCTTAAGCACAAACTCACCTATGAAATTATGGATGCCCAATCCATTGGCCTAGGGGATAACCAAATTGTTTTGGGTAAGCATTCTGGCCGTAATGCCTTCCGTACTCGCCTCCAGGAATTGGGTATGGAGCTATCCGAACAGGATCTGAATAAAGCCTTCATTCGCTTTAAGGAGTTAGCGGATAAAAAGAAAGAAATTTCTGACCGCGATATCGAGGCCATTGTTAAGGATGAAACCCAGTCCCAGGTGGTTGGGGGCTTCCGTCTAGAACTAGTGCAAGTCTCCTGTGGGGATCATGCTTGTCCCACGGCCACCGTAACCATCTGTACACCTGACAATCAAGAGCTGACAGATGCCGCGGTGGGGACTGGCCCTGTGGATGCGGTTTATCAAGCCATTAATCGAGTCGTCAAGGTCCCGAATCGATTAATTGAGTTTTCTGTCCAGTCTGTTACGGCTGGAATTGATGCGATTGGTGAAGTCACCATCCGACTAGAGCAGGATGGCAAGATTTATGCCGGATATTCTGCCAATACAGACATTATTGTGGCATCTGCTCAGGCTTATCTCAATGCGTTGAATCGCTTACATGACTCAACTCACCAGCAAAATAAAACTCAAAATCAGGAAACTGATCTTTTGGTAGAGCAAACGGTCCATGCTTAAGGCAGTGAACCATTGCCATTGTGCAATGGTAGCTCAGCAGATATTGCTGAACTGAAAAGCTGTTCCTATTTAAGTTCATGACCTCTGATCAACCTATCCCTTTTAGTCCTGAGCCTCCTCGATCGTTAGATGCCCTTATGCATGAGCGAGATCAGGCTCAGGCAAGTGCAAAGCGCTGGCGTCGTCTATATGAAGTTGAAGCACAGCAGCGCCAGAAAGAATCGGACGTGGCAGAGCAAACGATCCAAAGCCTAAGAGCTGAAGTTCAGCGTTTGTGTCAGTTTTCAGGCGGCACCCCTATCCTTATGCCCTCACCAGGAGAGTCTAAGGGAAGATCTAGTGGTCATTTGCATAACCAAATGGCTGATTTGATGGCTGAACGGGATCAGCTGTTAAAAGCTTTGGAGCAAGAAAAGCAAAGCCATGACAAGACGAAGCAAAACTTGATTAGTGCCCTGGGTGATGCCCTGGGTGCTCAAAAGCGAAAGTCTCTCGCTTTACCCTCATCCCGAGCAGGGGCAAGGGCAGGGGCTATTATCCTCAAAGATCGAGATGGACGAAAATCTAAGCCTGACTAATGGGCTGATGATACGCCGGTAGAAGTCAGTGATGTAGCTATTGAATAGCAGCGATTTTTCTAAATAAAATCGGGATGAGAGGATTTGAACCTCCGGCCCCTTCGTCCCGAACGAAGTGCGCTACCAAGCTGCGCTACATCCCGTCACAGAGTTTGTATTGAACACTCCTACACCTTAGCCTAGCATTAGGATGGCGTTCCATTCAGACGGGTCAAAAGTTTGTTTAAAGGTGACAACTGGCAAGAGATTATATATAATCACCACTGTGTGAGGAGCGAACTAAAAAAAGGGCATCAAGACGAAACACGGCCAGTCGTTGATGCCCTTTTTTTGCATTTTGTTGGGTTAATCCGAAGCAACGATGTTAGACTGTATGTTGACTCGGACCCATGCGATTACAACGCCTCAATCTTGTCAGGACCGGAAGGTAGCAGCAATACGGGATGCTTGTGATAGGCGTGGACTCCGGGTCACTTTTGTATTTGGATATAATGGTCTTGAGGGAGACTAAAATCGCCACATTACGTCCAAGATCTTAGATCGGCCCTTTATCTCTGTTCCACAATACGATTGGATTTCTAATAGGCAATGAACGACCTTCCTGATTTTGTCAAAAAGGCCTTTTACCTTGGAGTTGGCGTTGCCTCCTATGCAGGTGAACAGGCGGGTAATAAAGTCGCTGAAATCCAAGAGCGGGCCCAGCAACTGGCTGACGAAATGATTCGTCGCGGTGAGATGAATGCTGATGAGGCGAATCGGTGGCTCAATCAATTTAATGACACCCCTACACAAGTCTCGGTCGAAGAGGTTCCTTATCCCGATCAGCCTCAAACGATTGAACTGGTGACGGGAGATGAAGCTGAACAAACTCCTCCATCTGAATCAGAGGATATTCAAGCGCAAGTTAACGAGCTCGAAGAAGAACTACGTCGTCTTCAAGATTCATAAAGAACGTTCCTTGTAATGTCTAGCTCCAGTAGAGGGACTATTTATGAATGATTTTTCGAAGGATGTACAAGCATTTCTACAGCAAGTTTTCCTTCAATCTGAACAGCTTATTGATGCTTCCGTAGACATGCTTGATCAAACTCTTATCCAGATTGAGCAAGGGGTAGATGAGTATGTTGAACCCTTAGTGAAAGAGATTGAACAGGGACTAGATGAGCTTCTTGACCCTATCGTTGTGGAGCTTGTCGCATTTGAGCATGAGCTGGAAGAACTGGCCTCGCCTTTAACGCAACGGCTTTATCCTTTATTCGATCAGCAGCCTGCTTGCGTTGGCTGCCGCTATTACCATGGCAAAACCTATGGAGAAGCATTTCTAGTGTGTGGTATGCATCCCTATGGTGCTCCAACGGATTCTTGTCCAGATTGGGAGTCTTGTTAGAGAGCATTCATGGGCTCTGGTATACCTGAGTGCCTCTGGACTTCAATTACGACTTATTTTTAACTCTCAGCATGTGGTAATCCCAGCACTGACTGATCTCCAGAGACCACTGAGCCAATCTCGTAGGCAGAAATTTGATGTTCACCAAACCAGTTTAAGGTTGCCTGGGTTTGTTCAGGAGCAACGACCAACATAAATCCGATACCCATATTGAAGGTATCAAACATATTGGCTTGGCTAACCTTGCCAGCCGCTGCTAGCCATTCAAAAATAGGTGGGATTGGCCATTGTCCGACGCTGAGCTGTAGGGATTGATCCTGCTGTAAGCATCGAGGTCCATTTTCAGGTAATCCGCCCCCAGTAATATGGGCCATGGCGTGAATGTCTAGGCCAGAGCAAAGAGCAGACAAAACGGGCTTGACGTAAATTTGAGTCGGAGTGAGAAGGGTTTCCCCTAGGCTCATTCCTCCTAGTCTTTCAGGACAGTCTTGCCAGTCCCATCCAGGTTCTGAACGATGGGGATTAATGCCTTCCGCAACGATCTTTCTAACTAGACTAAAGCCATTACTGTGAACACCCTGACTAGCTAAACCGATCACAGTATCTCCCATGTGGATGTTGGTGCCATTCAGGAGTTTCTGTTTGTCGACGATTCCAACACAAAAGCCTGCTAAGTCATATTCACTGGGCTGATAAAACCCAGGCATTTCTGCTGTCTCTCCCCCTAAAAGAGCACATCCAGACATCTTGCAGCCTTGGGCGATCCCGGCAATAACTTGCTTGAGCTGTTCAGGTTGAAGTTGGCTAGTGGCGAGATAATCCAGGAAAAATAAAGGCTCTGCCCCGCAGGTCAGCACATCATTGACACACATGGCGACTAGATCGATGCCGACGGTGTGATGTTGATTGAGCGCTTGGGCTAATTTCAGCTTAGTGCCGACGCCATCAGTCCCTGAGACCAAAATGGGTTCTTGATAGCCAGTCGGTAATTGAAATAGGCCATTGAACCCCCCTAGATTGCCTAGGACTTCCGGGCGAGCAGTGTCAGCTACCATCTGCTTGATATCACTGACAAAGGTCCGCCCTGCCTGTATGTTCACACCAGCTTCACGATAATCCATGCCCAAACCTTTCCGATTCCTAAGAGCAGCATGTCATGATGACAGATTATGATCCTTCAAAGCAATACATTGTCAGGATCAAATCGAACTAGCTATAGCTAATGGTCAAAGTAATGCCAGTGAAAATAGCCTACTAGGAATGGTATCTACCTCTTAGTTCTTGCGGCCATCTACTATTAATAAATTTACCAAAACTGATCGATAAAAATCACCTATGAATGCTCTGGTTTCTGTCGCTATAAAATCTGATTGAAAGCTCTACTAGCTATATATATAGCAGGATCTAGCTTTGTGGATGATGAGAATATGTCTAGAAGTTTTAATGATGTTTGTAACTGCTGATATTATTCCTGTGCTAAAAATAGCAATTAAAATAGATGGCTTTAATTGACTAAAGTATTTGAATATTCAAACAACAAAAAAGTACTGATAGTTTTTACTAATCAATTATCTTGAGTTCCTGACCGCCTGAAGATATGAATTTTTCTTGCTTTCAGCGTTTTAAGCATCAGTGAATGCCAATGAGATGATGTTCGCAATATACGAGTTTAGGTATTTGTCTCAGCAAGATCCCTGATTTCAGCGACCTAGCGTTCGTGATAGGGTAATTAAGTTCTGTAAAGGAAGATTGAATCCTGTAAAGGTAACTAGAGTCTCCTCCGTATTTTGTGTTATGGGTGACTGCTTTCAATCTTGTCCTTCTATACTCTCCAGGCAAGAACATTCATGAGAAACAAACTGGTTTTAACTGGCCTAGCGGCTGCACTCACGGTATCTGTTGTGAGCGCACTAAGCACGAGTGAGGCCAACCAAACCCTAGAAGTAGAGAAGTCTATTCCAGAGACAGTTCGTGAGCAAGAGGCATCAACAGACTCTCCGAATGAGGTCGATGCTTCTGAAAAAGCTCAAGATGCTGATGCGGTCAAAGTTGGAGACAGCCAACCTAATGAAGCCGTTAGTGACCAGCCTGCGATCGCAAAAATTCACGCCTATGAAAAGGCCGGTCGTTCTGCCGCTACTTTATACGTGCGCAACATTCCCGTCGTTACATTTCTCGGGACGGAAAAGTCTGCTCAAACTGAGAAAGTAGCTATAGCCAAATCAGAAACATCTCAACCCGAGGCAAATCAGCAAAATCCAGTCTGGCGAGCCACAACCGTTGCAGCCAAGATTAATCAGTTGGAGCGAGATGGGGTTGATGCCAATAACATTAAGGTCATTTGGGATAAAGTGCGCGAGAGCTATGTGATTAAGACAGGAGATGCTCACATCCTGGAAATGAGCGAGCTAACTGTCCTTCCCAAAACCACCAAAGATATGGGAGATGATGCACTCAAGATTACGAATCTGCTGCGTCGTCAAATGGGCAGTACGGTGGCATTAAAGGATATTCCCGGTCGTCCTAAGCCTCCTGCGCCTGCAATTGCCGCAGCACCTGTTCGGTATCAGGTGAGTGGTGAAGCTTCTTGGTATGGACCAGGCTTTCATGGTAACTACACCGCAAATGGTGAAGTTTATAATCAGAATGCGTTGACCGCAGCTCATAAAACCTTGCCCTTTGGGACCCGAGTTAGAGTAACCAATCTGTATAACGGACGTTCTGTGGTTGTGCGAATCAATGATCGTGGACCTTTTATTCCTGGGCGAATCATTGATTTATCCCAAGGTGCTGCTCAACTGATCGGTGTTACTAGTAGTGGCGTAGCTCCTGTACAGATGGATATTCTGCAATAGCCACGAATGAGCTTTCTAGATAAAAAAAGACAGCCTCTTATTAGAGGCAGTCTTTTTTTATCTAATTCCTAGAAAATCAGGATGAGACGATTTTCTAACTTCGCTGATAGTAGAAATAGGTCAGCATTGGAATGGCTGTCGCCAAGAGCAATAGGACAACGACTAATACTGCTGAGTTGGTGTCATTGGTCTCTTCAGCAGTGCGGAAATTACTTTCAGAAAAAGCGGTGACTTCAACTTCAGGTGGACCGGGATCTGCTTGTCCGGTGATCACAGCTGAGAATCGATCCCCAGCTCCGATAAAGGCCTCGTTATAGTTGCCTTTACGAATCGGAATAAGCAGATTATCAAAGGCAATACTTTGAGCTATTTCTTCGGAAAGCACTTTCTGAGCTTCTTGGCCCACTAGAATAGCAGGGGCATTGGTGCGAGCATCATAAACCAACAAGACTTGGTTGGCTTGATCTTCTGCTGTAGGAAACCACTGTTCAAATAAGGTGTTCGCAAAACTGTCTGCTGTTTCACCATAATTCAGACCTCGAATGGTAATCACCCGAACGTCTGTCCCGGTCTGCCGGGATATTTGTTTAAGGGTTTTATTGACCGAACGCTCGGTAACGACGCTGAGTAGTTCTGCTTTATCGGCTAACCACGTCGACTGACTCACGGAAAGATTGGGGATATCCTCAACAACGGTTGCCAACGCTGGGGGAGACCAAAGCGGTAATCCGACCAGAAGGGTGAGCAGGCCAACAATCAACCACCGCTGTAGTTGTTCCTTCCAATCCCATAATTTGTTGAGTTGAACTTTCATCCTAGATAACCTTCAATCAATGTATTTCAATGAGCCACTGTGTATGCAGCAGTGTATGCAAGCAATTCACTCTATTCATACTATTGATCCGTTGCCTTGGGATCAACAATTGTAATGAAGCTGATAAGAGTTGCTTAAGTCTTTGATTGATTAAAGTTGAATCGAGGGTGAAACCGCCTAAGTACTGTGGCAGCTATTGCTTAAGAGGGACTGGATATCAAAATCTGCTCAAGGATTAAGTCCGTGGCTGCAGCAATGTCGTCCAATATGTAGTTAGGACTATAGGCAGAAAGTTGAGTTTGATCTCTAATGCCAGACAAAACTGCGATCGCAGGTAGGTTTTGGGACTGGGCTGCAATGATGTCCGCTTCCGTATCACCCAACATCCAAGTTTGATCTGGGAGTAATTCCTGCATTGCCTTTTGCATCAGCAGGGTTTTATCTTCAATATCTTGGGTTTTTATATAGTCATTGGCCAGACAATACCGCTGCTCAGGCCGGAAGAACCTGTCTAGACCATAATTCGACAGAGCAAAATCTAATTCTCGAGTTCGTCTCATGGTCATCACCACAAGTTCTACTCCCGTAGACTGGAGTTTTTGCAGCGCAGCTCGGGCACAGGGAATGATCAGATCATGCTGAAAATAGGGCATCGTATGAACAGTGATTCGGCGTAACTGGGCAAAGTCCTGGGCCTGTGAATCATCGAGCCCTGAATTGACGCCAATTTGGGTTTCTGGGATTCTTGAACGTTTGAGAGACCAGAATTCCGGCTTAGTGAGAGGGGTTATGGTTTGCCCTGGCCTAGCAATAGTGGTTAGACAATATTGATAAACCAGATAATACCGTTCAGATACATCAACGATTGGACCATCAAAGTCTGTAATTAATCGAGGCATCGAACCATCTTTTTCAAGTCATTGCGGAACAATGCAGATACTTTATTTGAGAAAGGTATATTTTAAGTATTGTAACGTGTTATCACTAGTCCTTGAATTCTATTAGGGATGCTAATACTGACCTTCTATCGCTTTCAGATGCAGCATGGATAATGATTTAAGCCTCATAGATACTCCGGATGAACAGCTGAGTCCAGACATTACTCCTGAAGAGCTGGCCGCTGTCACTCTAGAAACAAAAAAATTAGAAAAACGACATCGGCAAATCCAAGCTCAGATTTCTTTGCCCTTTTCACCTGAGCAGATCTGGGATGTCCTCATTGACTATGAAGCCCTAGCAGATTTTATTCCCAACCTGGCTAAAAGTGAGCGTTTACCCCATCCAGAAAGTATTCGCATTGAACAAATCGGTGTTAAAAATGCGTTATTTCTAAAATTCTCGGCCCGGGTTGTGCTCGATATGGTGGAAGACTTTCCCCATGCCATTCGATTTGAGATGGTTGAAGGTGACTTTAATGCCTTTGCAGGCTCTTGGGAAATGATAGTGGCTGAAGATCAGCCAGGCACAACCTTAGCCTATACCTTGCAGGTCTGCCCAACGCGCTTAATTCCGGTGAAAGCAATAGAACTGCAGCTTGGGAAAGACCTACCTCGAAATCTTATAGCGATCCGCCAAAGGTTATACCAAGTTTATGGTGAGTAGCAACTCCCCATCAAGATGACGAATGTTCAAGATGATCTAAATCAATATTTTGGAGATCTTGTTGGAGCTGTCGACGGGATGGGCGACGATAGCGCTTCGTTTCTAACTTGGGCTCATTTTGGACTTTGCCCCGCTTGCCGGATTTGCGTTTCGTTCGGTCTTCAGTAGCTGCCATCATCTGTCGCTTGGCATGTTCCTCTGTCACCTCTGCCAGCAAATTTAAGTAATAAGGATAGCGCTCCCAGTCTCCTCTAACGGCACAGTTGGGTTCATTAATATGCTGGCAATCCTTAAACTGGCATTGGGATTGGGAAAGCCGTTGCCGGATTTCTGGAAAACACCGTCCTAACTGGGCTGGCAGAATGTTGTCTAAGCTGGGTTGGTTAAAACCAGGGGTATCCGCTAAAAAGCCTCCTTTGGAGAGTTCAAATAGCTCGACATGTCGAGTGGTGTGACGACCCTGGCCCCACCGTTCAGAGACACGCCCTACACGCAAGTCGATTTCTGGAATGAAATGATTTATGAGACTGGATTTTCCCACCCCTGATAGTCCTGATGCCACAGTGATGCGTTGCTTGAGAGGACGCTCAAGCGCTTTTAACCCCACCCCTGTTTGGAGACTAATCAAAATAGGATCATACCCCCACTGTTTCATGCGATCGCGCCAAGCTTTTTGCGTGGCATAGGAGGTTAAATCCCGCTTATTGAAGCAAAGCACAATGGGCAGGTGGGTCTGCTCCGCTGTGACCAAAAATCGGGTCAATTGTTGGGGGTCTAATTTGGGCTCCGTCAAGGCAAACATCAATAGGATTTGATTGACATTAGCAATGGGCGGACGAGAAAGTTGGGATTGACGGGGGAGAATACTTGCGATCGCACCCCGTTGCCCTAGCCAATCCGGTTCTTCTACAACCACTTGATCCCCGACCATCACCTGTTGGCCTAGCTTTTTGAGGCGAGAGCGGCGAGTGCAGAGTAACTGATCAGAGGGATGATTTTGTGCTTCTTGCAGCTGTACCTGATAAAAGTTGGCCTGAACAGCTAACACTGTTCCCGTTAACGGAGTATCGGTCTGCTTATTCATACATCAGCTGATCTGACTTGCAAAGCGTAAAAACCTGAACAGTCTTGTAATTGTTCAATTTCATAACCAGCCATTTTGAGGCTATCGGGTACTTGCTCAATGGGTTCGCCAGGATCTAACCAGACTTCTAACAATGATCCAGGTGCCATTTTTTGCAGATGTAGCTTGGTGCGAACAAAATTGAGGGGGCAAGGTGTCCCCCTTAAATCGATCTGATCATCTGATGTTGGTAAACGCGGCGGACAGGGTTCCGTCATCGGCCAAAAATGCCCCCTAGGAAACTTTCGATTCCGCCTTTGCCTGTTTGCTCAGCTCGAATACTAGCGAGCTGAACCAACAACTCACGTTCTTCTGGGGAGATACGGTTAGGGATATCGATAATAATCGTGATTAAATGATCTCCCCGACTGACTGGATTACCTAAACGGGGGACACCATGATTCTCTAGCGTTAACACAGTGCCGGGTTGCGTTCCTGCAGGAATGGTAATGTCTTCTTCCCCATCTACCGTTGTTAGGGGCAATTGGGCTCCCAAAATAGCTTGCAAATAACTGATCTTGAATTCTGAAAGGACATTAGTGCCATCCCTTCGAAATTCTGAATCTTCTTGGACAAATAGATAGACATATAAATCGCCTGGTGGGCCACCTTTTTGGCCTGCATCTCCCTCATTGGAAACGCGCAATCGGGTTCCCGTATCTACGCCGGCTGGAATTTTGATTTGTAATTTCTTACTGACTTGATTTTGCCCTCGTCCACCGCAACTATCACATTTCTCCGAAACAGTTTGTCCTTGGCCATTACAAGCTGGACAAACAGACACTTGGGTAAAGTTTCCTAGAGGCGTGCGGGTCATGCGTCGAACCTGACCTGCCCCCTGGCAAGTGCCGCAGGTTTGAGGGCGAGTACCAGGTTTTGCACCACTACCTTCGCAAGTTTTACAGCTTTCTAGATGAGAAATGCGAATTTGCTGTTCTCCTCCAAATACTGCTTCTCTAAACTTCAGTTTGAGATCAAACCTCAGATCCTCACCACGTGCTGGACCTGAGCGACGTCTGCCTGATTGTGGACTCCCTCCAAAACCATTAAAAAAGGTTTCAAAGATATCTGCAAATCCACCGAAGTCGCCAAAGTCTTGATAGCCTGCCCCAGCTGCAGAGCTAACACCTGCTTCGCCAAACTGGTCATACCGTCCCCGCATTTGTGGATCGGATAAAGTTTCGTAGGCTTTGTTGATTTCCTTAAAAGTCTCTTCGGCCCCTGATTCTTTATTGACATCAGGATGATACTTACGAGCTAAACGTCGATAGGAACGTTTGAGCTCATCGGGGTCGGCGCTGCGGGAAACACCTAGAATGTCGTAGTAGTCGCGGGCCATATATGGTTCTTACTTAGGTCACTAATTAAGCTGGCAACGCACCTAACTCCTAATCTACGGCTTCATAGTCAGTGATAACCGTATCATCGAAGTCTCCAACAATGGTGGAGTCATCATCCAGTGGTTCTGAAGGCTCTGAACCTGGATCAGGAGTTACTACAGTGCTAGGTTGACTATTATAAACGTCACTCGGATTATAAACATCATTAGGCGATGGCGAGTTTGTTGCCGATTGTTGATAAACTTCAGCCCCAATATCTAAGAGTACCTGCTGAAGCGTATCTATGCGAAGCTTCAAGGTTTCTGCTGTGACATCAGGTTGGTCTGCTAAAACCTTAAGTTCAGCGGCTGCCTGTTCGGCCCGTTGCTTGAGTTCTGGAGAAACTGTACTCGCGTTGTCCTTTAAAGTAGCACTACAGCTGTAGAGCATGCTATCAATCTGATTTTTTTGGTGTGCGACTTCTTTCAATTGCTGATCTTGATCAGCATATATTTGGGCTTCTTGGCGCATTCTCTCAACTTCTAAGCTGCTTAAACCACCTGTATTAGAGATACGAATACTTTGTTCACGCCCTGTTCCTTTATCTTGGGCAGAAACATTGAGAATTCCATTAGCATCAATATCAAAAGTGACTTCAATTTGAGGTACACCCCTCGGTGCCGGAGGTATGCCGGTTAATTCAAAGCGGCCGAGACACTTGTTATCTTTCACCATCGCTCGCTCGCCCTGATAAACCTGGATTTCTACACAGGTTTGCCCATCTGTTGCGGTTGAAAAGCTTTGAGAACGACTAGTAGGTAAGGTTGTATTACGGTCAATGATTTTGGTGAATACCCCCCCCAACGTTTCAATGCCCATCGACAGAGGGGATACGTCCAGTAGCAATAGATCCTTAACTTCTCCTCCCAATACGCCAGCTTGAATGGCTGCACCCAGGGCAATCGATTCATCAGGATTTACAGAACGATCAGGACTTTGACCGCCAAAGTATTGTTTGACTGTTTCTTGGACTGCAGGAATTCGGGTTGAGCCTCCTACCAAAATGATGCGCTCGATGTCTTCAGCTTGTAAGCCTGAATCCTTAAGTGCCCGTTCAACAGGTTCCATCGTTCCTGTTACCAGTTCAGCGGCTAACTCTTCAAATTTAGCTCGGGTTAAATCCATCTCCAAATGCTTGGGACCCGTTTCATCAGCCGTAATGAATGGCAAGTTAATGGAGGTCGTGATCGTGCTGGATAGCTCAATTTTGGCTTTTTCCGCTGCTTCCCGTAATCGCTGCAGCGCCATTTTGTCTTTTGATAGATCAATAGATTCAGTTTGGTGAAAACTTTCTAACATCCATCTCAAAATAGATTCGTCAAAGTCATCCCCACCGAGGTGATTGTTGCCAGCAGTGGCCTTGACCTCAAATACGCCATCCCCTAGCTGTAATATGGAGACATCGAAGGTGCCACCACCTAAGTCAAAGACTAGAATTTTATGGTCTTCTTCTTGCTTTTCCAGACCGTAAGATAAAGAAGCTGCAGTAGGTTCGTTGATGATCCGTAGAACTTCTAATCCAGCGATGGTTCCTGCATCCTTTGTGGCTTGGCGCTGGGCATCACTGAAATAAGCAGGAACTGTGATTACAGCTTGAGATACTGCCTCTCCCAAGTAAGCTTCAGCATCTTGCTTCAGCTTCTGTAAAACCATTGCTGAAATTTCTTGAGGTGTATAGTTTTTCCCTCGAATCTGAACATCAACAGTTTCATCTTTGCCAGGAACGGAGGTATAAGCTACACGAGATCTTTCCGTTTCCGTTTCCTGCCATCTGCGACCGATGAAACGTTTAATACTGAAAATGGTGTTTTCAGCATTGGTGACTGCTTGTCGTTTGGCAAGTTGGCCAACTAGGCGGTCCCCAGATTTAGCAAAACCAACAATACTAGGGGTCGTTCTCCCACCCTCAGTATTAGGGATAACGACAGGTTTCCCCCCTTCAAGAACAGCAACACAGCTATTCGTTGTTCCTAGATCAATACCAATGACCTTACCCATAACTTTTTCGCAGCAAACAGCAATTATGCTTGATTAAATGTATTGAGCTTTCTAAAATGCTCCTCATACTGTAGGGTGCCTCATCTGCCCATGAATTTAATCAACCTTCTGCAAATTAACCTAAAAAATAGGTGTGAAGGGAACGAATTAGACCCTGGCAAAGTTATTCAGAGACAGCGTTTTCAGCTTCCTCAGCAACCTCTTCCTCAGTAACGGCTTCAGGCTCTTCTTGTTCTAAAGGAGCAGCAACTTTTACCATTGCATGTCGTAAAACCTGTTCACCTAACAAATACCCGCTGACTAATTCTTCAACAACCATACCTTCCTCGAACTCGTTAGTGGGTTCGCGCATTACTGCTTCATGGAGGTTGGGGTCAAAGGGTTGTCCTTTAGATCGCATCGGTCCTACCCCAATGCGCTTAAGACAATCCACTAACTGTTTGTAGACTCCTTGGTAACTGTTGTGAATATTTTCTTCTTGATCGGTTTGAGGGTTGATATGAGATCTGGCCCGATCAAAGCTATCAATAACGGGAAGTAGCTCACTGAGAGTATCTCGTTTTACCCGTTGTTCTAAATCTGTTTTCTCACGTGCTGTACGTCTGCGAACGTTCTCGAAATCCGCTGCGATTCTTACATATTGACTAGTGCGTTCGTCTAATTGACTCTTCAAAGCTTCAACTTCTGTGGCTAACTGGGACAGTGCCTCTGACGAGTCTGCTTGTTCAGATATTGGCAATTCTTCTGGTGATGCGGTCGAACTATTGGTCTCATTGTCAGGCGAGGCAGATGAAACAAGTTCTTCTAAAGTATCTATGGACAACTCTTCAGAATCGTCTACCACTAATTCTTCGTACTCTGAGTTTGAATCATCCTGATGAAGCGAAGATTCATCCGAATAACTTACATCGTTAGCCTCAGTATTCTCGTGCTGCTTCGCGTCTTCGCTCATGATGTTCCTATTTTCTTTACTTCCATCAACAAACAGTTTGTTTCGCAGTTCTACAACCTTAATGTGTTGTGTGCTTTAACGAACATGTTTCAGTGTAATTAATCGTATGGTATCTCAGACCTGCTCATATATGAGAGCATTAAAGCTTCCCAAAGTCTGGGAGTCTTCTACTGCTGCTGATTCAAGCTTGAATATAAGTAGCCTGACTCTCAGTTGTCTCCACAACTTGATTTTATATTGCTATGCCAATCTTAAGTAGAGATTTGGAGCAAAAATTTATCATATATCGAGAATTTGAACTATCTAAACTTAATAAGGCCAATAATGGCACCCAATGATAAATAACGGCTGAGAACATTAACGTTGAGGATGTTTTGATCCTAGATATACTCTAGCAATTTTCCCCAAAATTCCCCTTATATCAGATATTCACAGTCTGGCTAACTTGAACGCTGAAATTGCTGATGTCAAGAGGGGTAGAATTCTTGGTGCCCGAGAAGATTGTAAAAACCTCAAAAAATGTGGGCATGCTGAGAACAGCCTCGCCATTGCCTCGACTTGGCAAGGAAGTCTATTTTCAAGCTACATATCCACGGTTAGGTCTTTCGCTTTCATCGCTATGGTTAACTCTTCCTCACAGCGGCGTGCTCTAGTTACTCGGCACAATTTTTCCCCTTTTGGCAATAAGCTGATTTCAACAGGTTATGTTGACCAAGACCAAATGCGGGAAGCGACCTTAGAAAGTCGACGCTCCGGACGTTCTCTTGTCGAAATTCTTCAGGGACTTACTGGACAGTCTTTACCACCAGAACTCCTACGCCAATATAAACGACAACAACTTTTTGAACTAAAGATCCTTTATGGCATCGACTCCTTAGATCTTGAGTTAAGCCAAATTCCGACGGATCAAATCGAAGAATTGATCCAGAATTATATTTCTCTTGACTTATGTCGACGCTATCAGTTGGTCCCCCTAACCCTTGATCAAGAAACGGACCCGGCAACGTTGCTGGTTGCAATGGTTGATCCAGATAATTTAGGTGCTCTGGACGATCTAGGACGAATTCTAAGGGAGAAAAATCTGACCTTGCAACGCATGGTGATTGCGGTTGAAGACTATCAGCAACTCATCAGTAAGTATCTCGATCAGCAAGCTGCTCAGCAAAAAGCTAATGAAAAACCGATTGAGTTTGATTTAGACGATGACTTAGATGCGATCGCAGGTCTAGACGATCTCCCTACTGATGAACTTGAGACTGACCTCGGGGCAGCCCTGCAAGATGCGGAAACGGCTCCCATTATTGGTTTAGTTAACAAAATTCTGGCTAAAGCCTTGCAGAGCGGTGTATCTGATATTCATATTGAACCGCAAGAAGATCACCTTCGTGTTCGATTCCGTAAAGATGGTGTGCTCCAACAGGCCTTCGATCCGCTGCCCAGGAAGATTATTCCTGCTGTTATATCCCGTTTCAAAATCATTTCAGAGTTAGATATTGCTGAGCGTCGCCTTCCTCAAGATGGTCGCATCCGGCGACTTTTTCAGGGACGCAAGATTGACTTTCGGGTTAATACCTTACCGAGCCGATATGGAGAGAAGATTGTACTTCGTATTCTGGATAACTCCTCGACTCAACTGGGATTAGACAAACTTGTTGCAGACGAAGATAGTTTAAACATCGTTAGAGAGATGGTCAGTAGACCTTTTGGCCTGATTTTGGTAACAGGACCTACTGGTTCTGGTAAAACCACCACTCTCTATTCTGCCTTAGCTGAATGTAATCACCCAGGTGTCAACATCAGTACCGCGGAGGACCCAATTGAATATACCCTCCCAGGCCTGACCCAAGTCCAGGTGATTCGAGAAAAAGGCATGGACTTTGCCTCAATTTTGAGAGCTTTTCTAAGGCAAGATCCAGATGTCATTCTAGTAGGTGAGACCCGAGATAAAGAAACCGCTAAAACAGCCATTGAAGCAGCGCTAACAGGACACCTTGTGTTAACGACTCTGCATACGAATGATGCTGCTAGTGCTGTTGCTCGCCTTGCAGAAATGGAAGTCGAGCCATTCATGGTTTCGGCGTCCTTATTGGGGGTTGTTGCCCAGCGTTTGGTACGGCGAGTATGTTCAGACTGTAAAGTTCCCTATCAACCTTCACCCTCTGAGCTAGGTCGATTTGGGCTATCTGCTTCTCCAGGAACAGAGATCACCTTCTACAAAGCTAATTCGTTATCAGCTGATGAACTTCAAACAGCTCAAGCTACAGGACAAACAGTTTGTTCAAAATGTAACGGTATTGGGTATAAAGGGCGTTGTGGTGTTTACGAAGTTATGCAAATCACTGAAACCCTGCAAACATTGATTACTGAAGGGGCACCTACTGAGCGGATTAAAGAGGTGGCAGTTGAAGAAGGGATGAAAACCCTTCTAGCTTATAGCCTAGAACTAGTTAAGAAAGGGGATACTACCCTCGCTGAAGTTGAACGAGTTACCTTTACCGATAGTGGTCTAGAGGCTGAACTTAAAGCTAAGCGTAAAACATCTCTAACGGGCGTAAGCAAAGGATCGGGGATGCATGGCTCAAAGAAAAACGGGTCAAGGACAATAGATCCTGTACCCGAACCAAAAACTATCATGACCCTACCATCGCAATTGCTAACCGTGCTAGCCCATGACGAATTCTAGAACAAACTGAAGCACTCAAAGTATCAACCAGCCTGAGTCAGATGGTTTATATCGTTCTGCAAATGGCTTGTTTCTAGCTCGCTGTCTTCTGGAGGATGAACTCTCAAGGCGCGCGAAAGCAGTATTTGTATGGCCTGTATGTACTACCTGCGGAACCCGCTTACATTCGAAGGATGGGAATCTCGTCAGATGCAGACACTGTAGGCACTATCTCTTGAAAGCGACGGTGGGCCGTTGTCCCAAAGGATGTCCAGGCAGTCTGTTGACTCCCCTGGATCAAGCCATTGGGATTGCCCCTATCAGCACAGCAGCGAAGAACTGGTGCGTCTGGGCTGCTTGTTGAGTCTGTTCATGCCCTATGAACTGGCCAGTTGGATGCTGGGTCAGTGGAGTGGTCTATCCGTGAGTCCATCCAGTTTGTGGAACTGGGTGCAATCCGTGGGTAACAAAGCTCAGCAGGAATTAGAAGCTCAACTCAACGCTCAATCATCAGGGACTCAGGCCCCTTGTGAAGCGATTTCAGAGATGTTATCTGCTCTACCTTTGGCCATTGCCGCCGATGGTGTGATGGTCCCTTTCGCCCCACCCGAACTCACCCAAGGGAAAAATCCAGTGGCGAGAAGTCAAAGTCGCCATCTTAGCTCGCCTGGGAACACGGGTTACCCGAGCTAAAAAGGAGGTCCCCAATTACTGCGTCGAAGACTGGTGGCAGTATTGGGCGATATCGACCAGTTCATCCCTTTACTTCAACTCGAAGCTCACAAACAAGACTTTGAATCTGCTCCAAAAGTCATCTGGCTCAGTGATGGGGGACGAGGCTTCTGGCGAGTCTATCGCACCTTGTTCTCTCATTGTGCTGTGGCAGTCCTCGACTTTTTTCATTCAGCAGGCCATCTGGCACGAGCAACTAAAGCGATGTTTGGAGATGCCCGCTCTGCTCAAGCCCAAGCCTGGTTCCGGCACTGGCGACACCAATTGCGACACGGGCAACACCTACTTGTATTACGGTCCTTGACGATATTGATTCACTCACAACTGTTAACGGGAAAGTCTTTTCAACGTTGCTCCAGGTGCAGGCTTATTTCCAACGCCATCATAACCACATCCGTTATCGGCACTTTGAACAGCAACAGATTCCTCTCGGGTCAGGAATGGTTGAAAGTGCATGCAAGTGGTTGATTCAGCAGCGCTTTAAGGGAGTTGGCATGCGCTGGAGTGAGGATGGTTTCAACCATTTACTGATCTTGAGAATTGCCTGGGTCAATGAACGGTTTGACTCCTTATTCCCAGAGGTGACCATTCCGAAAACTAAGGCATCCCCGATCCGCTAAATACGCCCAGTGTGTAATGCAGATTTAAGGCCTGAGTGGTTAGATTGTCCCTATTGCACTACACCAAGATTCCAAGATTAATACAGGAATCCATGAAATATTTTTTGTATCAATCAATTTACTCTAGCTGGGAATATTAAGAGGTAATTTATGGACTACATGATTGAAGACCTAATGGAAGAAGTCGTTGAGCGAGGAGGCTCTGATTTACACCTCTCAGTAGGCTTACCTCCCTACATTCGTATCAACGGAAAATTAACTCCTACTGATTATGATCCACTGAGTCAAGAGCAATGTCAGCGTCTTATCTTTAGCATGCTGAATAATACTCAACGGAAACAATTAGAGCAAACATGGGAATTAGATTGCTCTTACGGTGTCAGAGGCCTAGCTCGTTTTAGGGTTAATGTCTATAAGGATCGAGGTACTTATGCTGCTGCATTACGAGCACTCAGCTCTAAGATTCCTGCTATAGAAACGTTGGGATTACCAAATATTGTCCGAGAAATGTCTGAGAAGCCCCGTGGTTTGGTACTAGTGACTGGTCCCACAGGCTCGGGAAAAACAACGACCCTTGCCTCCATGATTAACAATATCAATCTAACTCGGGCTGAACATATTCTCACGGTCGAAGATCCCATTGAATTTGTTTATGAACCTATTAAAAGCCTGATCCACCAGCGTCAAGTTGGTGAAGATACCAAGAGCTTTTCGAATGCACTGCGGGCTGCTCTCCGTGAAGATCCAGATGTTATTCTTGTAGGGGAAATGCGGGATCTTGAAACGATTCAACTTGCTATTTCTGCAGCAGAAACCGGTCACTTAGTTTTTGGAACACTTCATACTAGTTCAGCAGCCCAAACTGTTGATCGGATGGTAGATGTATTTCCGCCTGAGCAACAGACTCAAGTTCGAGTGCAATTGTCTAACTCTTTGGTGGCTGTATTTAGCCAAACGCTAGTGACGCGGAAAAATCCGAAACCAGGTGAGTTTGGGAGAGTCATGGCACAAGAAATTATGGTATCCACTCCCGGAATTGCTAACTTAATTCGTGAAGGAAAAACATCTCAGATATACTCTGCTATTCAAACTGGAGGAAAGTTAGGAATGGTTACTTTAGAGAAAGTCCTAGCTGAACTCTATCAGGCTGGCTCGATTTCCTTTGAATCAGCTGTATCCAAGACATCCCGTCCTGATGAAATGCAGCGATTAATGGGAGCAGCCCCTATGGGTAATCAACGTGGCGCTGGTGCCACTTCTTATCGGCGATAAGTATGGAACATCTTATGGCCTCATTGCCTTACATTTATTCTTCTTTCATTAACTGCTGAGAATTGAGTTATGCCAACTTATGTTGTTCGTGCGCGAGATCCTCAAGGTAAATCTAGCCAAAAAAGGGTAAGCGCAACCTCTCAAAAAGAAGCTCGTTCAAATATCCAGCGTCAAGGACTACAAATCCTTGATATCAAGGAATCTCAAGGCTTCAGCATGAGTGCTGAGCTTGATCTGAGTTTTCTTCAATCCATCACTGTCAAAGATAAGGCTCTTTTCTCTAGACAATTTTCAGCTTTAGTCAATGCCGGGGTTGCATTGGTAAGAGGGTTGGGAGTTATGTCTGAACAGTGCAAGAATCCTAAGCTGAAAAAAGCACTTTTAGATGTGAATGCTGCTGTGCAACAAGGCGTTAGTTTGTCGGATGCCATGAGAGGCCATCCAGCGGCTTTCGATCAGCTTTATGTTGCCATGATTCAAGCAGGTGAAACGGGTGGTGTCTTGGACGAAGTGCTAAATCGTCTTGCAACCCTACTTGAAGATCAAGCACGTCTCAAAAATCAGATTCGATCAGCTCTTGCTTACCCAGTAGTAGTTGGATTTATTGCTGTATCTATTTTCTTGGGAATGGTCATTTTTCTCATTCCCGTTTTCGATGGCATTTTTAGCCAATTGGGTGGCGATTTGCCAGCATTTACTCAACTGATGGTGAACCTCAGTGAGTTTTTGCGAACACCAATCTATGGAATAATGGTTGCTGCTTTTTTCTTTGGTGCTAGTTTTGCACTCCGTCAATACTATCGAACACGGGCAGGCAGAGAAACGATAGACCGAATCATGCTTAAGTTGCCCCTGTTTGGTGATCTAATTCAAAAGACCGCTGTAGCTAGATTCTGCCGCACCTTCGGGTCTCTCTCCCGTTCAGGGGTTCCTATCTTGTATTCACTGGAAATAGTGCGAGATACTGCTGGTAATCAGGTAGTTTCCAATGCTATTGATGAAGCTCGTCGCGAAATCCAAGGAGGAGGGATGCTAAGTCTGGCTCTGCAGAAAGAGAAAGTTTTTCCTATCCTAGCCACGCAGATGATCAATGTGGGGGAGGAAACGGGTGAGATTGATAAGATGCTCATGAAGGTTGCTGACTTTTATGAAGATGAGGTAGAACAGGCAGTTAAAGCCATGACTAGTGTGATGGAACCCTTAATGATTGTTGTGTTAGGGGGGATGGTTGGTTCCATTCTTGTAGCTATGTATTTACCTATGTTCAAGATCTTCGATCTAATTGGCTAAACAGAAGCTATTCTGTAATTCTCTCAATTTAAGTGTGATTTACGCCAAGTTTCACTAGCTCCTAATACATATTGTAAGCAAGCCCTATCGACTAAGAGATAGGGCTTGCTTACAATATGTATTAGGAGCTTCTTTGAGTGTTTAATTCTCCAGCACAGAATAATTAAAAGCTTGAACTAGAGTGATGCCGATAGATCCAAATTTCTACCAGTTGTTAGATCTTTCTCCTGAAGCCTCTAGTGATGAGATCCATGATGCCTATCGAAAAAAGAGTAAGGTTTACCATCCTGACACGACTACCCTTCCCAAAGAAGTGGCTATCCAAAAATTTCAACAACTTAATGATGCTTATGGCATTCTGAGTAATCCTAAACTAAGAAAAGCATATGATTATCGTTTAGGGGTATCGTCTGTCAAATATACTCCCGTGCAGAAAGTACCCCATTCAGATACTCCATTGGCCTCTTCACAGGTGCAAATTCAAGAACGTCCTTTGTCTCCTGGGGAGCTTGTTGCATTACTAATTTTGTGTATCACCTTCTTAGGGTGTTTAATCCTGGCAGTGGTACTGGGGTTTGCCCGTGGGGAAATGATGTTTGTAGAACCTACTGCTTTAACTGATGTGAGTTCGAAGTTTGTATGAGGAGTTCGCAAAGCGGCTCTATCGATTGCTTCTAAAAATATGCTGGCCTGGTTTCAGGCAGATGTAGTATTGAGCCTCGTATGATGAGTCAGGATGCTCTTTAAATCTCCTTCATTGACCTAACATTTGTCTTTATAATTAAGCACCCAACTATTGATCAATTTAATGTCTAAGTTGTAAGAGTTAGCTAATGACTGAATCATGTTTACCAGATCCTAAAACTCCACTATATAATCACCCTCTCCCCCAAATTGAGCAGTGGCTTCACAAGCTTGGATGTCACCAAGATTCTCAGGATTTGCATCTTTGGCGTGTTGAGCGTGATCAGTGGAAGGCAGAAATATGGCTAGATATTGAGGAGTTGTCTGTTTTGTATGTGCCGGCGGCTTCCACTGAACGTGATATTCAACGAACTTTTAAGTATTCTTTAAGTCGCCAAGATATTGAAGATGCAGTGTTCTCAGGTCCTTAGCGAGTACTATTCCTTGCCTAATTATTGATTTGTGCAAAAAACATGTAATTTTTATTGAATAATTAGTTGACCTTGCCAAATCTTCTATGCCTATCTTGGAAATCTCTGAGTGCTTGATGGAACTCATCCCGATCGAAATCTGGCCATAAGGTTTTGGTAACGTAGAGCTCAGCATAGGCCATTTGCCACAAGAGAAAGTTACTCACCCGCATTTCTCCGCTGGTTCGAATTAACAGGTCTGGATCAATGATTCCAGCTGTATAAAGATGCCGTTCAAATAAACTTTCATCAATATCATCTAGATGGATTTGATTATGTTGAACTTTAGAAGCAATGTCGCGGCATGCTTGGATAATTTCTCTACGACCTCCGTAATTAGTGGCGATGATAAATTTGATGGTGTGATTATCTTTGGTCGCAGCCATAGCCCGCTGTATTTCTGTTTGTAGTGTCAACGGTAAAGCTTCTAAATCACCGACAAAGTGTATTTGCACGCCTTCATCGATCATCTCTTGTAGTTCGCGACGTAAAACCCTCTCAAATAGCATCATCAAGAATTCCACTTCGTCAAGAGGACGTCCCCAATTCTCTGTGGAAAAAGCATATGCTGTGAGTGCTTGTACGCCCCAATCTTTACAACAGCGGAGAAGAGACTTAAGGGTATCTACCCCACGACGATGTCCGATAATGCGGGGTAATCCTCTCTGCTTGGCCCATCGTCCATTACCATCCATGATGACGGCGACATGTTTAGGTAGTCGCTGAACATCTAAATCTGAAGGGAGTTGCTTTGGAAGGCTTGAATTTAATGTCATATATTCTTGCGAGATTTGAGCAATGGGAATATGAGAGAAAGCAAAGAAAAGACTTGTTTTCTGATTTTCCTGCCTAAACTTCTCAAGCTTGGGGTAACAACTTCTCTATCCACAGATAAGATTAATCGATCAGCCAACAATTCCCTCAACTTACTGCTGGTTAAAGGGCGTCTAAGTATACCTTGTTCTGCTAATGAGATAGATCCAGTTTCTTCAGAAACAACGATGCATACACAGTTGTCAACCCGTTCGGTGATCCCCATCGCAGCACGATGTCGAGTACCGAGTTGGCGAGATGCGGTCTGCTCGGAAATAGGTAGAATAACGCCAGCTGATATGATTCGATCGCCTCGGATTAATAGGGCACCATCGTGTAATAAGGTGGTTGTCTGAAAGATGGTTTGGATTATCTCCCGAGAAATTTCTGCACTTAACTTAATTCCTGGCACTGAAAAGTCTCGTTCATCAATCGGAATATTTCGAGTTTCAATGATGAGTAAAGCACCCGTCCGATTTTGGGAGAGTTCTTTTATTGCGTCGACAATTTCATCAATGATGTTATCGGGATTTTGGGTGACCTGCTGTGCAGGACGTAGCATTTTTAACAGTTCGCCTCTCCCCAATTGCTCCAGAAAGCGTCGGACTTCTGACTGAAGAATGACGGCCATGGCTACCGCAGAGCCAATGAGTAAGAAGGTGAGTAACTGATTGAGGTAATTGAATTGCAGTAGCTTGCTAGCAACGGTTGCTAGAACGAGAAAAACGACACCTCTTACCATCCATAGGGTTCGCCGCTCAGCAATGACGAGAAGCAGCATATAAGTTAAAGCTAAAGCAAGGCTGATATCAATTAAGGAACGGAAGGTCTGAACCCAGTCATGGTTTATCAGCCATTCCTTAACCCCGTCCATGCCTTTGGCCTAACCTTCTCGTATACCTATGTCAGTTTAGCGTTATCAGTAATCAGTGCAATATTAGTAAATAGAGGGCAAGCTTGGTTATCGCTATGAAATTTAACCAGCTATTGCTCTAAATGCCTTGGCAGACAATCTTGACGAATGAGGTCTTGAAAAGTTTCTCTTTTAAGAATTAAGCTTGCGTCTCCGTCCTGCACAAGTACAGCAGCAGGTCGGGATATTCGATTGTAATTGGATGCCATGCTGTAATTGTATGCTCCGGTTCCCATTACGACCAGAACATCACCGGGTTGGCTGGGGGGAGAGCGATATCTTTTAGTAAAATGTCCCCGGATTCACAATGTTTACCTGCGATGGTAACGATCTCTGTGGCGGAAGAATCCATGTGGTTGGCAATGGCAGCACTGTAAACAGATTGGTATGTAATGGGGCGGGGGTTATCAGACATTCCACCATCTACAGAAAGGTAGGTACGAATATCGGGAATGTTCTTTTTGGCTCCAACTTTGTAAGCAGTAATGCAGGATGTACCTACTAGAGAGCGTCCTGGCTCGCAGAGTAGCTTCGGGAATGGGATATTGGCTGTCTTACAGGCTTGCGAAATGCCGTTGCAGACGATCTCTGACCATTGAGTGATGCTGGGAGGGTCATCTGACTCAACATAACGAATACCTAGACCGCCGCCAATGTTGAGTTCGTCCATGGGTAGGCCTAGAGCCTGTGCTTTGGCTAACCACTCGACAATGACGCTGGTTAGATCTTGATGAGGTTGCAGCTCGAAGATTTGAGACCCGATATGAGCATGAAAGCCAACCCAAGCGATTTGAGGGGTTTTCTGAGCAAAAGACAAGACCTGATCAATTTGATTGGGGTCGAAACCGAATTTACTATCTAGATGTCCCGTTCGAATATATTCATGGGTATGACATTCAATGCCAGGTGTGATTCTTAGCATGACCCGGGGAGGGTTTGGCAGGGTGTCGATTGAGGAAAGAAGCTCTGTAAGTTGCTCTAGTTCGAGCCAGTTGTCCGCAATGATGGTACAGCCACATGACAGGGCCATTTCTAGTTCAGTAACTGATTTGTTATTGCCGTGAAAATAGATAGTTTCAGGATCTACGCCTGCTTGTAAGGCGGTGTACAGTTCACCCCCTGATACCACATCTAGTCCTAAACCCTCTTTAGCCACTAGTGCAGAGATAGCCATGCAGCTCCAGGCTTTGGAGGCGTAGAGGATTTGGGATGGACCAGGATAGAATTTTTGAAATGCGAGACGATACTGTTGGCAGGCAGTCCTCAGGGTCAGTTCATCTACGATGTATAAAGGAGAGCCAAATTGCTTAACGAGTTCGGTAACAAAGCATCCACCAATTACCATCTGTCCTGCTTTATCGATTTCGGCAGATAGTGGAAGTATTTGCTGGTTGGGGGAGGTCTCCATTATTGGAGTGGATGAGCTGATACTTGGTGGTTGGAGGGATACCATAAACTGACCGGAATGGGCTTAGATTTTGTCAGGGTAGGATTAAACTCGGCAGGAGCCATCAGAGAATCTTATCATATTCAGCTGTCCCTATTGCCGTGTCTGCTGCAGGGTTTCAGATTATGGAAAAGCACTGAGTACGATGTTAGCAGTATGGTCTCTCATGAATTTAATGTAGCTTTCTGACTTTCTAATCTTGTTTGAATAGATTCAGGGATATTTGGCAGGAAATCATAACCCGTTTCTTGTTCTAAATGATCGACGGTGACGATGTACCGTTGCCATTCATGGGATTTAATGCCTTGCTTATTGGGGATATCGACGGCGATCACTGGAGTATTGGCAGAAATACCGTTTATACCTAATGTGGTCTCATCCATGACGACGATAATTTTCCAAAGATTTTGGGGAGGAATGACTTTCCCTTTTGCGATCGCAGCTCGTTTCCCATATCCTCCCGCAATAATAAACAGTTCTTTGCCTTCATCCACTAAATCCCGACAGTGGTTTTCGAGGTCAACCCATGGCCCTCGGTTGTTATCTGGCCGCTGAGGAACAATATTGGTCATGACGAAGGTCGCAGAATTGTTGACTTCTGAATTGGTTCGATCGCCAGAAGGGGTCATATGCCCTCGGTCATAGCCACTCCGGGTATAGTCTCTCGCATCCACTTTCTCCCATTTTGGCGGTAAGCTTTGATCCGCTCGAAAATCGTTGCGACGTTCGACATCTCCTAACCAAGTTTGATCGAGCTGCCAACTCACCCAGTTGGGAATTCCCTTGCTGCGGTTGTAGGAAAGGGCAAATTGAGGCTTTTTCATCAAATAGTTATTACTGTCGGCTAAGACGACTCTGGCTTGACTAGGATTGCCAAGGGCTAGATGGTCAACATTGGATTGGGTGAATATTGAGAAGAAGCTACATCCGGTCAAGAGTGAAAAACATAGGAATACCGTGATCGGTAGATGCGATCGCATCATCAATCCCGCAATTTTCCTTGCCAGACTAACAGGGAGTAATTTGAAAAGCCGTATCACTATTTCTCAATCCACTATTGAATTCAACAGTTGCATCCGGTCCATATTATTGAGCAATTCTTTGACAATCAGCCATAGAAGGTTGAGGGACTACTGAGCTGACTGCTTTAACTCTGTCATCGTAAATAGAGGATGGAGTGTTAAACCTTCAGCCGCCAGATTGGCTTGTCCACCCGCTTCGCGATCAATGACACACATGACATCCGTCACCGTAGCACCTAGGGATCGCAAGTCTTGGGCTGAAAGCTTGATCTGTCCGCCAGACGTCACCACATCTTCAATGATGACGAGCCGTTTTCCCTGAATCTCTCCTCCCTCAGCTAGTTTGCAGGTACCATAAGGCTTAGCCTTTTTTCTGACGAAGAGGGAAGGATATCCGCTGATTTGAGATAACATGGCCACGATGGGAATGCCGCCCATTTCCAAACCTGCTAGAGCATCAACAGGGGTAGGAATCATCGTTGCGAGATATTCAGCAATGGCTTTCAATAAAGTTGGATTTGCTTCAAATAAATATTTGTCAAAATATTCATGGCTGACTTGCCCCGATCGCAGTAAAAACTCACCTGTAATATGAGACGTGTCATAAATCGCTTTTGTCAGGTCTGCTTTGTTCATCAAAATTCGTGGAAATTGGGCTAACTTTAATTAGTTTAGGTGCTAGGCTCCCTCTTGGAACTGCTTATATAGGGAAGACACCTGAATTATGTCAGACCTACCTCAAACGCAAAAAAAAAGAGCCCCTATGAACCGTACATTGACCCTCAGTACGGCAGATCGTGAGCGATTGAGATTGAAACTCGTCAAAAATTTCACAAAAACATCGCCAAGTATCGATATTACGATTCAAGGAGACTGCCTCGACATAGCTCCCAAACTCCCTCAAAGCAGCGTCAATTTGTTGATTCTTGACCCACCTTACAACCTGAATAAAGTCTTCAATGGTCGAACCTTCACCAAGCAGTCTGTCGCAGCTTATACCGAATGGTTAGATCATGTTTGTTGTAAGCTGAAACCCCTATTACATCCTGATGCCTCAATCTACATCTGTGGAGATTGGTTCTCATCTGCTTCAATTTTCACGGTTGCTACATCTCATTTTCAGGTTCGTAACCGGATCACTTGGGAGCGCGAGAAAGGCAGAGGAGCCCGTTCAAATTGGAAAAATGCGAGCGAAGATATTTGGTTTTGCACAAATTCGAACTCATATACCTTTAATAGCCAGGCTGTGAAACAGCGGCGAAGGGTACTAGCTCCCTATCGACATCCGGATGGTTCTCCTAAAGATTGGTCTCAAACTGAAAATGGCAACTTTAGAGATACCTTTGCGTCTAATTTATGGACTGATATTTCTATCCCTTTTTGGTCAATGCCCGAAAATACTGATCATCCCACTCAAAAAAGTGAGAAATTAGTTGCAAAGCTAATGCTGGCCAGTAGTAACCCTGGAGATATTGTGCTTGATCCTTTCTTGGGTAGTGGCACAACGTCTGTGGTTGCTAAAAAACTGCATAGACAGTTTATCGGCATCGAACTTGATGAGGAGTATTGCTTGTTGTCCGAACGACGGATTGAGCTAGCTGACTCTCATCCAGCTATTCAAGGATTTGCCCAAGAAATTTTCTGGGAACGGAATACAATCATTCCTCAAGCTGCCCAGTAATTTTTTTGACCAAAATGGGGGAATACCAAGCATGTGCCAATTGTTGGACATCCAGCTCTACTGCTCAAATCTTCACCGAAGAATGATTTAATGCAAAAAGCAATGTTCCATGCTAGAGAAGTTGAGATGGTAGCCTTCAAAAAAATTTGCTATTTGGAAACCTGACAGCTAAATTAGCTTCAACCCTTTGCTCTGAATTGAATTGAGAAGACCCCTATATCGCCAATGAGTAATGAGTATACAGATGAAAACATCGATATCCGCAACTACCTCCGCATACTCAGACGTCGATGGATACCTGCAACAGCTGTATTTGGCTCGGTTTTTGTTCTGACCGCATTGGCAACATTTTTGCAAAAGCCTGTATATGAGGCTGAGGGCAAGCTTTTACTTAAGAAGCAAAGTGGTGCATCAATTTCTGATTTGGAAATTGGGGGGCTGGGTGGCTTAGAAGCATTGTCTACCAAGAGTAGTCCGGTCCAGACAGAAGCGGAAATTATTCGCTCAGAGCCGATTTTACGACAAACTATTATTGCGTTGAAGTTAGTCGATGATAAGGATTCCCCCCTAGAAACCAAGGATTTCATGGAAGCCTTGACGGTTTTTAATGTTAAAGATACTGATGTCTTAAACGTTACCTACAAAAGCATTGATCCTAAAGAGTCTGCTGATGTTGTGAATCGGCTGATGGATGACTATCTCAAGAACAATATTGAGACGAACCGAGCTGAAGCGGCCTCCGCAAGGGTGTTTATTGAAAAACAGGTTCCAGAGATTGCCGCAAAACTAAGAAATCTGGATCTATCCTTACGACGGTTTAAGGAAGCGAACGGAATTATTGCCTTAGAAGAAGAAGCTAAGGTTTCTGTAGAGGTTGAAGGCAACTTTTACCAAGAAACGGCTAAGATGCAAAGTCTCCTAATTAATGCAAGGGCAAAAAGCCGTGCCCTTAGAAATAAGTTGGGGCTTTCTCCCCAGCAAGGGGAAGACATCAATGCTTTGAGCCAATCGACAGTGGTTCAACAAGCCTTGGCTAACTACCAAGAGAACGAGCGAAAACTTGCTGAAGCCCTAAAAGTATTTCAACCTAACCATCCCACCATTCTTGACCTTAAAGATAGAAGAACTGCTCTTAAAGGCGTATTAGGTGAGCAAACAAGCCAGATTGTCGAGACCAGTCAACCTCAGCCTCTTCGTAATCTACAAGCAGGAGAATCTCGACAATCTTTGACGGATGCTTTGGTCCAAGCTGAAGTGGATCGTTTAGGTTTGGAGAAACAAGTGTTGTCTCTGGCTCAAACACAAGCTGAAAACAAACGTCGACAAGGCGTAATACCTAAATTAGAGCAGCAATTAATTGCTCTTGAACGGGATAGAATCGTAGCTCAAACGACTTATGAAGAGTTATTGAAAGCGTTGCAGCAAATTACGATTAGTGAGAACCAGAATATTGGTAATGTCCGCATTATTGCAGCAGCATTAGAGCCCAAAGAACCGGTTTCTCCCCGCAAAGCGTTTAACTTGGCTGTTGGTTTTTTCCTGGGAGGATTGCTGGGACTAGGGACTGCATTGCTTCTTGAAGCCTTAGATACTTCTGTTAAGACTGTCCAAGAGGCAAAAGAGCTATTTGACTATACAGTTTTAGGAAATATTCCATTACTGAAAGATGCTGAAAAGATGACCCGCAAGGGGTTGGATCGCCCTACCCCAGATTTGGTGGTTCGAGAGTCTCCTCGCTCTTCTGTGAGTGAATCCTATCGCATGCTTCAGGCTAATCTTAAGTTCTTAAGCTCAGATCATCATGTGCAGGTTTTTGTGGTCACCAGTTCCATCCCTAAAGAAGGGAAGTCAACAGTTGTGGCTAATTTAGCTTTAGCACTGGGTGAACTGGGGCATCGAGTCTTAGTCATTGATGCTGATATGAGACGCCCTTCTCAGCACCAGGTTTGGGAGTTGCCCAATACTTTGGGATTGAGCAATGTTTTAGTGGAGCAAAAAGACTGGCATGAAGCCATCCGACCCGAGGATGATCAGCTCGATATTCTGACGGCAGGGGTTACCCCCCCCAATCCAGTCCCTTTAATTGACTCCCATCACATGGCCGTATTGCTTGAGGAATTTCATCAAGCCTATGATTACGTGCTGATTGATTCTCCACCGTTAGCAGTTGCTGCAGATGCTCTTCTACTCGGTAAAATGACGGACGGTATTCTCCTAGTCACCCGTCCAGGTCTAGTAGACTCTGGCTCTGCCCAATCTGCTAAAGATGCCTTAGAGCGTTCTGGCCAAAAGGTTTTGGGACTCGTCATTAATGGTGTCATCCCTGAAAATGAGCCAGATAGTTATTATTACTACTATGCTCAAGATTATTATGGAGAGAATTCCGGGGGCGAACAGTCAAAAGCCAAGAAAAAGAAGAAAAAAGCTGATGTTAATGCTGTAGAGCGCTCCTAAATCCCTCACTTATTATGATTAAGAAATCTTCCAATGTTGTCTGGCATCAGTCTACCGTTACTCGCCAGAACCGGCAGGATCAAAATGGCCACTTTAGTACCATCCTTTGGTTTACGGGACTATCTGGTGCAGGCAAGTCTACTCTGGCCCATGCCGTTGAAGATGCTCTGTGTAAGATGAACTGCCGAACTTTTGTCATCGATGGAGATAATATCCGTCATGGATTATGCGCAGATCTAGGTTTTTCTAGCGAAGATCGCGTTGAAAATATTCGCCGGATTGGTGAAGTCGCTAAACTCTTTACTGAAGCTGGCATCATTGTCCTGTCGGCATTTATCTCTCCATTTCGAGCCGATCGAGATCGCGTTCGTGAATTGGTTCCAGAAGGTGATTTTATCGAAATATATTGCCAAGCCAGTTTAGAAGTCTGTGAAGAACGAGATGTTAAAGGGCTATATCAGAAGGCGAGATCGGGTGAAATCCCTAACTTCACAGGTATCTCTTCACCCTATGAGCCACCTGAAGAGCCAGAGATCATTGTGAAGACGGGGGAGGATTCCCTGGAGGCTTGTGCCCAGCAGGTGATTGAATTTTTACAGGAACGGGGTGCTTTTCAACCCGCATCGGTCGCCAATTGAGCGAGATAGTAAGTATCTGAGGTCTTGCGACTCACCAATGGTGAAATGTTTGCCCTCTGCAAGTGAAATTAATTGAATTTTCTTATTTTTGCTAGGGCAAATTGACGAACCTATCACCGAAAAATAAATCATCATGACAATTCTGGTTACGGGGGGGGCCGGTTTTATTGGTGCAAACTATGTTTTGCGGAAGCGGCAGAATCATGAAAGCTTGGTATTGAACCTAGATAAGTTGACCTATGCAGGTAACTTATCTACTTTAGATTCCCTGGAGTTTGATCCCGACCATATCTTTATTCAAGGAGATATTGGTGATCGTCAGCTTGTTGGAGACTTGCTGACTCAGTATCGTCCTAGTGCCATTCTCAATTTTGCGGCTGAAACCCATGTGGACCGTTCCATTGATGGCCCAGATGACTTTATTCAAACTAATATTGTTGGCACATTTAATCTCCTAGAGGCTACCCGGTCCTACTGGCAGCAACTCGCTTTGCCGGAACGAAACAGCTTTCGATTTCTGCATGTTTCGACTGACGAAGTTTTTGGTTCCCTGTCGGCTGAGGATCCACCGTTTGCGGAAACGACAGCTTATGCGCCTAATAGTCCTTATTCCGCCTCTAAAGCCGGCTCTGATCACCTCGTGAGATCTTATTTTCATACTTACCATCTGCCAACGTTAATTACGAACTGTTCCAATAACTACGGCCCCTATCAATTCCCAGAAAAGTTAATTCCCTTGATGATCTTGAATGCAATGGAGGGCAAGCCTTTGCCTGTGTATGGGGATGGGCAAAATATCCGAGATTGGCTCTTTGTTGAGGATCACTGTCGAGCCATTGATCTGGTCTTGACTAAAGGAAAAACTGGCGAAACCTATAATATTGGGGGAGACACGGAAAAAACAAATCTCTGGCTTGTCCAACAAATCTGTGCGATTTTGGATGATCTTCTCCCCCATTCAGCCCATGTACCCCATGCAAATTTAATTACCTTGGTGCAGGATCGACCGGGGCATGATCGACGGTATGCGATAGATTTTTCTAAAATTAAGCAACATCTGGGCTGGTCTCCGCAAGTCACGATTGAGTCTGGATTAAGGAAAACTGTGCAGTGGTACCTAGACCATCAGGCATGGTGTGAGCAGGTTACATCTGACCAGTATGAACGCCAGCGATTGGGATTATCGGCAGACAAAACATAAGAGACGTTTGCAGATGTTATACATCCCTAACTAGATGGGCATAGTCTGAAGAAAGGACGCTGCAGTTATATATTGCCGAGATAATACGGATGAAAGGAATTATTCTGGCTGGCGGTTCAGGTACTCGACTCTATCCCATTACTCGGGTGTTATCTAAACAGTTAATGCCTGTTTACGATAAGCCCATGATTTACTATCCTCTTTCAACTTTAATGTTGGCGGGGATTCGGGAGATTCTGATTATCTCTACCCCTCAGGACTTACCGTTATTTCGGCGATTATTTGGAGATGGTCATCAGCTGGGATTAGCCCTTTCCTATGCTGAGCAACCCAAGCCTGAAGGCTTAGCCCAAGCTTTTATTATTGGCCAAGATTTTATCGGTGATGATTCTGTTGCCCTTATCCTTGGAGATAATATTTTTTATGGAGCGGCTTTAGCAGAGCGACTTCAGAAAATATCGCGGCTGACTGAGGGGGGGATTGTGTTTGGCTATTGGGTCAAGGATCCACAGCGGTACGGGGTATTAGCGTTTGATCAAGAGGGTCAGGTTACAGATATTGAGGAAAAACCTCAGCATCCGAAATCTCAATATGCGGTGACGGGGCTGTATTTTTATGACAACCAAGTGATTGATATTGCCAAAGCTTTGAAACCTTCTGCTAGAGGAGAGTTGGAAATAACGGATGTGAATACTACTTATCTCCAACAAGGACAATTAAAAGTTGAGAAGATGAGTCGTGGGGTGGCGTGGCTCGATACGGGTACCCACGAAAGTTTGCTGCAAGCGGCTGCTTTTGTGGAGACGATGGAACAACGACAAGGCTTGAAGATTGCCTGTGTGGAAGAGGTGGCCTATCGGATGGGATATATCTCGGCAGATCAGGTCAAAGAATTGAGTCAAGATTTGTGCAAGAACAGTTATGGAGAGTATCTCCTAAGAGTTTTGGAAGAGGGAGATCAACCCCTGTGAATGTGATAGAAACTCCTTTGCCCGGTGTTTTAGTGATAGAACCGCGTGTATTTTCTGACCAACGTGGTTTTTTCTTGGAAACCTATCATTACCAACGGTATAGAACATCTGGGATTGATGAGGTGTTTGTGCAAGATAATCATTCTCGTTCTGCTTATAGAACATTGCGGGGGCTCCACTATCAGCTGAAATATCCCCAAGGAAAATTAGTCAGGGTCAGCTCGGGGGAGGTTTTTGATGTAGCAGTCGATATCCGCAAGGGGTCACCCTATTTTGGACAGTGGTTTGGTGAGTATCTTTCTAGTGAAAACAACAAGCAGATGTATGTTCCACCTGGTTTTGCCCATGGATTTTGTGTCCTGAGCGAGACGGCAGACTTTATATATAAATGCAGTGATTTTTTCAATCCAGCGGATGAGCAAGGTGTTGCTTGGGATGATCCTGCCTTGGCAATTGACTGGCCCATTGACCAGCCTATTCTTTCCCATAAAGACACTGCATTGCCTAAGTTATCGGAGCTGATGGATTGTTTGCCTAGGTTTGCAATCGCTTAGGTTTAGCGGATATGGCACTAAAGGATGTTAAGGCGCAATCGAAGAGACTGAAATAGCAAACTGACGATGGTCTGTGTGAACTCTTCACGGCCTTACCGTATCCAACGGGATAGCTTGTTATACTAGTCCTGAAAAAAATTCAGGCTAAGCCGTCTCCTTTTTGTATGCAACCTACTGATCCTGATAAGTTTACCGACAAGGTATGGACGGCTATTGTTAAGTCTCAGGATGTGGCACGGCGGTTCAGTAATAACAAGCTAGAGGTTGAGCATTTAACTATTTCTCTATTAGAGGAAGAGCCATTAGCCAATAAGATTTTGGGCAAGGCTAAGGTTGATGCTGATCAAATTCTGCAACAGTTAACGGCTTTTGCTAAGCGGCAGACAAAGGTTGACGAAGGAACGGCGTTATTTTTAGGTCCAGGATTGGATCGCCTTCTCGATCAGGCGGATGCGCTGAGGCAAGCCCGAGAGGATCAGTTTATTTCGGTGGACCATTATTTGTTGGCTTTTGCTGAAGATGGTCGGGTGGGACAGTCTTTGCTGCGAGATCAGGGGATTGCCCGTACGGATCTTGAGAAAGCTATTAAGGCAATGCGCGGGACACAAAAGGTGGCCGATCAAGAATCGGAGTCTCGCTACAATGCCCTTGAAAAATATGGTCGCGATCTGACGGAGCGGGCTAAAGCTGGAAAGCTTGATCCGGTGATCGGTCGTGATGATGAAATTCGTCGGGTGATTCAGGTCTTGTCTCGACGGTTGAAAAATAATCCCGTTTTGATTGGTGAACCGGGAGTGGGGAAAACTGCGATCGCAGAAGGTCTCGCCCAGCGAATTATTAATGGCGATGTGCCGGAATCCTTGAAGAATCGGCAGCTTATTACCCTGGACATGGGAAGTTTAATTGCAGGTGCAAAGTATCGCGGGGAGTTTGAAGATCGTCTCAAGGCCGTCTTGCGGGAAGTCACCCATTCTGATGGTCAGATTGTTCTGTTTATTGATGAACTTCATACTGTGGTGGGGGCAGGGTCGGGGCAAAGCTCGATGGATGCCAGCAATTTGCTAAAGCCGATGCTGTCTCGAGGTGAGTTGCGATGTATTGGGGCTACTACCCTGGATGAATACCGTAAGTATATTGAAAAGGATGCGGCTTTAGAGCGCCGGTTTCAACAGGTCTATATTGACCAGCCTAATGTTGATTCTGCTATTTCAATCCTGCGGGGTTTGAAAGATCGATATGAAATTCATCACAATGTCAAAATTACCGACTCAGCACTAGTGGCTGCAGCTGTTTTGTCAGATCGCTATATTGCTGATCGATTTTTGCCGGATAAGGCCATCGATTTGGTGGATGAAGCGGCAGCGAAGCTGAAGATGGAAATGACCTCGAAGCCCAGTGAACTAGAGGGAATCGAACGGCGAGTAATGCAGCTAGAGATGGAAAAGATGTCTCTAGAGCAGGAACAGAACCGCTCTAGCCTTGGCGGTATTTATGAATCTTCGGAAGATCATTTACATCGGGTGGTTACTGAGATTGATGAGCTGATTCCCAAGCGCCAGTCTTTGGAAGACCAGTGGCAAACTGAAAAGCAGGTTCTGGAAGAAATTAATAACCTGAAAGAGCAGGAAGCCCAAGTTCGAGTTGAGATTGAAAAAGCTGAACGAGAGTTTGACCATGAGAAAGCGGTGCAGCTCACCTACAGCCGCATGGCGACCTTGCAGCAGGACTTGGAAGAGCGTGAAGTGAAGCTATTGGCGATTCGCGCCAAGGGGCCAACGCTTCTCAGGGAAGAGGTGACGGAAGAAGATATCGCCGAAGTGGTGGCTAACTGGACGGGCATTCCGGTGAGTCGGTTGCTGGAGTCAGAACGTCAGAAGTTATTGCAGTTGGAAGATCATCTCCATGAGCGGGTGATTGGTCAAGAAGATGCCGTTGAAGCGGTGTCGGCTGCCATCCGCCGAGCCAGAGCGGGAATGAAAGATCCGAATCGTCCCATTGGTTCCTTTATGTTTTTGGGACCGACTGGGGTGGGTAAAACGGAGCTGGCCCGGGCTTTGGCTCAGTTCTTGTTTGATACGGAAGATGCCATTATTCGGATTGATATGTCTGAATATATGGAAAAGCATGCTGTGTCCCGCTTAGTCGGTGCTTCTCCGGGATATGTGGGGTATGAAGAGGGCGGACAGCTCTCGGAGATGGTGCGCCGTCGTCCCTATTCGGTGGTGTTGTTGGATGAGGTGGAGAAGGCTCACCCGGAAATTTTTAATATTCTGCTGCAAGTTTTGGACGATGGTCGGATCACAGATGCCCAAGGACGAACCGTCAACTTTTGCAATACGATTATTGTCTTAACCAGCAACATTGGCAGTGAGCATATTACCGAATCCTCGGAGGAAGAAGAACGGTATCTAGAGATGCAGATGAAGGTGTTGGAGGCGTTGCGATCGCACTTTCGTCCTGAGTTTCTCAACCGCATTGATGAAATCACCATGTTCCATACCCTCAATCGGGAACAGCTCGGATCGATTGTCAAGATTCAGTTGAAGCGGATTGAAGCACTTTTAGCAGAACAGAAGCTGGCGATTCAGATTTCGGATGAGGCATTAGAACATATTGTAGAAGCGGGATATGACCCGGTTTACGGTGCCCGTCCCCTGAAGCGAGCCTTGCAGCGGGAACTAGAAAATCCGATTGCCACCAAGATTCTGGAGAATACGTTTACCAGTGGTGACACCATTCTGGTGGATTGGGATGAGGATGGGCTGATCTTGTCTCAGGCTCCACGAACGACTTTAGAAATTGAGGAAGAAGAAGAGTCAGAAGAAGAAGAGCTGGCCTCTGCGGCTTCCTGAGTGGTCTAGTGTCTTGTTGCACCGGGCTTTGGCTGCGCTCAGCCCTTGGTCTTGGGCTGTGTGAGTCTGTAGAGGCAGATTGAATGACTTTTCTTGAGCAGGCTGAAGACTTTTTGCGGGGGATGATTGCGCCGCAAGCGATGCAGATTGACCAAAGTTCTGAGTCCTTGTTTCAGGCCCTATATGAGTTGGGAAGTCAGGGGTTGCTGGGGCTGCGAGTACATCAGGAATGGGGTGGACAAGATCTCGATGAACTGACATTTCGCCAGTTTCAAGAACTGGTCAGTCGCTATTCAGGTGCATTGGCATTTTTGCAAACCCAACATCAAAGTGCGGCCTCACTTATTGCCCGAAGTACCAATACAGTTCTGAAGGAAAAATATCTCCCCCATCTGAGCAGCGGTAAGGTGTTGATTGGTATTGGCTTTTCCCATCTGCGTCGCCAGAATCCGCCCCCGGTTCAAGCGATTCCAACGGATGCAGGTTATGAAATTACGGGTGAAGTTCCTTGGGTAACGGGATATGGCTGTTTTAATCACTTTATTGTGGGAGCCCAACTGGCGGATGGACGGGCGGTATTTGGCTTGGTGCCTTTGGCAACGGTTTCTCAATCTAGCGGCATGATGACTTGTAGTGATCCACTGCCTTTGGCGGCGATGGGGGCTACGCAAACGGTGAAGGTACGGTTGAATCGCTGGCAACTTTCGCAGGAAGCGGTTGTGGTGATGCGTCCACCGGACTGGATTCACTCTAACGATACAAAAAATAGTTTGCACCATAGCTTTTTTGCTTTGGGATGTGCTCAGGCTGCTTTAGATATTCTCTCTAGTCCGAAGCTACCGGAATTTGTGGAACCTGCTCGACAGTTATTGGACCAGGAGCTGCAGTCGTGTCGACAGGCTATTTATCAGGAACAGCAAACCTCTGAATTAACGTTGCCTAAACGTCTGCAACTTAGAGCCTGGGCGATTGAGTTGGCCAATCGCTGTGCCCATGCGGCTGTCATTAGTGGGCGAGGTGGAGCCAATTTGATGGGCCATCCTGCCCAACGGGTCTATCGGGAAGCGTTGGCTTTCTCGGTGTTTGGGCAAACGACGGATGTTATGGAAGCTTCGTTGGCCCAGTTGGTTCGTTCAAGTTCCTGATCTGAAGATCTGGCGTTGCTCAATGACGGGATGAATTTGATTGCGTCAGGATAAACTCATGACTATTTCGAACATCATGAGGTGTCTGTATGAAGTGTCCAGAATGTGGTGGTCAACATATCCATAAGAATGGGCATCGTCGAGGCAAGCAAAACCATATCTGTGTGACCTGTGGACGACAGTTTCTTTCAACTTACTCAAAGCGTGGATACAGTGATTGGACGAAACGCCTGTGCTTGAGAATGTATGTCAATGGGATGGGCTTTCAGGGCATTGAACGAGTCATCGGAGTTGCTCATACTACTGTGATTCAATGGGTTCAACAAGTTGGTGCTCTATTACCTGATGCTTATAACCCCGACGATATCCCACAGGTAGGAGAGTTAGACGAACTCGAAACCTTTGTGGGCCAAAAACGCAACAAGGTCTGGATTTGGACAGCAATTGTAAATTCAAAATTTTGGCAAGCTAGGTTGTAGTCGTTGAGGATGTATTCATACACTTGCAGAGCCCCAGACGATGAATGAAGGTGTTCTAAATTTCCCTCTCTTACTGCACTGGCTACATCAGCTCATTGAGCACCTCGATGATCCACGTCAACCCAGTAATGGCACCAAATTTAGTCTCAAAGATATTGTATTAGGCGCATTTGCTGTCTTCTTTATGCAATGTCCTTCGTTTCTGGAGTACCAACGCCATGTTCATAGTCGTCATGGTCGTGACAACGCCCAAGCCCTCTTTGAGTTAACAGAACTCCCCACGAGCAACCAAATCAAGAATGTTTTGGACTTGATCGCATTTCGTCTTCTGTTTCCCATTTTTTATCAAATTTATAGCGTTCTCCTACGACGAGGTTATCTAGAGCAATATAAGGTTCTAGGTGGACACCTGTTGGTAGGGCTAGACGGCAGCGAGTATTTTTCCTCAAACCGGATTTGTTGCGATCAGTGTTCTACCAAAACCCATCGGGATGGGAGTGTCACCTATACGCACACCGCCGTGTTGCCCGTCCTCGTTTGTCCGGAAATTGAACATGTCATTTCTCTGGCCCCAGAGTTCATTCGTCCTCAAGATGGTGCGGAGAAACAGGATAGTGAAACCGCTGCGGCCAAACGGTGGATCAAGGGGCATGCTCAAGGGTTTGACGGAGCCAAGATTACGGTTCTTGGCGATGACCTCTATAGCCGTCAACCGATGGTGGAGACTTGTTTAGAGGATGAGTTGAACTTCATTTTTGTCTGTTTGCCCTCCTCCCATCCAGAGCTATATGAATGGGTAGAGTATTTAGAAGGTATTGGAGATGTTGAGCATCTAGAGACTCGGGGCTGGAACGGTCGCTATCATGAAATTTGTCAGTATCGCTATTACAATCGCATCCCCCTGCGTGAGGAGCTACCAGCAGTGATGGTCAACTGGTGCGAAGTCTCTGTTACTCGTGCTGCTGATGGAAAGACTATGTATCACAACGCGTTCATTACTCACCATTTCATCAATGACCAAAGTGTGGCCGAGATTGTCAGTGCTGGACGTGCCCGATGGAAAGCGGAGAATGAAGGACACAATGTCCTCAAAACCAAGGGCTATCACTTAGAACATAATTTTGGTCATGGTCAGAAGAACCTTGCTGCTGTGCTATTGGTACTCAACCTGTTGGCATTCTTATTTCATACCGTCTTGCACTTGGTGGACTCCACTTATCAACGCATGCGAAAGCAACGGGGAACCCGACAAGGCTTTTTTCACGATATTCAGACTTTGACCAAATACTTGCTCTTTGAGAGTTGGGAGCATTTGCTCCAGTTTATGTTGGATGATCCAGAGCCTCGAATAGCAGCCGATACCTCATGAAATATTGAATTTACAATTGCTGGGATTTGGACTGCGGTGGATCATTTTCACCCCGGCATTCTAGGCTGGGTTGTGGGTGACCATAGTGCTGAGACCTTTCGACCGTTATGGCAAGCAATCGTCTGTTGGCAATGTTTTTTCTGGGTCAGTGATGGCAATCCCGTCTATCCAGGCTTTATCCCAGAGGGTGACCAGATTGTTAGCAAGACCTACATGACACGAGTAGAGGGAGAAAACACACGTTTACGACATTACTTGGCACGGCTCCATCGCAAGACTTTATGTTATTCAAAATCGGTGGACATGCTCAAGCATTCAATTCGACTATTGATCCACTATCTCAAGTTTGGGGAAGTACCTATTCCTGCGTGAGTCATCCCGTCATTGAGCAACGCCGAAGATCTTGTACCAAGGTTTCATTTTCTGCATTTGGTCCCCATTCTGAGGGGAGAAAACTGTTTTCTTGGGAAAACTCAATAGAACCGACATTCAGCAGGTACTAACCATCAAGGGATAATTTTGAGGTTGTCTCTCAACGCAAGTCCATGTATTCACCTCAAGAGATAGACGTTCAGGATATTGACCATCTCGGTATTATTGCCGGTATCGTCGATGAGATCGGCATTGTCGAAATAGTGGATCGATTATTAGGTACTCACGAGCAAGAGAATGTTAGTTGTGGTCAAGTTGTCAAAGCCCTGATTCTAAATGGTATGGGCTTTTTGAGTGCTCCATTGTACTTATTTAGTGAGTTTTTCGAAAGCAAAGCAACCGAGCACTTACTCGGTCAAGGTGTACTGCCAGAGCACCTCAACGATACCCGTATCGGTCGAGTCCTCGACAAGCTCTATGCCTATGGTGTGACCCAGATATTTATCCATGTGGCAATGGCAGTCGTTCAGAAATTCGATGTAGCTCTAAGGTGTGCGCATCTAGATGCGACAAGCCTTAGTGTTGAGGGGCAATACTTAGATAAACCACAGGTTGAGGCGTCAGACGAATCCCCCTCTGCACCTGAGTCCCCCTCCCCTGCACTGGCTGAATCAGAGGAGCCGATACCCGTGAAAATCACCTACGGCTACTCACGGGACAATCGTCGTGATCTCAAGCAGTTTGTATTGAACCTACTGGTGAGTGGGGACGGGGGTATTCCTTTATTTTTACAAGTGGGCAACGGTAATGATGCGGACAAAAGTACGTTTGTGCCTATCATCCATGAATTTAAGCAACAGTGGAGTCAGCAACAGCCAGAGGTGATTGTTGCTGATAGTGCCCTCTACAGTGCCGACAATCTGCAAGCATTAGGAAGTACATCTTGGATTAGCCGAGTTCCAGCAAGTTCAACGGCAGCCCAAGACTTATTACAAGGGCTGCCGGGTTCACAGTTTCACCCCAGTGCTCTCAACGGCTATAGCTTTGTCGAAGTATGTAGTACCTATGGAGAGATTCAACAACGGTGGCTGGTGGTTGAAAGTAAAGCTCGCAGAGACTCTGGACTCAAACAAGTGCAAAAGCGGATTGATCAGGCGTTTAGCCAAAAAACTACTGCACTTAAAACCCTCTGCAAACAGACCTTCTTGTGCCCTGCAGATGCTTTAGCTGCAGCCCAAGATTTTGGCAAAATCCTCAGGTATCACACCCTTGACGATCTCAAAATCCACAAAAAACCTCATTATTCAAAGGCTGGACGACCGACAAAAGCAACGGTTGTGACTCACTACACCTATTCTATTGAGGCTACCTTAACCCTCAATGAGCCAGTCATCGAACGCTATCGGCGGCAAGCAGGTCGTTTCATCTTAGCCACCAATCTCTTGGAACAAGAGCAATGGAGCAATGATGATATTCTGCGCGAGTATAAGAACCAGCAGGCGTGTGAAGGAGGCTTTCGCTTTATCAAAGATCCACTCTTCTTTGCCTCTAGTGTTTTCCTGAAGACACCTCGGCGTATCGCTGCCTTAGCCATGATCATGGCCTTGTGTTTGATGGTCTACAGCTTAGGACAACGACAGTTAAGAAATGCACTAGAACAAGTACAAACAACTCTCCCTAATCAGAAGGGGAAACAAACTATGAAACCTACGTTACGTTGGATTCTCCAATGCTTTCAGGCCGTCCATTTAGTTTGGCTTGATGGTGCCAAGCATCTCATCAAGCTCAACAGCAGGCAGCAACTTATCTTGCCGTTCCTTGGGAAGGGCTGTAAAAAATATTATCTGCTCTGCTAGCTAGCCTGCTGAATGTAGGATAGAACTGAAAGACTGATGAAAAATTTCAGGGTCTCTACTTTTGGAGGCTAGACTTCACTACTCTCGCGAGTAGTAGCTCCTATATGAACCGTCAAACCGCCCACTCTGTATACAGCAATTGCTTGGATTTTCATCCTGAACTGCAGGGACACGGGTCTTTTTTACCGTTGGCTATGGGATGAACAGGACTGTTAAACCTCTCAAAACTCAAGTTCGAATCAGGATTCAGTTTTCTGCTTGAAAGGTAACTCCTGATTAATATGGTCAATCTCTCGCTGTTCATCCTCATTAATTTCATCAATATAGTGATGAAAAATTTGTTGAAGACGAGGTCTATAGAATCGATGCAAGCTGTAGTTTGGTGTTGCTCGAAACCCCCGCCTTTTTTTATGCCTGCCCCCTGCCCCCGGATCAAATCGCTGAATCCCTTGAGCGACTGCCCATTCAATGGGCGAATAATAGCAAGCCTCAAAATGTAAGCAGTCAAACTCCTGATCGCTGCCCCAATAACGACCATAAAGCTGCTCACCCTTCGTTAAGCAAAAAGACATTCCTACGGGTTGTTGAATCTCTCCCTCTGGATAAGCCGCTACAAAGATAACCCGATCCCCATAGGTGGATTGCAGATCTAGGAAAAATCGTCGGGTCAGATACTTACTGCCCCACATAAACTTTTCACACGTGTCTTCGTAATAGTGGTGCATCCGCCCATAGAGAAAATCGGGAATCTCATCTCCTTGATAGGTTCGGAGTTCTAATCCCGCCTTGGCAATACTTTTGCGTTCCCGTTTAATGTTGCGGCGTTGATTGGCATTGAATGCCCCAAGATAATCGTCAAAGGTGGAAAAGCCCTCATTCTGCCAGATATAGCTGTGATGCAGCCACCCCTTAAACCCATGGCGTTCAATCACAGGTTGCCAGTCTGGATCGACAAATAAGAAATGGCAGCCCGATAAATTGTTCTGGGCGCAAAAGCCATCAATCACCTGGACCATCAACCCAGTCAGCATGTCTTCATCTTCGTCCGGGGCGATTAGAAACCGATAGCCCTCCGCAGGGGTAAAGGGGGTCATCCCCAAGAGTTTGGGGTAATATTCAATCCCCATGCGGTAGGCCACATCTGCCCACTGGTGATCAAACACAAACTCACCATAGCTATGGCCTTTGACATAGAGTGGGGCCGCTGCCACCAGGGTCTGATCCCGCCAGACGGTGAGGTGTTGGGGTAACCATCCTGTGCGGGCGATCGCGCTGCCAGACGTCTCCAAATTATTGAGCCAGTGCCACTCTAAAAAGGGCGTTTTTAAGGGGATAGCCAAATCATCCCAAGCTTGCTGTGAAATCTGTCCAATCTGCTCAAACCACTGAACGGAGTAGCGAGGTTGGGGTTGGGTTACCATAGATGAAAAAATGAACTGTTTCTAAGGTAATGGAAACCGCTCAATTAGGGTATGGTAACCCAACCGCTATTTGGATTTAGACGAAGGCTGAGTGGGCTCAGGAGATACTTTGGGTTTATCCTTTGATTTGGTGTCTTCAGGAATGGCTTCCTTAGACTCTCTGATTTCTTTTTGTAGGTCAAAGGGCTGAATGTCTTGGAGGCTCTCGATCTTAGCAAGATTAATCAAAGAGAGCACAAGCGGTGTATCGGGTGTAAGTGCTTTGATTAGAGATTCTGGAGACCGATTTCGGTTGCTTTTGAGTAATTCAGTCAGCGTCATACCACTGCCTTCAGGACGGTAGGTCACAAGATATTTTTGCTTGCCCAGGGTAATGGTTTGGCCTTGGGTGTAATAGATATTGGTTCTCAAGGCAGATTCGAGAAGCCCTGACATACCAAATAGCATTGCGGGTCCCAAGGACTCTTGGTTCAAACTCAGCCGCTGCCAGCTTCTGTCTAGGGTTTTAAGTTGAAGCTGCATGGGGGTATCCGCTAACACTTCGGTCAGTTCATTGGCTGATACGGGGGTTGTGTATAGGGTGATTGTGGTTGCGATCGCACCTATGCAACCCACCACTATGCGCTTGATATTCATGTGAGACATCACTGCTCCTCTAACACTTCACTATTTATGCCCTCATTAGATTAAATCTGAACGGTCCAGCCTCAATTGGATTCTAAGGTTAATTTCTTGTTGTTGGAAAACGTTGCAGTGGGAGTCTTTGAACTCAGACCTCAACATGGTGTGAGGATCTGAATTAGGTATGTAAAGATGGGAGCAGAGTACGAAAATTCTATTTTCTATGGTTGTCGAACTAGCTTCGAATACTTTTACTGACTCCTTAGAGTTTACTGGTATCCCAGATGACATCAGAAAAATGGCTGATTCAGAATGGTGCTCGATGGGAGAGCGTGCACAAGCGTATTCTCAAATCACTAATCCTGAAGAACATGCGAAAGCTATAGTAGAAATCGCTAGTTGCTTGAAAAGCTTTAGAGACAGATATGCTGAATTTTTATCCTCAGAAGATATTCAGAGATTAAAGGTATATCTTCAAGCAGTGCAGGGAATAATCGATAGCAATGAGAGAGTCAAGGCTACAATCTCAGCTCTAGATGATTTGTTCGCTTCATGGCACGAACGATTCGATGAGCAAGAGATGTATGACTCATCGACTTTGGTTGCAGAAATATTTGGCTCATGATCTTTGTCTTGGACAGTAGTCCATTGAGTCAGCTTACTAATCCCAATCAAGAGCATGTGATATTAAGCCAGTGGCTAAAAAAGGCAGTTCAAATGGGTCATATCATTGCCATTCCAGAAATTGCCTATTATGAAGTCCGCCGCGAACTGTTAAGGCTGGATAGACCCAAGAGCGTACAGCGCTTAGATGAGTTTTGTCGATTGGATGGATCTCTCAACTTGGCTTACATCCCGATCTCAACAGAAATAATGAGGAAAGCAAGTCAGCTTTGGGCTTGGGCTAGACAAACTGGACAACAAACAGCAAGTAATGAAGCATTAGATGCAGATGTCATTTTGGCTGCTACATCTATTGTGATTGCTCAAGAGAACTCACTACCCTCTAGGGTTGTCACCAAAAATGTCAAACACATCGCAAGATATACGCCAGCAGAAGATTGGGAAGATATTCCTCTAGATGCTTAGAGTCTCTACTGCATGGTTGTTTGGGAGAGCTTAAGGTGATTTATAAGTGAATTAGTTTGGATTGGATCGATTCTCGCAGGCTAATGCCAATTCGATACTCATAAAACCCAGCCCCCTAGCAGGGATAATGAGAATCAGTTTTAGCTGAGCGTTGTAGTGCCCTTTCGGTTTTCTCCCTTTACCCAACTTTTCCAAGCCCGTCTCTCACGACGAATTGAGTTATGGGTCTTTCTGAGCATTATTGCGATTGAAGCCGTTATTCTTATCCCTTCCGTTTACCGGCGCGAAGCCGAACTCCTCAAACATCTCACCGATATTTCTGCCGCAAAAGCCACAGGTGTACTAGCCAATGAAGAAAATGAAATCACCGATCAAACGGTCCTAGACAAACTTGAGGTGATTGAACAAAATCCAGCCGTGACGGGTGGGATACTCTTTCGCACCGATGGCACCAAAGTGGGGGAGTTTGGTGAGCAGCCCGAGCTTACTTTTGAGCAGGTCACCCGGCGGTCAGAAGAAACATTCCTCAATCGATCGCAACAACGATACGATGCCACCTGGCCCATGCCCTTGCTCGATAAATATGTGCTGATTGTTCGCCACGATGCCAGCAATGTCCAAAACGAACTCAATCAGTTTATTGCTCGGATCATTGGCCTGGTCGTCATTATTTCCCTGTTTGTGTCCTTAGCCACCATGATTGTTCTGCAGTCCTTTGTGATTGCGCCCATCTTGCAGCTGCGCAAAGATCTTCTCCAAGCGGGGACATTCTTAGCAACGCCACCGGGAAGTGCACCGCCAGAATTTGAATCCACCCAGAATCCCCCGGATGATGAACTGGGGGATGTGATCCAAGCTTTCGAGCAGATGTTTAATCAGATTCGCGATGCGATCGCATCACGGCAGCAGGCAGAATCTGACCTCAGGTTATCAGAAGAGAAATTTTCCAAAGCCTTTCGGGCCAGCCCTAACCCCATCACCATGAGCACCCTTGAAGATGGTCGTCTGGTGGAAGTGAATGACAGCTTTTTGGACTTGTTTGGGTTGACGGCTTCAGAGGTGTTAGGTCGGAGCAGCTTAGAACTTGATCTATGGGCAGATCCAACGGATCGGATGCAAATGATTCAGGCCATTCTCAAGGATGGCATTATTCGCAATTATGAGTATCGACTGTGCGATCGCAACGGCAAAGAAAAGACGGTCCTCTATTCCTCCGAACAGCTAAAGGTTAATGACCAAGACTGTATTCTCTCTGTCATCAATGACATTACCGAGCGCAAAGAAGCCGAGATTGCATTAGAGGCAAGCGAAGTCCGATTTCGGATGCTGGTAGACCAGGCCGTTGATGCCATTTACGTCGTCAATGAACAGGGACAGTTTGTAGATGTCAACCAACAGGCCTGTGCCAACTTGGGGTATGTCCGTGACGAGTTACTACAACGCCGCGTACCCGATATCCAAAAGAGTTTGTCAGACGACGATTTTGCGAATCTATGGCAGCGACTGTTGCCCAAAGATCCCCTCACTTTTATTGGCACTCATCAGCGCAAAGATGGCAGCCAGTTTCCAGTCGAAGTTCGGTTAGGGTTATTTGAAGCGGGAGAAGAACAGTTACTTCTGGCCCTAGCGCGAGATATTACGGAGCGACGACAAGCGGAAAAGGATCGAGAGCGACTCGCCGAAATTGGTGAGCTGGCTGCCATGATTGTCCATGAAGTTCGTAATCCTTTGACAACCGTGCTGATGGGATTGAACTCTTTTCAGCGCATGGACTTACCAGACCGGGCCAAACTGCGATTGCAGTTGGCTTTAGAGGAGTCAGAACGACTGCAACGGCTCCTGAATGAAATTTTGCTCTATGCCAAACAGCAAAAATTAGATACAACCGCAGTGGAGCTGAATCAGTTTTTTGCCGATATGCTGCCTACCTTACAAGAAATGCCCAGTGCCGAAGATCGTCCCATTCAACTGATGCCTGCTTCTGAGCCAGCTTGGGTGGAAGCCGATATCGATAAACTGAAGCAAGTTTTTATTAATTTAGTCAGTAATGCCTGTGAAGCTGTTCCCCAAGGCGAGCCCATTAGTTGGCAAGTTCAGATTGTAGCGCTGCAAGATCAGGTCAAAATTGCGGTCAATAATGGGGGCGATCCGATTCCAGCAGATGTGCTTCCCCAGTTGACGAAGCCATTTTTTACCACTAAGTCATCTGGAAATGGTTTGGGACTAGCCATTACCAAGCGGATCGTGGAAACCCATGGCGGCGAGTTAGTGATTCAGTCTTCAGCTGTCAGTGGTACTACCGTCACCGTGTCTTTACCCACAGTCAAATCTCCATAGCGTTTCTACGCGGCAACGCAGGCGGGGAGCTGAGCTGTAAGGGTCTCCATTAAATCATGAATACTGTAGGGTTTGACCACATAGGCATTAGCACCTGCAGCCATTGCGGCTTGACGGTGGGGCGGATCATCCATGGCGGTAGCAAACACAATGGGAACAGCATTTCCGGCGGCTCGCAGTTGTTGGCATATTTCTAAGCCCGTCAAATTTGGCAATGTCCAATCCAACACGATGGCATCCGGTTGGATAGCCTGGGCAAGTTCTAGACCGACTTGGCCATCATGGGCAATATTGACTTGATACCCTGCATCGGACAATTCCAGTTCAACGAGCTGAGCAATTCTGACTTCATCTTCAACTAGCAATATATGGGGGTTCATTGTTTTAGGGTTGAGTATTTTAGTGGCAGCGTGTTTCCCATCGTCAGAGTCCATCGCATGGGTTAGGGGCATATATTGGATAACGGATAGTAAGTTGCTATCGACATGCGCTTTGAGACAGATAACGGTGGCGTATTTGTTTTTTGGAGTAAGCGATTTACCCTTGATGCTTACTAAGCTAATCAAAGAGACTGAGGTTCTCCTGATGGAATTCTGTGATTTAGATAAGAACTGATATGGGTTGACCGTTCACCCATCAGCAATGGGCCTCAATTTGCACTGTCAAGATCTAAGCCGCAGGGCTCAAGAATTACAACCTAAAGCCGAAAATGATCAACTAACAACTTGCCAAAAGTATGTCGCATTTCGCCAAGATCTGATTCCACCCTGATCTCATTAGAGTCAATTCACGATCTTTGCTGAAGCTTCTGGCAGATATAGAAAAACAGAGAGATATCTATTCATGTTTGAATATCGCTATTGATAATAGCTGCGATACCAAGTTACAAATTTTTGAATCCCTTCTTCGATTGGGGTTTTGGGTTGAAATCCAACGTCATTCATTAAGGCATCCACATCTGCATAGGTTGCCGGTACATCTCCAGGCTGCATGGGTAAAAAGTTTTTCTCTGCTGCTTTGCCCATGGCAGTCTCAATGACTTCAATAAAACGCATCAGCGTTACGGGTTGGTTGTTGCCAATGTTGTAGAGCTTATAAGGAGGGGTTGTGGTATCTAGGTTTGGAGGTTGATGGAGAACTCGGATAATGCCTTCTACTACATCATCTATATAGGTAAAATCTCGCTGCATTTTTCCATGGTTGTAAACATCGATGGATTTGTTATTTGAGATCGCATCTACAAACTTGAAGTAAGCCATATCGGGTCGTCCCCAGGGGCCATATACCGTAAAGAATCGTAGTCCGGTAATCGGTATTTGATATAAATGGCTATAGGAATGGGCCATTAACTCATTGGATTTCTTGGTGGCGGCATATAAAGAGACGGGATGGTCCACATTGTCTTCTACGGAAAAGGGGACTTTCTTATTGGCACCGTACACAGAGCTAGAAGAAGCGTAAACCAGATGGGCTATTTTGCTGTGGCGACAGCCTTCAAGAATATGTAGGAAGCCCACCAGGTTACTGTCTAAATAAGCATGGGGGTTTTCCAGAGAATAGCGAACTCCAGCCTGAGCAGCTAAATGAATCACACCATCAAACGTATTGCTCTCAAAAAGTGTTTCCATACCGTTGCGATCGCTGAGATCTAGGCGTTGGAACTGGAAATTAGGATTGGATTCCAATTGAGCGAGTCGTGACGTTTTGAGATCGACTGCATAGTAGTCATTGAGATTGTCGATTCCCAATACCTGTGCTCCGTCTAGCAAAAGGCGTTGAGATAAGTGGTAACCAATAAAACCAGCTGCACCTGTAACCAGAACTCGCATGGTTAATAATCTCCATTCACTAACTTCATAGTTCCCTTACAGGAGAGATCGATATCCCGTCCAGCCGTCAACCTAACAAGGTAGGGACTCTGTTTTCTTTCGCAATATGGTGAATTTACCTTGAGTAACGAGTATAACTCAGGGACTCAGAATGTATAAACCTTGGTTGTCATGCCAGAGTTTTCCATAATTCTCAACTGCATTGAGTTATGGGTATGTTCGATGAAAAAAAGGAGGTGACATATTTGAGAAAAAGATTATTGGTATTGAAGATAATCTATTTGTATAAATGAGTTATTCAATGATTAGTTGATTAACAAACAGGGTGCTCAATATTATCTTCCTATAGAATATTTTTGATACTTTGTTGCCTGGATATATTTTTTTAAGGGTTAATGCTAGTGTTTCCCCTTAGATTCAGGACAATGAGTTTAAAAATATAGTCTCTAAACATCCTTGAAATCTTGTTTTACAGAAAATATAAATCTATGAAGCTACGATTTTAAGTCTGCATTGGAGAAATATTTAGAATAAGAACGAGACAAGTTTTTATTCTATTTCTAAGGAATATTGACTTGTATCACAAATCACAATTATTGTAATAATAGATCTGTCAGAATAGTTGTATATGTCATATTTGAGTGCCTTAGATAGAATAAATTCGCCGAATTTCTGCTAAAAAGCTAGTTTGGAGGATTTTTTGACTATTACTTTAAATTTCATTGTAGATATGACTTAATATGACTTCTATTGGTTAACAAAATAAAAAATGCATGCTATGCTTTCAACGGCAATAATTAATTAGATAGATGAAAATCATTAAAATTAGTTTTTTCTGATGCTTAAGATGAATATTTAGTTTTGATAAGCATGATAATGTTCTAAGTCCATAGGGAACTATCTCAATTAATTATTCACATCTGTCGGCTTGACGATTCATAGGGGGAAATATGTCTGACACGTGTAATCAAATAGAGTTTATCTGTCTTTTTTTGCCAGATTTTGGCAATATACTTTAGCTTGAGATTGGTCACATTCCTCTCGCTTCGCTCTACTGGAAGTTCCCTCGATCTGAAAGAGGCTGCCTTCTAGTTAGCACTTAATTAGACTGAACTGAATAATATGAAATTACTTGTTTCTGGGGCTTCGATGGTCAGACTGATCTCAGCCTCAAAACACGAACCTTGCGATGCCGCAAATGATGTATTTACGCGCAAAGGAGGCCGAATTTGGGGAGAAGGTGCGATCGCAATCGGAAACGCTCCAAACGCAGAGCAATTTATTGCCCTATTCATAACTGTTATTTAGATAGTGTCAGCCAAAAACATTCCCTTTACTCCAACCAAACTTCTCAGCTACAGCAGCATGGCCTGGGTAAATCCGCTTCTCGGAGGATATTGGCGAGTCGATCTGAAGTGATCTTGAGGGAACACTGGTTGGAAGCATTCTGGTGTGAAGAATGCCAAAACGTGCAGTGGTATCACATTCGTAAAACCGACCAGACCTATCAAGTTTCAGTCGCTCCCCCTGAACTCTGGCAACGAGCCATTGGAGTGACTGATCCGAGAGGCAACCCTTCTGTTGGCGAATTTACCAAAAAACAGGCTCGCATGGCAGGCCACCAAATCAAGCAATTCCGGTATATGAAGTAACATTCTCCTAACTTGCCGGTTGGAATCGCTTATAAATTTGACCGTCTAGTTTGATATCAATAGCTATCCATTTGGGTAGCGCCTAAAAAACTAATACCATGGTTACCAATCCGCTGCCTACCCCAATCGAAACAAATACTTCTGTAGATTATTGGTCCATTTTTAAACGACGATGGAAACCTGCTCTATGCTTTTTTACTGGAGTTTGTGTCTTAAATACCTTCAACACTTTATCTAAAACACCCATTTATCAGGCGGTAGGGCAATTACGTCTCAATGTTCCGAATAAAACGTCACAACTCGTTAGTATTAAAGGTATAGAAGCTAATTCTAATTCAGATCAAGGAATTTCCACTGAGATCGCCATCATGAAATCTCATCCTCTTTTGGAAAAGACCTTGGTTTCCTTACAGGATTTTCTCAAAAACAATAACTCAGATACTTCATTAAAAGTTTCTACCCTGAAAGCCTCATTGACCATAACCCCGCAAGAAGGTACAGATGTTGTCAATGTAAAGTTTGAAAGTGTCGCCCCCCGTATCGCTTCTGCTACTGTTAACCAGTTGATGGAAGTCTATGTCAATTACAATTTGCAGGAAAATCGCTCACAAGCATCAGTAGCACGGCAGTTCATTGCTAAGCAGCTTCCTCAGATCAAGCAAAACGTTCTCGTCGCAGACCAATCCTTAAGACGATTTATGGAAGCGAATCAAATTAGTGATGTGGAAAGTCTGGCCAACGTTGTTACTTCAGCGCAAATTAACATTCAAAACCAAATAGATCAGGTTGCAACTGAACTTGCCAAGATTGAGGCTGAATCATTGAGCATTCGGGGTCAGTTGGGAGTGACCATAGATTCCGCCTTTGACATTAGTACTGCTAGCCAATTACCTGCCATTCAAAAAGTACGTGATAGTTTACAAGAAGTGAGTCAAAACCTTGCTTTAGCAAGAACCAATTTAACTCCGGATCACCCCACAATTTTAGACTTAGAAGACCAACAAAAGCGTCTTCAATCAATATTGCAAGATACAATTCAAACTTCAATTGGTGAAAGTTCAAAGGTTAATCAACAACCTGTAGACTCTACACGCCAAAAGTTATTAAACCAGTTGGTGCAGCTAAATGTTGTTCGGCAAGGCCTCTTAAAACAACAGAAAGTATTGGAAGCTCAGTTGAATATTTATGGGAGTCGCTCCCAACAGCTCCCCACCCTATCACAAAAACTTCGGCAGCTTCAACGGGAATTGGGTGTTGCTGAAACTACTTATAAAGCGCTACTTCAAAGCTTACAGAATGCCCAATTAACGGAGAATCAAACCATTCCCACTGCCAAAATTGTTGAGTTAGCTGAGTTACCCTCAACACCAGTGGCACCTAATCAGTTTGCAGAGATCCTGAGAGGGGTCATCGCCGGAGCATTACTGGCCGCTGGATTGGCCTATTTTCTGGAAAAGATTGATTCGAAGCTAAAAACGGTAGACGATATTCGTGAGACTTACCCGTCTTGGCCAGTTTTGGGCAGTGTGCCAATCCATACATCGGAATCTGAAGACCAGGTGGCCCTGCCAACCATCATAAATCCCAGATCACCAATCTCTGAATCCTATCGGATGCTGAGAGCAAACTTACGCTTTCTCAGCACGGAAGCACCCGTACGAGTGTTGACATTTAGTAGCGCCTTACCCCAGGAAGGAAAATCCTGGACCAGTGCTAACTTGGCCGTTGTCCTCTCCCAAATGAACTATCGGGTATTACTAATAGATGCAGATTTACGCAAACCGACCCAACACCTGATTTGGGAAGTGAGTAATCAAACAGGTTTATCCAATGTGTTAGCTGCGACAGAAGACTCTGATAGGGGGACACCCATAACTCATTCGGTGCAACCCAATTTAGATCTGTTAACCTCTGGATCTTTACCCCCTAATCCCCAAGCATTGATTGACTCTAACCCATTTCATACCTTTGTGGCCCAGCAGGCCGATCGCTATGATTTTGTGTTAATTGATGCTCCACCTTTGATGGCAGCGGCGGATGCTTTGATTATGGCTCAAGAAACCGATGGGTTAATACTGGTAGGTCGACCCGAATATTTAGAAAAATCGAGCGCCAAACGCGCGAAAGAGCTTTTAGAGCAGTCAGGAACGGCTGTGTTGGGATTATTCATTAATGGTATTGTCACCAAAAATGAAAGTTATTCCTACTACTACTACTATTCCCATAACTATTATGGTGATTCTAAGTCAAAGAGTGGTTCTGGGACCCAGCGCTCACTTCCTTCACCCAAAGATTTATTTCTCCGTTAGCCCATCTTTTTTTTAGCTCCAGTGCTTCTTGTGAATTCCAGTGATGCTGTAAACCCAGAGACACTGGAGCAACTCGGGTGATTTCCAGGAAATAAATTACTAGAAAAACCAACTAAATGAATTACAGGGCATAGAACGTCCTTGTCAAAAACGGTAAATTCTTTCTCAGAAATCACATCGGTGAATGCCTGGGTCGTTCAGTTTGATCTAATTATTGTGAGATGAGGATTCCATTGACTTGAATACATATCCTTTGTTGAGAACGTTGGGTCCCTTGTACTTGTCTAGTGCAATGGCGATACTCTGTCTTCCTCGACTCGTTGCAGCAGAAACGCCTATTTCCATTGAGGTGGCCCATGAGTCACCCTTAAGTTCCCCTCAATCGACACTCCCTTTACCCCAGTCTTTATTGGAACAGCCTCTTTCCCAGGAGGGAGTTAAAAATCAAACAGTATTACTTGAGACAGTATTAGATCAGAATCTTGATGTATCCGAGTTGCAGGCTCAGGCTGACAATTTGGGGACCGACTTTAATACTCCAGAGGGAGACACACTGGAATCGGAGGGAGATGCTCCTAACTCTGCCCCCCAGGACCGACCCCTAACAGAAGACGAGATCAAGCGAATTAAAGAAAGTCTGGAAAACATCCAGAAAGAAATTAAAAAACAAAGCCGTCGGGGGCGGAGTTCTCCAGCTATTACGATTTCTAACCCGGCTGGGTTTGGAGCGGACAATTTTACAGCCTTTGCCAATTTTAACTTTCAAGAACGGGTCCGGCGTGCACCGGACAGTGATGCTACAGCTGGATTTGGCATTGGCTTTGGAGACGCTAGAAAAAATATTGGGGTGCAAATCTCCTATAGTTTAGCCAGTTTTGGCCAGATTGGTCGCAGTTTTGGTACGGGGGGATTTAATGCCAAGATTCATCGCCAGTTCCCAGGCCGATGGGCCGTCGCAGTGGGGGCAGAAGGATTGATCAATTTAGGAGATGATAATGATTTTGAAGATACCTTCTATGGATCCGTGTCAAAAATCATTAACCTCCGTCAAGATGTGAATCAACCGTTTAGTCGCCTAGCCCTGACGGCTGGTGTAGGGACTGGTCGATTTCGATTGGAAGATGACTTTGTTGCGGATCGCACCACCGTGAGTCCATTTGGAACGGCAACGATACTGGTCGCCCGTCCAGTGTCCACGATTGTAGAATGGACAGGACAGGATTTGGCTGTGGGGCTATCGGTTGCTCCATTCCGAAAGATTCCCCTAGTGATTTCCCCTGCTATTCGGGATATTTTGGGGGCCGGAGAAAATCCTCGTTTCATTATCAGTGTGGGGATGTCTTGGAAGTTTTGACAAGGTGTTTGACGAACGAAGGAGTTATGAAATCATGCAGAATAGCACTAGCAAATATGGGACTCAAGGTTTTGGATTGACCTTGGCTCTGGGTGGGTTGCTCTTATTAGCTCCTATCCCCAATGCCTATGGCCAAGATGCAGAAATTCCGGGTGGTACCGGATCAGATATTGGTGGTGGCATTGGTTCAGATATATCGGGAGGAGATGGTTCAGATATATCGGGAGGAGATGGTTCAGATATTAGTGGTGAAACTGGGGCGGATAATGATGAATCAGAATCAAAGGAGGCTGCTGATGTTGAGAGCATGCTCAGCGATATAGAAAATAGTTGTGGTGGGTCTGGTTGCACAACAGCTGATGCTAAGGAAATGGGGACTAAGGTAACGGACATAGGAGAAACAAGCGGTGTAGATGTAACTGACGCCGAAAAAGTATTTGACTCTATCAGTAGTTCAGAATCTGAACAAGAATCTAACTCTGGGGCAGATACCGAATCAGGCTCTGATTCTGGTGAAGGTGATGAATCTTAGAAGATCCGCTCTTTGTTAAAGGTAATATTGGGGATGTAATTTTTATCCCCTGGGAAAAATCTGGATCAATCATTAAGTCCTTGTATCTCTAAGAGCCTCTGTGTTTGACCAATGATCTCTATTTTTTTATTTGATTAGGTGTAATCATTACTAAACCTGACTTTTCCTGCTAAGTCTCCTGGGTAGCTAACAGCCAGCCTTCAATCAGGTCATTGAGCTTCGCCCACCCTTTCCACAGGACTTGAATTCCAATCGGTGTGTTTCGACGATGCTCCAGATATCCCCCGAGTCGTGCAACTGCTTGAACAGCCCATGCCACCGTTAATGTTTTAGGTACCTTCGGGGTCTTGGCAATGAGAACTTTGATCTGTAAAGGCGTGAGGACATCTTGTGCAGGTAATTGAGGTTGTGTTCGTTCTAAATAAGTCACACGCAACAGCTCTACAGCAGTGACACACAGGAATCCCAATAAGGTTTTCATTCCCTCAGATGCCAACCGATATCGCTCCACCTGAGTGCCCGATTTTAGAACTTTGTGATACTCCTCAACTCGCCAACGGTAGGTGTACCAACGCAAAATGGTTTGGGCCATTTCTACTGTTGTCACGACTTCACTAGTGAGCAACATCCATGACACTGGTTCTTCCCCTTCAGGTGGGGCTACTTCTGTTGCATAGACAGCGTAAACCTGAAGGGGTTGACTGGCAGCTAGTCGGGCTGGTCTTTGAAGTTCAACAAGACAACATCTCACAGCTAACTTAGCCGTGCGCGCACTCCGGCCTTTCGTTTTAGGTAAGTCAATCTCATACTCGAACTGAACACTCTGGGCTTCCAGCTTTTCCCACAGGCGATTAGGATCGTGTTCTAGACAACGATTATGAGAGGCTCTAACCACGAGTCCCGTATTGTCTAGGGTATTGAGTCGTTCAAAGACTTCAGCAATGTCTCCTTCTCGGTCAAAGACATGAATGATACGAGTTGAAGGACCCACAGCTTTCTCCACTGCGTGCAGTGCTTCCACCCAACGATAGGATTCTTTTTCCTCAAATAGACGCTCCCGAGCAGTTTTACGCGCTTTGGTCTGACGTTTCTTCTTTTGTCGGGACGTTTCATTCTTCGGGGGCTTGGGACGATGCTGACGATTCCACACTTTTTGCCATAACAAACCCAAGGGTTGGCCCTGCTCAGGGTCAACGGCTAAGGCACTATGGAGTAATAATCCATTCCCCCCTCTGCCTTGGGGACCATAGCCTTGGCGCTTCTGCTTGATACCTTCATAGTCGAGGAAGGTGGTGTCGCCAACACTCAAGGTCATCTCTTGCGACGATACGCTACAAGCGGTCATAGAACAATGAGGAGAAATAATCTTAGCGAAGCTGGTTTTCACATTTGCGAAAACTCGTAAGACCGTTTGAGGGCTTTCCCAGTCTCAAATACGGTCGATAGGGCTTGACCAAATTTCTCGCTCAGAGAACGACCGATACTGAATGCACGGTGATTCAATCGTTGATCACCCAACTCACAGGTTCCAAAATTTTGCTCATAACGCTCTGGACTCATTAGATGCTCTCTGGGTATCACTGCACTTACTTTAACCAAGGCTGAGACTAAGGGCTACAAATACCACCCACTAAGCACTGGAAGACTTAGCAGGAAAAGTCAGATTACTAAACCCCCCACAGTTCCATTTTAAACCCACTGAACTTGGTTGAGAGTTAGAAGTCTGGATTGATTGCACTCGCGCCAAGAGTTGAGGACAGCAGGGGACAATCTTGCGCTTAGGAGGAGTTATTGCTGCGGCCTTCGAAGGGATGACCCTCCATTTATGTTTTTCGGCCATTCCGATCCAACTTCGCAGGATAACCGCACCGATCTACACAATGATGTGGGATGGCCAGAAACTTACAAAGCAGAGCGCTATGTAGCAAATGCTGTAACCCACTAAAAGATTGATAGTTAGACTTTGATCGCCTGCTGAAAATTTTTTATTACCATCACCTATAAACACCTCGAACAATAATGTTCGAGGTTTAGATTCGAACATCTTCATTTTCCCCAATGTTACTGAACCACATCGGTTTGCTTACTCTCCTACTTGTTTGCCCCTATGACACGTAACTATTTCTTATCAACAGATGTGCAGTTTGATCTTGAAGGCAATACTACTGAGACATTGGGACTAGTTACTAAAGACACACATCTAGGGGTGTTTACGCAATTCTTTCCCCCGGATTATGCCCCGACTGGACAACTGATTGATGAGATCACCCAACAGTTATCCCAACAAGATATACAGGTCAGTGTATTTAGTGGTCAGCCAGGATACGCCTTTACAGTCCAACGAGAATCTCCTCTAAAAGAAGATCGGCATCAGGTTCGGGTGAAGCGTTCTAGGACCGCCCAACTTTGGCCGAAACAAATTCGGGGTAAAGCTATTAATGGTCTTTTGTTTTTTTTGCGGGCGGGGTTACATCTGCTCCGGTCTGCACGAAAGTATGATGTGATTTTGCTGACAACGGCTCCACCTTTTTTGCCTGTATTGGGATACTTGGCTTCTTTGATCTTAGGCAAATCCTATATTTGTTTGGTCTACGATCTCTATCCCGATATAGCAGTTGAGCTTAATGTTGTTAACCACAATCATGTTTTAGCGAAAGCTTGGCGATTGGTGAACTATTACGTTTGGAAAAATGCCAGTGGGATCATCGTTTTGAGTGGGGCGATGAAGCGACGGGTGATTCGGCAATGTCCAAGAGTGCGGGGGAAAATTTCAGTGATTCATAGTTGGGCAGATCCCAAACAGATTGTGCCTATTCCAAAAACTAAAAATTGGTTTGCCTGGAAATATCACCTAGTAGATATTTTTACGGTCATTTACTCCGGTAATATGGGCCGCTGCCACGATATGGACACATTGTTGGAAGCCATGATCTTGTTAAAGGATGAGCCGATTCAATTTGTGTTTATTGGGGGTGGAGCAAAACGATCTGATGTGATGGCTGAGGTACAAGACCGTGGTTTGAAAAATTGCCAGTTCTTACCCTATCAGGATAAGGAGGTGTTGCCCTATTCTTTGACGGCAGGAAATATTTCTTTAGTCAGCGTAAGTCCAGGAATGCAGGATTTAGTTGCACCCAGTAAAGTATATTCTGCGTTATCATCAGGACGTCCTATTGTGGCCGTATGTCCTAAGAGTTCCTATCTGAATGATTTAATTGCCGATGCCAATTGTGGGATAACGATTGAGAATGGAGATGGCAAGGAGTTAGCAGATTTTCTGTTGTATTTACAGAAGGATCATAAAGCGGCCCAAGCGATGGGTGAAAATGCCCATCGTTATTTGGAAGAGCATTTTACACCCCAAATTATTGCCAAGAAATACCTCAAAGTTGTGGATCAATCTTTACGCAACCGAGAACTGCGTAAACAGAAACTGAATCGACAAATCCTGAACACTGACTCTCATCCTGCCCCTGAAACAGAGTCTTAGATAGGTCGATATGACTGAAGTTTAACTGAATAGAGGTTGGTCGCAGTGGGGCGGAAAAATAACGCACTTATAAATATTGAGTCGGACTATGGAGCCGATAAGGGAACGGCTCAGTATTTAGAGAGAGTTGCTTGAACCATAGCTTAGCGCAATCTACCCAAGACTATGAATCAATATCATGCTCCTAAGCGAGTGATCTACACACCTGAAAGCCGCATTCGTCACCCGCTGCAAATGTTGCAGGAAATGGGCCGTGACTTGCTGGCTTCTCGGGAACTGGCTTGGCGATTGTTGGTGCGGGATATCAGCGCTCAATATCGGCAGTCTTTACTGGGAATTTTCTGGGCTTTTATGCCGCCAGTGGTGACAGCGTTTGGATTGGTTATGGCTCGCAATACGGGGGTAGTGAACCTGGGTGAAACGGAGTTGCCCTACCCGGCCTATGTCATGTTCAGTATGGCCCTTTGGCAGACCTTTGTAGAGGCGCTGAATGGGCCAATTATGGCAGTCAATGCAGCAAAGGCGATGTTGGCGAAAATCAATTTCCCGCGTGAGGCATTGGTGCTGGCGAAACTGGGGGAGGTGGCGTTTAACTTTGGTATCAAGCTGATTTTGATTGTGGGTCTATTTGTTTGGTTTCAGATGCCAGTGACTTGGGCGGTGCTGTTGGTGCCAGTAGCGCTGGTGCATCTGGTGATGCTGGGGACAGGGATTGGCTTGGTGTTAGCGCCACTGGGGGCGCTGTATGGAGATGTGCAGAAGGTATTACCGATGATTGTGGCACCTTGGCTGCTGCTGACACCAGTGATTTACGAAGTGCCGCAAAGTGGTTTATTTGGGAGCATTGTGCGGCTAAATCCGGTAACACCATTGCTGGTAACAACACGGGAACTAGCGACAACCGGAGTATTGACGGATGTTATAGGCTTTTGGTGGGCCAGTGGACTGGCCTTAGGGCTGTTCCTGCTGGGCTGGATGCTGTATCGCCTGGCAATGCCATTTATGGTGGAGCGGATGAGCTCGTAAATTCAAACTTTCACCGTAACTACTCAGGCTGCCCCCTAAAATCTCCAGAACTACCTGTGAGAAAGATTTACACTCAATTTTTGTTTGAAATTCAATTCTCAATAAAATGGGCAATGCGGCTCCTTGTTGAGAATTGCTTATTATTTTGACGTTTGGAGATTAATGGCAAACACCATATGTAGTGTTTTAAGAAACCAAGAGTCTAAATGTAGTGCCTGAGTAGTAACCTTTCACCCTATTTAAGTGATGACACAAACCTATCTAGAGCCTATTATGCATCAGTCGTCTAAGGATGGCAGCGTTGTTTTGTCCGTGAAGAATGTTTCTAAACGGTTTTGCCGTGATTTAAAGCGGTCTTTGCTATATGGGGTGCAGGATATTGCTGGAGAGGTGTTTGGCGCACAGCGGCAAGATGTAGAGCTGCGTAAGGGGGAGTTTTGGGCGTTAAACAATGTGAGCTTTGAGCTAAAGCGGGGGGAAGCGCTGGGGCTGGTGGGTGCCAATGGTGCAGGGAAGACGACGCTGTTGCGGATTATTAGTGGGTTGATCCGGCCAGATCATGGTTCGGTGGAGGTGAATGGACGGGTGGCGCCGTTGATTGCCTTGGGGGCGGGGTTTAACCCAATTTTGACGGGGCGGGAAAATATTTATGTGAATATGGCAATTTTGGGCTTGTCGAAACAGGAGATCGATGAACGGTTTGAGGAGGTAGTGGCGTTTGCGGAGATTGGGGATGCAATTGATGCGCCTGTCCAGAGTTATAGTTCTGGGATGGCTGCACGTTTAGGCTTTGCCAGTGCAATTTTTACCGAGCCAGAAATTCTTCTTGTCGATGAGGTTCTTGCGGTAGGTGATATTTGCTTCCAAGCTAAATGTCATAAAAAACTGGGAGAATTAAGAAACAGTGATACCGTATTTATTTTGGTCAGTCACAACTCTCAAACAATTGCGGGAGTTTGTGAACAAGTGGCTTACTTAAATCGGGGTAAGCTTCTAAACGTTGGAGAAGCTAGAGAAATTGTGCTTCAGTATGAGAGAGATCTTATCTTCATGGATTCTCAGCAGCATGGAGATAGAAGGATTGTACACAATACAAATAAGGTTGAAGATTTTCTGAAAAAATCTTCAACCTTATCCATTGAATCTATTGAAATAAAATCTGAAGGAAATGATTCTTCTGAGACTTTGTATTGTGGCGAATCTGCAAGAATATCTATTCTATGTAACGCGAAAACTGATTTAAGCAACATTAATTTGAGGCTTAATTTTTATGAGAAATTAAGCGCTGGAAACTCAGTTTTGTTTATTAGCAACCAAAATGATGGTAAAGAAATCAAATTGAGTAAGGGGATGAACAAAATAGCTGTTATTTTTCCGCAGGTCTGCTTCAAACCTGGTAACTATATGATGAAGCTTGTCGTTCGCCAAGGAGCTCTAAACACTTTAGATTTCGTAGAAGCATATGATTTTAGCGTAGATACGTTTTTCAATCTGAGTGGCGCTGCTTTTTATCAGCCATATTCTTGGGATATCTCTTCTGCCTAGCCTTCTCGTAGTTTTCTCATTATTTTTGGAGCTAAAAATGGCATATAATTGCGCGCTCTGTGGAAGTGATAAGCGTAGTCTTATTTACGGTAAGGGGAGACATGTCAAAAATGTCAAAAATTACATTTGCGAGCAGTGTGGATTCGTTTTTGTTCTACCCAGGCCAAGCGCTACTGAATTGGAAAATTTATACGCAGGTGGTGGTTTCTCCCGCAATGAGAGAAGTTTACACAAGCCTGATGACGCGAAGTTCAAGCAGTGTGAAGCACTGGCATTCTCTAGATTTCAAACGCTGCAAAATCATTTGAAATCAGAATTATATAGCCCTAATGATCAAAAAAACATCTTAGAGATTGGTTGTGGCACAGCCAGCTTCCTCAGATTGATGAAGGGAGCTGGTTGGAAGGTCTCCGGGCTAGAGCCGGATTCTGTTTATACAAGTGTTGTTGAGCAGAGGTATGGTCTTTCAATAGAGAATACTTCGTTGGAATACTATCTTTCAGAAGACAGATTCGATGTAATTTCTAGCTTCCATGTTATTGAGCATGTGCCAGATCCAAATTCCTTTCTAAGTAGAATTTATGATCTGTTGCAGAATGATGGTTTGCTCTATATAGAGTGTCCAAGTATTGATCGTTGGTATGGAGAAAGTATAGATTTCTTCTTCTGGGATGTTCACATCAACACATTTTCTGAAACGGTTTTAAGATCATTCATGCTCAAAAATGGTTTTGAGCCAATAGAGAGTGGATGGCATGGAAATGGGCTATGGATTATAGCGCAAAAGAAAGCTAAAGCATTGCAATCTACCCTGTCGGATGATCCACGACGAATTAAGAAAATAGTAGTTGATGCAAATGATATCAGTTCGAGCAAAAGATCTCGAACTGCTAAGCAATACCTTGTAGCAGCTAAGCGTCGACTAAAGAATCAATTGAAGTCCTGGCGTGATAAGACACCCCAAGATCTATGTAATGCTGAAAATGTTGCGGTTACACCAGTAGAGACGGAGAATATTCGACTTAAAATTGCTCATATTGGCTTACACGCTAATGATAATGCTGGGGATACGCTTTTATTTCCTGCTATTAGGTGGCTATTCCAGCAATATGTATCGCCAACTCAGTTTGAGCTGATTCCCTTAAGAGGAAAAGTTACGGAACAAACCATTGATATAATCAATACGCAAGATGCTGTTCTAATTGGCGGTGGAGGCCTTTTCCTTTCTGACTCTAACCTTAATGAATTGTCTGGATGGCAATGGGCTTGCCCTATCGAACTGTTAGAGAAAATTCAAGTGCCAATTATTGTGTTTGCCGTTGGTTACAACCGCTTCAGAGGTCAGCCTGAATTCTCACCTAAATTCAGAGAAAGTGTAGAAAAACTGGTTCGGAAAAGTGCCTTTTTTGGGATTCGGAATCGAGGAAGTATGGAAGCTCTTAAGCAATATCTTCCACCAGAGCTGCATTCGAAGATTACCTTTCAACCATGTGCGACCACATTCCTGCAAAAATTTTATCCCAAGGTGGAAACTCATGACAGAGAGCCGGGTAATGTAATTGCTGTAAATATCGCGTTCGATAGGCACCACCTTAGGTTTGGCAAGCGCGAAGATGAAATTCTGTGGTCAGTAGCTGATGCACTTTTGGAATTAAAGAACAAGGGGTGGTGTCCAAAAATGTTCATGCATATGCGGACAGATGCTGAAGCTTATGCATGGTTCAGAGCTCGCGGACTTGAACTTGAACAAATTAATCTCCATCGTGCACCACCAGATGTGATTATTCGTGAATATCGTAAAATATCTTTGGCTTTCGGGATGAGAGGCCATGCTCAAATGATTCCCTTTGGACTTGGAAAAGCAATTTATAGTTTGATTAGTCACGATAAGCTACGCTTCTTCTTGGAAGATATTCATCATCAAGAATGGGGCGCTGAAATTCAAGGTGAAGACTTGCGGTCTACTCTGGTCACGGATATGACTAGCATTGGACAAAAGATTGATGAGATAGAAGATCAAGTTAAGCGTGCTCAAGAAGGGTTATGGGAAATTACATTGAGAAATCTGGCTGATATCAAGAAAATTCTCAAAATTTTGTAATTTTAACTCCCTTTTATAGCCTTATCATGCACTTGCCCAATTTTAAATTCCGGGGAAATATCGTAGTCATTCCAGCTCGTGGAGGTTCTAAAGGGGTTCCCCGAAAAAACGTTAACTTACTGGATAAGAAGCCTTTGATTGCCCACAGTATACTCGATGCTCTCGAGTCTAACCTTGCTGGACAAGTTTATGTTTCGACTGATGATATTGAGATTGCAGCTATTTCTCAGGAATATGGCGTTAATACTATCCAGCGCCCTGATTACTTGGCAAGTGATACGGCATCTTCGGAATCTGCCTTGATTCACTCACTTAGTGTCATCGAAGAATCTTTAGTTAAGCCTGATTTGGTCATTTTCCTCCAGTGTACTTCACCAATTCGCACTGGGATTGACATCGATCGGGCTATCCAAAAACTTCAGTCAGAAGATGCTGATTCTCTCGTATCAGTTTCCCCCTCGCATCGTTTTCTCTGGGAAGAAGCTAATGGTGTGGCTAAGGCCATCAACTACGACTATCGCCATCGCCCTCGCCGGCAAGACATGAATCCGCAGTATGTTGAAAATGGTTCAATCTATATTTTTAAGCCTTGGGTCTTGAAAGAACTCGGCAATCGCTTAGGCGGTAAAATATCGCTTTTCCCGATGAGTGAGGCTGCGGCTCACGAAATTGATTCTCCTTTAGACTTCGAAATCGCTGAATTCTTGCTCAAGCAACAGGTGGTGTCCCATGCTGATTGACAGAAACGTTGCCAAATACATCGTTTTTGCTGAAGATAGTGTTCTTAACGCGCTCAAGAAAATCAGTGACAACAAAAGTCGTATTATCTTTTCCGTCACCGAGTCCGGCGCGCTAGAAGGGATTATGACCGACGGTGACTTTCGCCGTTGGTTAGTCAGTCAAGACAATATTGATCTAAATCAATCCGTTTATCAGGTTTCGAATAAAAACTATAAGTCCGTTCCAGCCGATGCCGCCCCCGCTCAGATCTTGGCGGCATTTTCCGCCGAAGTCGAGTTTATTCCACTGGTAGACGCTGCTGGTCACCTTGTCGCCGTCGCCCGCAAACGCTCCGATGGTGTCCAGATTGGTGACTTCAAAATTGATGCGACCTCACCTACCTTCATCATTGCGGAAATCGGTAACAATCATAACGGCAACCTAGATATGGCCAAGAAACTGGTGGATCTAGCCGTTGAAGCGGGTGCTGACTGCGCTAAGTTCCAACTGCGTAGTATGAAAGCCCTCTACCGTAATGCTGGTAACGCTAATGATGCGAGCGAGGACCTTGGTTCACAGTACACCCTCGATTTGCTATCACGCTTTCAGCTTTCCCCTGAGGCAATGCTGGAAGTATTCGACTATTGCAAATCCCAAGGAATCCTGCCGCTCTGCACCCCTTGGGATTTAAAAAGTCTTGGAATACTGGAAGACTATGGTATGCCAGGCTATAAAGTGGCCTCAGCCGATCTGACCAACCATGATTTACTCAGAGCGATAGCTAAGACCGGTAAGCCACTCATTTGCTCGACGGGGATGTCTACAGAAGCCGAGATTGCCGAATCTGTCCGGCTATTGCAACAGCTCGGTGCGATGTATGTATTGCTGCATTGCAACTCTACTTACCCAGCGCCCTTTAAAGATGTTAATCTCAACTACCTGGAACGTCTCAAAGAAATTGGTGATTGCCCCGTGGGATATTCAGGCCATGAACGTGATATTCATGTTTCAGTTGCTGCCGTGGCTAAAGGCGCCAAGGTGATTGAAAAACACTTCACGATTGATAAATTTATGGAAGGCAATGACCATAAGGTTAGTTTGTTGCCCGATGAATTTCAAACGATGGTGCAGGGCATTCGTCAGATCGAGTCAGCGCTCGGCAGCAGCAGTGAACGCCGACTGAGTCAGGGTGAATTGATGAATCGAGAAACCTTGGCCAAAAGTTTAATCATCAACTGTAATCTCCAGATAGGGCAGGTCATCACAGCCGGAATGCTGGAAGTCAAAAGCCCTGGAAAAGGTTTACAACCCAACCGCAAAGATGAGTTGATTGGCCAAAAGGCAAAACGTGATCTCAAGGCTGGTGATTTCTTTTACCCAAGCGATTTAGAGCACGATCGTGTGCAACCCAAACACTACAAGTTCGATCGCCCCTGGGGCTTGCCAGTGCGCTATCACGACTTCAAAAACATACTCGAAAAAACCAACCCCGACCTACTGGAATTCCACCTGAGCTACAAAGACATGGAGGAAGACCTACATCAATACTTCGACCAAGTCTATGACCTCGATCTGGTTGTGCATAGTCCTGAGCTATTTGCCAGAGATCATACGCTTGACTTATGCTCGGAAGACGAGAGTTATCGACAACGATCCATTCATGAGTTGCAGCGAGTCGTCGAAATTACGCGTGAACTGAAGCCCTATTTTAAGCGCGCCCAGCGCCCTTGTATTGTCACTAATATTGGAGGCTTCACGATCGATGCTCCCCTGCCTCGATCGAAACTAGAGAAACTGTATCAGATACTGCTCGATAGTTTATCTACCATTGATGCGGAAGGAGTTGAAATCATCCCGCAGACAATGCCACCTTTCCCATGGCACTTTGGTGGACAGCGATATCACAACTTATTTGTCGATGCTCACGACATTACCGCATTCTGTGCTCAGCATGGATATCGTGTTTGTCTAGATGTCTCCCATTCCAAGCTAGCTTGCAACCAACACAAGCTATCCTTCATGGAATTTGTTCGGCAAGTGGGACCACATACGACCCATTTGCATATTGCAGATGCGGCTGGGTCGGATGGAGAAGGCTTGCAAATTGGAGAAGGTGAAATGGATTTCCTTGCCTTGCAAGAATATTTACTCCAATTCGCCCCGAATGCCTCCTTCATTCCGGAGATATGGCAGGGACATAAAAATGAGGGCGAAGGGTTCTGGATTTCACTGAGAAGATTGGAATCGTACAGCTTTTAGATACTTCTTTTCGAGTGGCCCTAGGTTAAACGATCATTCTGGAAACGATATGCAAGAGTTTTATGACAATGTGACCTATTACGGTATCGGCAAGATTCTGAAAGAGTATGCGGGGTTTCCGTCCTATTTGCCTTGTCCTATGTCATTACAGCATGGTTGGACAATAACGGCTACTGATCATGATGCTCGTTATGATGCGCCTGAAAATTGGTATTGGTCGAAAAGTTTAGAGGAAACATATAAAAGAAAATATCGGGCATTAAAGACGCGTAGTATTGGTGCACCATTCCTCTACCTATTAAAACTCCTTGACTATTCTGAAGCAGATAATAAGCAAGGCTCTATTGTATTTCCTTCTCATTCATCGAAGCTGATTGAGATGAAATGTGATTTTGACCTGTATGCAGAGATGCTCCAGAATTTGCCAGATAATTATCACCCTATCACTGTCTGCATGTATCATCTCGACCAGCAAAAAGGTCTGGATAATACCTTTAGAGGCCACGGGTTTAAAGTTGTTACAAATGGCAATGATTTGTATGACAAAGCATTTCTCAAACGCTTTGTAGCCAATGTTCACGGTAAGCGTTACGCTTTTTCAAATCAAATGACCTCTGCTCTTCTATTCGCATCTGCAATGGGTTTGAAGAGCTTTTTTTGGGGTCCACGTTTTTCGACAGATTCACTTGATCAAAATTATCAAGATATAGATTACACGGATTTTCATCGAAGTTGGGAGTCTCGATTCGGAAATTTCTTTAGCTTCCCAGAATGCGATTTGAAAGTTCAAAGAGAGATTATAGAACAAGAATTAGGCAATGAATTAGTTCTATCTAAATCGGAGTTAGGAAAGCTGATGTTGAGGTTAGCTTTATCAAAAAAATACCTCTTACGGTTCCTTCCTGCGAGAGTTTTATCAATTACTGTCTCTATGAAACGTTTACTCAGAAAAGTATTCGAAAAAATCATACCTGAGTCGATAATTTCCCATGAGTAGTTGTGTAATTGCCACTCTCTTGCTCGCCTATTGCAACACTACGGCCTTACCTAAATACACAACGAGTACTGATCAGTTAAGGCGTGATATCCTGGCACTGGCCTGTTAATCTATAAGAGCTAAAATGTCGGCAGTGCAAAGAGAACAAACTAGGATTGTCCCCACTGCCAGAGTCAAAAGGTTATCAAAAATGGTCGAGACTGGAACAGGCTGTTTGTAGTAATTCCTATGTAGCCGACAACTACAATTGGTTGTTGCTAGAACTTTTTGACCAGATGGTCAGAAATTACTCAAGGGGCGATATGGCAGCCTACCTTTTTCAACCTGAGGTTCTGAATAAACCCTTCATTTTGAAGCGTCTAAGTCTTGAAGTCCAAAAACTCATCGAAGTTGGGCAAAGTCAAGGTCAAGCTATTTCAAACATAGATCCATGTTTTAAAGTCTTGCTACGTCCCTTGTTCCGTTTTTTGTGCGATTCAAATGTGCGTCGATAAACCCTGATTAAATTTCCGTTTGGTGCAAAAGATCACCAATCGATAAACATAGGTCGCTTCCGCCAAATCAGTGAAATTCATCAATGGATGTACGATCGCTATTCTCTAGCACGCTTACTCAAAGAGTGTGGATTTGAACAAATTACTCAACGTAGTGCTACCGAAAGCTACATTCCCGGTTGGAGCAGTTTTAACCTAGATACCGAAGCAGATGGCAACATTTACAAACCTGACTCCCTCTACATGGAAGCAATTAAACCTCCTCAGACTTGATTTTCTCCGCTAAAGAATAGCAAAAATGGAGTATCACTTATTTGCCACAGTATCGTATGGATCAGGTATTGGTAATTCTACAACAGTAAATACATGCAAATGCCCATCAAAGGTTTGTTGAGCAGTTACCTGCATAGCGATCGCTATTTAACCCCATGAAAGTATTACATATTAATCAATCGGATATTTCAGGTGGAGCTGCAATTGCAGGGTATCGTCTCCACAAGGAGTTGTTGAAACAAGGTGTAAATTCTAAGCTTTTGGTAGGGAACTTACAGACTGATGATGAAGAGGTAAATTTATCACCTCGCCGATATAGGTTAGAAAATCAACTTGGAAGGTTTACTTCCCGCTTAGGCTTCAACCATTTAAATTATTTTGGTAGTTTCGATATCCCTAAACATAGGTTTTTTCAGGAATGTGATTTACTAAATTTTCATAATCTTCATTTTGCTGGATTTAGTTATATGGCAATTCCAAAACTAACTAAATCTAAGCCTGCAATCTTTACACTTCATGATATGTGGAGTTTTACTGGGCATTGTGCTTATAGCTTTGACTGCAATAGATGGCAAAATGGCTGTGGTTCTTGTCCATACCCAGAAACTATTCCTGCAATCAAAAGAGATACTACCCGCTGGGAATGGAAGTTTAAGAATTGGGTATATAGAAATTCAGATTTAGTAATTGTCTCGCCGAGTAAATGGTTAGCCCAGCAAGCTAAAAAAAGCATTCTTAACCAGTTCTCGATTCATCATATTCCATACGGTATTGACACAGATATTTACAAACCATTAGATAACAAGCTTTCCCGAAGTATCCTAGGTATACCTCTTCAAAAAAAAGTTTTACTTTTTTGTGCAGTAAAGTTAAATGAACCCAGAAAAGGAGGTGATTTATTAATCAAATCTCTTTCCTCTTTGCCTGAAAAACTAAAAAAAGAATGCATTCTAATAACCCTTGGAAAACCTTATAGTGCGTTAGATAAAAGTACTGACATTGAAACTATCCATCTCGGTTATATTACAAATGACCGTATAAAAGCTATAGTATATTCCTCTGCGGATTTATTTCTCTTACCCACTCGGGCAGATAACTTACCAGTTGTACTTCAAGAAAGCATGGCTTGTGGAACAGCCACAGTATCATTTAGGGTTGGAGGTGTTCAAGATTTGGTAAGACCTAATGTTACAGGATATCTCGCACAAGAAGAGAATATTGAAGATTTCTCAAAAGGAATTGAAGTGCTACTTAAAGATGATAAATTACGCTATGAAATGGGGTTAAATTGTAGGTTAATTGCATTAGAAGAATATTCATCAAAGCTCCAGGCTAAAAGGTATTTAAATTTATATAGAGCTTTACTCAACCGTAAATCTAACTCAAATCAGTTAACTCAACTCTCAAGTTCAATATAAGAATACTTAACTATCGCTATTTACTATTTAATCATTGGTTTATTTTCTCTATTATAGAAGATTTTATTTGATTAAAATTTTCATGCATAAGTTAGGCCTGAGATACCCCAATGACTGTTAGTAAATTTCTAACAATAAAAGATTTGCCACCACCCCCACCAAATAAAAAAGGATGGCCTTGGACAGAGGGATCTAATATCATTCCAGAGATTATGCTTGATGGCTTAACTTGGCCTAAGATTAGCATAATAACTCCAAGCTTTAACCAAGGAAAGTTTCTTGAAGAGACAATACGCTCAGTACTACTACAAGGATATCCGAATTTAGAATATATATTAATGGATGGCGGAAGCACTGATAATTCACTTGAAATAATTAATAAATATGAGGAGTTTTTTACTTATTGGACAAGCAAAAATGATAAAGGTCAAAGTCATGCAATTAATTCTGGATTTAATCAAGCTAAAGGTAAAATATGTGCTTGGCTAAATAGCGATGATTGCTATTGTCCTAATATTCTATCCAATATTGCAAATGAATTTAGACAAGGAAAAAATATTCGTTGTATTACTTGCTCAGTAGAGAGGGTAACTCCTGACAATAATTTTATTTGTTTAACTAATCCCCCTTCTACAAAATTTTCTAATATTTTTTGGTGGAGCTACTATGTTCCGCAAGCTGGTGTATTCTTTAATCATGATTTATTTATTGAAGCAGGAAAATTAGATGAGTCACTTCACTTACAAATGGATTATGATTTATGGTTTCGTTTTTCTGAAATCACAAATTTTCATCACTATGAAATCATTGCATCAAAAATAAAGATCCATAATAATGCCAAGACAACCTCGCCCAAGTATAAAATCTTATCAAAGGCAGAGGCAATAGAAGTTAAACTAAGGTATGCAAACACTGGTACAAGAAAAAAAATACTAGAAGAAATAGCAAGAAGAATTACTTATTGCGAAAGAAAAGAAATATTGGGTAATCAATTCAAAAAAATATTAAAGAGATTTTCGCTTTAAAATCTTAACTTAAGCTGGACTAGTTAAAAAAAATACATTATATGAGGCTACTCAACTACCCTGATTTAGATAGTCAGGGTAAAGAATTCATTTCTCTCCCAATCCGTTGGTTTGTATTGTGATTCCTATTGTTCTTAATAATTATCAGTAGTTAAATCCTGAGTAGATTCAGAAAAAGTAATTTTTTGCGTTCATAATATTCTTTTTTTAACTAAGTTTCTCATTTATTGTTGAATTATTGAGTGGTTAGCTTTAATACTATTAAACCATGTCAAAAAAGCCTCTTTAGAGAATTAGAAGCTATTGAATATCTAATATTTAAGATCCTTGGCCTCAAGTTTAATAGTTTAAAAATCCAGTCTCGCTAATGAAAAATGGAAGATACTTTCCCCAATCATCAAATCCTTAATGCTGCAATTTTGGGTTAGCATATTTAATAAAAAATGAGTAATAAAATTGTAATTTTCTCACCGGACTATAAGCCTATGTTGGGTGGGGTTGCTGAATATACCTACCAACTTGCAAAAGAGTTAAACAAGTTAGATTTACTAAATACAGTAATTACAAGTGTACTTCAAATAGAAACTCCTGTTTTTACCCTGAAAGGTTTAAATAAATACAAAAATGATAGATTTCTTGGAAAAAGAATAGGAGATTCATTTTATTTATTCAAGAAAATAAACTCTGCAATTTACTATATTAATATTGCATTTTTTGTTATTTTTGAGATCCTAAAAATATCACTTAAAAATCCAAAAGATCTATTTATTATCACTTATATAAGCAATACATATTCTATACTTGTTATCCAGATACTACATTTTCTAAAATTAAAGTATGCAATAGTTTTGCATGGTTACGATATTTTGAATCTGATCAAGAGCAATAAAAATTTTTTGGATTTTGTCTGCAAAAGCTCAAATCTAATTATATTCAACTCTCATGCTACAAAAAAACTACTTAAAGATAATTCAATTCAATATAGTTGCAAAGACTACATCCTCTATCCAGGCCTTGATATAGAATTCCTAGAAGGCAAAAAGAAAAAAAAATCTAAGGATTTAGAAATAGATCTAACTAATAAATTTTTAATTACTACAATCTCAAGACTCACAAAAAGAAAAGGTATAGATATTGCTATACAAGCTTTAAAACGAACATTAAGAGAAAATGATGATTATATTTATTTAATTGCAGGAACGGGCCAGGAATACGATTATCTCAAAAAAATTGTTAATGAATTAGAATTGAATGAAAAAGTACGGTTTTTAGGGAAAATTTCAGACGAAGCTAAATTTAATTTGCTAGAATTAAGCTCAGTTTTTATTATGCCGAATCATTCTAATTTAAACAAAGACTTTGAAGGTTTTGGTATAAGTTTTATAGAAGCATCTTTCTTTGAGAATGTAATTATAGCTGGAAACCACGGAGGGGCAGTAGAGTCTGTTAAAAACAGCAAGTGTGGTATTCTTGTAGATGCCGATAATAGAGATAATGCGATCAAAGAAATTAGTGATTATTTAGATCTAGTTATAAGTAATGAAGATCTTAGAAAAGAAATTTCAATTTCAGCTAGAAAACATGTAGTCTCAAACTATGATATTAAGCTACTTGTAAATAGCTTTTCAGAATTTCTTATTGAGAACGCACTCATTTAGTTTAATGATTTTTAAGATTTTAGGACTATCACGAGATTATAATCAAAGATCATCTGTAGTTCGATAACATAAAATTAAATTTCCCTCTTGGGCAGGAAGAAACTATCAACGCCCTTAAGGATAAACTTCTAAAGTGTTTTAGGTAGAAATAAGTCTTGATAGTCTCATCTTCCTCAACGCCGAATAACTCTGAAAACATCCACAGCAGTGTAATCCAGACACTGATCAAGATGAAAAAAGGTTGCCAACAACAGCAGTGCCAGTGGATATTTAGTCATCGTTGGTATGTTAAAGTGATTTTTTAATTCAATAACTCGTTTCAATACCAGACCGCTTACGCAAATATCTACGAGGGCAATGTTTATCTGATAAACAACATAAATTAGATAATCGCTATGCTTTTGTAGAAATCCTTTGCAATAGTGACACACAACCGCTAATTAGCATTCAACAAAGCCAGACCGTTAGCTGTGAAATCGATAGTGGGTCCAGTAACTAGTTCGATGACAACAGAACTATCTTGATTCCCAAGACATGCCTTGATTCACTGCTGGCATCTTAAACGGAATCTTGAAGGCTAAGAGCATGATAATTACAGGGACACAGTAAAAATCCTTGGTCTAAGGTTAGTGAATTGACCTTCTCCTTTAAAGGCGTCAGTCAATTCAACAGCAGACTGATCGCTAGACCAGCCTTTCAGCTTTTCGCACCAGATTAATGGCAAGGGTTACACGATGATGATAACAAATCAAATAGACTAATACCTGACTGCCTGACATAAGTACCTCAAAGCCTTTAGATACGTAGCTTTTGGATGCTGAATAGCAGGGTGTATAAGGCTAGCTTTTGGCATTGTTCACACGTCAAACGCAACCTAAACGTATTACCAACTCTCTTGCCTTAGGGGCAGCGTTGCTATTCTTACAGTGCAAACCCTTACGAAGAAAAGGCTTTCAGAGATGTGTCAGGCAGTCAGGACTAATACTCTATACACTTCAGAGTAAATAGATAAAGAACTTTCCAATGCATTTTAGAACTCATAACTTAGAGTTGCACTTTAGTCCCTACTAGAAGATCCGTGGCTTTTATAGACTTGTTAGACTTATAGATAAAATATTTTTATCATATGATCAGTAGGAAAAAACGACCTAAAGGTATTTATGTTGTTAATGAAGCAGGCTGTTTAGATCCCACTTCTGGTGCATACAGACATATTGATATTGGTTTAAGTGAATTAAATAAATACTTTGATATATATTTAATTTCATCCAAGATTAAGAAAAGCCTAAAAACTACACCTCAGAATGATATAGTTCAAAATTCAAAAAGGTCAAGCCTGATAAAGGGTACTCTTTCTGATTGCAAAATTCTCTTAAAGTCTGTAATTAAATCTATTCAAATATCTTCCATAATATGTACGAATAAAGTTGACTTTGTATACTTCCGGGCATCTTTTCTGGATCTTCTTCCTGTTGTTCTAAATATTCTAAAGATACCATGTTTTGTTGAATCAAATGGCTTACAGTTTGAAGCAAGAAAAAAATATTATCCATCTCTTCTTACTCCGTTAAATAGATGGATTGAGAAAAAAATATATTCCTGTTCTCGACATGTATTCTTTGTTGGTACATATGGAGATTATTGGCAGTTATCTACTAAAAACTGGAGTAATGTTGAAAATGGTGTAGAGATAAACTTTATCAATCATTATTCAAATCACCAGAAGATTATAAATGATAAAGTTAATATCGCCTTCATTGCTCGACTTATGTCTCACCATCAACCATCTCTTCTCATTAAAGCTATTAAGATACTTGAGAAAGAAACAAAAGAGAACCTTTGTCTAAATCTTTTTGGCACTGGTTTTGACACTATAAAAAATGAGTTAGAGAGCCATATTGAAGTCATTGATCATGGTTTTCTGGATCGTAATGAATTAGCAGATATATTAAAGATGATGCATGTCGGAGTAATTCCTGGTGTTCCTCCCTATACGTCTCAAATGAAATTATTCGATTACGGTGCATCAAAATGTATTTCTATTGTTCCAAGGACTTATAATTTTGACTATTGGTTTGATACTTCAGAAGTAGAATTTTTTGAAATCGATGATTCGCTTGGTCTAGCAAAAATACTAATGGCGATCACCGAGCAACCTGCTGATTATTTCTCTAAAGGTGAATCTCTATACAGAAAAATTTCTAATGATTTTTCTTGGGAAAGTGTTTTTGATCAAAAGGCTAAAGTTATTAATCAAAAGATTGTAAGATAAATGTCCAAAATAAAATCTGACTGTTTACCACACCAGAATACTTGGTCTACATTAGTTGAAGATTTTTCGGCTCGTTATGGCTATGAACCAAAAAGTTGGATTTCAGTAGTCTTAGCTTCTCTAAGAATGGGTGAATTTGCAGCAGTACTTCTTTACAGAACCTATCAGTATTTCTACTATAGAAGACGAATTTTTCCTGGATTAAGGATCTTTCTATACTCCTTATTACGTTCCAAGTTTAATATTGATATTCATCCTGATGCAATCATAGAGGGCGGCCTAGTTATCCATCATGCACACCTAATCATTATTGGTAGTGGAGTTAGAATTGGTAAAAGGTTAAATATTTATCACAATGTAACTATAGGGGCAAGAAGCATAAATAAACTTACTTCATACCCCAAAATTGGTGATGATGTAGTTATATATCCGGGTAGTGTATTAGCTGGCGGCATAAATGTTGGTGATAATGTTATCATTGGCGCAAATTCATTAGTTCTTGATGATATACCAAATAATTCAACGCTCTACGCAAATAAATCTATATTAATAAGTAAAAATTAACAACAGAAATCTAGAAATATAGCTTTTCAATTGCTAAAAAAATTATTTTCCATATTATTTAATGTATTTTGATGTAGAGATTAAAGTTCTCCGGATTCACTACAACCTTGATTTAAGAGGTGGGGCTGAAAATCATATTCTTAAGATAATGACAGCTATGTACGAACGCTTTAAAACTGAAAAGCATTTAATGCTAATTAGTAAAGAAATGGGTGCATACAATCTTTGTTATTTCTCTACTGATGTCAACAGAATTATTAAGGCTTCTTCAATCTCATCACTAAAATGTTTAATCGAAACCTATATAAAAGAATATTGTATAAATATCATACATATTCATTCGATGCCTTTCCCACAGGTAACTAACCTACTTTTTGAATTCGGACTCCCAGTCTTTAGATCTCTACATGAACCAATGATAACTTGTCCTGGGTGGTCACGGTTTTTAGAAAGAAGTTGTAAACCATGTAGTAAAAATTTTGGCCCCTTATGTTTAATAAATGCATATACTGAAAAATGTCAACGTTCACGCAAGCCTGAAAATATAGTCTCAGCTTATTTAAATGTTTATTATGAACAGAATAAATTTATCAAAAAGTATTTTAACTTAATTGTTTACTCGGACTATATGCTAAATCTTCTTTTAAATCATGGAGTATTACGTAGTAAGATACTTAAGGTTCCTTCACCACAGAAAAGTATTTTAACAACACCGATCCAAACAAAGTCAGGCATACCAGATCTAGTTTTTGTTGGACGAATTTCTAAGCAAAAAGGAATTTTTGACTTAATTGAAGCCTATCGAGAAATTGTCAAGTATTACCCATCTTTAAGACTAAAAATTATTGGTGACGGTGACTTTAAACACCAGTTTGAGGAGAGTGTTGAACAAGCTCTGTTGAAAAATATTCAACTTTTAGGCTGGCAGAAGAGAGAAGATATTTTTAATAGATTTGCCTCTGACTGTGTGGTAGTTGTTCCATCAATATACCCTGATAATTTTCCCAATGTAGTGGCTGAAGCAATGTTAAACGGTGCTCCTGTCGTAGCTTCTAATTCAGGTGGAACAAGTGAGTGGTTTATTGATGGAGAGTCGGGAATTTCTTATGAAAAAGGTAACATTAATCAGCTTGTTAAAAAAATAGTTGAGTTAATTGAATCTCCATCAAAAAGGGCAAAAATTGGTATTGCTGCAAAAGATAGGATTGAACGATTTCATAGTTACGATAAAGCTGCTGATAGATATGCAGAAGTATACTCTAGAGCACTTACATGATTTGGAATAGCAACTGTGCTTACGCACTTTGATTTAAGAAATCTTTTCAGAAAAGCTAATATTGGAGATGGAAATAAAGTTGCCATTAACTGCTATTTATACCAGCTCTCTAATCTAAATTAAAATACCAATAATTAAGTGAAGATATCCTTTCTAACTCCAGGCGTTACACCTTATGTTATCGGTGGACTGCAGCGTCATAGCTTTAACTTAGCTAAACATTTAGCTACCTTAGGAGTAAGAATTGATCTTTATCATACAGATTTTGATAATACTCAAACTATTGATCAGCTTTATGGAATGACTGATATAGAAAAAGAAAATATTAATAATATTTTTATTCCTTGGGCTAAATTAGACCATTTCCCAGGACATTATATTCGTTCATTAAAATGTTTCTCCCAAAAAGCATATGAGCTGTACCAACAGCAATCAGAATCAGACTTCATCTTAGGTAAAAGCATAACTGCTTGGGCTTTTACGGAAGCAAAGTTGCACGGTAGTAAGATTCCGCCCATTGGAGTAAATCTTCATGGGTTTGAGATGTTCCAAACTTCAGCAAATTCAAAAGCTTGGCTAGAGAATTGGTTATTACGTCCAGATTTCTCGTACCATATCCATCAAGCAAACTATCTATTTTCTTATGGTGGCCGGATTACTGAGCTTATTAATAAAAAATTACATATACCTAACGAACAAATCCTTGAAATTCCAGGAGGCATTGATTCTTCATGGTTAGTCGATCGAGTTCTTCCCCCTTCTGACCCAATCCGCTTCATATTCGTTGGACGCTATGAACGCCGTAAAGGCATTCAAGAACTTCAAACTGCGATACGGAAAAATCCTGATTGGAAAAACCATGCTCAGTTCCGCTTTATAGGTCCAATCCCGAAAGACAAGCAATTGTCTCTCCCTAATGTTAGTTATGCAGGACCAATACGTGATGAGAGTATTTTACAGCACGAACTACGCCAATCTGATGTTTTACTCTGTCCCTCTTATTCTGAAGGAATGCCTAATGTGATTCTGGAGGCTATGGGGTCAGGTTTAGCAGTATTAGCAACGGACGTTGGCGCCGTTTGCCTTCTAGTTGACATCGAGAATGGGGTCTTACTTCCCAAAGTCAGTATTCCAGGCATTACTCAAGGAATCAATCATTTTTTGGAACTTACTCAAACTCAATTCCAAAACATGAAGAAATCTTCTCTCGAACGTATACAGTCCTTTACCTGGGATCGAATTGCAATGCAAACGCTAGAAGCAATTCAGAAAGTCGTTGCTGCATGATGAGAGTTGCTCTACTCCACACCCGATTGTCTGGTTACCTAGCCGCTTGCCTACGTGAATTCAAGCAACAGACTGAGGCCGAACTCTTAATCTATGCCTGGCCTAATCAACCGGATTCACCTTTTGACACCTCCACGTTTTCCGACCTAGGCACAATCATTAATCGTTATGAGTGCAATATTGAGAGCATTCTGCATCAAATTTTAGCATTTCGCCCAACAGCAGTACTTGCAAGCGGTTGGCGAGATAAAGACTACGTTAGGATTTGTCGACACTTAAAATCAAAAGGTATACCAATTATTGCAGGCTGTGATACACAGTGGAAAGGATCTCTTCGCCAACAAATTGCTGTGTGGCTTTCTCCCTTGTATTTACAAAGGTTTCTTGACGTTCTTTGGGTGACCGGCGAGCGTCAGCGCCATCTTGCCCAAGAGCTTGGATATTCTGGAGATCGTTGCTGGGATGGCTACTATGCCTGTGACTGGCCAGCTTTTGCGAATTCAGTGACCAACCCCACTGACTTAAATCATCCTTATTTCCTTTATGTAGGACGATATGCACCCGAAAAAGGTATTGACCTCCTCGCTGATGCATTCAAAAACTATTCTTCGAATGTGGAAAACCCCTGGCGTCTAGTTTGTGCTGGTGCTGGACCATTACAAGATATGTTAATAGCTGCCGGTGCAGAAGATCGCGGTTTCATCCAACCTCATAACCTTCCAATACTTATGCAAGGAGCATCAGCCTTTGTTTTACCGAGCCGCTTCGAACCCTGGGGAGTGGTGATACAAGAAGCAGCTGCATGTGGTTTGCCACTCATTCTTTCCGATGCTTGTGGTGCAGGAGTCCATCTATTAAAGCAATACTACAACGGTTATAGCTTCCCTAGCGGTTCAGTTAATCAGCTTACTGAGGCATTGATGTCCATTCATTTATTGAATCCAAAGCAACAAGTAGCATATAGGCAAGCAAGCCACGAGCTATCAAAGCAGTATACTCCTCAGCGTTGGGTCGACACCTTACTGCATGGATTAAAAAAGCTGTGATTAATTTTAGGTTCATAGTTTAATTGCAGGGTAAGGTTATTCTACAAAACAACGAGATTCCCACGTATTTTTCCGCTGAATATTACTATGTATTCGTTCTTTATAAAACACTTCCTGATTTTCTATATGTTGCCTTTCCTCATGGCAACCATGAAATTCGAAAAAATAGCATCAGCAGGAGATATTCTTAGGTGGTTGGTTCTACTTTCAGGTTGTGCTTTATCTGTGAAATTAGGTTTTGTCCGTGCAGGAAGATCAAAAGGTACAATAATTTTGCCTGATCGGTTCATTATCATGTTCTTATATATTTTTCTGGCTTCGGCTATTTGGTCGATTCTACCTATAGAAACAGCCTTAAAGACTATTAGTCTACTACTATTATATGTTTGTTCGTTTTGGACGTTATGGGAATATACTGATTCAATATCAGAGGCAGTTATTATCAGGAATACCTTATATATCCTAGGCTTCGTCATGACATTCAATCTGGTTTATGGAATTTTTTTTGAGCCAGCTTCGCTTATGTCTTCCCGTTTTCAAGGGATTTTTGAAAACCCCAATAATATTGGTTTGGTATTGGGACTTGCTTTACCATTAGTTATATCTAGATGGCTAATTACGAACCATAAGTTAGATCTAACCATCACTATTATATTTTTAGTTAATCTCCTGCTCAGTGGAAATCGCACAGCGCTATTCGCTTTTGGCGTTGCAATATTCTTCATTTTTAGATCATTGTTTGCTAAGAATCCAATACAAGCATTTTTTATCCCCACAGCAGCTATCATTTTTCTAGAGCAATTCATTCAAACGAATTTTTTCGCAGAGAAAATTCTGCGAGAAGATACATTATATACAGCCGCAAATCGAACTTATTTTTGGGAGCTTGCTCAAGACTATATTACTAATCGTCCTGACTTTGGCCATGGATTTGGTACAGAGGGTTTAATCCATAACTATTATGGAACCTCTTTATATGCATTAAAACTCCGAGGTCATGGAGTAATGAGCAGTTACTTTGGGCTAGCAGTACAAATTGGCTGGCCCCTTACCTATCTTTTCTTTGGATTGCTTTGGGGCTTCGCGGTTTTTTGCTTATTTGCTAAGTGGCGTAATTATCAACTTGTTACCTTAGCTGCCACTATCGTTAGTGGCTTAGTCATCGCGATCTTTGAACCGGCAATCTATTCTGCTGGCAATTGCTTTTCCTTCCTTTTCTGGATGGTCTTAATGCTAGCTATCCGAAGGTTGTATTATCAAAAATTATCTTTAAAAGATACAACCATTAAGCTCGTTATCTAAAACAAGGGTATTTAAAAAATACCTGAAAGCTTAATTTCACAACTTATTTAGGTAATATATTCAAGATAAATGAAAATTTTTATTCTATTTACTCTTAAAAAATAAGTATTCTTCGGATTTTGCTGCAATCAAGCATTCAATTCCCTAATCAAGAGACGTATTGCAGAGTTAATCAAAAGCATTGACTGGCCCGATATCCATTTTAAGTCTGCAACAAATGAAAATCTTACAGGTCATTCCTTCACTGAGCCCATACCTTGGTGGGCCAACCCGAGTAGCTTTACAGCTTAGCAAGAGTCTCCAAGTTATTGGTGCTGATGTCGAAATTCTAACAACCGATGATGGCACTAATCAACGTCTAGAAGTTCCTCTTAACCAGCCAATTCGCTTTAAAGGGCTAAAAACCACTTTCTTACCCCGAACAGTTCAAGCTAAAGAGTTTCTATACACCCATGCGCTTTCTAAGTGGCACCGCAATCATCTTAAGCAATTCCATCTGATTCATACTCACTATCTTTTCTCTCATCTCCCGACTTGGACAGCACGAGCCGCACGGCATAGTAATATCCCTTACCTAATGCGTCCCCTTGGGCAATTGACTCCTTGGGCATTGTCCCAGTCAGCTCAAAGAAAAAAACTCTACCGTTATCTCATAGAAAATCGTAATCTAGAGCAGGCTGCAATGATTCACTGCACTTCCCCCGGAGAAGTCAGTGATATAAAAGCATTAAATATTCAAACACCTAAGCTACTTCTTCCTCTGGGCGTTGAATTGCCCAGCCTTAATCGACCTATCGCTAAAAGACAACTCCTTCAAAAATATAAGTTAGATAATCAGCCTATTCTGCTTTTTTTATCACGTTTACACCCCAAAAAAAGGGTCGAATTCTTACTAGACGTTGTTCAACATCTGAACAAGCAAGCATTAAAGATCAACTTACTGGTAGCGGGCAGTGGGGAACCATCTTATGAGCAACATCTGCAGGAGTATACTAATGTATTAGGGATTAGCGATCGGGTTACATTTACCGGCTTTATTGATGGTGCCGAGAAAAACACTATACTTCAAGGTAGCGATTTATTTTTGTTGCCTTCCTACTCCGAGAACTTTGGGATTGCCGTTGCTGAAGCCCTCGCTGCTGCTACCCCAGTTGTCATTACGCCAAATGTTCAGATCGCACCTTGGATTGCAGAATATAACGCTGGATGGATCATACCCACAGACATCACACAGTGGATTAAAACCATTAGTGAAACGCTGCAACATCCTGAGATCTTGCTGCAACGGGGGCAATCTAGTCGCAAACTTGCAAGTACAGTCTTTAGCTGGCCTGTGATTGCTAAGGAGCTACTGGATGTTTATACGAATATCCACCAAACACATACAAAAAAATTAATTAACTTATAGCACTCCCTACCACAGTCAATAACTTAGCCTTAATCCTTTCAGGTAAATCCGGCTGCCACCTTACCGTGACATCCAAGTAAAGTTAATCGTCAACCCAGGTAAGACATCTTCTCCCTCCAGAACAGTGGGCAAACGCCGTATCTCAACATCCTTGCTCAGTCGATAGATTTCAACCTGTTGATTTTGCGGATCTATCAACCAGCCCAATCGCACCCCAGCCCCTTGGTACTCTTTCATCTTCTCCTGCAAAGTTTTCAAGGCATCAGTTTTCGAGCGCAGCTCAATCACAAAATCAGGAACGATAGCAGGAAAAGCAATATCGTTAGAGACACCTTCCAATTTTGATGCCGCAATCCAGCTGACATCCGGCGATCGAATTGCCCCATTGGGCAAGGTAAAGCCAACGGAAGAATCAAATACTTCTCCTAACAAGGTTTCCTGATTCCAGTTTCCAACTAATCTGTTCAGTTCAGAATTTCGCTTGGAGCTTTCCCATCCCGCTGGTGGCATGGTGATCAATTCTCCTGATGCCGCTAACTCTAGTCTTAGTTCTGGATTGTCCTGACACAAACGCTCAAAATCTGCAGGAGTAACGTGCAGAGTAATTCCCCGCACATCTAGCAAAACAGGCTTGGATTCGATTAATTGCACAACTTAACCCATCCTAATTAAATTTGTATTATCAGAACTCACTCAATTAATGCGTTTAGCTATAAGCCGTTAAATTTCAGATCGCAAGCAAAGTCAAAAAAATCATATTTTCACAGAAAAATCACCTTAACTTAAGCCAATCAAAAATATCTTTTGCACATAAAGTTAAGTTGATTTGATTAGGAATAATTAAAGCTTCTTCACCTTGAAATAGTGTTGGAAGTTTATCCGGTTCAAAAACCATAATCGATTGATCCCTAGGATCAACTAACCAACCCAACTGAAAACCAAACTTTAAACAATGGACGATATTCGCTGTTACCCGATTCGCACTTTGATCAGGGGAAAGGATCTCGATAGTCCAATCCGGTGCAACATAGACGTCATCTATCGGAATACCCTCTGCATCTAACTCGATTTTATCCCAGTAAAGAATCGCTAAATCCGGAATCAGCGAACAACCCCCAAATGTACAGCGCAGCTCCGGAAATGCATAGGCCACCTTGTTTGGCTTACTTGCAGCATTTATTGCCATACACAGTTCGCTTTGCAGTAAGGAATGTTGACGTTTGGGCATTGGCTTAGGATAGAGTTTGCCGTCAATGTACTCAAAAGGCGGTTTACGCTCGGGTTGCTTGAGAAATTCCTCTAAACTCAGTGAAGAAGCAATAACGACCATACCCCTAATCTCCTTTCTTGCTTTATCCTTACTCAACCGGATCCACGCCCAAAGCCCTTAATTGTTCCCGTAATCGCTCCGTGCGTTGTTGCTCTTGCACCAATTCATAACTGAGTTCTGCTGGTGCCAATAGCCGTTCTTCCGTAGCCAAACTTGTGAACCCAATCAACTTCCCTTCCACATTTAATCTTAGTCCTAAAGCCTGACTGCAACTATCCGCCATGAGAACATAATCATCTCCAGCTAGTCGATATCCCATCAAAGGAGACTCCAGCCATTCTCCCTTCGGATCAAACAACCAATATTCCTCCACTCCAATCTGGGCATAGAGGCGACGCTTAAAAATTTGGTCTTCCTGTTGAGTGCCCTTCGATGTCATCTCAAAGACAACCCGAGGCACCTCACCCTCCTCCCAAATCTTGTAGCTATCTCGTCCCCCCGGCTCAACTCCACAAATAACCATCACATCTGGGGCCACCCGCAACTTCGGCAATCCTTGAGCATAGTACAGAAACTGATTTGCCAATACCGTCGCTTGTTGTCCGTCAAGATGCTGTCGCAGCACCTCTAACGTCACTAAGATCGCGTAGAGATGATCATAGGTTTCTGCCACAGGTTCACCGTCCGATACTGGATAAACAATGGCTGCATCGGGTTGATTTTGAGTAACCTGCATCGCCAATAAATCCCCAAAAGAGCTGTCTAGAGTATATCAATTCTGCTCAAGTCAACCCCGATTGGGACTCCTGACATACTGTTTATTTTCTGCATTATCCTATGCGTCTCGATCAATACACCGTAGGTCAATACACCCCCGGTGCTCCCTATCTCAAACAGCTTCTATGGTACTTTCTCGGCCAACCTCTGTTCCGAAGTTATTGGCTTCCTGTGTCTGGACTAAAAGTGAAGCTGCTGCGACTGTTTGGTGCCCAGGTGGGTGAAAGCGTTAGAGTCAAACCCGGTGTCACCCTCAAATTTCCATGGCGAATTGTAATTGGCAATTATGTCTGGTTGGGTGAGCAAGTCTGGCTCGATAACGTCATTGATATCCGCATTGACGATCACGTCTGTATTTCCCAAGGAGCCTATCTAGGTACAGGGAATCATGACTGGCAAGACCCCAACTTTGCCCTTAAACTGTCTGCGATTCATCTAGAGTCAAGATGTTGGGTGGGAGCCAAAGCTGTGGTCGGGCCAGGGGTTACCATTGGTCAGGGTGCAGTCCTGTGTCTGGGTAGTATTGCAGGTACATCTCTAGCCCCCATGACCATTTATGCAGGCAATCCTGCTCGCCCTGTCAAAACTCGAAAAATGAGAAAAACCGAATTCGAGTCAGTAGTCCCATTCATGTGATCGCAACCGATACAATTTGCGACAATAACTCCAGACCTAGTCGAGGAATCTATGTCGGAGTTACAAGCCCTGCTCGAATCCTAATATCACACCTATCAGCAACAAGATGCTGGACAACTGGCCTGCTACATTCCAGAACTGTGCAAAGCCGATTCCAATTGGTTTGCCATTTCCATCGTTACCACCGATGGTCAAACCTTCCAAGTTGGGAGCTGTCAGCAGACTTTCACCATCCAATCCATTTCCAAAGTCTTTGTCTATGGTATGGCTCTTGCCGATCATGGCCGGGATACCTTATTGGCAAAAGTAGGCGTTGAACCCACCGGAGATCCCTTCAATTCTCTGATTCGACTAGACGAAGACTCCAAGCGCCCTGACAATCCCATGGTCAACGCGGGGGCGATCGCCACCACCAGCTTGATTCAAGGCAATGGCCCCACCGATCGCCTTAACCGCTTGTTGGAGATGTTTCGTCGTTACGTGGGCCATGAAGTCTTTATCGATATGCCCGTATTTATGTCCGAACGGGATACCGGGCATCGCAACCGAGCCATTGCCCACCTAATGCTCAATTTCGGCATGATCGATAAGAAGATCGATGAAGCGCTCGATCTCTATTTTCAGCAATGTTCTGTGTTGGTCAATTGCCATGACTTAGCTGTGATGGCAGCCACCCTGGCCCATAAAGGCATCAATCCCATCACTCAAGAGCGGGCTGTCGAGTCTGGCTTTGTCAAAGATATCCTCAGCGTCATGTACACCTGTGGTATGTATGATTTTGCCGGAGAATGGGCCTATAAAGTCGGTTTGCCTGCCAAGAGTGGCGTATCAGGCGGCATTATGGCAGTGGTTCCTAATCGAGCCGGTATCGCCGTATTTTCTCCTTTGCTGGATGAATATGGAAATAGTATCCGGGGCCGTCGAGTTTTAGAAGCGCTATCCCAAAAACTAGGATTGCACCTGTTCGACTTGTCGATGGGTGGATGTGGTTTACAAGCAGCAATGGACTCCAATTAACCACTCCCCCATCTCCATTCAGAGGCAGCTGATTTCCGTAGACGATGGAATCAGTGCATCCTATTGACGCTGGATCTTAAATCAAGGCATTACCATCTGAGCGATAAATAGCCACCAAAGCAGGTTTAGGCGGGTCCGTTGCTTTTTTCCCAGGCCAGTTGGAGCCGATTGGTACATCCCGAGTCTGTAGGAATTCCTGACCATCAGTGGTTAGCAGGGCAATCTCTCGGGTTTCAGACGCCATTTTTTGCCGAATTCCCCCTGCTTCTCCCGGATGTTGAGCCGTTAAAAAGAGCGCTTTTTGATTGGGATGTAAGCAGAGCCCACACAGCTCACTGTCCATCGGACCCATTGCAAAAGGGAATGCCTTACCCGCATGGACTCCCATCAAGGGGAGATACCAGGCTGTATTATTCCCAAAAATACCCCTTAGTTTGGATTGATCAACACCACTACGATTGGGAATGGCTAGATTGTGCTTACTGGTGGACATGTCCGTTACCATCCACAGATTGCCTTGAGCATCGATTTCTAGGTTGTCGGGATTAGCAAACCCAAGGCCATCCTGAGCCGGTTCCCCACCCACGGCTACCATTACCCACCGGAACTGCATAGCGGCGGGGTTATCGTCTACCTCCACAATTTTCATAATCCACCCATATTCGTAGGGTGATTCTCCATTGGGACCTTGAAAAATCTGTTTGTCAGGACCGCCATCTCCCCCCGGACCACCGGAAGTAAAGGCCACAAAAAGCGCTTTCTGTTCTGGATCAAAGGTGGTGTCTTCAGGCCTAGCTAAGCAAGTAATTCCGGCTGCATTAGCTGCATAGTGAGCATCGATTAGAATCGCCCCTTGGCGTTCACTGGCACTACCTTCATAGAGATCGCCCAAGGTTTTGAAGGTTTGCTGGAAGGATAAGGTGTCTTGATCGTTAGTGACGTCGATGTAGCCACCTTTCTGGCGATCTGGGTTCGGTAAGGTGACCAAGCCAGAGTTAGATTTGCCAACGACCTGATTGGGGAGGACGGGGTTGATGGGGGTACTAGCTTTGAGGGGAATCCATTGGCCTGTGCCATCGGCATTCAGCTGGGCTCCGAAGAGCATGCCTTTCTCTAAGAGTTTAGAGTTGGATTTATTGGTAGGTTTTTTGACTTTGCCTTCGCTGACAAATTTGTAGAGATGACCACCCCTGCGATCGCATCCCGAATACACGGCCAAAGGCTGACCCGCCACTGCATTCACAGCCACGGCTTCATGGCGATACCGTCCTAACCAGGTATGTTTGGTGCCATAGTCATTGGGATTGCTCGGATCAACTTCCACCATCCAGCCATATTTATTCCCGGCTAGGCCAAAGGGATTCCCCCGGCCATCGATCTTATCTTCTGTGAATTCAAATGGGGTATGAGGGGGGGGAAAGGAAGAACCATCCGCCATCACTGGTTCCGGGACTTGGTCTTGAAAGTTTTCTTCCGCACTTAATATCGTGCCCCATGGCGTGGTCCCACCCGCGCAATTTTGGAAGGTGCCGATAATACGGCTGCCTAAATTATCGTCATAGCCCCGCTTGTTGGTCTTGGTAAATACCGCCACCCCAGGTCCGGTGGCTTTTAAATAGCGGCCATCTTCCAACCCAGAAATTCCAGTGATCCGCCGATCTTGAGGGGAAGGCTTGCGTACCCATTTGCCTTTTTTGGATTGGATAGCGATGACCCCAATGCCTTGATCAATCAGTCCTTCTTTGGCAATCGCTTCAATCTGTTGCTTGAGCGGATCATCGGCTGATAGGGCAAAGGCGTCAATTTGTTCTTGTCCCATAGCCGATCGAACTTGATCAAATGGCAGAGACTTGCCTAAGACCTGCTCATAGGTCTGCATCCAAGTTTTGCCACTGATGTATTCAAAATTGATCGACAGATAGCCTGAGTCCGGTGCCGTCTCCACAAAGGAGACAAAGTCGTTATTGTAGCCAAACCGAGAATCTCCAACCTTGTCTCCCCAGGCGGCGATGGTTTCATAGGCATAGCCTTCCGGCAGGACCAAATCATCAATGACCTGATAGGTACTGTAGGCTTGCTTTTGTTGCTCTGGGGACAGCCCCTCAATGTCTAGGGGAATGGGGACCCGGATGGGCTTGAAGGAAATAGTCGCTTTCGTTGCGGCTGACGAACGGTAGGGGCTATTCTTCGAGGCACTGCAGGCAACCATGCTGGTTGCTGCGCCCATAAATAGCAAGAATTCTCGGCGGCTGATGGACATGAATAATAGGGTGATGAACCTAAGATTAAGGCTATCGCAATTAATTTAAGAAAAGGTAATGAATTGTCCCAAATACTGAAGATTTAGAAGATCAGTACTAAGAAGGTTAATAATCGGTAAACCTCAGATTAAGGTGTAAATAAGCTTATTCCAAGGTCCGAAAAAACTATGCTATCAGTTACTAATATGTACTTAGCTAAGAAGAAGTAAAGGGTAATCATTCCAACCCAATGCTTGAAAAGTCTGGAATGATTGAACTGAATTAAGCCCTGCCTTTTGGTTGGCTAACGCTTGGATCCCCCCTCTCTTTTGAATCTTTTTTATGGATGCAGATTAAGGGTGATGAGAAAGGTAAGGTATGGGCTTATCAATACCGGCTCACTATAGAAGTTTTCTACCTCGGTTCTATCAACTGGCTATAGTGAGTGCCTTCTCCAATATGATGGTGCCTCTGGCGGGATTGTTTGATACGGCCTTTCTGGGACATCTCGACGATATTCGCCATTTGGCTGGGGTGATCTTAGGAAGTATTCTATTCGATTACCTGTATCGCATCCTCAAGTTTTTTAGAAATAGTACCAACGCCATTACGGCCCAAGCGGAAGGTGAGAACAATCACCACGAGGTATTGTTGGCTGGATTGCGAAGTTGCACGGTTGCGATCGCAGTAGCCATCCTCATCCTTCTTTTCCAATATCCCTTACAGCGTCTGGGGTTTGCCGTCTTATCTGGGTCGCCTGGAATTGAAGCAGCCGGGCTCGATTATTTCAACACCCGCATTTGGGGAGCCCCCGCCGTATTGCTTAACTTCGTGCTGATTGGCTGGTTTTTAGGGCGGGAAATGAATCGGGTTGTCCTGATCATTTCCCTGGTGGGCAACGGTTCCAATGTCCTGCTGGACTACTTAATGATTAACCGCTGGGGCTGGGAAAGCATTGGGGCTGGTTTAGCGACTGCCCTGAGTCAATACCTCGCTCTGGGGGTGGCATTGGTCGCAGTTTTCTTCAGCATCGAATGGGCTAGGGTGCCTGCGGTCTTAAAGCAGGTTTGGGATATCGCTGCCTTCAAATCCACCCTACTGCTGAAAGGAAATATTCTGATCCGCTTTGTGGCTTTGATTTCGGCCTATGCCATTTTCACCAACCAGATAGATCAGAGAATGGTGTCTGCTAAAAGTTAGGTAGAAGGCCCTTGAGTAGCAATGGAACAGGAACGTACGCTAAGGCTGAAAGCTATATATAGAAAAAATTACAGAGGCCATATTTTTTGCTCTAAAACTGTACCATTTAGACTTTAGTTTAATTGGTACAGAAAATTGGAACGGTATATCAAGGGTTTCAGCTCCTTCTCAGCAGAGAGGTTTATTTGGTACAGAATTTTAGGTGCTTAGCGTACATTCCTGTTCGGATACTACTCACACCCCTAGAAGCATGGTATCCAGGCTGCCCACAGTGCATAGGTTAAGCGCCTCCATCCAAGACAAACCTTTGAGCTGAACTCCGAAATGTTCTGCCAAAGACTGCCTAGCCTTTTTCGCATCGGGGAGAAACTGTCGTAGATTATTCACAATCGCCCAGGCATTCACCATGGGGTTAATGGCATCCTCTGCTCGATATTGCCCAAATTTCATGAGCTTCTTGCCCAAGAATCGCATGGAGCGATCTAAAGGTGCAGAATAGGCGGAAGCGTCTTTATGTTTCAGGTGATTCGTAAACAGAAAGCGTTTGTGCTTGAGAATATCCAATCGATTGAGCAACATTGGCTCATGGCCATAGCGTTCGCGATTGCGTCGAACCCTTTGAGAATAAGCTGCTAGTGAAGGAGCATTGAGAACTGAATCGAAATCATCTTTCAGTTGTTGGAGTTGGTCAGGTCGCCAATCAGGATGGGTCTTTGAGAAATCATCAAAGGTGGCACTTACCCGTTTTTGGCCATGGAGTTTGCACTCTATTAAGTCGAGGTCAACCTCAGATATCCAAGCATTTTGAGAAGCTACCCAGCCGTCGGTGGTCACCGATGCAGGGACATACAGTTCCGCTTGTTCTAAGTGACCTGTGGCTTGTCCAGCGGCGTCCATTCCCGTCAAGAATCGATGGATGGTGGCTTGAAAAGCAGACTCATCGGTGGACTTCATCAATTCGGTATACCAAATCAATTCAGCTTGAGCCACCAAAAACAAGTAGATTTTCTCCCCCTCTAAACTGGCAAACTTCTCATCACTGAGTAAATGGGCGGGGGGGTGAGTCCCAGACGCAGCAACAATAAAGACACAGGCATTAAGTTCCCCAACCATTGCACCAGATTCCAAACCCAACCCGGTTGCCAGCTCCGCTCTACTCCTAGCCAGCTATAAATTGTAGCCGTCTCTCTGTTGCTCAATCCCATCCCTAGATTTAACTCCAGTAGCTTGCCTAGACAGTCTGCATCTTGGCGACGATATCGCAGGATGAAGCTGGGCAAGACAGTGAAGACCGCTCGACAACTTAAGCAGCGGGTTCGACAGATAGGGATTGCTTCTACTGGCCCTAACCACCCTTGCACTTGGCGATCTTGTAGAGCATGGAGCGTATAACGACTGGTATCACAGCAATCGGGCTTATGACGTTCTGAAGAAAGTTGAGCTGTGAGGGGTGCTTGCAAATACTCGATTAAGGGGCGGTGATCTTCTGCTTGCACCAAGTCCAAATAGTCTTGTTTGGTTGCGCCAAAATGAACAATTGCCGTACGATTTTGGTGGGCTTGTTTTTCAGTCATGGCTAATTCGCTACGCTCATAGTCACTGAAGTATAAGCTTTTCAGGCTTTTGCCATCTCAGACACCATTTCCTAAACTATCTGCACCAACCTCAGTGCTACCTTGGGCACTACTATCCTGGCGGAAAATGGTCTGCTGCTCCAAATTGCCTTGCTGAGCCAGTTCACGGTGAATGGAGTAGGGCTCATAACTCAGACCCTAGTCGGCAACTTTAAGGGCAAAGGGGAGTCGGAACGGATAATGCCCGTCCTCTACACGTCGATTGTCCATGGACTGTTGATCTCCTTACCCTTTGCGGTTCTGTCGGTTCTATTCCCGGTGACGGTGTTTGGACTGTTGACCAGTCATATAGAGGTCAGTTATTCCATCCATGCCTATGTGATCTGGCTAGTGCCATTACTCAGCCTAACGGCGGTGGCCTTTGTGCTGGAAGGATACTTTATCGGGTTGAAAGAGGGAGCCATTCTGCGGAATTCAGCCTTGACGGCGTTGGGGATGGGCTATGCACCGATTGCGATCGCAGGTTGGTATTTTCAAAGCAATCATTTGCTATGGACCTCTTTAACAATTTACATGGCAACCTTGATGTTTTCTCTGTCCTTGCAGATTCTAAAAAATCAACAGAACTATCAATCTTCATTAGGCCAGACTTAGGAAATTCTTTTCTCTAGAATAATATCTGTGCCTTGGTAAAATATAGAATTTAAATAAGAAAAAACCTCGACTGTTTAGGCGAGGCTTAAGGCTTTTTGGAAAATATAAAGTCTTAGATAGGAATACACTATAGCATGTTTTTACTAATATATCTTGACCACAAGAATATCTAAAAGTTGAACATTTTATGTGCAAGTTGTTTTAAAAAATGTAGTGTTGATAACATATTGAATTTGATATCTTATCTGAACTTTTAAGTTTTTCTAAAGTTTTCTCTATTGAGTCTGATTGCTCAGGTCCATTATTTAGTTTCAATTCTTGTGAGACACCCATAATTTCTGAATTGTAGAAAATAAATCTTGATATGAATCAAGATAGGATATCCATCTGGGGTGGGAATGATCATTAGAGATCAGGGTAATTTGTATTACCCTGCTTCAAAGCAGCTCAGATTGCTTGGGGCTTCCTCTCTAGTTCACAAATGGTCTGGTTTAGCTACAGATGGAAAATATGGAAATCGTGACACAACAGCAGACTCCTTCCATTTCCCTTCAACAGACCTTCGGGCAGCAGGGATATGTCGTCATTAAGAATTTCTTTTCTCCCCAAGAGATGGCAGCTCTCATTGAGCAGATCGAATCTCCCCAGAGTCGTCAATGTTTAGATCAATGTCTAACCAAAGGCACCCTGCGGTTTTATGCCAATCTTTATCGGCACAACGAATCGATTCAAAAATTTGTTTCCCAACCCAAAATCGTCAACTTCCTGTATCCATTTATTGGTTCAGACTTTTGGGTGAGATGGGATCAAGCGGTCGCCAAAGGACCGGGAGCCAAAACTTTTCCCTGGCACCAGGATAATGCTTATAACGGCTTTAAGCAGACCCACTATCAACTTTGGGTGGCTCTTACTGCGATGACCATCGAAAATGGGGGACTTTGGCTAGTGCCTGGTAGTCACCATCAGCTATTGCCCCATCGACAAGTTAATAACCATATGGTTTATAAAGGTGAACCCGAGGCTCCTACCTTTATTACTGCAGAGGTGGGAGATATTGTCTTATTCTCATCTTTAACCCTGCACAAAACTACACCGAACAAGACAGAAGGAATCCGCTGGGCATATGTGATTGAGTACATGTCCACGAATGATTATGATCCCGGTATCTCACCGCCTTTTTTAAAGGTTGCTAAACAGGGGCAGCCCCATGCAGAGTTTGTCCAATCCTATCGAGGGCGAAACCCTATCAATCGTCTTAAGCATCGTTTATCCCGACGGGAAATGAGTCAGATTCTGGAGTGGCATTGACGCTCTCCCTCTAATCCTTCGGATATAGCCGGAGATTCTTGTTTCACAGACTCTTAACTATGCAGCGTGAACTGCACCCGTCAGACCGTCTCCACAAGCATTTTGTTGAACTGTGCGCCCCACAGCTCGATTGCGAATCACCTCGCCACTGGCAACATCACGAGGCTTAGACGAGCCACATGAGCATTGATGCCAACGGTCTTTTAACATCTTGGTTACCACTGCCCCGCAATCAGGACATTCTTGACTGGTGCCACGAGCATCCACTTGGACATATGCCTTATCCCGCTTAAAACAGACCCAAGGCAGAATCTGATTCAGGAATTGACCATGCCCAGCATCCAACATGTGTTTGCCCAGCATCCCTCGACTTAACCCAATCAGATTCAAGTGTTCCACAGCAATCGCATCGCCCTGATCACAAAGTTGATGAGCCACCTTAAAGTGGAAATCTTTGCGAGTGTTGGCTATACGTTCATGCAGCAAGGCAATTTGGTGCTGGGACTTAACCCAATTGGATGACCCTAACCTCTTTCGCTTCAATCGACGTTGCAGCAATTTCAGCTTGCGTTGCATATCCACGAAGAACTTAGGTCGCTCAATTTGGAGGCCATCTGAGGTGGAAAGGAAGTATTCTAAACCCACATCAACCCCCACCACATGACCACGAACTGGAGGAGCACAAATCTCCAAAGCAGCCTGAAACGTCAGCATCAAATAGAACCCTGATGCTCGTTTGATGATTCTCGCTTGCTTGACTTGATACCCCTCTGGGTAAGGTCGCGACTGCCTGAACTTTATGAATCCAATATTCGGCAGCTTGACCACCCCTTGACCCAAGGGGTCTTTACCCAGTTGGGGAAATACAAACGACCGCATTCGTCCCCGTTTCTTAAATCTGGGAAATCCAAAGTTCCGGTCTTTCATATCCTTGAATGCTTTATCTAGCTTTCGCAGAACTTGCTGCAAAACTTGGGCATTGACTGACTTCAAGCGGGGGTTTGTTTTCTTGGCTTGGGTCAGGGACTTGCACTGGTCATTGAACCCTGGATAAGGGGTATCGACACTGATGATGTACTCACTCCGTAATGAGCAGGCATTCACTGGGCACTTCCTTGAAGCTATCCAATCTTTACGCTCACGCAAGGCATAATTCCAAACCGATGAGCAAACATCTAAGATGTGCTGCATCTGTTCGGCTTGTAGCTGAGTGGGAATTAGTTTGTACTCATAAGTGAGTGTTAGCATAGTCCTATTTTAGCTTAGTCGCTTAACATGTCAAAGCAGTTAAATAAGCTTTACCATTGCTCTTACAACATTCAATATCATTTAGTCGCTTGCACTAAATATCGGCGTAAATGCATCACTCAACCTATGCTTAATAAGCTGGATGAGATTTTTAGGGACACCATCAAAAAGTGGGAGGGAGAGCTGATTGAATTTAATGGTGAACCTGACCATGTGCATTTATTGATCTCTGTTAACCCTAAAGTCCAACCCTCAAAACTGGTCAATAATCTGAAAACTGTTTCTAGCAGGCTCATTCGTAAGGAGTACGCTGAACATCTCAATCAAGTCTATCGAGGCAAGCCTATTTTCTGGAGTCGGTCATACTGCGTCATTTCTTGTGGTGGAGCACCGATTTCTGTCCTCAAGAAATATATTCAGCAGCAAGCTGAGATTGAATAATGGCTTCCTATCGGGCGCGCTTCACTTCACCACAACCTAACCCTGCGGGTATTGGCGGAGCACTGCGAAGAGATCTTGGTAGTGGTTCTCCATGGGGTGTGAATGGAGCTGTCGGCAGGTGATTAAACCCTAGGAACTATCATTTCCCGACATATTTTTTGGGTTCACCTGCCCCAGTGGAATAAACTTTTTGCCAATGGATATATTTAGTGCAGAATGTAGAAGGCTTGAGCCATCCTATCTGAGATGCCAAAGGTCCTTTTCATCAGCTCATGTTCTGGGTTGCTTGAAAGGTTGATTGACTTAGAGAAGAGGGTACTCAGCTATCTTGTGCATCTTGATTTCGCTACAATCGCGGTTATGTGCGCAAGTTGGCAATCTTATCTAGGGAACAACCATGATCGTAACGGCTATCGCTGCTATTGTTGGCGGTTTAGTGCTGTTAGTTGTTGGGGCAGAAGCCCTAGTTCGAGGCGCTTCTCGCTTAGCAACGATGGTTGGTCTGTCTCCTTTGATTATTGGCCTCACCATTGTGGCCTACGGCACCAGCGCCCCCGAAATGGCGGTCAGTGTCAAATCTAGTCTGATTGGCCAAGGTGACATCTCCTTGGGAAATGTAATTGGCAGTAATATCTTTAATATTCTGCTGATCTTAGGTCTGTCTTCTCTGATTACACCTCTATTGGTGGCTCAGCAATTGGTCCGTCTAGATGTTCCCATTATGATTGGGGTCTCCGGTTTGATGTGGCTATTTAGTTGGGATGGCAACTTGGGGCGATCGGATGGCGTGATCTTATGTTTAGGAGGGATTATCTATACCCTCTTTTTGATTTATCAAGGTCGGCGAGAACATAACGAAGAAGTTCAAGCTGAGTATGCCAATGAATATGGTAAGCCCATTCAGCGTACAGGACCAGGCTTGTTGGCCAATCTAGGGTATGTCGTTGTTGGTGCGATTTTATTAGTGTCAGGATCCAATTCATTGGTAGATGGTTCGGTCAAAATTGCTCAGAAATTTGGGATTTCTGAACTCGTGATTGGATTAACCATTATTTCAGTGGGAACGTCTTTGCCAGAGTTAGCAACGTCCATTGTGGCGAGTATTCGGGGGGAGCGAGACATTGCCGTTGGCAATGTCATTGGCAGTAATATTTTCAATATTTTAACGGCCTTAGGATTGGCCAGTATGCTTGCTCCTGAAGGCATCGATGTTGCTAACACAGTTCGCTCCTTCGATATCCCTATTATGATTGCGGCTGCAGTGGCTTGTCTTCCCATTTTCGCGACGGGCAATGTGATCTCTCGTTGGGAAGGGGTATTATTCTTGATCTACTACATGGCTTATAACAGCTACTTAGTGCTGAATACCATGCACCATGAGGGCATTAGCGTGCTGACGACCGTCATCAGTACCTTTGTCGCTCCCTTGACGGTCATTACGTTTGCAATTATTACCTTCAGAACAGTTCGTCACCAACAAAGCAAGAAAGTCTAGAACTACGGTTGCGAGCTGGGAGAAAGCTGGACGAATCCAGCTTTGACCAGCAATTCCTGGCCTTGGTTACTGAGCAACAGTTGTGTATAAGCTTCTCCAGCTGGAGAACTGTTGTGGGGATAGATGACGTATAGCGGATGGGTGAGGGGATACTCCTGACTCAGAAATGCGGTGCTATTAATTCGATTGCGTTGGTTAGGGCAGTCTTGAGATAAGACGTAGGGAGATTGATAAGGCGCAATCCATTGCTGGGGTTCCTTGCCAAGGGGTAACGGTTTGACTGAGCATTGGGGAATGATCTCTGCGGATGAACCAAAGAGGATACCGCCAGGACTTTCAGCCAACTTTCTCAAGGCAGCGGTCATGTTGGGGGAGTAGTCTATGGTCTTGCTAAAAGACTGGCCCTGCATGACTTTGCTGAGAAATAGGTCTACGCTTCCCACAGAGCCGACAGAAAGGGACAAGGGCTGAATGTCTAAGTTGGGTCCACCCACTTGCTGCCAGTTGGTAATTTTCCCCTGGTAGATGTCCGCCAGTTCTTGGAGGGTGAGACCTGGGATCGAGAGGCTGGGATGGGTGGCAATGGCGATGCCGTCCGTTGCTACAGGGACTTGTTTCAGCTCTATTCCATTCTCTTGGGCCTGCTTTATTTCATCTGGCCGGAGGGGGCGGTCGGATTGGACAAAATCCAATTTGTCTTGGAGCAGTAGTGCTATGGCAGTGACAGAATTAGCGGGTTGATCACTGGGCTGTACATAGCTGAGTTGATATTCTCGCCGTTCCGATTGGATGGCAGAGTCGACTACGAGTCGGATGGATGACCAGTCAGGGCTGCCGCTATACCTAAATCGCCCTGAAGGGACGGGATTAACCTGAGTAAAGGTTGAATCGTCTGAGACGGATTCTAAAGTGGAAGATTGGGGCTGTTCTCCCTTCTGTTGAGAGGTTTGGAGGTTTTGCCAAATGCCGAAGCCTAGAAGACCGACCGACCAAACTAACCCGACTGCGATCATGCCTGGGAGGACTAGATCTCTATTTTGCTTGGGATTTTTAAGAGGGTTCATAACAATATCCAGATCAATCCCATCAATCAATGGTTGGAGAATGAGCAGATTTTATAGGGACTGAGACTGAAATTTATTATCCCATCCCTACTCAATGATTTTTCTAGGAACAAACATTATTTCTTATTTAGCTTGTTTAAAAGATTCTAGTGTTGCCCAAGTACTTCTGTAACGAGCTGTCGTCCTGAAAAATAATCAAATGGTGACTTGATGGCCGATAAATATAATTTTCTCAAATAATTATCTTTCCCCAGGTTATCCCCAAGCTTTCCACAAGTTTTTCCACGGTTTTCCACAGATCTCCCAATGTTTTCCACAGGGTATTGATGAGACTAAAAGCGCTTGAGAAATTTCTGGGGATTTTGGGGCTCAGATGAGATTTCCCCAGGAAAATATGAATATATGTAAATAAAAATGCTTAAAACTATTGATTTTGCGTTAGCAGTTGCTTTTTTTCTTAAGAATTCATTTGACGCTTAACCATTGACAACCCCACCCCCACATAGCGCAAAATGAGTCGGCCTAAGTTATTTGAGTGCTCTCAGTATTGGGGGGGCAGGGTTCGTGCACGCAAATGACGATTGAATCGAACTGTATTGCCAAGATTGATAACTATGAACGCAACTATTAGCATTCTTGCTGAAATTCCTGAGGAGTTGCACCAAACTCTCAAAGGATACTTAGAGTCTCATCCTGATTGGGACCAGGATCGAGTTTTTGCGGCAGCCCTATCTTTATTCTTGTTGCAAAATGGCGAAGGCGATCGTCGTGCAGCTCGGGTCTATTTAGATACGCTGTTTCAGCGCTCTGCTGGATAAAGATCTGAGATAGTGAGATGGCACTTTCAGTCATGAAGGGTTGGATAGAGCAGTAAGTCTTTATGGCCCTTGGATAGAGTGAGGCCAGAGGGGCTTATGGAAGATGGATGGCGAGTCTGGTAGATTTTAGATTGCTTAACTTGTTCAGGTACAGTTTGCTGAAATAATGGGGCTGATACGGTCAAAAAGCTTCTGTAGGTTTTCTTGGCCCCATTGCAATCTCTGGTCTTTACGAGCCTGACTTTCGCACTCTATGGTAAAACTTCGTTCTGTTTGTCTTCAGTTATTAGCCAGTGTTCTTGCCCTGCTGCTCTGGGGAGGACCCGTCTGGGCGCTTGAGGCTGAACCTGAATTGGCTCCTCCGTTGCCCGAGCCAGCGCTAGGGCCTGAATCGGCCCATTTTATTCCAGACACGACTGCTTTAATGGTTTCCTTAACGGGCAATAGCCCATTGAAGATGGCGGGGAATGGATCGGTCGGAGCGTCTTCTCAACTGACTGATTTACCTGCGGCTTTGTTGGCAAGTGGGGGCATAGATTACCAAAAAGATATTCGCCCTTGGGTGAGCGACGAAATTACCTTTGCCTTAACGAATTTGGATAAGGAGCAACCCGGATATCTATTAGCGGTCAAAACCCGAAATAATCGGGATGCAGATGCTTTTTTGGAGCGTATTTGGCAGCAGCAGGCTACAGATGGCCAAACCATTAATTTCGAGCGGTATGCTGGGGTCGATCTGATCTCTGCTGATGTGTCACCCAATTTGGCTACGTCCGCTTCCTTGCCAGGTCTTCTGAAACCCGTACGATATTTGACCACTGCCAAATTAGATGATCACTTTGTCTTAATTGCCAATCAGCGCCAAGTGTTGGAACAGGCGGTAGATACGTCCAAAAAACAAGGGACTCAATTGGCGAAACGAGCAGAGTACAAAACTGCGATCGCAAACCTGACGCAAAAACAACAGTCCGGTATCGCCTATCTGGATTTAGAAAAGCTGATTCCGGCCATTTCCGGTCAAGCGGCTACCACTTCCCCCACCTATCGCAGCTTGGGGATTGCCTTTGGTGAATCTCGTCAAGGCCTGTTAGCAGAGACAGCTTTGATTGCCAATGGGGATCGAGACCTGCCAGCTATTAAGACAACCCCGCAAGAGCCGATGGCGGCCCTCAGTTATTTTCCAGGCAATAGTCCATTTGTCGTATCTGGATCGAATTTAGGCACCTTATGGTCTCAAATTAACCAGGATTTACAGGGATATCCCAATCTCAAATCTTGGGTCAATCAAAGCCTGGGCACTTGGGGGAAAACCCGAGGGCTAAATCTCACCAGCAAAATTTTCCCCTGGGTGGATGGAGATTATGCCTGGGCACTGTTGCCGGATTCCTTGTCTCCCGTCTTGTCAGCCCAAGCAAATACTGAAGCTGATTGGTTATTTGCCTATGAGCAGACCAACAGCGATAAATCTACGCAACTCTCTAATCATCTCAATGAATTAGCAACCGAACAGGATCTCGGAACCAGTCCCTTTGAACTGGCAGGCCGGAAGGTTTATGCCTGGACTCGATTGGTCTCTCAGGAAATCGATAGTACACGCGGTAGCAACCTGACCTTTAAGACGGAAGTCACTGGGGCCTACGCCAATATTGATAACCAAAAGATCTTGGCAAGCTCGCCGGAAGCTCTAGGGTTGGCCTTGGATGCAGGCAGTGATGCCTTGATCAACCAGCGGTCGTTTCAAGATGCGATCTCACCTTTCGATCAGCCCAATCAAGGGTTCTTATATTTGGATTGGCCCGTGATGAAGCCAATTCTGAAAAAGAATCTACCGGTTATTTCCAAGCTAGAAAGTAATGCTCAAACTCTCCTGAGTAAACTACGGTCGGTATCCGTCAGTAGTTATGGCGAAACCTCTGAAGTTCAGCATAGTCAGTGGTATTTTCGCTTTTAGTGAAGCGGGTCTGGGCTTGGGAGAAAGAGAGGTACTTTAAGCGAGATTGAGACAAGTCGTTTAGGGCTAAAAGTCTGAGGTTGCATAGGAATATAGCCTCTCGAATCTAGTGATGCCCTAGGGTAGGTGTGAAACCACACACGCCCTGGCCTGGAAAACTGTCAAATGGGTTACATCGTTGTCCGTTGACCACCCCCTAAGCTGTGTCCAACTCAAAAAGACCGAACTTCATACTACGGTTATCCGGTGGAGATTCGGAGAATAAGCAGTTAGAATGTTCGTACCGAATTTGAAATAGGTTGGCATTGGCACTATGGATCCATGCATCGAGGCCCCCAAGCAGCAGACTGTTGATATAGATCAGCTGAATCAACAGTTTGATGAAGTCCATCCCAAAAGTATTTTGACTTGGTGCTTAGAGAATCTATCTGATGGACTGATCCAGAGCACAGCGTTTGGGGCGAGTGGCATGGTGATTATGGACTTGCTTTACAAAGACCTCAATCCCAATCCGTCTATCCCCGTCTTATTCTTGGATACCCTGCATCATTTTCCTGAGACATTAAAACTGGCAAACGATGCTCAGGCTCATTACGGGTTGGATTTGCAAATTTTTCACCCCCAAGGTGTCACGTCTCGAACTGACTTTTCCCAACAATATGGTGAGCAGCTCTGGGAAACGGATTTAGAACAGTTTCATCAATTGACCAAAGTTGAACCTTTGCAGCGAGGCTTGGAACAGCTTCAGGCCGTCACTTGGATAACCGGACGACGACGAGATCAGTCCTCTACGAGAGGGAAGATGCCTATTTTTGAATGCGATCAGGCAGGACGATTAAAAGTTAATCCCTTAGCTAACTGGTCTTATAAAGGTGTGTGGAACTATCTGATCAACAATCAGGTGTTGTATAACCCCCTTTATGATCAGGGATATGCCAGTATTGGCGATCAGCCCTTAACCACGATGACAAAGGCTGGCGAAGAAGAGCGGGCCGGGCGCTGGCGAGGAAAGGCCCGTACAGAATGTGGAATGCACGCGTAAGGATGTCTGCTCCTAGCATTAAAGTAACGGTCAAGCTGTTTGCGGCTTACCAGGAAGTGATTGGTTCCCCTGAGCTGGAACTGGAATTTCCTGAAGGTTCAACCGTGGTTCAAGTCGGTCAATATTTTTGGGACCAATATCCAGAGTTGGCATCCTTACAGTCTGTGACCCATTTTGGTGTCAATCTAGATTTTGTCTCTGGAGATACGCCATTACAGTCTGGCGATGAAGTGGTATTGATTCCCCCCGTGAGTGGGGGTTAAGGTATAGGGCGATAGAAACGATAGTTGGCAGCTAACGATCCAAATACTAAGCCCCACCCGTTAGGCTTGAACTTCGTGGCGTTTAGGCTGGATTCAGGGAATTCTCACTTTAGATGCTTATGCTAAATGAGTTATCTGGTCAGGGTGCTGCGATGAAAAAAATGTCTTTATTAGTTCTGTTTGTGGGAGCGATCGCCTCCTTGACTTGGGCCAGAGCTCAGACAACTGTCTTGCCCCAGGCAAAGCTAAACGCAGTTCAGGCCCAGCTCATCCCCAAATTCACCCAATCCGAAAGTCCCAAGGCAGGATCTACAACGATTGAACAGCTGGAAACGATTCTGCGGAATGAGGCATCTGATGTTCAAGTTGAGCCAGGGCAGATCACCTTTAAGTATGACGGGCGAACCATGCTTATACTGACAAGCGCACAGCATGATCGAATGCGAATTCTGGCTCCCATCAAAAAGGCAGCAGAGATCACTCCAGAACAACGGGACAATATGTTGCTTGCTAATTTCCATACGGCTTTGGATGGTCGGTATGCAGTCAGCAATGGAATTGTCTTCGCTACCTTTCTTCATCCCTTGTCTTCACTGCAAGATCGTGACTTTCGCTCAGCCTTGAGTCAAGTCAACCAGCTAGTTCAGAATTTTGGCTCTACTTATTCAAGTGGAGCGTTGGGATTTGGCGTGGGCCAAGAAAAGCCTGAACCTTTACCTGCTATCTAATTTATCCCATTGGAATGTATTGAACACTAGATCTTTTGCTGTAACCCCTGCATAACTGACCGGACTCCAACCTATAGACGAGTGTAAGGAGCTTTTCCTTATCACTATCTACAGGAGTCAGGTCATGTCTGTTCAGCAAAATATGAATCAACTGAAGTCGCTTGCTCTAGGTGGGGTCTTGGCCCTATCTATGGCTCCAGCCATCAATGCGCAAACAATTCCCCAGCGAACCTTAAGCCAACGTCCACTCACGACGAAAAAATTTTCCTGCGGACGTCATCTGAAAACCTTTGTGGTCCGGTCTTTAAATCAGCAGAAAGGCCAGGGTATCCGTTGTGTTAAGGTCACTACCGTGAGAAGAGGATCTCGACGATTTCCCAAGATTGCTTGGTATGGCGAAGGCAATTGGAATGGCAAATCCTATCGTCACGTCGGCCATGCATTTGGTAATCGTCGCCTCATGCGGGGCTATGCGTCAGATATCTATGGCAATGGCGAATATTTTAAGAATAACTTCCCCGGAAACTTACGGGTCCGGATGATCTCTCCCCGCCGGATCCGTGTAACGGGAGCCTGGAATGAAGAATGGGTACAGGTGCGAACGACCCAATATCAACCCTTACGTCGGGCTCGCACCTGCGGTAAGTTTTTTGATCAATATCGGGTTGCAGATTTAGTTTCGCTACCGAAGGGTCGCCAGGGCAGAGGACTGCGATGTGTCTTGAAGGCTGGCCCGAAAGGAACTTATGCTCCCAAGCGCTACTTCACGACTTGGTTTGGCAATGGCCAATGGGGACAATCAACCTATAGTCATTTAGGAACTCGGTTGCAAAAAGGGGCAGGAGCCAGTGATATTTGTGGCAGTGTTTTTGGGCCAGTCTGTAACCATTTCAACTACAGTTCTTTGAAAATTAAGCCCGTAGGCAATGGTTTCGATGTTGGAGGTGCTTGGCGTGAGATGTGGCGTTAGGTTGAGGTTCTCCAAGTTGTGTTGGCGTTGACTGATGGCGATGGCTTTTGATAAAACGAAGGCCATTGCTTTTCTTTTTAGGACTACAATCTCTCCTCTAGTTGGGATTTTGGCCCTGTTTTGTTAAGGGGTGATAGGACTTTCAAACCTAAATGCAGCAAAACTTCTAGGAGTTTTTGTAGAAAAATAGTTAAATTTTCTACTGATCCGTTAAATCACCTTTTTCTCATGGGAATTTACTGAAGTGTATTAGCCATAAAATGCTCACAGGCTCCCAAAGCTTTTAAGGAGGCTTTCTGGGCCTTCGTCAATCCCGTCGTCCCAGCAATATTCATCCCATCATAAAGCGGTTTTACCCTGAGGATTTTTTGGCATTCCCTGGACTGCATCTGCCAGATTCTCAAGGTCTGATCCTGGGAGCCACTAGCAATTTGAGGGAGCTCTGTATTCGATAAAGAGGGCAGAAAGGCTAAGGATCTTACTTCATTCTCATGACCTTCAAAGGTTCCTATACAGTTCCCCGTCGCCAAATCCCAAAGCTTAATTGTTTGGTCTAGGCTGCCACTGGCCAACGTTTTACCATCAGGACTAAAGGCAACGGTATAAATGCCATTGGTGTGCCCCGTTAAGGTTTGCAGACATTGCCCTGTTTGCACATCCCAGATTTTAATGGTGTGGTCAAAGCTTCCACTCACCACTAACTTGCCATCAGGACTAAAGGCGACTGAGAACACCCGATCTTTATGGCCCGATAAGGTATGGATGCTTTCTCCGGTTTGGACATTCCATAGCCGTATGGTGCGGTCTCCACTGCCGCTAGCGATGTACTGACTATCGGGGCTGACAGCAACGGACCAAATCCAGGTCTGATGGCCGGTCAGAGTCATGATGCAGGCTTCAGTATTGAGGCTCCATATTTTAATATTATGGTCGCTAGCCCCAGATGCTAACCAGTTGCCATCCGGGCTATAGGCTAAACCATAAACCCAACCTCGATGGCCAGTGAGGGTACTAATACATCGGCCACTGGGATAATGCCAAAGCTTAATGGAATAGTCACCGCTACCACTGGCGAGGATGTCACCCTGGGGACTAAAGGCTAAGGAGTAGACGGGCTGATGATGCCCTTTTAGGGATTGCAACATCGTTCCCTCTTGCCGATCCCATAGACGAATATTTTGATCAAAACTTCCGCTAGCAATGGTTTGTCCATCAGGACTGCAGGCAACGGCAAAAATCCGGTTGGTATACCCCGTTAACACTTTCAAACAGCTACCGCTATCGATATCCCATAGCCGCACAGTTTGATCCAGGCTGCCACTCACCACTAAGCGGCCATTGGGGTGAAAGGCGATGGTAAAAACACCGTGGTGATGCCCCGTAAGGGTGCGGAGACAGCGCCCCTGTTTAACGTTCCATAATTTGATAGTTTGGTCGCCGCTGCTGCTAACCAACTTACTGCCGTCTGGACTAAAGGCAAGGGCGTTTACCCAGTTGTGGTGACCGTTAAAGGTCTGCAGCGGCTCATCCCTACCACGCTCCCAGAGCTTAATGGTGCAGTCTGTACTACAGCTGGCGATACGGTGGGTTTGGGGGCAAAATGCCACAGACATGACCCAGTTTTGGTGCCCACGAAGAGTTTGTTTACAGGTACCGCCTTCAACCTCCCAAAGCTTGATCGTTTTATCGGAACTCCCACTGGCAATCATTGAACTATCGGGACTAAAGGCCATGGTAAAGATGGCTTGTTGATGACCTGCTAGGGTCTGCAGACACGCGTAATCATCAACGCCCCAAATTTTTAGGGTGGTGTCCTTGCTGCCAGAGGCCAGAAGTTGACCATCTGGGCTAAATGCAACTGTACAGACTTCCGAGCCATGACCGTGGAAGGTATAAAGACAGTTACCAGCTTCTGCATTCCAGAGCTTAAGAGTATGGTCCGCGCTGGCACTGGCTAAGGTGTGACTGTCGGGACTAAAGGCGATGGAAAGGACGGCGTTTTGATGCTCATGGCCTACCCACAATTGTTGATAGGTTTGGGCACACCAGACCCTGACTTTGCAATCCTGATCTGCGATCGCAAGATACCGACCATCAGGACTAAAGGCGACGGCTTTCACCTCATCGAGAATTTCTGAAAAGCTAGAATCCCGAAAGTTAGCATTAACGAAGTGGGTACCGTGGAGCACCATTCCCTGCAAGTCCGCCTGTCGGATGGTCATTTCTGAAAAGTCTCGGCCACTGATATCAACCTTCATCGCTTTAGCCAGGTGGAGAAGGTTGCTACAGAAATACCCCTTTCCCAGGTGAGCTTGTTCCTGAAGCTGAGGCATTAAGGAAAATAAATGTTCAATAATTGTTTCTGCTGTTCCAAATGCAGTTAATAGGCGATCAACGATGGGCTGCAGAATCAAGCATCTTTGGGTTTCAACAATGGAAACGGGGGCTTGAGCTTTGACTAATGGGTATTGTGCAAACCAGTTGATCCGGTTCTGTTGGATGGATGTAGAGATCTCTTGGATCAGCTGGGCGGTCATGTACTCCATGACAACGGGCTGCAACGTGAAATAATTGGCAGATTTCTCGATTAAGGATCGATTTTGGAGGGCTGCAACCGTTTGTAAAAGTTCTCCCATAGAAGTCGGCGACAGCATATCCGCCTGAATGTTTTGATAGGAGCTGGGTCCTCGATGGATGGCCAGCCAATATAACACCTCTGCCTCATGGGCACTGAGACGTTGAAATTGCTGACCTAGTAAATCCTGAATGTCATCAAAAATAAAAGGTTCTTGTTTGAGAAACCTCAGAAAGTGACTGAGGTTAGAGTCAAAAACATCCCGAATAAAGGTTGCCACAATTTTGAGGGCCAGAGGATTACCGATATAGCGCTCAATTAAGATTGACCAGTCTTCATCGCCGCCCTTATAGGTGCCAATAGCACTAAAAACTTCACGGCCTGCTTGAGTTGATAGTCCTTGAATTTGGTGGCAGCGAACGGGTAATTTGTCTCCTTCTAATCCATTTAAGCCCTGGGGTTTCTCTCTAGATGTTAGGAGTAGACAGCTTTTGTGGTGGGTTTCTCCGACTATTTTGAATAATTGCCCATATCCTTCATACCCAGCTCGATAGACGCCAGCCCGATTGCAGTCCTCTAAAATCGACTCAGCATTGTCTAAGATCAGCAAACAGCGTTTCTCCTGCAAATGCTGTACCAATCGCGACAACAAATCCGCAATAGACTCAAAAACTCTGGTTTCCTGGTGATGAGAGAGGACTTGAATCAATTGAGCCAACAAGGACTCTACCCCAGGAGCATTGCGTAAGCTACGAAAAATGACCGTATCATACTGGTCTTGTAATTCCCGGGCTACCTTTACAGCTAGGGCCGTTTTGCCTACTCCTCCCATGCCCAGAAGGGTGACCAATCGACAATGATCGGTCTGAATCCAGGTGTACAACCTATTGAGATCTACCGACCGGCCATAAAACCGGGAAACATCTATGGCCTCTCCCCAATCTTGATAGCTTGCCCGAGTGGTTGGGGATTGTGATGGAGACGATGGGTACTGTGAAAAACTTTTCTGGACTGGATCTCCTAGATCTGCCACCGCTTGCCAATCTAAATTCAGCTGTTCACAGAGTTCAACAAAAGTGGCAAAATCGACAGGCTTCCCTCTTAAAAAGTTACTGACGGTAGACAAGCTAAAGCCGACATGCTCAGCTAAGGAACGCTGACTGTGGAAGCCACTCCGCTTCAGCGCTACTTTAGTACGGTCAATACAATCGCTATGGATGTTTAGAGATCTAGACATGCATCATCCTAAAAAAATTGGCTAATTCGGTCCTCTCGGTGGATGTTTCTGTTGTATGTCTCAACGGGATCTGGACAGCTGGGAGTCAAGTGCTTCTGTTGACTAAGAAGTTTTTTCTCAGAGAAGGAGGGGATGGGTGTAGATTTAGGCTTCAGAATCATAGTTTTTACTCTAGAAAAACGATAAAACTGAAATCTATTAACGGTTGAGGATAACCCTCTCAATGGCTTGCGTTGGCAGGTTCCATATATTTGATTGCTCCTTTTACTTCTATTGATGCTTATTCTGCGAGAAATTACAAATAAACTCAGTGATAAGTCAGGCCAAAGTCAGGCATTCTCAGGGCTTAAATCAGTCAGCCATACCGTTTGATAGTAAATATCAAGTCTTTGATTCACTCAAATCTTCAATTCTATTGGTTCAACTATCAATAGAATTGAGATTATTTTTATCTAGATAAAACTAAATTCAAGGGGAAGATATTTCTATCCTAACCATGAATGCATGACACAGCTTTTTAGCGTGGCCAAGAGATAGGAATGAAGAACCTTACTTCTTAGCTCTTGCTCAGCTATGAGAGCTGACAAACAGATTTCATCAAGTTTTTACTCGGTGTTCCCTATTTCCCATTAGCGCAAATATTTGAGATTCGCTGTTGGTTCAGGCTTGCAGGTGTTTGCACCTGGAGCTGGAATTCAATGGGCGAAATCTGACGAAACTCAATTTGTAATGGTTACAGGGAGATTAATACTATGGCTTTATTTGAAGGAACAGGCGATATTTCGTCTGTGGTGGCCGATTTTCAGGCAGCATTAGGTGGGTCGAATAATGGCAATACGTTTGGCCCAGTTGCCAACGGCAGACGGGAAATCAATTGGGATGCCAATATTGTCCCTTTTGATATGCCTGCCGATTTTTTCAACAAAACCGTTACCCGGGGTGCAGAATTTTTGACCAACGCGGGTTCTGAGTTCCGGGTGAGCAACCCAGATCCGAGTGATCCAGGTGCCCCCGACGATGAATTTGACAGTCTCAACTCCACCTACCCGGATCAGTTCGATACCTTTAGCGAATTTCGACTGTTTACCCCTTCGGGGTCCAACGTCACAGAGGTAGAATTTTTTGTGCCCGGTTCCGATGTTCGAGCGACGTCTAGTGGGTTTGGAGCAGTCTTTACGGATGTTGATTTAGCGGACAGCACTAAGATTGAGTACTTTGATATCGATGGCAATCTCTTGCAGTCTGAGTTTGTTAACCCAGATCCTCAAGGGTTGTCTTTCTTGGGAGCGACCTTTGCAGAAGGCAATTTATACAAAGTTAAAATTACTAGCGGCAATACCCCCATTGGCGCAGATGATGATCCTGCTAATGGAGTAGATGTAGTTGTCATTGATGACCTGATCTACGGGGAACCCCAAGCAGCCGAAACTCAGGATGGTGATGACAAGGACAATGTCCTTACTGGGACTCCAGGAGGAGAGTTTATCCGAGGTTTTGGGGGTAACGATGCCATTCTCGCCTTTGGTGGTAATGACATTGTCCAAGGGGGCGATGGCAACGATGTTATTAGCGGGGGAGACGGCAACGACTTCCTGGATGGAGGCGCTGGTGATGACACCGTGATCGGTGACAAAGGGGATGACACCAAACTCGGGGGTGATGGCAACGATCGGATTATTTGGAATGATGGGGATGGATCTGATCGGATTGATGGCGGTGCCGATCAAGATACCGTCGAAGTCAATGGCAGCCCTGATCAAGGCGATGAATTTGAAGTGGCCGCTGGAGCCAGTGATGTCTTGTTTAAACGGGTCAATCTGGGCCAATTCGACCTCGATATCAGTACCGTTGAGACCCTAGAAGTGAATAGCGATAGCGGAGACGACCAGTTCACCGTGGGTGACCTTTCTGGCACTGGACTAGAAAATGTGGTGTTCAATGCGGGAGACGGTAACGATGTCCTAGATGGTGCAGGTGCAACCACTGATCTGCAGGCACTAGGTGGCAATGGCGACGATACCTTAACCACAGGCTCAGGGAATGATTTTCTTGCGGGTGGCAATGGCGATGACCAGCTCCTCGGTGGTGCAGGAGACGATACCCTCCGAGGCGGCAATGGTAATGATCTAATCGATGGTGGTAGTGGCAATGATACGGCTGATTTTAGTGACATTCCCTTTGAAATCAGAGCTGATTTAAATGCGGGTAATGCTCAATACGATGTGGCTCCCGGTGTAACCGTTGGGGACACCTTAGTTGGTATTGAGAATCTGACGGGCAGCACTTTCAATGACCGATTAGCAGGAGATCGCAAGGCCAATATTTTAGATGGTGGAGATGGCAACGATACCTTAATGGGTCGCCGAGGAGCCGATACGCTTCTGGGAGGCAAAGGGGATGACGACTTAATCGGTGGCAGAGGGGCCGATAGGCTGGTTGGTGGCACTGATAGAGATATCTTGCTGGGAAATCGAGGCGCTGATGACCTCAATGGAGGGACCGGCAATGATCTGATGCGAGGCGGTCGAGGCGCTGATGTTTATCGGTTTGAAAGTGATCTCCTAGACGGCATCTCTGATCGTGATGTTATTCTGGACTTCCAAGCACAGGATTCCTTCAATTTCGATGATTACCTGGGATCTGGTGGATCCATTACTTTCTCGCGAGTTACGGGCGGCTTAAATATTGATTTGAGCGGAGAGGATAGCATTAGGGTTTTTGGCAGCCGAAGTGCCATTAATGCTGCGGAAGCCCAACTGGAAGCGCTGGTCTAAATCCTCTAGGTACTCAGTCAGTTGAAACAATACAGTGGAAGCTAGATCCCCCTGCTTCCTCTGTTTCTTGTGAATGCTTGCACTAACCAAACCGACCTGAGACGTAATCGCGGGTGTAGTCTTGCTTGGGATTGGTGAAGATGGTGACGGTATCGTTAAATTCCACCAAATACCCCAGCTTGCCGCCTTGCTCAGTGGGTTCCGCATTGAAAAAGGCGGTCTTGTCTGAAACCCGAGACGCCTGCTGCATGTTGTGAGTGACGATCACAATGGTGTACTGCTCTTTTAGTTCCTGCATCAGTTCTTCAATTCGCAGGGTTGAAATGGGATCCAGGGCTGAGCAGGGTTCGTCCATAAGGATGACTTCGGGTTGGATTGCGATCGCACGAGCAATACATAACCGCTGCTGCTGACCTCCAGACAGAGATAACCCACTCTGCTTGAGCTTATCCTTCACCTCATCCCAAATGGCAGCCTTACGCAAAGAGCGTTCTACCAACTGATCCATATCGCCCTGAAAGCCATTGATGCGAGCGCCGAAGGCAATATTTTCGTAGATAGACTTAGGAAAGGGATTCGGCTTTTGAAATACCATACCAATCCGGCGTCGGACTTCAACCGGGTCGACTTTCTTGCTATAGAGATTAACGCCTCGGAAAAAGACATTGCCCTTGACCTTCGCACTAGGGATCAAATCATTTGTGCGATTAAAACAGCGCAAAACGGTGCTTTTGCCACAACCAGAAGGCCCAATGAAAGCCGTAATTTGATTAGCTGGAATATCTAGAAAAACTTCACGAACAGCCGGGGTAGAACCGTAATAAACGGAAACTCCTTCCATCTTTAGCGCGGGCTGTTCAGTGACTGGTCTGGAATCAGAGGTCATAGGTGAGTCGGCAAGGTTAGTCATGGCTTAGTATCCACAAGCTTATCAGTGAGCGTAAATCTAGTGTTCTTATTTCACCTTAAAGAACACAGCTTATTACTGGATTAAGGAAGGAAATAACATATCGATCTTCAACCAGGAAAATGAGAAAAACTATAGTTTTTGATTCTGGAACTTATTACGCAGAAGAATAGCCGTTGTATTCATCAGCAGTAACACTACTAACAAAACTAGGATACCCCCAGCTGCAATGGGCTCAAAGCTTTTCTGAGCACGGGAAATCCAGACATAAACTTGGATAGGTAGTGCCGTAAAGTCAGACTGCAAACCTTCTAGAGATAGAGGCGGTGCAAAAGCAATATACCCTGCAGCACCCACCACCAAGATAGGAGCCGTTTCACCGATGGCACGGGACAGGGCCAGAATGGTTCCGGTCAAGATACCGGGAAGAGATTGAGCAAAAACTAACTCACGAATCACTTGCCAACGGGTTGCTCCCAGGGCAAATCCTCCCTGGCGCAAACTGCTAGGGACTGCTCGCAAGGCTTCTCGCGTACTCACAATGATGATCGGCAAGATTAGTAAAGCGAGGGTCAGGCCTCCTGCTAATACGCTAGTGCCACCGGTAATGGGTCGCAAAATGTCCACAAAAACCGTCAGCCCCAAAAGACCATACACAATGGAGGGCACTGCCGCTAAATTGCCAACATTAATCTCAATCGCTCGAGTAAACCAATTATCAGGTGCAAACTCTTCTAAAAAGATGCCAGACCCCACCCCAATGGGGAATGCGAATGCTGCCGTGATTCCCAGAAGCCAAACAGTACCCATCAGAGCGGGCCATAGTCCTGCACGCTCGGCCTTACGGGACGGTGGATTTTTTATAAAGTCTAAGTCAATACTACTGAGGCCATCACTCATTACATCGAAGAGCAACGTCACCAACACCACCAAACTAATAAGGGTGGCAAGCCAGGTGAGTAGTTCAAAAATACGATCCCACCGATAGCGGGTTTTCAACGCAGGCTTAAACTGCTCATTTCCACTGCCTGGAAGATCGGATAAATTACTGGGATTCGACAAAGTCATTCGTATTTCTCCTGGAAACGGCGAACAAACCAGAAGCTAAACATGTTTAGGCAAAAGGTAATCAGAAAGAGCGTCATGCCGACGACAAATAATGTTTTATAGCCAATCGTACCGACGGGATTATCACCAAAGGTCGCCTGGACAATAAAAGAAGTCATGGTCTGAACAGACACTCGAGGATCTAACGTCAGCACCGGGGAAGCGCCTGCAGCTACGGTCACGATCATGGTTTCACCCACTGCTCGGGAGATAGCCAATACACAAGACGCCACGATTCCCGATAAAGCGGCGGGTAAGACTACCCCTGTGACGGTTTCTCGTTTTGTTGTTCCCAGAGCATAGGATCCCTGCCGGAGGCTTTGAGGAACCGCATAAATGGCATCTTCACTAAGAGATGCCACTAAAGGCATAATGGCGAATCCCATGACCAAACCAGCACTAAGAGAGTTGAAAATCTTTAAGCCTGGAACGATACTCTGTAGCAATGGGGTGACGAATAGCAAAGCAAAATAGCCATAGACCACGGTGGGGATGCCAGCCAAGATTTCCAAGGCTGGTTTCAACCACTTCCGAATTTTGGGTGAGGCATATTCACTCAGGCAGATGGCAGCCAATAGGCCAATCGGCAAAGCGACCAACAATGCGATCAGCGAGGTCATGAAGGTGGCGCTGATTAAAACAAAGATGCCGAATTGATCACTAAACAAGGGCGTCCATTGAGTGTCGGTTAAAAACCGAATCAAGGGGATCTCTTTGAAAAACTCTATGGTCTCGAAAATTAGGGTGCCAACAATACCTGCCGTGGTGGCAACGGAAATTAAAGCAAAGCTAGCAAATATGTATTTTACAAGTCGTTCAGACCAAATGCTAAAAGCCCGCTTCGGTTTCCACATCTGGGAATCTTTAGGGGGAGGGAGCGAGGTGGATTCAGTATGCATGATCAATCCAATCTGGATAAGATAATTTTCCAATTAAATGGGGATTCTGAATAGATCAATGCCTACACACAGAATCCCCATTTAATGGATTTTTATTTAGAGGACGTCGGCGAGCTTAACACCAACGGTCTTTCCGCCAGGGAAAGCAGTGCCTGTCTTACCTTCCTGAACACGAGCCAAAGCTTTGCCGTAGATATCGTCGGGCAAGGGGAAGTAACCCACCTCTGTCACCAGCTCTTTATTCTTGACATCCATATAGAACTCGATAAAAGCCTTGACCTCTGGACGATCCAGGGCGGACTTGCTGACATAGATAAAGAGGGGACGGGCAAGAGGAGAGTAAGTCCCATCTAAAACAGTGGCATCACTAGGGGCGACACATCCATCGCCTCCATCCACTTCAACTGCTTTGAGAGTATCTTTGTTCTCTTCATAGTAGGCATAGCCAAAATAGCCCATGGCATTTTTGTCACCCGCAACTCCACGAACAATGGTGTTGTCGTCTTCACTGGTGGCGAAATCGCCTCGGCTACCTTCCTCGCCAGTGATGGCTTCATTGAAATAGTCAAACGTACCGGAGTCAGTACCAGGGCCTAGTAAGGTCAATGGTGCATCTGGATACTTGGGATTGATTTGATTCCACTTACTGATCTTGCCTTGTGCAGCCTTTTCCCAGCCCGTCTTTAACTCGTCTACGGTCATGCATGCAGCCCAGTCATTGTCCTTGTTGACCACGACTGACAGTGCATCAAAGGCAACGGGGATTTCTACGTACTCAACGCCACCCTCGGCACATAAATCAATCTCTTTTTGCTTGATGGGGCGGGATGCATCAGAAATTTCAGTTTTACCGGTACAGAATTTCTTGAAACCCCCACCTGTACCCGATTTTCCAACGGTAATCTTGACATCTTTATTAACAGCCTGAAATTCTTCAGCCATGGCTTCAGAGATAAGCAGGACAGTACTAGATCCATCCACCGTAATCTTCCCTGATAGATCAGCATCAGAGCCAGTGCTAGAAGAGCTATCACTGGGGGTATCACTACCTGTACAAGCAGATACGCTAGCAACCAAAAAAGCTAGGGAAACATAGCGTAACAAATTCATCGATTTATGTTTCAGAAACATAGGTTACAAAACTCCCTAACCACTCACGAAATAAGTAAGAACATTCTACATTCCGTTGGAGAATATCTGCTCAAGGTAAAGAATAGGTTAAATTGTTAATAAGGAACGCTAAATTGTATAGGTAATATGCAGTAATTTCTGGCAAACTTCAGAATTGATTTTGAGCTATTAGTGCAAATAAATTACTTTAAAAAAGCTGAATTAGCTAGAATAAAAAAGCAATAAAAGTTACTGCATAGTATTTGTTTGACTACACCACATACTCCTAAAGACCGATCTGATAGCAAATATCGCTATTTATACCCTCGTAGTAAGTATAGAGGGGATTTTACTCCTGAAAAGCTTGCATTTAATGCAAATCTTCAAGAATTCGCTCAAAAAATTAATTTTATTTGTGCCTTGGAAACATCAGGAAAAATTTCTTCTTTGCAGGCCTACAAAGATATTAAGCGACTATGGAAACAACTCAAAAAGAGTAAAAACAACTTACAGATAGGTCAAGATCAACTGGAATGAGGATGTGTTGATTTAACTAGCACTAAGAAAATATTAACTCTGATAAAGAAAGTCTGAATATTTTTTCCTGAAAATAATGAATGTGCTTAGGATAATCAAATATTTAATCTTTGATTATTCTCTTGTTAAGTTAATATCTGATTCAGTATCAGGAAATTTCTGCTAATATCCTATTTTTATCCTTCAGTCTCGCTGATACTTGAGTATTCTATTATTTTATCTGTATTTAGGAATCAGTGATGTTTACGCCAATGGTGTCTAGGCAAACATCCTGCAGGGTTAAGACCAAGTTAATATAAGGCTGGCCTTTCTGTAACAGGATTTATCGATTCTTTTTTGTCATACCCAGTTCCTACTGGATCTAAGAATCCTGCAGATACTGCAGCATGTCACTTCCATGCTGAGTCCCTTCTATAGAATAGTCCTTGCTCCAGTCTTGAAAGGATGAGCCTAGCTAGATATGAGAACTCAATCCTCATCTCATACCAAAGCGACAAAAACGAAAATTCCAAAGTTCGATGCCCAATTATCTTTGGGCGAAGTGGCCTATTGGGCGATTCAAAAACATGTGAAGAAGTCCACAAAATATCAAGATGGGGTGTTAGCAGATCGCAATCCAGAAAATTTGCACCAAATGCGAGTGGGCATGAGGCGTTTGAGGACGGCTATCGATGTATTTGGCCCAGCTATCGATCTACCTGATGCTGCTCAGCGCTCCAACATCACAAAAATTGCTAGGCAATTAGGGAAGGTCCGGGATTTAGATGTCTTGCAACTCTGGTTTCAGCATTATTTATCCATTGCGAGTACGAGTACTGATGAAGGCGTACAGATTCAGCATGTTTTAGAGCGATTGAACAAACGCCGTCAGAAGAAGTTCTCACAACTTCCTAAGTTATTTAAAAGCAAAATCTATCGTCAGTTTGTTGCTGCTTATGGGGATTGGCTAAAAAAACCACAATTCCAAAGTGTTGCAGCAATGCCTGTGTTAGACGTGGTTCCGGATTTGTTATTGCCTCTTCTTAGCCAACTCTTTTTGCATCCAGGGTGGTTGGTGGCTACTGAGACTCTTGAAGGGCGGATCTATCCGATGGTTGGTATGAGTATGGAAACCTTAGATCAGGTTTTTGCCCAAGAGGGGCCCGATCTGCATGACTTGCGAAAACAAATGAAACGGGTGCGTTATCAAACAGAGTTTTTTATTCCTTTTTTTGGACAGACTTATCAGGCTCAAACCCAAGGATTTAGATCTTTACAGGAATTATTGGGAGTATTTCAAGATGAGGCCGTCTTAAGTGAGTTCTTGGTGGGAGAATTGGGAATATATTGGTCAGATCAGCTGCCTTCTCTAGCTAAACTCTTGCAAGAGGAGCGGTTTAGAAATTGGAAAAAATGGCAAGCCCTACAGCTGAAGTATTTGGACCCAAAATTCCGCCGGACCCTAAGCCGCCGCGTGATGTCACCCTCCTTCGAATTCATGGCTACCGGATCTCAGCCTAATTAGGAAAGAAACGGATGGGTGCTTGTTAGGTTAGGGCTGGGCTGTCTGGATGCAATTTATCCCAATCCCAAGCATGGGGGTTAGTGGTGATGTATTGATGGAAGGTGTGAAAGGCAAACCGATGAGGAATGATATGTTGATCGACCTCTTGTTGCCAAAGGGGTTGATGGGGCAAGTTTCTCAGATGTTTAATGCGTTGGCTGGCTATCCCTTTAAAGGAGGAGATCCACTTGATTAAGGAATGCGATCGCACCTTCGTTTCCTGAACGAGGGGCTGTTGGTCCAAATCCTGAGGGCCTGAGTTCGCAGCGCCAATAATGCCGTGAATATGGTTCGGCATCATCACCCAATGGTGGAGGTCGAAATCGGAACTTTGCTCAAAAGAGGCTTGCCATTCATCTGCAACTAATGTGCCTAAATCATTGAGCTGCATCTCACCGGCAATAATTTCGCCAAATAAGCACTCTCGCTCATGAGTACAGAGGGTAATGAAGTAAGTCTCTGTTTGAGGGAAAGTAGATTGAAGAGTAGGGGCAGAAGGGGGAGAGAGAGTTAAAGTTTGAGACACGATAGGAAGGCTATTGTTGTTGAAAAGAGTAGAGAAGATGAATGCATTGCTCTTAGAGTGCCCATTTGAACGGGAAATCTAAAGGATATAAATATACTTAATAAATAACATTACTATTACTTACTGTTAGTTAACTTATGATTCAATTATGGCAAATAATTTGATTAGATGTCGTTTCTTTCGATACAAAATAGAAAAAATAATTATATAAATTATGTACCTATTGACGGAAACTAACTTTGTTGATTGCCATCAGTAAATGTGCGTATTTCTTACTAATTGAGAGAAAATATATTGAAAGCTGACATTTGTTATACAACGGATACAAAAGACGAGACTCAGTCTAACTAAGACTGAGTCTCGTTGGCCTGATGATCTACCGTTCAATCAATCAAATTGCTTTTCAAATTAGGCCCATTGGGTAGAAGTAGGCTGAAAATTGGACCTGGGATCGTCTTGCTGAACTAGGGTTATGCGGCCAATATATTTCCACCAGACAGAAACTGACTCTGCTGAACGACATATCCAGGACCGATGGTGTCATCATCGGTACCTAGAGACTAGCCGAAAAAACGTTTTTAGAATGAGAAAGAGCCACTACTCCCACAACTAAAAAATCTTTTAGTTGGTTAAAAATGAAAGAAAAGGTTATGACCATTGAGACGGTAGAGCTTAGACTATCAATGGACCGTTCTACGATTGGGGACTGAACGATTGGACTGGGCAAAAGCCTCAGTGCCAAACCCTCCAAGGGAAGAAACCAGAGTAGAGAAAATAGCTAGACTACCTAGTAACTGTTTCATGGAAATATCCTCTAATAAGATACTTCTATGAAAACACTTAACAATAAACTTCTAAGCGATGCATCCCACAAACCAATAGAGATATTATCTGCAAATTTGTGTGGGCTAGATCATGTTCTAGGGCCGGTTTGATCGGTAGAATAGCTGCCCTTAAGAAAAGGGGCTTGAAATCACAACGACTTGCCCAGACATCACAGGTCTCTTGTGATGGGTGTAGTACAAAATCTAGTTAGTGCAGATTAGTATGATATTTAATTCCTAACATCCCAACCTTTTTCATCCACCAGGAATGCATAGGATATTAAAAAGCCATTTCTATTTTCTTAAAGTCCAGCTCAATTTCAGCCCAAAGAGCTTTATTGTGAGGATCTGTATTCAAAGCTTTCTTTAAATAGGCTCTAGCTTGATTGAGTTTTCGTTCACGTATCAGCTGACGTCCCCAAGATTGGTAAATAATGGCCTGCCATTGTCTTACTTCCACATCTTGAGGAAGTCGTTGGGCTAGGGCTTCAATGAGCGCAACGGCTCTAGGGAATCTCTGTCGTTGAATTAAATCTTGAAGTTGCTTGTAAGAATCCACCTTCAGCTTGATTTCTGTAGGTGAAAGAGGGGTTTTTCTAGCGGTTGTCGTAGAGGCGGGTTTCGGCTGAGGGGCGGGCTGCTGGGCAACAGTTACTCTTGGTTTGGGAGTAGATACTTGGGGTTGAGCCTGGCGCTGGGGCTGTTGCGGGGGCGGGGGCGAAGGTTTGGTCGGCTGGGTTGAGACTCTGACTGAAGGGGCTGAGCGGGGCTTCGCTGCCGTTCTGGGTGGAACAGATGCAGGAACGGTGCTGTTATCTAGAGCAGGAGGAATAATTTTTTGGAGCGTTTTATAAGCTTCGGTGACCTGAATAAACTTCTCATGGGCGAGTGCATCACCCGGATTGATATCTGGGTGCCATTGCCTTGCTAGCCGACGGTATGAGGCTTTGAGGTCTTCTAAATTGGCTCTAGAAGTAAGTTGTAGCAGGCGATAGCAGTCTGCAATATCCATGTGTTTTGTTAAAGTCAGAAAACCCTTAATTGAAGTTAGATCACCTAGAGTGATGCTCGATTTCTCAGTTCCACCTCTATAGTTGTCACTTCCAACAAATTTCTTTCACCATGAGCAAATATATTCACGTTGAACCACAGTAGCATCAACTCTAAGTCTGCAACAATAGACTGTTTGCGGATTTGCCGGAATTTGATGGGTCAACATCCAGCATCAACGAGGCCAATATAGAGGGTCTGAATAAGGCAGATAACGAAAGACTGATCGCGGAGGTTTAAGCATTGTCACTAAACTTAGGTGAGGAACCAAGGTTTGGTAGACTGCCACTACAACTCAACAGATAGACGAATGGTTTGGTTTGATTGTCTCTACTGCTGTCTGTAGCAGGTACCGATTGTGAAGCAACTACCGAGCTTCTGTATTGTTCACCCCCCTCAACATCTCACTTCCACAACCCAAGACGTGTTTTATCAGCATATCTATGAGCTGGTTCAATCTCGGGTTGAGGTGATCCTAATCAATTTGGAAAAAGTCACGCGCTTAGATAGCGGAGGCTTAGGTATTTTATTTGGCGCTTTTCGGATCTCCCATCGGCAAGGAAAGCGATTAATGTTGTATTCGCCTCAGTCCCATGTGGTTCAGAATCTCCACAAGACCGGATTAACCCAAATCGTTGGAACTCATGCAACCCTGGCAGACTGTATTAAGGATGCCATCCCCTACTCCCAGCGATTGGTTCAAGATCGATCGATTCAACTCCCTGAGTTTTAAGCCGCTTCCAGATTCGTTCAAGATCAAGTAGAGCTGGAGTGCTAGAGCCTTTATTCTTTGACTAAGCGAAAGCCGAATAAAATATGGTGTGAATGTTGGGGACGGGAATGTTGGTAAGCCGCTCGGCAAAAGCCCGGTGAGTCATCCCACGAGCATCCCTTCATCACGACTGTTTGGCGAATAACCTGTTGAGTTAGGGTAGACGTATATTCAAAGACATTCCCCGCCATGTCTTCTACCCCGGCAGGGCTCCGGCTAAGGGGATAAGTTGCGATCTCACTCGTTTGCAGTCCGCCATGATTGGCCCAGTTGGTGGCATCGGCTTGCCATTCATTGCCCCAAGGGAAGTAGCGGCCATCGTTACCTCGGGCGGCTTGCTCCCACTCCAAGGCAGTGGGTAAGCGATAGGATTGCCCATCTTGTTGGCCTCGCCATTGGGCAAAGGCTTGGGCATCTGGGTAAGACACTAAAACGACAGGATGCTGGTCTTTGCCCGATGGAAAACGTTGATCTTGCCAAAGGTAGGGTTTGACGGAGGCATAGGGATGGACGAGAAACCCTTGTTTTTGATAATCACCTGCAGAAATGAAAGGCGCTCGATGCCCCGTTGCTTTCACAAAGGCTTGATATTCAGTATTGGTGATCAGGTTTTTGCCCATGCAAACTGAGGGTTGCGATCGCACCTGCCGATCCGGTTCTCCATCGAACCAACCCCTTTGGCGTAAACTGGCTTCAGCTTTGGCTCGCTTATCCGGTTGCTGGGCCGCAGCTGCTGCTGAGATGCGATATGCATAATCTCGTTCTTGGCGATCGCTGCCTAAAATATAGTTTCCGGCCTCAATCCAAACGAAGTCTCCCTCTTGTTCGCAACGGGTTGAGGTTAAAGATGATGGCTTCACTTCAGACTGACATCCCATTAGCTGAGTTAACGTCAGCACCCCTATCAGGGACAGCTTGAGGGAGAAGGTTTGAAGCATAGGTCGCTAAGAGATTGAGATGAGCCTTCTTTATCTTAAGGGGACAGATTTCCAAAGAGCTGGCGGGGAAGCCTGCCTGAGCCCTATAGTCGTTTACATATCAGTCTTATTTGGACCTGGCATTAGGTCTGGTGTATAGACATTCCCGGCTTCGATTCGTCCCACTAGCGTTGCGCCTGTGCCACAGAGAATCACCACCATTTGGGAAATATCGCTGCCCGTAATTTTGCCTGCATCGACGCTGTTGCCGACGATGGGGGCAACGGCGGCAACAGTAGTAAAGGCGATTCCCCAAAAGGTCTTACTGGAAAAAATACTTTTGACTGGGGCGTTGGATGAAATGGAAGGGGGATGAGTGACGGTATTCATGGCTGCTTCCTGATTCGATACTTCATACACTAAGGAGGACTTAGGCAAGAAGCAGTGACAGTCGTTAGGACAAAAATGTGACGCTGATCGAAGAAAAATCAGGCTAATTTTAATTTTATAGGGTCAATATTCCCCATACAGATCCATTCATCAAGAAATTCTAGCGATTACAACGAAACCCAGGGAATGGCTCCCCTGGGCAGACTCCTTGGTGTGAGAAGTTAATCTACTTTGATAGTAGACAGGGAATCTGAGTATTGGCTGATGAAAGTCTGAGAAACAAGCAAGGATTTAACGTGAATTAGGGAGACGGTTGATTTCCGGGTTCTTCCTCTGCAGCTGCCCCCCCAGTTTCTAAGGGAAAGAACTCCATCTGTTTATGGGATTTAATGGCTTTGTCGACTTGCTGCCACTGCACCAACGTAATTCTGATTTTGCCAGCGGTATTGAGTTCTTTTTGAAAGCTGCCTGCTTTGCCCGCCGTCAAGATCTTAGGTTGAATTTCGGCTGTGCCTGCTTCAATGATCTTGTCGGTTTCTTCGGAATAAATTTCGTAATAGACCAAGGGGGTCAAGATTGAGGCATCTGACTGATTCTTTAAACTGCCTCGTAGCGTGTAGAACCAGGTGTCGGCAAAGTTCTCTTTCAATATCTCTACTTCCGTTACCAATGCAGCGGGCGGCTTTTTATCTTTTTTTGCGATCAGAATATTTGAAGAGAGGGCAGGACTGGGAAGGAGGACGCTGCTTTGTAAAGCGGCGAGGGTTGAGTAGAGAAAGAGGTTGGCCATAGTTGGGGACAGTTAACTTTAGAGTTAAGACGCGGTCAATAGGATAAGTCGTTCCCGATTGCAGTCAATATACAGAACAATCCTGAACAAGCCGAAAGGGCACTGCTCAGGATTATCGAGAGTATGGATGTGAAGACTTCTCAGTAGAAGGCGGTGAAGACTAGGCTAAACCCAGGTAAGAAAAAATTCCTTGGCCTGTGACGGCTTCAAAGATAAGAGCGGCAATAAATGCAATCATGGCAGCACGACCGCCAAACCGTTCTGCAAAGTCGTTGAATCCAAACTTGTAAGAAATTTGATTTGGAACGCGGCTGGGTTCAATCATGGTGATCCGAAAATGTTAAGAAAGTTTACTTTAGTCTCAGAATAAAAGCCAGAGACGCTCTAAGTCAATCTTAACAAAAGGACTTTAATCGATCACACAGTTCGCCAAATTGCATCTGCCACCTGGCAAACCTCTCCCATGGCTGCTCCATCATGAATGCGCAGGATGTCCGCTCCACCTTGAATGGCTGCACAACAGGCGGCAGCAGTGCCCCATACTCGTTGTTGTGGATCCGGCTGATTCAAGATGTGACCAATAAAGCTTTTACGGGAAGGTCCCACCAAAATCGGACAGCCTAAGACTTGAAATTGGGCGATTTGGCGCAGCAATGCTAAATTCTGAGGCCCGGTTTTAGCAAACCCAATGCCTGGATCGATCGCCAGGGAATCTTTAGAGATACCTGCGGCCAGGGCAGCATCAATTTGCTGTTTCAAGAAATCAATAATGTCCTGAATCAAGTTCTCATAGTTTGTGAATTGCTGCATGGTTTGAGGTGTGCCTCGCCTATGCATCAAAATAATCGGAACGTTCAGATTGGCAACGGTCAACAGCATCTGTGGATCGTGAATGCCACCAGAGACATCATTGACGAGATCGGCTCCGGCTGCGATCGCAGCCGCTGCTACGGAGGCTCGTGTGGTATCCACCGAAATGGGAACGTCTAGTTCCGACCGGATGGCTTTGATGACGGGAATGACCCGAGCCAATTCCTCGCCCTCAGCAATTTCAATGGCTTGAGGACGAGTGGATTGACCCCCAATATCGAGAATGTCGATACCGGCTTCTATAAGATGATGGGCCTGTGATAGGGCTGCAGATTGGGAGTTAAATTGGCCACCATCACTGAAACTATCCGGGGTAACGTTCAAAATTCCCATTAAATAGGTACGAGTTCCCCAAGCGAAGGTGTGATTACGAAGAGTCCAGGCTGGAATTTGGGCAGGAGCATTCATAGGTATAGAAGGAAGGGGACGAGAAAGCACTCATTCTCTGAACAGTTTAAGGTTCAAAACTCCTGTAAATATTTACATGGATGCATTTACAAGAGAAGCGAGCGCCTCGGAAAATAAAGCAAATCATGACATGTTGTGCTGGGTTTGCCTGAAGGTGCTTTGGTTCATTGCATCTTTATTTGATTTCTCAAGGAGGATTCTATGTTATTCCAACGCTCAATCCCCGTGCCTTTGGGAATGATGTTTGCCACCCTCGTAAGCTTTTCCTGTGCAGACTTAGGACAGGCTTCTGAGAGCATCATTGTTCGCTATAAGTCAGAGGAAGCAACAGTGACTCGACAAGACTTAGATCGGTTTGCCGATACGGGGGAGATGCCTACTGATTTGCAAAAGTTGCTAGGGACGGATGCCCGGGTACCGAATGTTGTTCAAACTCTCTTAAAAGAAGAAATCAAAATTCCCAAGTTTGTCGAACGCTTCATCGAAGGATCGAATGGTGATTTTTTGCTATTGAAATTGGATGATGCCATTAGTAGTGCTTCTGGTAGCACTGAAAGGGATTTAGCGGAAATTCGCACCGCTGTTTTAGATTCCATTGCTGACAACCGGGTTTCCTTTATTGAACTGATTGCCAAGCATCCCCAAACCCAAATTCAGCTTGATCTAACCCGTTTGGAAGGGACCTATCAGGATGTTCGCGGTTTTGTGGAGCGGGTACTCCCTGCCCTAGAAGTGGCTAAAGGGGTTTTGCAAGATTTAGTTTGTGACTGTGATACCGCTAAATCTGCGGCAGAACCAGAAGTGGATGCCACCAGCAAGCAATATCAGTCTGCAGATGCCGCAATCGACCGTCATTCCTCTGAGAAATGTAATCACCTGGAGCCGACTGAAAAAGCTGTCCTGATCGAGACAAAATAGGGTGATTGGACGCAGTTAAGTATTTCCCTGATTAATCCAGCTCTCTCAATTTGGGACCTTACTATGGCATCAACATCAATGACAGGTCTACGAAGGTTGCGGAACATGGTGATCTGGATGGGGCTGGGTTCTATTTGTACCTTGTCTGCCCTGGTTCTTCAGGCCGAAACTGCCCTGGGGGCTACCAAGATTAAATTTACCTATGGGCCATTTGGTCAATCTCTAACGGTAAAAGAACTCAAGACTTTTGCTGAAACAGGTAAAGCCACTTCTAAACTCAAGTTTTTCTTGAATGCTGCCGATCAAGATCCCAACGTCGTCCGGCGGTTTCTAGCTCAAGATGTGAAAATTAGCCTTAGATTGGCCGATCGGTTGCTCTACCTATTGCCTGGGGAATATGCATTGTTTCAAGCAGGCCAGATTTTTCGAACTCCAGGTCGAGTGGCCAATATTCAAGCCCTTCGGTCAGGGGTGATTCAGTCCTTGAGCGATGATGGTCAGATTTCCCTGTTGGAGTTTCTGGAAAAGTATCCTCTGGCTGAAATGACGATTGATGGCGTCAAGTTAGTCCGAACCGCAGGCCAGATTGATCGGCTTGTTAGTCGGTTTGCCCCTTCGGTGGAATCCGGTGCTGCGATCGCAACTGGACTCCTAGAAAGTTTGGTGTGTGATTGTGACTCTACCTCTGTCCCACCCAACCCTATTCCAGAACAAACCCCTGATCCTGATGCAGCACCTCCAGATTGAGATGTGAAGGAGACTCAACTCTGATGATTAATTGCATGGAGTTATTTGATCAGGGAAATCAAATCAGGAACAGAATCATGGATCGAGTTTTGCTGTTCTCGTAAAAACGAGCCAGTGCGATGTTTAACAACGGCCTGGATCTCAGACACTATCGCTAAAGCGATTTCACTGGGCGTTTCTGCACCGATATCTAGGCCGATGGGACCATGCAGCCGATTGAGTTGTTGAGTTGTAAGTGTGCCCCCACCCTGCAGCCCTTGAATCAGTTGTTGCGCTCTTGCTTTGGTGCCAGGGATACCTAAATAGCCTATGGCACTAGACCATAGAAACTTTACTATCGCCAAATCCTGCTCAAAGTTTCCTGTCATTACAACAGCAGCTGAATAAGACGAGAGCTGAATTTGTTTGGGCAGATCCTGGGTATCTACTTTCAGAATATGATCCGCCTCTGGGAAATGGTTGAGTTTAATCTCTCGTGATGGATGCTCAATGATGACCACGGTCCACCCCAACTGTTTGGCAAGGAGTGTAATGGGAGAGGTGTAAGGTGTAATGCCAAAGATATAGAGCTGGATGGGAGGAGTAATGACTTCGATCAGGGCTTGAACATAACCGTCAATAAAGGGATAACTTCTGGTCCGAGTTTGCCCCGCTGCCAGTATCTTGACGGTATCTTGAAAAATGAGATTGGTGAGAAAATGGTCCCCAATTTGATTGGCTACTGAACCATCCATTTTGAGAAATAATCGGGAGGCGATTTGGGCAGGAATAGCCCCTTCTACTGTAAAAACGGTAGCGATTGCCCCAGATTGGTTCTCGCTATAACATTCGGCGATAAAATCAAACTGAGCTCTAGTCGATCGGCTATTGAGAGGCTCCAGTAAAATTGTAGTTCCGCCCTGAGAGCTTGTTTTATTCAGTTTATGGGGGCAATCGACATGATATCGGTATACTTGAAGGCTGGCATTGATCTGAACCAGTTGTTTAACTTGGTCAATAATTTTTTGATCAATATAATCCTCACAAATTGCCTTAATGGTTTGGTCTGTTTTGGTTAATAGGATCCGAGTTCCAGGCTTGCAGTAGCTTGATTCTTCTGCCTGCAATACAGTCGCTACAATAATGGACGGATCTTGATGATCGGCTTGAATGACAAAAGGAATGATTTCTTGTAGCTCTTTCATTCGAACGAGTAGCAAAACTGTAAAATGAATGCTCTACGCGAGAAGAATCTGTTACCCAATTAATTTGGAGATATGATTTTGTCGCCAGACAGTCTTCAATTCCCCCATGTATCTAGTAATTCTTCTCTACTGAAAAAATCCTTGCTAACTATAAATTAAAAAACTTCTGAAATATCTATAAAAATATTAATAGAAATGTTGATAATCGTACTGATTCCGAGAATGTAAAGTGATCATCTCTTAAGCAGTTATTAATTTTTACTTTCTAAGTATTCCAGCTATAACGCTTTAGTAAGTCTATGGCTCATAAATATTAGCAATCTTTACAAAAAGCTGAGAAGGTTACTTGGCAATGCTTTGCTGTAGAAGATTTGTGATGAATTGTGAATGTTTGGATATTAAAGTAATACAAAGCATAACTAAATAAATAGGGATTTAGAAAACCATAAATCGATATTTATTCAGCTTAATTCTAGATTTTGAATAAAATTCAATCGTTATTAATTCACTTAGAACTCATCAACCATTGATAAAGTGAGTTCACATACCTCTGGTTTAGGACAAGGAGCAACAATATTGTGCGTAGGTACATTTTTCTACTGCTGTTGGGATTGTTTTTTGTGGTGGGATGTGAATTGGCGACCCAAGCTAACCCCACCTTGCGGCTAGGGCTACCCATTGATTGCACCTTAGGCAAAGACTGCTTTGTTCTGCTTTATCCTGATCGGGATCCAGGGCCAGAAGCTGTAGATTTTGGCTGTGGCCGGATGACTTACGATGGCCACAAAGGAACCGACTTTGCTATCTCTGATGAGCAAGAGGAGGTTACCGTTAAGGCATCGGCAGCAGGGACTGTATTGCGCACTCGGAACAATATTCGCGATCGCCGAATTCAGGATCAAACTCAAACAGATGCCGTTGAAGGAATGGAATGCGGTAATGGTGTTGTTATTGAACATGATGAAAGCTGGCAGACTCAATATTGTCATCTGCGGCAGGGAAGTGTGCTGGTTCAACCGGGCGATAAAGTGAAAGAGGGCACGCCTCTAGGCTTAGTAGGTACTTCTGGGAAGGCTTCTTTTCCCCATGTTCACTTGAGTGTTCGCTACCAAGACAAGGTTATAGATCCGTTTACTGGGCCAGAATCCCAATTGGGGTGTCAGGGCAGCAAGAGTCCCTTATGGAACCTAGCCCTTCCCTACCAATCAACGGGATTGATTCGGGCTGGCTTTGCCACGCAACTGCCTAAACTAGAGCAGTTATGGGATGGGGATTTTAAGGATCGGGTGATTCCGGTAGATAGCCCTGCCCTAGTGTTTTGGGTCCATACCTATGGCATGCTCAAAGGAGATCAGGAACGCTTGCAGCTCCAAGATCCTCAGGGCAAAATGGTTGCTCAGTTTAATCGTCCTGTGTCTGAATCTCAGAAGGTATGGACCCGTTCTTTAGGGAAGAAGGGTACCCAACAACCCCTCATTCCAGGTCGGTGGTCTGGACGATATCAGTTAATTAGAGATAAGAAAGTGATCATTGACCATAAAGAAGATGTTCTTCTGCAATAAAGCAATAGGGCTTACAAACTCTAGAATATCTGTTGTTTTAGAGTAGATAGAGCCGATTTTATAGAAAGCCTATTGGAGGTATTTTATGCCTTCATACCCAAGGAGTTAAGAGTATGGCGGATTAGGTTATAGATTGATAGCGATTATCTAGATGCTTAATCTTCAAGGAGAAGTTAGATAATTGATCTATTAGGTCAATGGGCACTTCTTCTGTTAACTGAATAATAGCGATATTTGTGTCAATCAAAGTCTTTGCCAAGATATAGTGCTCAATCAATTCGTTCAGTCTGTGATACTTGTTCTCAAAGTACTGGCGTTTTCTTGGCTTGTTTGAGATTGATCTGATGTGGAATAATTCATCTTTACTGTAAGAAATGAGTCGTTTGTTCGCTTGATCTAATTTTGATAACTCTATTTTTAGTTGTTGTAGCTGCTCTCCCCAATTGTCGCTTTGTTTAATGAGTCGCTGCTCCAAAATTAAGCGATATTTAGCTGGAGAATGATGTTTTTTGCTTCGTAAGATTTTTGGTATTAATTTTCCTACTAAAAGGCTGCTGACCACCACCACAATGATGATAGGGGCTAACGTGCTCTGTATGGATAAACCTACGCAGACAACAATTATACTGACTCCAATAGCGCTGTATCGTTGATATTTGGAGAGCTGCCGCTGAGGGTGAAGCAGAAAGTGAGACTGGTTTGTCTGGAGTTCTACTAATGAAATTGGCTTTAATTGACCTAGGCCGTTGAGAGGTGTCACTAATATAATTGGAACGTTTGCACTGATGAGCTGGTTCATTTCTACTGTTTTCGTAGATCCAGTTTTCATCTGAATTCGGGCTTGATAAATATCTTGGCGATTATGGGAAAACCCCAGCCATGCACCAATCACAACACCGGGCTCAGCTTGGTATAGTACATAGCAATCAGAACAAATAACTAGCCATTTCCGCAGAGGCTGGTTGTTATCAGGCAAGTACAAGGGGCGTTTGCAAGTTGGGCAAGTGCTTTTCATCTTCAGTTCAAATAGGTGCCCTAATGACCATTGTTGATATCGTGGGAGAGAATGGTATTGAAATTACATCCTTATTTGATTAGTGGCTGTAAAAGATCTATTTCCCTTGCTTTCGTACTCTGGGATAGTTGACCATACTTCGTATCTATGGTTTTATCATTTTGGCTATGTAAGCATGACCCTTGAAAATATTTATTATTTCATGTAGGTAAGAGGAAATTATTCTTCTGGAATAGCAATGGTGAGTCGTTTAAGTCTGCTGGTTTTTCTTAAGCATCCAGTCTCTCGGATGAATGGAGTAATAATAAGTTGCTTGAACTCTAAAATACTCTAGTAAATGGCTGAAATAAGGTACAGAATTTTCAGGGAAACTATATTGAAAGGCTAGTAATATCAGTGCTGAATTCTCATTATCTGTAATAGTTGTGTGAAGACCATACCTACAGAGGTAAACCTAGATCGTTTCTTGAAGACATCCAAAATTAGCAATGATAAGGTTGATTGTTTAGTGCTTTTATCTTTCATAATAAAAATTGTGGACAAACAGCCCAAGATACGGAGCAAATATATTATTGGGTATGGGCGTTGTCACGTTATAAGTAACCATGAGCAAGCTCAGCAAGTCATGTCTCTAGATCAAGACGTTGGATAATATTGATCGAGAGTTGCTATGAAAATCGATATCACAGCCTGTGGCAGATATGGCTGTGATGTGTGTGAGTAATTTATTGCTCCAGGGCCAGCTATAGCCTGAATTGATTACTTTCGAGTATGCACATGTTTGTGGCTATACGATTGGAATAATTAACTCCAGATGACTGTTGATACTTGCTATTTACCATGACCCAGCTCAAGTTAACAGAGAAAAAGGCTGGTTCGCATGGTGTCAAACCCAATCCCTATGCTTTCATGGCTCTGCTTCTGGGGGCTGTGGGCATTGCTTTTGCCCCCATCTTTGTTCGCTTGAGTGAGTTAGGACCGAGTGCGACAGCTTTCTATCGATTAGGATTTGCCGCTCCTCTATTAGGACTATGGTTGTGGACCTCACTCCCAACTTCACCACCCCTCTCACCGCGGCAGCGTGTAAATTTGTTTCCCCTGATGTCAGCAGGGTGCTTCTTTGCGGCAGATTTGGCGGTTTGGCATTGGTCTATTCAATTTACCTCTGTGGCCAATGCGACTTTGTTGGCTAACTTTGCCCCTATTTTCGTAGTCTTAGCGGGGTGGCTACTGTTTGGGCAAACTGTCTCTCGATGGTTTGTGGCTGCCCTTGCTTTGGTTTTGTCTGGAGCCACCTTATTGGTTAGTGCCAGTATAGATACCCAACATCTGTTTGGAGATGCTTTAGGATTGCTTACGGCCATTTTCTACGCTGGATATATTCTGTCTGTTGCTCGGTTACGTTTGTATTTTTCCACGGCAATTATTGCCTTTGCGAGCAGTACTGTCGGGGCTACTATTTTGTTCTTTGTCGCTTGGCTATCAGGAGAAAGCTTTTTACCCGTGACGACGATAGGGTGGTTGTCTTTAGTGGGATTAGCCTGTATTTCTCAGGTGATTGGCCAAAGTTTGATTATGTTTGCTTTGGCCCATTTGCCTTCTGCTTTTGCTTCTGTCAGTTTGCTGCTGCAACCGGTTACGGCGGCAATTTTGGCTTGGCGATTATTTGGAGAGGCGCTAACCCTGCAGCAAGGCTTGGGGGGCGTTATTGTATTGGCAGGGATTGTGCTGGCTCGTTGGAGCGATCGCAAACTCGTATCATAGCTTCTGGCAGGATCCTTCAAAGACTCGTCTATGCAATGTTCCACACAACAACTAATTGCTCAACCCATTACTCCAGAGGCTTTTCAGCCCTACGGCCAGGTCATATTTGCCTCCGAAGATGGGGCTGTGTATGGTCCTGACAATGCTCAATTGCAGCTAGACAACGGAATTCCTCGATTCTATATCATGCGGCTGGAAAAACTGGGACGACAGTTCTCGCGCATTACGCGGCATCTAAAATGTACCCAGTGTTTAGGTTCCCTAGCTGGTAAACCCTGGCTGATGGCCGTTGCTCCCCCAGGAGATGCTGCTCAACCTGCTCTAGATCAGATTACTGCATTTCAAATTCCTGGGGACTGCTTTATCAAATTAGAGGTGGGGACTTGGCATGCTGGCCCTCACTTTGATACAGACTATATTGATTTCTATAATTTAGAGTTATCAGACACGAATCAGGTTGATCACGATACATGCAACCTGATCAACCAATATAATGTTGAATTCTTAATCACAGCTCCTATGTGATTGTCCATTCTATGCGTTCGCCTGTGAATTCCCGCCGCCGTCAGTCCCTCCGCCGAAAATTAGCCCAAAGTTTGCCTCAAAAAAGCTATCTGAAGTTTAAGGATGGCAAATTTAGTATTTCTGGCCTGGGCGTTTGGTACACCTATTGGCGCGATCCCTATCATTTACTGTTAACGATTCCCTGGTTGGGATTTCTGCTGATTTTGGTGGGCGGCTATTTGGTCATTAATGTTCTGTTTGCTTTGGCTTTCTTGGCAGGTGGAGATTGTATTGCCAATGCGACTCCAGGATCTTTTTGGGATGCGTTCTTTTTCAGTGTGCAAACGTTGGGAGCCATTGGCTATGGAGCCATGCACCCGACAACGGCATACGCCAATTTTGTGGTTACGGTAGAAGCTTTTACGAGTATTCTCAGTGTGGCCCTTATTACGGGTTTGGCATTTGCGAGATTTTCTCGACCAACAACTCGGGTATTGTTTAGCCACGTTGCGGTGATTACGCCTTACAATGGCGTACCGACTTTGATGTTTCGTACTGCCAATCAGCGCCGCAATCAAATTCTGGAAGCTGAAATTAATCTCTATTTTCTCCAGGATGAAGTTAGCACTGAGGGAGATGCCATGCGGCATTTGTATAATCTCAATTTGCTGCGTCCTCGTACTCCTTCCTTTACCCTGACTTGGACGGTTATGCATCCGATTGATGAATCCAGTCCACTCTATGGCGCGACTGCTGAATCGCTAGAGCGCACCAAGGCGACGCTAATTGTCACACTGACTGGGATTGACGATACAGTGGCTCAATCTCTGCATGCTCGCCATACCTATGGGGCATTGGACATTATTTGGAATCATAAATTCATCGATATTTTCCATCAGACTCAAGATGGGCATCGATATATTGATTACACTCACTTCCACGACGTAGCCCCTAAATAACTCGATCAAAATTAAATCAAGTTATTCTAGAAAGAACTGGGTAATGATCCCCAACAAACTTGTCGGGTATATGCAGTATTTCGAGCCATTGTTTCCTCAATAGTTGATTTGCTTACACCTTCCGTCGCACTATCCAACTCCAAAATCTCATTTCCCTCTTCTGCCTCTACCGCTTGAGCCACTTCCGAACTTTTTATTGACACTCGTTTTCCTGTAGCAAGCGCAACGTGGCCAGGATCAGTACCAAAAGCAACTACAACTCCCTTTGCGAATGGTGTAGATATGGCAAAAGGGATCTTTGCAATTGCAACCTTATCTTTAGTCAGAGGGCCATCGGCCTTACCACTTGGGCCATCCATAATTGGTTTGACAAAAGCTGGAACACCACCTTTAATAACAATTGCTTTCTTAATATAATTTTTATCTATTAGACCAGCTTTGAATGCTGCAATAAGTACTGCCTCCCAACAGTTAAATACTTTAGGTTCGGGCTCATCTTTTTTATATAGCCATAGAGCCAAGGGAGTAGCTTTATTCCCATATTTTCTGGGCGGTTGAGTAGCCAGTTTCTTCGCTAACGGCCCTCCAAGAGTATTTGAACCCCATTCAAAATCCTCATTTTGCATCGACTGCATTGACTCAAAAAGAAGATCACCAACACCACCCAAAGGTGCAACACTTAAAGCATTCCACTCGATCCAACTCTTCTTGTTCTTCTTTCCCTGCAATGTAGTATATTCTTCCTCTGTTCCAGTCGTTATTGCTTCAGCATTTGTGATCTGAAACCACATTGAATTAGATGAATCCATATACCATGTAACACCATCTAATACTTGGTCCCAATACCAAGTTTCAGCTTTTTTCCCTGCCACCCATTGTGCCTGTACAACGGCATTTGACTTTTGCAAATCAGCATTTGAGGATTTCGATTCCTTGACCAACACCCCATTTTGCTGCACGACATGAGTAAGCTCATGGGCTAGGAGTTCTTGCCCTGCGCGGTTGCCCGGTTGGTAGGCTCCTTGGCGAAAAAAGAGATCCTGGCCTGTGGTAAAGGCACGCGCTTGGATAGATTCATTGAGTTGATGGGCTTTTGTATCGTTATGGACTCGCACATTACCAAAATTTGCTCCAAAAGCTTGTTCCATTGGACCGCGAATCTTATCATTCAGGGGACGACCACCCCCTTTAGATTGGTTAATGGCTTGTTCTAGGTTGGGATTCGCATCTTTAGGGCCGTTGTGTCGTTGAATAATAGGCTTCATCATTAGCTCATCTCGTTCAGGTAAATCCTGGCGTTGAGCGGATGATGGAGTATCTAGGCTCTTGGGAGAATGAATTTGGGTGACGACCCGTTTGGCAACGCGATCAGCCTCTTGTTCATATTTATCTCCGGGTGCTCCAATCGTCAGTTTGGGTTGAATAGGAATGGGATTGCTATGGCCTAAGCGTGGGGGCCTCATCTGCACCATATTTGAATCTAATCTTTGAAATTTTTTCAGCCGTTCCGCATGTTCTGCTAGACCTTCAGCATTCGACTTAGGTTCAATAGTGGGTGATGGAGATGTCGGTTGCGTAATGGGTGGGGTAGAGGAAGGGACAGTGTCTGTTTTACCTTGCTGTACCTGATTTTTATGCGTCTGCACTGACATTCCCCCAGAATCCGTACAATACCATCGTCAAGGGAATTATCCCACTTCAAATGAATCTCAGGACCTCGCTATTGGGCTAATTTTTCTGCCAGCTTAAGGGGCTACTTATCCCAAACATAAATATGATCACTATCGCTGTTGGAGATCTTGGGCGATTTCTTGGCCGACGGTGGGAACATAGTTACCAACAAAACCATGTCCTTTTGTGCCACCAACACTTCTCAGTTTGGATTTTTTAGAGCCGCCTGTACCAATGATCGAGTCGATCTTACGTCCTGTCTCGCTGTAAGTGCCGACAAACATACTGACTAAATCTAGCCCGCCCACGTAAAGCTTGACATCAATAAAAGCGGACGGATGCTGAACCGCATTGCCTGCATCAATGAGCTGAATATAAGTATTGAGTTGTTTCTTTGCTTCTTCTGCGGCAAAGCCACTGTAGCTGAGTTCAGCGAGCATATCCGTTGACAATCCAATTGGTGGATTGTTGGCTTGCCAATTGGCCATGACTATTTTTGTTGTTGGTTGGCCCATTCTGCTAGTCCAGCTTCATTGGATTTTTCTTGCCGGGTTGGAGATTATCCTAAGTCTTGTTGGATGGGCTTCTCTATTTTGGTTTTCTGAGCCAAATGACGGGCTTTTTTCTTCTGCCGGTGACAGTAGGTGTACATTTTGGAAAACCGAGCTGAATACTACTAGCATGCCCAATAACTCAAATCGTTTCAGGCTAGAAAATCATGAGGCTTATGTAGGCAAAATACCTCAGTTTTGCTGCCCTAGGCAGGTTAGGGAGTAACGCTTCCATCACCTGTCTTTCATCTAAACCCAACCTTTTACCTCTGCATCAGTCAGGGGTCGCTCCAGCTTTACATACTCACTACGGGCCGCCTGCAACAAGTGCTGCATTCCTATAGGCTGTCCCTCATCCGCTGCTAAGAAAGCTGCATTCAAAGCAATATTGCGAATATTCCCTCCCGACACACTCAGCTTCGCCAGCTTTTTCGCATCTAACCCCTTCGTTGGAGTTTGCTGCGGGAAAATATGCTGCCAAATCTCTGCTCGCTGCTTAGCATCTGGGAATGGGAACTGAACAATAAACCGAATGCGACGTAGAAACGCTTGATCGAGAGAACCTTTAAGATTCGTGGTTAAGATCGCTAAACCGCGATACGCTTCCATCCGCTGCAATAGATAGCTCACTTCAATATTGGCATGGCGATCATGACTGTCCTTTACCTCCGATCGCTTGCCGAAGAGGGCATCGGCTTCGTCAAACAGAAGAATCACGCCGCCCCCTTCCGCCGCGTCAAACACCCGCCGCAAATTCTTCTCCGTCTCGCCAATATATTTACTCACTACCGAACTCAGATCGATCCGATATACATCTAGCTGCAGGGTATTGGCTAGCACCTCCGCTGCTAGAGTCTTACCCGTACCGCTGGCCCCAGCAAATAGGGCTGCAATCCCCAGCCCCCGCTGACTTTTTCCTTGAAATCCCCACTGTTCATACACTTGCCGACGCTGCCGGATATGGATTGCTATATCTTTTAGAACTTGCTGCTCTTTTTCTGGTAGAACCAAATCTTCCCAAGTACTACTGGATTCAATTCGCTGGGCTAGCTCATCGAGTCGAGGCCGGGCCTGTTGACGACAGGCTTGCCACAACACGACACCTGGAGAGGAGGGAGTCTGAGTTTCCCCACTGGTTTTATTGGCTAGGGATTGCAGTCGAAATTGATGGCTGATCTCCTGGATTTTGGTGGCACTGAGATTGAAGTGGGATACTAATGCTTCTACTTGACCATTCAGTTGCGTTGTGAATTCTCCCAACGACTGTTCCCAAACTTGGTGTTGTTCCTGGGGATTGGGCGAGCTAACCTCATGGGTGACCATCAGTCGTAGATGCTGAGGGCGACGGGCTCGGTTCAAAATAATAAGAGGGAGAGCCAAACGATCGATAAAACTTGCTAATGCTCGATCTCGGTCCTTCAAGGAGTCGTCCAAGCCATCACAGTGCAGGACGAGCACTCGATGATGCAATAGCCATTCTCGTTCTAGTAATTTTTGGATGAGCTGCAATCCAGGTTGATCAACAGGTAAAGTCTCTGCAGCTAGTCCAAACGGCCACAACCCTATTTGTTTACAAGCAGCCAGGGTTACTCCTTGCTGGCTGACCACATCAGGTCCGCAAAGTTGGACGATGGGAAACGACTGTTGCAGTTGAAAAGCCCGCCACCAGATTTGCACCATTTGGTCTGCAATCGTTTGGTGCGAAGGAACCAACTCCGTGGGATAGGGAAAGGGTAAGGTCAAGGGCTTTAATCTCGGATCAATTTCGCTATCCCCCATCAGGACCTGTAACAAATGGGGGTCAAGGCATAGGGGCCGAGTCGATAAAGCCGTGCCCACTCCTACTTCAATTAAGTGCCATTCTTGCAAGGTCCGAAAGGTCTGCAGTCCTTTCCAATCCGATCCGGCAAAACAAGTTAGGGCTAAGCCTAGGGTGGGGAAGGGCCGACTTTGATTCCCTTGAGCTAGAGCACAAATGGATTCCCAGCCTCGATCGAGTTCCATGCCGATACAGAGCAGCAGCACATCCTGAGCAAAGGAGGTTAGGTCAAAGACTTTACTGATTTGCTCTAAATAAGAGGGAGGAGATAGTTCCGATGGGGGTAATGGAGCAATCGGCTCAGGGGATGGGTGCTGAGATTCGAGTTGTTTCCCCTGATTAAGAAGGGCTTGCTTTACCCGTTGCAAAGCCTGGGTGAAGTAAAGCCAATTTGCCTCCTGCCATTCGGCATCCCCCTGTTGCATGGGCACTTACTCCGAAGCCTCAATCGACTGCAATAGCTCAAGCAAAAAGGCTTGGGCTTCCTTGGGTGTCATCATTAGGGCTTGGCCTTGTCGTAAAATCTCATACTTGCCCTGGTGGTGACCATGGCCCACGATCAATCCTGCAGCTTGGGCACAATTGCCTAACTCGTGCAGTTTTTTGTATTGCAGGGCTTCCGATTCTAAGTCGATCCGAGGCTCTATGGAATCATTAGTCATACTCAGCAAACCTCAGTGGGTTGGGATATTTGCAGAATGATGGGTACGGATGACGGGGGTGAGTTCGCCATCTGCCATCTGCCACAATTCCCAGGCGGTTTTAAGCTTGGGGGTGAGGGATTGGTTGCCAAAGTCTAAGGCTTTATCTAAGGTCTTCCACTGTTTGGCTAGTGTCGGTTGGGTGCAAAAACGAGGCTGCTCGTCTTGCCAGGCTTTGTGGACATAGCCTAAGTTGGGAACTTGAATATGGTAGATGTTCATACCGTTGCCTCAAATAATCTGGGCTGTGGGACTCACAAAGCTGCCAAATGTTGGACTGGTTGCTTCTGGGTCGATTTTCAACGAACTCTCTGCCCCGTCGATTTGGATGCGGACAAAATATTCTCCTGGTTTCACATCTTCCACTTCAAAGGTGACGGATTGAGTATCGGTCGTTCGATGAGGAGCTTCAAACAGATAGGCAGCTGGATGTTCAACCGTGCGTTCATTGAGAATCAGGGTTACCTGCTGCTGGCTAGCGATGGTAACGTCTGTTGTGATTTGAATGGCAGCAGATCGAGCTTCTTCTTCTTGACCTTGGGTAGTGACGGCTAAGTCGGTAATTGTTGGCCGCAACAGAAAGGGAGATGCATTTGAGACCATCCCGACTTGGTGGGTGGGAGCAGTCAAGGCAGCTCTAGCAGAACGCCAAGCTCCGGGTCGGGTTGGTGCTGGCGTTTGGGATTGATGGACAACCTGTAGACTTTGGACTCCAGCTCGCAGGCTGTGGGAGGGTAAGCGGACTAAAGGCAACAGCAGTTCTCCTTCACTCACTTGAGAGGGGGCCACATCGACAGCCCCAATGCGGATGCCCGTATGGTTTCCCTGCAGTCGCTTGCCCCGAATTAATAGCGTGGAGTTTGCCACAATCGGCTCGAATTTTCCGGTCATCGCCTCTATCTCTGTGATCAGGGGTTGGCCAGCAAAAGGGGCTACAGCTAAGCCTCGACTTGCTACAGGCAGGGCTTTTTGAGCTGGGGTCTGGCCTTCGATCATGACGACCGTACTACGGTAGGCAATGGAGAGGGCATAGGGGGTTTGAAAGAAGACCGACCAGACTTTGGATAGATCTTCCAAGGACATATCCATGGGCATAAAGTTAATCTCTTCCACCTGCTGCCACAAATCGGAGGCGGCTAAGTATTCGTAGTTGGAGTCTGCAAGAGTGTCTTGAATCATCCCTTCTCGGACTACCTGAGCATCGCTAAGGGAGCGGATGACACTGCCCAATAAGCGTTGGGGTTCTAGCTCCACTTCGTTGCCATAGACGCTGATCATATAGTGCAGGTCGAGGGCGGTTCGAGATCGTTTAGCCGTATCGCTATTTCGATGCCGACCCCGATGATCGGTATTGTTCCAGGCTGTATTCAGGGATGTTTGATAGAGGTAAATATTCACTCCAGAAACCGGAGTACCCTTACCGATGTCGGCTGGACGCAGGGTGGTGACTCTGGCTCCTTCTACATCTTCCTGAATGGCAGCTTGCAAGGTGCGTTGGAGAACCGCAGTTACGGTTGCGATCGCAAGAAAGTTACTCATCGCTTTAAGGGTTCACCAAACCCAACTTCAGGGCTTTGACAATCGCCTGGGAGCGGCTTTTAACCTCAAGCTTTTCAAAGACAGCGGTTAGGTGGGCTTTCACCGTTGCGATCGTAATGTGTAAGTGATTTGCGATCGCTTGATTCGATGCCCCTTGAACCAGCCAATGGAGTACCTGCTTTTCCCGGGCCGTCAGATGGAGGGTCTGTTCCGATTGAACAGATCGGCCTTCATAGAAATGGAAAGACCGGAAAAAACCAGTGGCCGCATTCGGCGGTAGGAAAACCTCATTCTTCAGCACCGTTTGAATCGCTTGATGCAAATTCATGGCTAATTGAGACTTAAACACATACCCATCGGCCCCCGCTCGCATGGCACGGAACACCCATTCATCTTCCTGATGGGCTGAAATGACGAGAATCTTACCTGTGTAGTTCTGCTGTCGTAGGTGTTGCAGAGCGGCAACGCCGTCATCCTTTGGTAGTTCCAAATCCAGAAACAGCAAAGTCGGATGCTGTTCCAACGCCAGACTAATCGCCTGATCGGCTGAGGCTGCCTCACCCACAATGTGAAATTGGAACGTTTCCTGGGCTTGGTAAAACCCCAGCAACGTTCGCAATCCCTGGCGAAAAGTAGGTTGATCATCTGCTAAAACGACGGATAGTGGCTGAGTGCTTCCCATGGTCAAATCCCCCGATAACGTTAATTCTTGGACTCTTGTGGCAAACTAATCGAAAACTGAGCACCACTCTCCGGCAAATTAGACGCCCACAGTCGACCCCGGTGACGACACACGATTTGCTGTGCGATCGCTAGCCCTAATCCTCGCCCTCCATCTCGTCGTGAATAATAAGGGGAAAACATACAGCACAAATCTTCCGGTGATAACCCTGGTCCTTGATCTCTCACCTCGATCAAAATTTCGGTTTGGAAGCGCTGCCAAGTGAGGGTAATCTGGCTGCCACGAGGACTAAAATGCAGCGCATTACTCAGCAGATTGTCGAAAACCTGAAGCATTTGCCAACGGTCTATCCCAATGACCTCAGACGTTTGTGGACAGTGGATTTCTATCTCCTGGCTTTGCAGGCGCGGTTGAAGCGCCTGTATATTCTCAGCAACCAACTCTCTTAAATTACACTGCTCTATTATGGGGCTGTCTTCTGCTTCGTCATCCACTAACTCCTGGAGATGATGATGGAGTTGTTTAACGGCTTGCTGCAAGGGTACTAGATAGTCTTGACCACTTTCGGGTGGTGTTTTGACTCGCAACATATCAGCGTAAAGCGTGATCAGTGACAATGGAGTTCCCAGTTGATGGGTCGTTTGATGAAGATGCTGCTGTTTTGCTAAGAGTGCAGCTTGCTGTTGGCTAAAGGCTAAATGCAGATCAAAATAGTCACTGATTAATAGGATTTGACGGTCTACCCAATGTTGTTCTGGCATCGTTAAAGGGGATCTTGAGGCAAATAAAAGGTACTGACCCTGTTGCCGACAAAGACAACTACTGTAGACTTGCCAGTCTTGGTAAACCCAGTGCTGTAATCCCGGTTTCTCAAAACCAGTAGCGGATTCGAGAACCAATTGAGAACATAGGTTCGAAGGGGATGGGAGAGCGTTTAAAGAAGTGCGATTGTGACTAGCAGTGAGTATACCCGGCTGTTTAGAACCGTCTTTCTCCATTTCAATCTTTAGTTGATTACCCAAGTCACGTCGCAAAATCCAAGCGCTGGGGAGGGATAAATAATCAACAATTAAATCTAAAAATCCCCGGCAATGCTGATTCAAATCCAGTGTTGAGAAGGACTGGCGACAATCTGAAAAAGCCCCTAGGCCAATAGACTCAATTTTTAATGATAAGGGTTGATTAACCTGCATGGTCGCCCCCAATTCCACTCCAGAATTTACGAATAATTGTAAAACTAGTGTGCGCTTCTCTTAAGATTGAAAATTCCAAAACTGAGTCAAGACTAGAGAGAGTTGTCTCCCAGATTATTTGTTCACACGTAGTAATAAATCTCATAAGCAAACCACTTGCACTCATGACTCAGCCTACGACTTTCTATTCATATTTTCATAGGTATTTAGATTTTTTTAAGTCCTTGAAAAACTTGCTCAATTCTCTTGCTAAATGTCTAGATATATGGCTAGCTAGTTTTTGTATCGGGTGAATACAAAAGCTTTCAGGGAATAGAAAATCCAGTTATAGACTTTTGAAATTAGTTTATTTTTCTTCCAAAAAGGATAAATTTTGCTCCTTATCCTCTCCTTTAGATCAGCATGAGAGATAGGTCATGACCTATCTCTTTTATTTCAATAGGTTGTTCGACTTTATAGTATAGACAGCTTCCTTGAAGGGCTTATTTTACTTATATTGGCATGATCCTAAAGCTAAAAACGCTTCAGTTTTGCCTCACTTTTTCTCAAAGATTAGTAAAGAAATGTTTCGTTTTTTGGGTTTCGTCAACTGGCATCGATCAATAATTTGTTTCACTTAAATTTCTCAATAGTTAAGGATAAAAATACTTGTTTTAAGTCGCAATAACCGATGTAGCTTAAGGACAACAATAATTCCGACCAAAGTCTAATAACGATATCTTCACTAACTCCTTACTGTAGAGCTGTGCTTCCTCATGGCGCTCATTTATGATTCCTGCTGTCACTCAAACCTTGGCAGAAATCCTGTCTGACGGAACGTCCTCCATCACTAAGGACCAGATATTTTTCAACCACCCCAAAGTGGATCAGGAGATGGCAGTTGGGGTAAACCTTTACTGTTACGACGTTCGTGAAAGCTATTCTTGCCCCCCACAATATTTGTCTGGGGAAGAAGAGTCTATTCAGGATATAGAAGCAGAACAGACAAAGCCATTGAAGTGGTTTGATATTTCCTTCTTAGTCAGTGTCTGGGATTTTACTGCCTTAGGAGAGCAACATTTGCTTTCTGAAGTCCTTATGCTCTTATCCCGTCATTCATTCTTGCCGATTGAATATTTATCTCCAGTCTTGCAAGGCTATGGCCGTTTGCCGATGAGAATTTCCACTGGAAGGTTAATGAATCCAATCGAACTCTGGCATGCGTTAGGTGCTCCCTTACGTCCGGCGCTACACGTAGTCGTCACTATTCCATTTTTTGTATCCGAACGATCGCCTGCTCTTTCCAAACCTAGTAAGAATCATTGGTGTGAAAGCACGCCTATGCAGTAGTTCAAGTCTTTACCCCGTAACGAATGGAGGAAGCTAGTCAATGGCCCTGGATTATTTTGCCCCTGGCGTTTATGTCGAAGAAGTTGACCGAGGAAGTCGCCCGATCGAAGGTGTCAGTCTCAGTGTGGCCGGATTTATCGGGTTTACTGAAGACGTGCGTGGAGATGCTGAATTGTTTCAGCCGATGATGATTACCAATTGGGATCAATATCGGGAATTTTTTGCCAAACCCGGTTCGGATGGGTTTACTGATTTTGATGCCTACTTACCTTTCGCTGTTCAAGGCTGGTTTCTGAATGGCGGTGGACGCTGTTGGGTGACGAGTATTGGCACTCAATTACCGGGATCTGCTGCACCAGATCCAGAAGAAGCTGGAACTTTATTACCCACTTTTAGTGGCCGACCCTCCTTAAAATTTAGTCTAAAGCTTCCAGAAGCCTCTGGGGATACTCCCGCACTTCCATCCGGAGATGCACGGATTCAAGTTGCTATCTTTGAGAGCGCGCCCAAGCCAGTGGAGGACGATGAAGAGCCTCCTCTCAACTCTGGTGAATACTTTACCGTTGTCGTTAGGCAGGGTGGAGAACAGCTAGAGAAGTATGAATACCTGACCATGAATCCCGATGTTGACACGGCTGTTGCTGACTATGTCGTCACGGCTTTGGAAGAATCTGAATTCGTCACGGTTGCGAACCTCTCTCAGTCTGGGCAAGCGCTATCTCGTCGGCCAGCCAATGGAGCCTTTGAAATCACCCCCCCGCCTCAAATCTCTACGCCTGAAAGATTCCCTCGTGATTTGCAGGGGCAGCGGGATGACCGCACCGGCATGCAGGGCATATTCGAGATTGATGAAGTGGCTATGATTGCCTGTCCTGACTTGATGCGTGCCTATCAAAATGGCCTGCTCGATCTGGATCAGGTGCATGGAGTCATGGAAATGATGGTCAGCCTATGCGAGAATTCCTTTCCGGGCCCTGCTTACCGGATGGCCGTCCTTGATCCACCTCCTGTCAAAATTGGCAAAAATGATAATACTGCGGTTCCCCCAGAACAACAGCGCCCCCAGCATGTCGCTCAATGGCTGAATGAATTTAATCGCCGCTCTATGTTTGGGGCTATCTATTATCCCTGGATAAAAGTCGCGAATCCTCGCAATGGTGGACGCCCGATTATGGTGCCGCCCTGCGGGCATATGATGGGGATTTGGTGTCGGACAGATGAGTCAAGAGGTGTCTTTAAAGCACCTGCAAATGATACTCCAAGGGGAGTCATTGGCTTAGCCTATGAAACCAATATGCGAGAGCAGGAACTTCTGAATCCTAAGGGAATCAACTGTATTCGCAATTTTGCCAATTACAACCGCGGCTTTAAGGTTTGGGGGGCACGCACCTTGGTTGAACCGGATAACGTCCAATGGCGTTATATTAGTGTCCGTCGCCTGATCAGCTATATCGAAAAATCAATTGAGATTGGTACTCAGTGGGTCGTTTTTGAACCCAATGATCAGGATTTATGGGCACGGATTACTCGAACCGTCAGTAATTTCCTAGAGCGACTTTGGCGGGAGGGCGCATTATTTGGGGCCTCTCCCTCCGAAGCCTTTTATGTCAAATGCGATGGTGAATTGAACACCAACGAAACCATTATGTTAGGTCGGCTCTACGTCGAAGTGGGTGTCTGTCCAGTACGGCCAGCGGAATTTGTGATCTTCCGGATTAGCCAGTGGGCTCCTAATCAGTAAACTCTTTTAGGCAGGAAGGGGATTGCCTCTTTCTGCCTCTCAGCATATCTATCGGGATTGCTGATCGTCTATTTCATCGATCACTGAACAAGGAGCATATCTGTGGCAAGTGAACTTAATAAACCCATTGCCCCCAGTAGTTTCTATCTAGAGATTTCTGGTGTTGCTGATGGTGAAAAATCTGTATTCAAGAGTGTAAATATTCCCGACTACTCTCCCAAAGTCCAAGGGGGACAACAGGCCGTGGGAACCACAAAAGGGGGGAAAACCATTTGGCAAGTCAACTCAGCAGGTTTTGAAGGCTTATTCTCCTTTGACTGCATTTGTATTGCCAGTGGAGATGGCGATAGCACCAGTTTGAATATGTATAAATGGTTTGAGCAATGTTTGCCCTCTTCCAGTGGTGGCAAAGGCAAGTGGGCAGATAACCAGAAAGAAGGCAGTATTACCGCCTACAACACGGATGGTGAGGAAGTGGCCAAATGGCAGTTTAGTGAAGCTTGGCCGTCTAAGTATAAATGTGCAGACTTAGATGTTACCGCCGACAGCTATATCGAAGAGACCTACACCATCACGTGTGAGAAATTTAATCGAACAAAATAGTGCTGATTGCTTCTCATTGGATCCAGCACAACAGTGTAATGATCAGGGATAAATTCGGAGACCCAAAATGGTTCAGTATCTAGCCAATTCCAAGTTTTATTTTGAGATAGATGGGGTAACTTCTTTGACCCTTAAATCAATCAGTGGTCCTGAAATTGAACTGGAAGTTGCGGGGGGCGATTCAGCTATTGGAGTCACCAAAGATGCTAAAACCCAGACTCAAGCGACGATTGGTGGAGTTAAATACAACAGCACTATTGCCCTCACCTATGTTGCAGGCAATGAGGGAGAACAAAAGAAGCTTTCGGATTGGTACGACGATTGTCACCCAGATACCTTTTCTGGGGGAGGCTCTAAAGCGATGGAAGGCCGTAAAACGGGGTCTTTAGTCATTTATAACCCAGATGGCAAAGAAGCCATGCGCTTTAATTTTACCGACCTGTTCCCAGGGGCGAAAAAGCAGGTGGGAAGTCTGTCAGTGGATAGTGGTGGACAACTAGCAGAAGACAATATTGATCTGTACTTCACTCAGGTCATCCGGAAAGTCTAAATTTTGTGCACATTTCACTAGGGTGAACCGCTCTAATGCCCGATCTACCAGAAATCCTCACACGGTCAAGATTCTATCTAGAACTGAAACTGGAAGGAAGCCAAGATTCAGTTGATGGAATATTTATGGAATGTAGCGGGTTTCAAGCTTCCCAGGACGTGATTGAAGTGGTAGAGGTGACCCCACAACTCTGGGGGAAACAGGGAAAAACCAAAGGTCGCAACATCCGCACCAAGATTCCTGGCAATGCCACCTACTCTAACCTCACCTTAAAGCGGGGTTTGATGTCTTCAATGACTTTGTGGAATTGGTTACAAAAGGTGCAAGAAGGAGACTGGGCTGAGCAGCGCCGGGAAGGTGCATTGGTGATTTATAACCAAGCTGCGAAAGAACAGTGTCGATTGGAATTTCAAGGAGCCTGGCCCGTCAGCTACAAAATTTCTGATCTAGATGTCAAAAGTGGAGACCATAACATCGAAGAGGTGGAGATTACGGTTGAATCCGTTAAGCGAGTAGAGGTCACGGCGTAATATGCAACTGAGTAATAATTTAGGGCTATCACCTCCCCCTGAGGTCCCTGGACCGGTAACAGAATCTCAGACAGTTTTGGGTTCGGTGCAAATAGAGTTTGAGTTTGAGTTGCCCAAAGGATATCTCGATACGGCTGGGAATTTGCATCGCAAGGGCATCATGCGCTTGTCCAGGGCGATGGATGAGATTGTACCGATGCGTGATCCGCGGGTAAAAGCCAATCCGGCCTATGCGACGGTCATTATTCTGTCTCGGGTGATCACGCGTTTAGGGGCCCTAGACTCCATCAGCCCCAATGTTGTTGAAGGACTGTTTGCCTGTGATCTCAGCTATCTTCAAAAGTTCTATCGACACATCAATGAACTAGAAGATGGCTCTGGAGCTGAAGCACCTTCATATCCCGAAACCCAGGAATCCTAACTCTTATTAGATTATGCGGAATGAACGAATCTTCAACCTACGTATTTACTTTGCCTAAAGGGTTACTGGATGATCAAGGCAGGCTCCATCGTCAAGGAGGGCTACGCTTAGCGACGGGACATGATGAACTCAAAATTCAGCGAGATCAGCGGGTTCATGACAACCCCTACTATGGAGCTTTGGTTTTGCTCACCCAAGCCATCACCTTTTTAGGACAATTTCAGCAGATTACGCCACATCATCTGGAGCAATTATTTCTGACAGACTTTCTTTACTTGCAAGATGTTTACGTCAATCTCACCCACGCTTATGGAGGCCCGATTGAACTGGGGGAGCACTTGGCTACCCCCTAGATAAACTCTACGAGGAGGTAGCCTATATCGCTTATCACTTTCATTGGTCCCGGAATGACATTCTGCAGATGGAACATGGAGAACGGTTGCAGTGGATTCGAGAGATTGAGCGATTAGTTGGCTAGGTTTCTTCCACATTGCCAATATGAATCATGATCCCTAAGCCCCCTTATTCCCAATATGCATGCCCCCAAGGAAACCCTTTAACGTGTAATGCCGTGTCTGAGAAGGGGAGTTGCTCAGTTTGTCATTTCCCAGGGATTCTCTCGCCAAAAACCAAAATCAACGGCCAACATCAATATGAAATGGTTGCTTTTTTAGGCCAGCGAGGAAATGGGCGCTTATACGAGGCCACCAATCTCTCAGATCAAAGTTCCTGTGTCCTGAAAGAATATGTGCTGCCGCAGCAAACATTCAATTTCGAACAAATTTTTAAGCGGAGAGAGGCGTTTACCCAAAGATCAGGCATTCGCTTGGCGGATGGTCGTGCCCAGAATTTCCGGTTAGTGATGCCTTTAGAGGCCATAGTTCCTTCCCTATCTTCACCGGAACGTTATTTCTTGGTGTACGGCGGTGAGCAGACCGATACCATATCTTTAAGGCAGTTCCTAGAGAATAAATCTCCACTATCTGTTGCATCAATCCGGAATATCTTGTCCCAGATTCTGCAAAGTTTGGAATTTATGCACCAACAGCAATTCCGATGGATTTCAGGCCAGGTGCAATCAGGTCTTCTCCATGGCAATCTCAACCTAGACAGCGTATTAGTTGCTGAGCAAAATCCAGGACTATTAGTGTATTTATGCGATTTCTATTTTTGGGAGTCTCTTTTTACGTCTCCCTTAGATCCACAATGCCGACCTGCGATCGCACAGGATTTACAGGCCGTTGGAGAAATAGCACAGTATTTAACCGCAGCATCCAAAGACCCGCAGCAACCTTTGGGTGAAACATCTATGGAACGTCAGTTTAGATCTGACTTTCCCCCAGCAGATCAACAATTTATTCAGCGCTTAACTGGAGAATCTGATCCCCCCTTCGAAACCTCTGAACAGGCACGGCAAGTACTCTTAAGCTTACCTCCTATTCCAAAGTCAGAAATTTTATCATCTTCAGTTACGGCACAAGAATCGAGACCAACTCGTCCATGCTGGTGGATGGGATGGGTTTTTGCTTATTTATTCATAGGCAGTGTAGGGATAGGGTGGCTGTACCTTAGAAATCAAACTAAACACTCACTTTCTACAGAGAATATCTCTTGCTGTATCGATCAAGTTGCCAATGTGCCGATAGGCCCTGTGCAATTCTTAGCTGAGAAACAGGGGACCTGGGATTTCCTCTATACCCAACCCCACTTACTAAAGCGAAATACAACCCTTCAGCGGGAGTTAATTCAGGCCCAAGCTCTTCTACAGTCTTGGGAATATCAGCCGATATCGATATCACAAGATTCGATTGCCAATCAACCTGGGGCACATGGGCAGAGAGTGATAACGTTGCTCAATGGGCAAACAGCAAACTTTATTATTACCAACCATACGGATGATATTGATCCATCCTTTGGCGTTAAGCCCTTTGCCTATAATGGCATCGCTGTATTCGTTGCCTTTGGCTATGCTCAGCGGGAGAATAGCCTTCCTCGAAGACTGAAGGGCAAAATTACCCTAGACCAGCTACGAAGGTTATATACTGGCCAAATCAAGAACTGGCAGGAGTTAGGCGGTCCTAATCGTCCCGTTAAAGTGTATTTTCCCGATCAGGATGGACTGCTGCGAATCTTCGAACGTCAAGTTCTTGTAGATGATTCTAGTATTGCCGCTTTCCGTAAACTGGTAGCAACTCGAGGTCGAATCCCCATTCATAAACCGAATCAAAAGTGTGTGGGTTCCTTTTGCGGCTTTGCAAGTACCACCTTGCAACTCCGAGCGGTGATTGAAGACTTCGAAGATCGAGACTCATTCAGCATTGGGTTTGATGAGCTGAACAAAGTCATTAACCAATGTTCTGTCTATCCCTTAGCCCTGGCAGAAAAAGGGAAGGCTACTGTTTCTCCGTTGCGGCTAAATAATCATCGACCCGTTACACCTGCCACGGACTTATGCAATTCCAAAGCCAGTTATTCCGTCAATGCTCAGGCGCTTCAGAACCAAACTTATCCCCTCACGTTTTCGCTGAATGTGGTTTACCCTCGTGATAATCGGCGTCAACCGGCTGGACAAACCTTTGCTAATATTCTCAAAACCCAAGAGACCCAATGTTGGCTACAGCAAATTGGATTAGCCCCATATCGCAAAATCTCTGTAAAATCTGCTTGTCGGGCGAAATCAAAGAAAAAACCCTAGCGTTTTGCAGAAAGAGGGCAATTTGCTAGGGTTAATGAATTAGAGCGTATTTTAGATGCCAGGAATTTCGGAGAGCTCGCACTGTAGTTCTTCTACGTTGAAGCCAATCATCTCTTGCCACTCATCTACCGTGAAGTCATAGCCATACATCTGGGCCATGCTGACAAATTCTTCTTGATTAGAAGCTGCATTTAATTGCTGACGCAGTGTGGGATTCTCCTGAGTTGCTCTGAATAATCTTGCAAATTCTGTTTTTGCCATCGTTCAACCCTACTTAGACAATGGTTCGTGCCCCTCACTTATAGAGCAACGGTTCAGGATTCTCTATTAGCCAAAAGTTGAAGATGCCGCAGTATCAGGAAGCAAGCGATCTTGAATGAGCCTAATTGACGGGTCAACTGGGCTTGATATGGACTTTAGCGCCAGTGATACCCTCCTGGACCCTATGCTGCTCTTTGAAGAAATTTACGCCTGGCAATCAAAGGACAATATAAAATATTTTTTAAAGAAATATGAGATTTCCCTGAATCTAACCTTAGAATAATGCTACAAATAAAAAATTGCGCGGGGACAGAGAAATACTATCCTACGGAGTATCTCATATTGATGAGTAAAAGATAAGTTATTCGAAATTCGCAAAATAAATATGTGCCTCAGCTAATCAACACTAAACACTCACCTCTTTTTTGTTGTTAATTGCTTCCCCTTGTCACCCAGCTTTCTGGACCAACTGACTCTCAGTAGAAACTTGGGTTGTTGTGCATAATCACTTATATGAGACTTAATCAGTCTTATCTATGTACTTGAGGGTGCTAAATCAGTTCCCTGCTGGATTAATAAAATATTCAAGCTATTTTTGGCTCTTAAGGCCGCCAAGGTTATTTAACTTTGGCTGGTTCTTCTGACCGGAAATATGGATTGAGGAGTTATTGAACCGATAAACCTTCCCTTAATTTAGATCTAATTAAGGGGTAAGTTTTTTGGGGGAAATTCCATCAATGAAGCTTGAATAAATTTTCAATTGTTGGATTTTTCTGAGGTTTAAATCATGAACGATAATGAAATGGTACCCAATGATATAGAGTCGACCGCCACTCCACTCTATGGCTCTCGAATATTGGATATAGATCAAGAGGAAGGTACCGTTCTAGACGATACGTCTTCTTCAGGTCAAATGAACGATAACGAAATGGAGCCTACTTATTTAGAGTTGACCGCTACACCACTCTATGGCTCTCGAATATTGGATATAGATCAAGAGGAAGGTACCGTTCCAGGCAATACGAACTCGTTGTTTCAATATCGCTCAATTGACGGAACAGGCAATAATCCATACCATCACCATGCGGGTTCGAGTGATACTCAGCTTTTAAGACTATTAACCCCTGCTTATGATGATGGTGTGAGTACTCCTCGAGGGGGGGCGATCATGATTGACTCTCCACATGGTGGCTCCTATAGCATTCCAGATCCAGCTGGGTTACCTAATCCGAGAGAGATAAGCAATACAGTTGCTAGCCAAACTGAGTCGATTCCTAATTTTTTGGGAGCGAGTGATTGGTTGTGGCAGTGGGGACAATTTATTGATCACGACCTAGATTTGAACGAGGGTGGAAAAGAAGCCTTTTTTATTCCTGTTTCTAAGTCTGATTCACTCTTTAATCCGAAATTTCCTTATCTGCCTTTTACTCGTGTGCCAGCTGCACATGATACAGGGACTAACCGACATAATCCTCGTGAGCAAAATAATGAGATTACCTCATTTATTGATGGTTCTGGAGTGTACGGTTCAGATGCAGAGCGAGCTAACTTTCTTCGGTCCTATGCAAACGGTGAGCTGAAAACCACTGTTGCCGAGAATGGCGAACAACTCTTGCCATACAATCGTGCTGATCACCCATTTGGCAACGCTAACGGTGGACAAAATATCGCGGATGCAGACCTTTACTTGGCAGGAGATGTTCGTGCCAATGAACAACTTGGGCTCACGGCCAATCATGTTCTGTTTGTGCGTGAACATAATCGATTAGCCGCTGATATTTCAGAACGACTAGAGGCCGGCGAATCGGGACTCGTCGCTCAATATCAATCCTTTAAAGGGGAGTATCTCAACCAGAACGGAGTAACCCATGCAGATAAGGTGAAGGATGAGTACCTTTACCAAGCGGCTCGTAAGGTTATTGGGGCCAAGATCCAAATCATTACCTATAAAGAGTTTCTCCCGCTTCTGATTGGAGATACCCTGCTCGATGACTATGAGGGGTATCAACCCTATATCAATCCAGCCGTTAGTAATGAATTTGCGAATGCGGCTTATCGTTTGGGCCATACCCTACTCAATAATCAAATCCACCGTTTTGATGACAACGGTTTAGAGTCGATTGCCCTTAAAGATGCCTTCTTTAAACCTGGGGAAGTGTCGGCCAATGGGGTTGATTCCCTTTTGCGAGGGCTAGTTTTGCAAGAAGCTCAAGAACTGGATAACTTTATTGTGGATGGCGTCCGCAACTTCCTTTTTGGCGCTGGTACAGGAGGCTTTGACCTAGCATCTGTCAATATTCAGCGGGGTCGAGAAGTGGGTCTTCCCAGTTATGTTGACGCTCAAAAACAGCTATTTGGTGTTGAGATTACCTCTTTTGAAGAGTTGCCGTTTGCCCCTGCTGTGATTGAGCTGTTTGAGACAGCCTACAAACATGTGGGCCAGATCGACTTATGGCTAGGGGGTATTTCGGAGTTGTCGGCGAATCATGGTGGTTTGCTTGGACCCACCTTTAGCTTTTTCATCAAAGATCAATTCGCTCGTGCAGCGGCTGGCGATCGCTTTTTCTTCTTGAATGATCTGGATGAATTAAAGGTGCTCGCTGCAGACATTACCCAGACAAATTTATCGAATATCATTCGTCTGAACACGACCCAAGATTATCTGGTTCAAGATAATGTATTCCAGGTCCCCTATGAGAACAAAATCTTGGGAGATGATGGCCAAAACTCATTACGGGGAACTCGACAGAATGATCTGATTGATGGACTAGATGGCAATGACTTCATCCGGGGGAATTTTGGGGCCGATATCCTGATCGGTAATCTTGGGGATGACTACTTAATCGGTGGTGCGGGTAACGATACCGTTATTGGCGGTGATGGTAATGATGTGTTGACTGGATATGCTGATAACGATGTATTAGTTGCGGGTAATGGCAACGATATGGTCAGAGGTGGCAACGGCAATGACATCATTAATGGTGTTGGCGATCAGTTTGGCCGACACGACTTTGACCTCTTAAAGGGAGGTAGAGGCGAAGATGTCTTTATCTTAGGAGATGAGCGTTCTGTCTTTTACCAAGGTCGGGGTCTGGCAATTATTCAACGGTTTGAACTCAATCAAGATACGATTGAGCTCGCTGGCAGTGCTGCAGACTATACTTTAATGACTTTTGGTAGTCGAACTAGCCTTCGTTTAGCGGGGAGTAACGATTTGATTGCCATTCTAGAAGGAAGAGTTGAAAACTTTAATACGGGTTTTGAATTCACTGAGAATTAAGAGTTAACTTCTCCGTCCTACCAGCTTTCAATCGCTTCAGACACCTTCTGGGAAGAATCCCGGAAGGTGTCTTGATTGAGTCACTGATTGAACGCGATCATGATTGTAGCGTTGGGGTTCTAGATGTTCACCTTAGGTAATGAGTGTTCAGGGGCAGCCTTTTCCCCTTGCCGGACTTGGCGATATCAATTGTGGCGTCGGTGGAATGATGCTCCTCTGTTGATCCTCATGGGTCTCAATCCCAGTAAGGCTGATGAATCTCATAACGATCCAACCGGGCGTAAGCAAAGGATCGGGGATGCATGGCTCAAAGAAAAACGGGTCAAGGACAATAGATCCTGTACCCGAACCAAAAAACTATCATGACCCTACCATCGCAATTGCTAACCGTGCTAGCCCATGACGAATTTCTAGAACAAACTGAAGCACTCAAAGTATCAACCAGCCTGAGTCAGATGGTTTATATCGTTCTGCAAATGGGCTTGTTTCTAGCTCGCTGTCTTCTGGAGGATGAACTCTCAAGGCGCGCGAAAGCAGTATTTGTATGGCCTGTATGTACTACCTGCGGAACCCGCTTACATTCGAAGGGATGGGAATCTCGTCAGATGCAGACACTGGTAGGCACTATCTCTTGAAAGCGACGGGTGGGCCGTTGTCCCAAAGGATGTCCAGGCAGTCTGTTGACTCCCCTGGATCAAGCCATTGGGATTGCCCCCTATCAGCACAGCAGCGAAGAACTGGTGCGTCTGGGCTGCTTGTTGAGTCTGTTCATGCCCTATGAACTGGCCAGTTGGATGCTGGGTCAGTGGAGTGGTCTATCCGTGAGTCCATCCAGTTTGTGGAACTGGGTGCAATCCGTGGGTAACAAAGCTCAGCAGGAATTAGAAGCTCAACTCAACGCTCAATCATCAGGGACTCAGGCCCCTTGTGAAGCGATTTCAGAGATGTTATCTGCTCTACCTTTGGCCATTGCCGCCGATGGTGTGATGGTCCCCTTTCGCCCCACCCCGAACTCACCCAAGGGAAAAATCCAGTGGCGAGAAGTCAAAGTCGCCATCTTAGCTCGCCTGGGAACACGGGTTACCCGAGCTAAAAAGGAGGTCCCCCAATTACTGCGTCGAAGACTGGTGGCAGTATTGGGCGATATCGACCAGTTCATCCCTTTACTTCAACTCGAAGCTCACAAACAAGACTTTGAATCTGCTCCAAAAGTCATCTGGCTCAGTGATGGGGGACGAGGCTTCTGGCGAGTCTATCGCACCTTGTTCTCTCATTGTGCTGTGGCAGTCCTCGACTTTTTTCATTCAGCAGGCCATCTGGCACGAGCAACTAAAGCGATGTTTGGAGATGCCCGCTCTGCTCAAGCCCAAGCCTGGTTCCGGCACTGGCGACACCAATTGCGACACGGGCAACACCTACTTGTATTACGGTCCTTGACGATATTGATTCACTCACAACTGTTAACGGGAAAGTCTTTTTCAACGTTGCTCCAGGTGCAGGCTTATTTCCAACGCCATCATAACCACATCCGTTATCGGCACTTTGAACAGCAACAGATTCCTCTCGGGTCAGGAATGGTTGAAAGTGCATGCAAGTGGTTGATTCAGCAGCGCTTTAAGGGAGTTGGCATGCGCTGGAGTGAGGATGGTTTCAACCATTTACTGATCTTGAGAATTGCCTGGGTCAATGAACGGTTTGACTCCTTATTCCCAGAGGTGACCATTCCGAAAACTAAGGCATCCCCGATCCGCTAAATACGCCCGATCCAACCATTACTCGCTGTATTGGCTTTGCCCGACGTGAGGGATATGGTGGCTTATTGATGCTCAATTTATTCGCCTTTCGAGCGACGGCTCCTCATGATTTGAAAAAAGCTCAGGATCCCATTGGTCCAGAAAATGATTCGGTGATAGGGGTCAAATGCCAGAATCAAGATCGGGTGGTCGTCGCTTGGGGCAATCAGGGTGGGTTTTGTGGGCGAGATCGCATCATTAGTACCCTATTGCATTCATCCTCAGCTAAGGTGGAGTGCTTTGGAGTCACGCAATCAGGGTGTCCCCGCCATCCGCTCTATCTAAAAAAAGACACTCCTTTAGTGCCATGGCCTGCTGAAGGAGATCGATAAGATTGTTGCCTGCCCAGAACTATATGGCGAATAACAGGGTGGATTTTGATTTTGTTATACGCTGAAAGCAATGCTATAAAACTCTTTCAGGGAATTAGTGAATTGTTGTTTACGTCTAGAGTGAGAAAGAATTGAAACATCATATTGTTGCCATAAATCAATGATTTCGGCATGCCATAGGGCAATTTGAATGGGCAGGGTGAAAAATACAGCTGGTGTTGAATATTAGAGATAGATCAGCCTGTCTGCTTAATAAGGGGCTAATATGTTTAACTACCTGATTTCATGAATTAAGTTGTTTTGAGTCCTAAATTCGATATAAATAGAATTTATGAGTCATATAACTCTTGATTATGATGGTTAGTAACTCATTACTTCCATTAAAGATTTCCTTGTTTATTTCTTTGAGAAAAGATAAAATAAGATTTCATAGCTTTTTTTAAGATGTTTTTATTTATACAGAAAAGATAAAGATGAAAAAAATACAATCAGATTGCTTTCAGTCTTTATGGAGAAGGAGCTACCATCTCTAGTTCTAGAATCGAGGAATTTTTGGTAGTTTTATCGAGCTTATTGTGGAGATTCTTATCCCGTTTTACCGACCTTTATTTTGAAGATTACTGTTCCTATCTTCTCGTTAATTAAGCATTGAACCGTTAAAGAAATTATCTAAGAACAACCATCTGTAGGGTTGTCTAACTTCCTAACCGCTTTTGAAAGGCTAGCTGCTTTCCCATTAACTCCCTTCTATTGGAGAGGTAAAGAGTGGCAATAGATCAACGCTTTTTTGTGCGCTCGATCACTGCACCCAAGGGTATTAGGGCCGAGTATAAGGTCATCGGGAAAAGAATCAAATCTGCTGGGTACGGCTTATTTAGTTCTTACTTCCCCTCTTAAGTAAGATGGCAGACATTCTGCACCCACATCTTCTTTATTTATCCAAGTCCAGCCTGCCCTGAGTGAATTGCGTGACCGCCATGAAAACGACTTTGCCAAAGCCAACCAACGTCAGCCCAAACTTCACTGCAGATAAAGTCCTCATGTCTTTGCCTCAACCCAAGGTCTTATTAAAACCAACCAGCGCGGCCAACATGAACAAGTCATTGCCAGAGCAGCCAGTTCTGAACTCTTCTATCACTGCTCTTCGATTGAATAAAACAACGCGCACTATCATGCAGTGGGCTCATGGCGGAGAAAGCAAAGCAGTCTGTGTTGCTAATGTCCACATGTTAATGGAAGCCTATTGGCACCGGCAGTTTTCTCAGGTTCTACAAAATGCAGACATGGTAACCCCTGATGGGATGCCTTTGGTTTGGATGATGAGATTGTTGGGGCGTAAAGGACAAGATCGCGTCGCTGGCATGGATATCCTCCAAAACCTTTGCCAAAAAGCTTCAGAAGAGAAAGTTAAAGTATTTTTCCTCGGATCTCAGAAGTCCATCTTGGATCGGATGCGCGCTCGCTTAGAGAAGGAATATCCCAATCTAGAAATTGCGGCCATGAAGCCTTTACCCTTCCGTCCGCTGACCGCGGCTGAGGATGAGGAGTTAATGGAAGAAATCCATGAATCTGGCGCTGGCATTGTCTTTTTGTCTCTAGGTTGCCCCAAGCAAGAAAAGTGGATGGCCGAACATCAGGGTCGTGTTCAAGCGGTAATGATTGGCCTCGGCGGCGCTTTTCCAGTCTATGCTGGCTTGAAGAAGTGGGCTCCTCGCTGGGTAAGACAAGCAGGACTTGAGTGGCTGTATCGCCTACTCCAAGAGCCTAAGCGCCTCTTGGGTCGCTATACCCAAACGATTCCACCTTTTATCTTTTTCGCCAGTATGCAGTTAGTGGCCCATCACTTGGCACCGAAGAGACTGCTTAACGCTTTTAATCTCTAAACACTGTCTCATCAGTTTTAGGGCTTATCTCAACACAAAAGCGCATCTTTGGGGTGCGCTTTTGTGTTGGAGAGTCATCATTACAAGAGTTTGAGGGGATCAACATCTACTTGTAGGCGAATATTTTGCGGGCATTTTTGTTGGCACCCTTGTCTGGGAAATGGCCAGAGTTCAGTCTGCCCTATTTCTGTTTGGGGGCGTTTGATTAAGACGTGCCAATAATAGCGTCGAGCCACCTTCAAAATATTGGCAGGTGCTGGACCCAGAATGCTGCCCTGATATTGATGAGTATGGATATAAGCATGCAGGTAATCGGCAATCTCTAGAGCCGTCTTCTCAACTATCGTTTCATTCAAACCACTAATGCGTAAGAGGATTAACTGATGGAACGGCGGATAATTGGCTTCCCGGCGCTGTTTGAGTTCAGCGATAAGGAAGGTATCCATTTCATATTTTTGAACGGCTTGGATCACGGGATGTTCAGGGGCATAGGTTTGGAGAAGAACTTGCCCTGGATGTTCCCCTCGGCCTGCCCGTCCGGCCACTTGCAATAAGGTTTGAAAGGTGCGTTCACTGGCTCGAAAATCGGGAATATTGAGCAAACTATCTGCAGCTAAAACACCAATGAGTTGAACTTGAGGTAGATCAATCCCTTTGGTTAGCATTTGGGTGCCCACCATCAGGTCTGCCTCCCCGCGAGCAAACTGATTGAGAAGCTGACGATGGGACCCTTTGCGGCGAGTGGTGTCACTATCAAAGCGAATCACCCGTAAATCAGGAAAGGTTTTGGCTAATTCCTGCATGACCCGCTGAGTACCGCTGCCAAAAAAACGAAAATAAGACGACTGGCAGACTGGACACGCTTCCGGTTGGGGCTGAGTATAATTGCAGTAATGACACCGCAACAAGGTTTGGCGGGAATCGGGGCTATGGTGATAGGTCAAAGAAACGCTGCAGTGGGGACATTCGGAGACATAACCACAGCTGCGGCAGGAGACAAACGTACTATGGCCTCGACGGGGCATAAACAATAGCCCCTGCTGTTGCTTTTGTTGCAGGTTATGTAAGCGTTTTTGCAGGAGTCGACTAAAGATGGAATGGTTCCGATCCGCTAGTTCCAGACGCATATCCACGATTTCAATGGGAGGCATAGGGCGAGCATTGACTCGCTGAGGAAGCCGGAGATAATGGATGCTGGCCTGAGATGGCTGGGCGTTGGCGGGGGGCGTTTGGGACCAACTTTCCAAGCAAGGGGTTGCAGAGCCAAGGATCAGGGGACAGTCTGCCTGTTGAGCCCGCCATCTAGCGACAGTACGAGCATGGTAGCAAGGGGCTGGTTGATCTTGCTTATAGCCTGTATCATGCTCTTCATCTAGGATCACTAGGCCAATATTGGCGATGGGGGCGAAGATGGCGGACCGGGTCCCAATCACTACTTGAGGCGTGCTGGTGAGAAACTGTCGCCAGGTGTCATACCGTTCCCCATCGGAGAGGGCACTGTGGTAGACCCGAATGCGATCGCCAAATCGAGACCGGAATCGATCCGTCAGTTGGGGGGTGAGTCCAATTTCTGGCACCAGGACGATCACGGACTGTTGGCGAGCCAAAACAGGAGTGATGGCCTGCAAATAAACTTCTGTTTTGCCAGAACCGGTAACGCCATGGAGTAAGACTTCTGCGTAATCCTGAAGCTGGTGAATTTGAGCCAGGACCCCAGCTTGGTCAGGGGTTAGGGTTCGAGGTTGATCGGGCTGTATGGGGGAGGTTTCTAATCGGAGTCGCTCCTGTTGATGCAGGGTGATACAGCCTTTACTGGCTAATTTCTTCAAGGTGCTGCTGCTTGTATGGGCCAGTCTTAGGAGATCTTGGGCCCATAATTCTCCACCCTCATGCTTGAGGAGGGTCAGAATTTCCTGTTGGCGCAGGGTCAGGTCCGGCGCACTGGGGGCGGTGAGGGTAACGGCCTGCTGCTGCCTGGGTTTGGTTGGCGTTTGGGTTTGTAGGTAGCTTTCTACGAGTCCTTGCTGTTGAAGCTCCCTTAAGCCAACCTGGGCTTTTTTAATCTGACGACGGAGGTATTGCCAGGTATAGTCTTGGTTTGGACTTTGCTGTAGCAGCGCTAGAATGCCTTGGGCAGCGGTTCCTAAACCGTTGATGTCTTGGGGGGGAAGGGCAGCGTTTAAGCGGATACGGCGTTGCGATCGCTGCAACAATCCCGGCGGTAATGCCACGCGAATCACCGCCATTAAAGAGGTGTAATAGTAGGCCGCAACTTTTTCTAAAATTTGCCAATAGCCGGGGGGGAATAACGTGCGGCAAGCCACATCCACCACATTCAGAATCCGAGTGGTGGCTAACTCTGGCGGGAGATCTGCCCGAAACCGAATGGCAATGGCTCCGACTTGCTGAGCGCCAAAGGGAACGCTAAGAATATCTCCGGGCTGAATACTCAGATCGGAGGGAATGCGATAGGTAAAGAGCTTGTCAGCGCCAGGACAGTCCACGAGGACTTCCACAAAGGGGGCAGCTGTAGAAGAGAGGTTTGGGAGGGGAGAGGTTTGGGGTGTCGACATATGGGCGCACCCTGGAGCTTATTGTTTGTGGGCCAGGGTCCAATAAAATGTAGCACCTTGATTTACCACTGCATCGAACCAAATTTGCCCACCATGGCAGTGGATGATGCGTTGCACCGTCGAGAGGCCAATCCCGCTACCCGAAAAGTCTTCAGAATTGGTGAGTCGTTGGAAGGGCAAAAAGATCCGATCGGCTTGGTTCAGATCAAACCCAGCCCCATTGTCCCGGACAAAATAAATGGGCTGGTTGGGGGCAATGGTCTCTGCCGCATTCAGGGGTTCCCGACTCACATGGTTGAGGGTGGTTTTACCAAACTCTATTTGGGCGTGATCTAGTGCCCCAGTATATTTCCAGGCATTTCCCAATACATTTTCGAGGGCAACCCAGAGCAGATGGGTATCCCCCTCTACACTAACTTGGGGTTCAATGACGAATTTGACATTCCGTTTGGGTTCTTGCTGCAGGAGCTGTCTAGCAATAGTTTGTACGGTAGAGCTTAAATTAACCACCTGGGCCTGGATCGGGTTACGGCCTATATTCGATAGCTGTAGGAGCCCTTCTAGTAAGGTGGCCATGTGCCGCGTATAGTCTTGTATTGTGCCCAAATATTTTTGGAGTCTGGGATCTTCATCCCCCATATAGGCTGTCAGCAAGGCGCAGCCTGTTTTAATCCCAGTTAAAGGATTGCGCAGATCATGGGAGACAGTATAGTTAAAGGCTTCGAGTTCAGTGTTGGCCGCTTCTAGCTCTAAAGACCGTTTACGAAGTTCTTTATTGACACGTTCTAATTCAATGGTTTTTTGCTTGAGAGCCAGCTCATTTTGTTGGCGTTCAATAGAATATCGAATGGCATGAATTAAGGAGCCTGGGGTCACTTGACCTTTCACTAAGAAATCTTGGGCACCTTGTTGAACGGCTTGCATGGCCACCGTCTCGTCATCTAAACCCGTGAACACCACAATCGGGACAATGGGACTTTGGGCCACTACTTTCTCTAAGGTGGTTAACCCATGACTGTCCGGCAAGGACAAATCCAGCAAAACAACGCCAAATTCTTTTTGGGTCAGAGTTTGCAAGGCATCCTCAAGCTTATCGACATGGGTGATTTCATATTGAAGTGCATCTTCGCTCCGCTTGACCCCCAACATGCCCTGAATCAAAAAGGCATCCCCAGGATTATCCTCAACCAGCAACACGCGGATAGTCCCATCTTCCTGGGGTGAAGATGTGGAGGAAAGTTTTCCCTCTTGTTCGGGTTTAGATCGCTTCGATTTGAGTGACTTGGCCATTATTTCCTAAGAGGAGGTAGACATTCCTTTATGAGTGGTGAATAGGTTTATTAATTACGTCCTTGCCATTGCAACCAAAAATCTTGAATATCCTGCGCTTTTCCAGCGAATTCATGAAAACTACTAGGCTTAGTGACATAATAATCTGCATTGAGCCGATAGCTTTCTTCAATATCCTCAGGGGCATTGGAGGTAGAAAGCACTATAACAGGGATGTGTTTTAATTTCTGGTCAGTTTTAATGTCTGCCAAGACCTCTTTTCCGTTCATAATCGGTAGGTTTAAATCAAGCAAAATCAATTGAGGGAAAGGAGCCTGCTCATAGGAACGCAGATTTCGTAGGAAATCCGTAGCAGATTTGCCATTGTCAACCCGATGCAACGTGTATTGCAGGGAGCTTGCTTCCAACATCCGAGTGATTAAAAATACATCGCCGGGGTTATCTTCTACGAGGAGAATGTCAATGGGATTCGTTTCCATCGAAACAACGGTTCAAAAATTGATAGACGATTGCCTTTTGAGTTGTATCTAGGTTGCACAATTCCCACTGAAATTTGCACAGTTGGCAAACAAAATCCTACTTTTGTCAGTCGCTTTACCTAAAAAAAAGAATTTTTTACCTCAACAGTCACTACAGCTTGCCGGAGTATTAATCTTCACACAAGCCCTAGGTTAATATTCGTCTGCCTCCTAGAATACTGCCCTTCAACTGGCAGATTCAATAGGCAATGTGAAGAAAAATGTTGAGCCTTGATCGACTTCTGACTCTACCCAGATTTTGCCACCTTGCTGATCAATTATTTTTTTGCAAATTGCTAAGCCAATGCCCGTACCGGAATATTCTTGGCGAGTATGTAAGCGCTGAAAGACCATAAACACCCGATCAGCATGTTTAGACTCAATCCCAATCCCATTGTCTTTCACCCAAAAAAGATAGTTTTTTCCCTGTTGTTGGTAGTTGATTTCAATGGCGGGGACTCGTTCTCCTCGATATTTCAGAGCATTGCCGATTAAATTTTGGAAGAGTTGAGTGAGTTGGCGGGGATTGGTTTGCAGTGTGGGCAAAGGGGAACAGTCTAGGGTTGCCCCACTTTCTTGGATAGAGAGCTGCAGATTTGCGATCGCGCTTTCCACAATTTGATTGCAATCTACCGTTTCCAAGATTTTGGCCTGGGTACCGACCCGAGAATAGCTGAGTAAATCTTGGATGAGCTGCTGCATACGAGTCGCTCCGTCCACCGCAAAGCCAATAATTTGGTCGGCCTGCTCATCGAGCTGTCCCGCATAGTTTTGTCCCAATAACTGGGTAAAACTAGTCACCATGCGGAGGGGTTCCTGTAAATCATGGGAGGCCACGTAGGCAAACTGTTCTAGCTCTCTATTTGATCGTTCTAGCTCTTCATTTAGCTGTTGAAGTTCATGTTCGAAGTGCTTCCGCTCGGTGATATTGCGGGCGACCCAGACGACGGAGTCTTTTTGTTCGGTGACATTACGAGCCACCCAGACAACTGAGCTATCTAGAAGGGGAGAGACACTCGCGGTAAACCAGACAGGTTCTTCATCAATCATCAATTGATAATCAAAGTTGACGGTCTGCTGGGTTTTAATAGCTTCCTGAATAATGTGGGACCATTGTTGTTCAGGGTCTTGCCATAGCTCATTAATGGTGTAACTGATCAGCTCGGCATCTGGTTCACTGCCTTCACTGGAGCTGGTGGGAGCAACTTCGATATTGCTAATTTCTCCCTCATCAACATCACAGACAAACACTAAGTCTTTCATAGCCTCAAACACAGCCCGAATTTTGCCTTCTGAGCTGCGTAGCTTGGCTTCTAATAATTGGCGATCGCTGACCTGATTTTCTAATTCCTTGATTCGCTGTTGCAGGGTGGCGACATCATCGGAGAGAGGGGGCGATGAGGTTTGTTGGATGAGGGTGTCTGATGAGACGAGCCCTTGGAGATGGGACGCTTGATCCACGAGGGCAATGTAAGAACTGCCCTCAGTTTGCATGACTTGAGTGACTACTGCTAAGTTGTCGGCTTGGTCTAAAGGCAAGGTGGGCAGTGGGGCCATTACGGATTGGACTGCAGTTGCAGACAAGTCAAGTTCAGTGGCTAGGGCGGTAACTAGGGTGCGATCGCAAACCACACCCACAGGAACTTGTTCATCAACCACCACTAAGTAGTTGGCTTCCGCTTGATATAAAATTGCCACCGCATCTGCGATAGAAGTATCGGGTTGAGTCACCAAAGGCTCAAGAATCATCACTTGCATTTTTTGAGTAGGTCAATGCCTTATACCATCTAGCTTTTTCTAGATCCGATACAAAAGGCAATCCGCATTGATACTAGCGTGAATCTCAAGGTCAAGGCTTTCTTTTCTCCACCCAAAATAGAAAATTTTGCCAAAACCCTTGACGAAGCCAAAAACCTGTGCGAGATTTGGTACTACAAACGTAGTATTTCATCCGCTTTGGATCGAACCCTTCAAATGAAACGCAGACTTACCTCAGCCAACCTCCATCGCCCCTCGCAACGTTCCGTTGCTGGTGCAGCGATGCAATTTGGCTTTGAGGCTTTGACAAACATAGTCTGCAGTCTCCCGGAAGGCAGAAATTGGGAAACCATTTTAGGTGGACTATATCAAGATCCAATCATCCAGAGCGGTAGGTGCGCCCCAGCACCGACATAACAGCAAGCCTTACCCAAACTTTGCTGAACCCCCGCTCTGACACCCAGAGCGGGGGTTCTTTTATTGAGGAGTGATCCATGACCGTTATCCAGCCTATTCTCCAAAACTCCGTGGTCGTCTTTTCTAAAGCCTACTTGCCCCTGGCCCGGATCAATATCAAGCGCGCCATTGTTCTTCTGATAACGGGTCAAGCTGAGTCTCTCGATTTTGGCAATACCCAGGTATGGGAAGTGCGATCGCCCAATCAGGTCTTGCAGGTATCGGAGCATATCCGCCTGCTGATGGGGAACCCAGGGCGGATGTGGAAAATCCCTCCCGTCAACCGCCGCGAGGTCCTTAAACGAGATCAGCATCGCTGCCAATATTGCGGTAGCCATCGCCGACTCACCTTGGATCACGTCATTCCCCGGTCTAAGGGTGGATTGCATACCTGGGACAACGTCGTCGCTGCCTGTGAGCCTTGTAACTCCTCAAAAAGCGACCGAACGCCAACCCAGGCAGGGATGACCTTGCAGACCAAACCCAAGGCCCCCATCCATCCGGCTGTTGCCTTTGCAGACCAGTTTTGGAAAAGCCAAGAAACCGCTATGCATTAAGGGCTGGGCCGTCCCAGTTCTCCGACTACAACTCAGAATTTTTTGGAGACAGTCCACCATGCTGAAACTGATCTATACCGACTTGGGACTGCATATGGAATATGTAGGGGATTCCTTAGAAACCGTTGTTTCTCACCATGTTGTTCTCACCGTCCGTACCGGCCTAACCCTCCATATTGAAATGGGACAGGCTTCTTTCCTACTCCCAGTGTTGACCCCTGGTTTGGGTGCTTTAGAAACGGCACTTCGCCAATATGACAAAACCCTAGAGATTGCTCGTGTGGATGCGGAATATGTCGAAGTTAACCTTTCTGGGACCTGGATGGCACAGACTGCCCAAGCTCATGAGGGGATGTTCTTAGCCGCCTATGACTATGAGACGGAGTTAATTCTTCGTCGTCTCTGGCAAGCTGCTGATCAGGCCCTAACAACGGTAGTTGTCGATTAAGATCCTTGAGAGGGAGTATTTTAGCTCATTCTATGGGTTTGCTCTCTCTCAAACTTAATTGCTCAAAAGAAAGTCAAAAAAACTTGTAGTATGCCCTTGACATTTCTGTAGTATATTTGTAGTATAAATGTAATGCAGTTGAAACGAGCTACTACAGCCAATCAACTTCTGAACCTTGAAAACTGAATATTTTCCACATTTGGGGGTGTAGCTCAGTGGGTCTAGAGCAGTCGCCTGTCGAGCGAAAGGTCGCGGGTTCAAATCCCGTCTCCCCCGTATAGTCTCGTGGACGATTAGATAAGTCGCTTTGGTTCTCAGCCAAGGAGAAGCGGGTGCAACTCCCGTCGAGACTTCTGAATTTGGCCTAATAGCAAATCGCTATAGGCCACAAGTCCAGGTAGCTAAGGGATAAAGCGTCGGTCTGCAAAGCCGGAAATCGTGGGTTTAACTCCCACCCTGGACTCCAAACGACGCAGTGTAACCTAACGGCAAGGTACTCGGCTCATAACCGAGAAGATGCAGGTTCGAGTCCTGTCACTGCTACCTTTGCGGGGATGGTGTAATGGCAACACCTCAGTCTCCAAAGCTGATGTTCTAGGTTCAAATCCTAGTCTCCGTGTTGCCTGAATCCATCGGTTCAGGCAAATACCAAAGTGGCGTATGCAAATGGTTTAAGCAGCTTGGTTTTCACCCAGGTGATTGCGGGTTCAAATCCTGTCGCCACTCCCAAACATAGGTCGGCTCGCCTACTGGTGTGGGCAACTGCCTGTAAAGCAGCCGCTTATTGTGTTGCAGGTTCAATTCCTGCCCGAACTACCAGTTTGTATTACAAGTTGGCAGCTTGTAGTACTTATCACTCAGCAATAGCTTTTGGAGAGGTGGCTGAGTGGGGAAAAGCGCTCCCCTGCTAAGGGAGTACGGTTTAAGACCGTTGCAGGTTCGAATCCTGTCCTCTCCGTTTTGAGAACGTGGTGTAACTGGATAACATCTCAGGCTACGAACTTGAAGATTGAGGGTTCAAGTCCTTCCGTTCTCGCTTTAGACAACCCATCGGTTGTTTTGTCCCCCGGTAGCTCAGAGGTAGTAGCGCCTGTGTGTTGGCGCAGCCTACCCGAAGGGCTTAGTGCAGGAGGTCGCCAGTTTCTCATTCGGAGATGCTTCGCGACCAAAACCGACCTGGGGAGCTGTCGTTGCCCTGTAGCTCAGTGGTAGTAGCGGTCGCCTGTTAAGCGAACGGTCGCAGGTTCAATCCCTGCCGGGGCAGCCAATTCTTTGCCGAGTGGACGAATCGCAAGTCGCCTGACTCTGAATCAGGAGGGTGTAGGTGCGAATCCTACCTCGGCATCTATCTTTTATTGTCCTGTGGTGTAACTGGCAACACTTCGCTCTTTGACAGCGAAATTCTAGGTTCGAATCCTGGTGGGACAGTTGGAGGCCGTTGAAACAAAACCTATCGCCTGGGTCTATTCACGCCTCCTTTTACTACTCCTGTGGCGCAATTGGCAGACGCAACTGTCTTAAACACAGTTTGTTGTGGGTTCGACTCCCACCAGGAGTATCGGGAATAGGGTGAGTTCACCCCTTGTTTCCGTTAACCTGTCAGGCCTGCCTGATTTCTCAATTTACTCCTGTAGCCCAATTGGAAGAGGCACTGGTCTCAAAAACTAGAGGTTGTGGGTTCGATTCCCACCAGGAGTACTAGAAATTTAAAGAACTCATCTTTGAATTTCTAACTCTAAATTCCTTTTATACTCCTGTAGCCCAACCGGAAGAGGCGCTGGTTTTAGAAACCAGAGGTTGTGGGTTCGACTCCCACCAGGAGTATTGTGCTCCCGTGGCGAAATTGGTAAACGCCTCTGTTTGAGAGACAGAGTTTTTGCAGGTTCAACTCCTGTCGGGAGTACCAGATATCCGGGTGTAGCGCAGTTTGGTAGCGCGCCTGGTTTGGGACCAGGATGTCGCAGGTTCAAATCCTGCCACCCGGACTGAGCCCCTAACAGATCAATGGAGGGGCCTTCCTCTCCATTGATCTGTTAGGGAACTATGAAGCTGATATAGCTCAAAAGACTAATGGGCCGTTGGCAGAGCGAATATGCAGCCGCCTTTTAAGCGGATAGATCTAGGTAGCTCCTTCGGAGCCGCTTCGCGTATATCCCCTAGGCGGCCCACCAGGGTTGTTAGCTCAGCTGGCAGAGCAGCCGCCTCTTAAGCGGAAGCGCGTAGGTTCGAAGCCTACACAGCCCATCATCCAATTTGGGGTGAAAAAGCCAGAATATCTGGCATTGATTTCGTTGATATTAGTCAGCCAATTGAGGAGTGACGTGATGACTGTGATTGTAATGGAGGTAAAAAACGTCGAGAAGCATCCGAATGCTGACTCACTCAAAGTGTATACGATGCAATCCCCTGGATCTCCTCCTACTCAGGTAATTGCAAATTTGGAACGAACCTATGAGGTCGGTGATCTAGTTTTGGTTGCCCAAGTAAATTCCGTTCTCAAAGACGGCACCAAAATCAAAGCAACTAAATTGCGAGGCATCGTCTCTTATGGAATGGCACTGGGTAAAACTGAATTACCAATGGGGCAAGATGTATCCAAGACCTATTGCCAACAGTCCGTTGTCCAGTCGGTGCAAATGCAGCGATGGCCGAGTGTGGAACTCCTGCATAATGTTCGACGCAGCTTAATAGTGTTGGAAGCCACTCCGGTGGTGACCTATCGAGCAAAAATCAAGCTGGATGGAACCAATGCCGGGGTGCAAATCTTCACGGATGGTCGAGTGGCTGCTCAAAGTCGTTCCCAGATCATCACACCAGACGATGACAATATGGGATTTGCCCACTGGGTCAGTCAACACATGGATTACTTCACTGCGTTGGCAGATCACGAGCACATCACGATCTTCGGAGAATGGTGTGGTCAGGGAATTCAAAAGCGGACTTCTATTTCCCAAATTGATCGCAGAATCTTTACGGTGTTTGCAATCCAGTATGGCGGAGTAGAAAATGAAGTTGCTAAGTTGGAGGTTAATCCAGCTCCGATTTCCCAGCTTTTACCATCCCATCCAGATATCTTTGTCTTACCTTTTTTGGGTGAGCCATTGACCTTGGATTTTGGCAACCGAGACCAATTGGAATCAGCCGCCAATTCTATCAACCAGTTTGTGTCTGAAGTTGAGCAAATTGACCCTTGGGTTAAAGCGACCTTCGGAATTGAAGGATTGGGGGAAGGACTGGTTCTCTATCCTCAAAGCCAAACCCGGGTGGATCGACTGACCTATCCTGAGCTGATGTTTAAGGCCAAAGGCGAAAAACATCAGGTGGTCAAAACTAAGCAGCCAGTGCAACTAGATCCTGAATTCGTTAAGAGTATTGATGAATTTGTGGCGTTGATGGTGACTCCCGCTCGCTTGGAGCAAGGGTTAACTGAGAGTTGCCAAGGGCCATTAGATATGAAGCAGTTGGGTGGATTCCTGAAGTGGCTGGCCCAGGATGTCCAAAAAGAAAGCAAAGCTGAATTAGAAACAGCACAGCTTTCTTGGAAGGATGTCAATAAAGCGGTTACTAATGCTGGGAAGTCTTGGTTTCGCGATCGCATCCTGTCTTTCTCTGACATTGCTCAGTAGGCAGGTGGTCACTATCGCTCCTATGGGAGTTGATCATTGGCCACCTCCCAACCTCAATTTCCGGGTGAAAGCCAGCTCATGATTGCTTGCGAGTCAAGATGGAAGTCTAATGGTCAAATCCAACACCAGTACAATCGTCCAAGAATTTTGTGATTGCACGTTACCAAAATCAGCGTGGACTCATGAAGCTCATTTGCGGGTAGGACTCTGGCATCTGATGCACTATTCCTCTCAAACAGCGTTAAATCTGCTTCGGGAGTGTATTCAACGGTACAACATTGTGTGTGGTGTGGTGAACACGGAGACTTCGGGCTATCACGAGACCATCACGCAATTTTATCTGAAAGTGATTATTTATTTCCTTGAACAGCATGATGTCTCACAGCCCATCGATCAACTAGCTGAGACTTTGATAGAAGAGTGGGGTGAACGCCATCTCCCCTTGATCTACTACTCGAAGGATCGGTTGATGTCGAAGGCAGCCAGACAGTGTTGGGTGGAGCCAGATCTGGCTCAAATGCCAGGAGTATAGGTTCACGGTAGGTATGAGTTTTGCGATCGCAAATCATCCTCCACCTCCTAAAACAACTCCAAAATTGGCAACCACTCTAGAGCAATGTAATATCCCAACCCTCATAGCGGAGATGGAGCAAGAGGGGCTCGGCAGTTTCATAAGCTGCACATCCGTGAGTGCAACTCTCACCTCCGCTACCAAATACCAAAACTTGAGCTGGTGCAGCTCAATGGCTAGAGCAATTGTCTTGTAAACAATAGGTTGCAGGTTTCTCCTTCGGAGACGCTTCGCGAACAACCCCTGTCACCAGCTTGTTCCATTATTTAGGTACAGAATGATGATATTTCTCACAAGGGAATTCCCTAAGGGGCTAATCCATGAATGCTCGAATCGAAATTGTCCAAACTGATATCACAACCCTTAAGGTAGATGCGATTGTCAATGCAGCTAATGAGTCATTGCTTGGCGGGAGTGGAGTCGATGGAGCAATTCATCGCGCAGCCGGGCCACAACTTTTGGCAGAATGCCGAATGCTTAAAGGCTGTAAAACAGGCCATGTCAAACTCACGAAAGGGTATCAACTGCCAGCCAAGTATGTGATTCACACCGTTGGTCCTATTTGGCGAGGAGGGGGAGCCAATGAAGCGATTTTGTTGCAAGCCTGCTATCAACGTAGCTTAGAGTTAGCAGTTGGCAATGGGATTCAAGCCATAGCCTTTCCTGCCATTAGTTGCGGAGTCTATGGCTATCCGATAGACCAAGCCTGTCAGATCGCCTTTGAAACGACCCTCAATTTCTTGCAGGAAAATCAATTTATGACCAAAGTTATCTTTGCCTGCTTTGGCGACTTGACTTATAACACCTACTTAAAAATAGCTGAACAGCCGAATTAATAGGTGCGAAATCATTGAGGTCTAAATAACTTAGGTGCATAAAACCTAACGGATATAAACCTTTTGCGGATATGGTGTGCCAGCATCAGAGGCTTCTAAACTCTTGATGTGAGGAGACGCTTCGCGAACAAATCTCGTTATCCGCTTTGGGCGAGTGTGATGTAGCAGTAGCATCTGGCAGTGCCAACGCCAGCGCGTGAGTGCGAATCTCACCACTCGCTTTGTGGTCCTGTAACTCAGCCTGGGAGAGTGCCTTTCTTACAAAAAGGTGGCCATAGGTAGCTCCAAGCCCCTTTGGGGTGGCTTCGTCAACGGAGCTGCTTCGCGTACGAATCCTACAGGGACCATCAGTGGGGGATAGCTCTGGTGAGCGGCTTCGCCTTATAAGCGAGGGGACCAGATTAGTCTAGACGGCTGGGATCATAACCCAGATCCCCTACCAAACCTGGGAGTGTCGCCTAAAGGATGGGGCACCGATCTTCTAAATCGGTCTGTGTAGGTTCAAATCCTACCACTCCTTCTATATGTAATTGGCAAAGCATCTGCCTTGTGCAGAAAGATGTCGGTATCTCCTATCGGAGACGCTATGCGTACAAATCCGACCAGAATCCACTGTGTTGGCCGAATCCGAAGCGGACGAGGAGCTAGGTTGTGATCCTAGTGTTAGCGGGTTCAAGTCCCGTCGGCCACCCCAATTCACGCTTTATGGAAGGTGCCGCCGAATGGTCGGCAACTGGTCTTGAAAATCAGGGTACGGTTCGCTGTAGGGGTTCGATTCCTCCACCTTCCTTTCTCATCCCATATGCTGTTGTCGAAGAGTGGATAAAGATTAGCTCTATACCTAGAATTCCACCAGAAGGGTTCGGTCCGCTGTAGGGGCAATTCCTTAGGAAATGCGATGCGAACGATTATTGAGGATTATTTTGGTCCAGCTCTACTCAATGGCGGGAAGTCTTAAAATTTTGCAATGCCCTAAAGGCTTTGGAATAAAAGTGTTTTAGGAGGCTTATGATAGGCAATTTATCCCTAGACTGACTAACTCTCAAGAACCCGTAGAATCTATGTCCACAAGACTTACAGCGATAGGGGTGAATGTTAAAAAGTAAAAGCACATTTTCATGGAATCCTCTAAGGCGAGAATGTATGAGATAACGGCTCTTACATCTGCGACAACTTTTAGCCACGGCTTTTACTTTGCTTCCTAGGACTGAGCTTTATCTACAGATATCCTGGCCTATTTCAATGAAAAATATAGTAATTTTTGAGACAATCTTGTACGTTTAATCGATGATTTTTTGATTCAATCATATTGTTTAAACTCACTAATAAGTTATATATATAGGTCGATTTATTTTTTTTAGAATTCTAAATATGGTCAGAGACCCCAGAGGTTCAGTTTCCACTGAAAATTAATTTCTCTCTTATCGATATATATTTCGCCTTTACTAGAGGCTTAAAACCAGTTCGAATAAATAGTAAATAAGCAAAACTCGTATTACATATTACTTCACCTGGCGCTTGAAAACTCTGTTTGACATGGCTTGCAGGCACATCTAACTTCAAGGCTTCAGATCGAAAAAGTCATCCGATTGAACACACTAAAACTCATGTGGGTGAAGCATTCTCAAGGAAATACTACCAGGTGAATATTCCCCTTCAGAAAGGGAATATTCACCTGGTAGTATATGCTACAAACGTGTTACAAATGATCTAACGCACGTTTGCAAGGGTTAAAACAGTGAGTGATAAAGGTACATCTGAAGGCATTTAATAACAGAAGGGTTCGCATATCTGCCTCTCTGTATGCACTAAGGGCGGGTATCAATTTAAGCCGGGAAAATAGCTTGGGTTAAAGGGTTAGGCCGTTTTGTTTTTGAAGACTGACGTGCCACTGGCAATTCCCCCATAGAGCTAACAACTGACTCAAACACATCAGGAAAAGGATGTCCAAAAAGCCGTTGTGCTGCGGTAATGCCATCTGCTCTTTTGAGGTCAAAATTGTGGATGATGGTGAGTACCTTCAAGGATTCTTCCGAGAACCCTCGGGCTGCATGATGCAATCGGGATAGATAGCCATTACGTCCCTCAACTGCGGAGGAAGTTCGTTGATACTTCGTACTCATCCATTGCGCCCAGTCTACCCACTCCTGGCTTTTTTGAGAGTCCATCTGTTGAGTTATGGGGTGCTTAAGCAACTGTTCATAAGCTTGTTCAGTCGCCTTTCGATAATCTGCCTTGAGTAGAGGATGCCGGGTTTTGTCCGTTTGCTGTTGCCAATAAGCCCAGGGCAATAGGCACATGAGTACCCAGTTCTGTACATCAAGATCATCTGTGACTCCCTTTAGCGCTTGAGTCACCCATAGCCACCAAGCATGAATCCCTTGAGCCATTGATGGAATCTGTTGTTGGAATGAGTCAATAGCTTTACTCCCTTTCTGAGCACCATAGGTTTTGGCTAGAGCGGACATCTGGGCGGGGGGGACTGGTCTATGACCAGGGCACATACTTCAAACTTTTACTGATTAGGAGTTCTAAAGTGCTCAGCGGGCGTGAACAAAATCCCATCTCCATTGCCGGTATTGTTTGCTTACTGAGGCCTCAATTTGGCCTAACTCAGTTATGAATCAGTCGTTGTACGTCTAACACCCGCTGTAACCCTGACAGCTTCTTGGCGTAGAGATTCTGTCTCCTTCGATAAGCACTACATCGTCCCCTTAAAGCGGCATTCTGAGCTTCGTGGTGGTTGGCATGGGGAGCATGTCACCTTTGCAGATGCACAAAATTTGTAATCAGAAATTTGATGTCTGAAAGCAAGACTAGCAAGGATTTCTGGGATAAGTATAAATACTAGATTGCAAAGGTGACATGCTCCCAGAGCGATCGCCTTGATCCAAGCATCCAACAACAAGAAACTATTGCTCTGAGGTCTCTCTAGGCAAGGATTTAGCCGGTGGTGTAATGTTGCGATCGCACAAGAATCGATCCACCCGATCCAAAAAGGCCATATCTTCCTTGGGAAAGCTCACTGAGATGGGTTGTTTTTTAGCAAACCACCCTCGTTTAGGAGGTGGTAAAGGCCGCAAAAAGTCAAAAGCCTGACTAAATTTCTGGGGCGTGGTCATAACAGGCGCATCTAAATGGCAGGGAATAATGCGACGAAAATTCCATTGAGCCACTCGATCAGCCCACTGGAGTACCATCTCTGGATTGCGATTAAAAATCAGTTTTCGCAGAATGGGTGCCACAATCGGATTTCCATCTTGGCGGAATGCATCGAAGGCTCTCTTCCAATCTGGATTCCACTGTACGGGAAATAAGCCAAAATAAGCTTTCTTGGATCGATCAGGAGCTTTCCGGGCATCCTTAAAAGTCTGTTTTGTATTCACAACGTCTAACACACTCGGCTGGAAATAGAAGGCGAATAGGGCCATACGTTGCCACCCTTTGCGCCGGACCGTTGGCGTATCTTCAACTACGTCAAAGGCATTATTTTTGGCATGGAATAGCATCGGATAGGGGGCAAACTGTAACACCTGGGGTGGGTTCACGGGAATAGAAACAATGGAGTCTGTTACCAGCAAAGTTTTGGATTGTTTATGAAAAAGAGCGACTTCTTCAAATGGACCTAGGCCCAAATCCACGGGACCTAAAATGGCATAGTCAAATTCATCGGCAAAGGGAGTATCTGCACTATTGGCTGGTAGTTCTTGGGTTTGGCGACGAGACAGCCCCAGCCAACTCAAGGGGATATTGAGTGGAAACGTCCATTGGCTAGGTGAGACAAAAACTTGGGCCTGTGGAAACCGCTTAGAGAAAGGCCCCGTAAACACCTTATGCTCAATCCCAGAAGCAGTCGGCAGGATAATGTATTTAATCTCACCATGCTTTTCAATTAGGTCTTTGACCAGGCGGATACATTCCCGTGTGGGGGCAACTGGCGCATAAACCAACAACCCCCCAGCAGCTAATTTAATGACCGTCATCCGCACGGGGATAATCACATAAAGAATGCCCTGGAGCTGCTCAAAGGTCCAAATTTTTCCTTTGATGATCTCTCGGCAGAGGGTGCGGCGTTGACTATAGGGGTACAGGGGGACAAATGGCCAATAGGGCCATGACCAATCCCTAGAGCGTTGGGGTTGTTTGGGTTCTGATTGATTCTGTTCGCTTCTTTGGGTTGTTGCCACTGCCACGCATCCACACTTCAATAATTGAGACAAAGAGATAATCTTCACCTCAATTTAAGAGTGTAGACAAATCCCTGGCTAAAATGTTTGGCGTAAATGAATATTCTTTGGGGCAGTCTAGTCAGCAATCCTATCTAAACAGACGTCTTCTGTCTTCAGAAGCTAGGACTGCGGCCAATTGAGGGAAGGGTTGATAATCTGATTTTGCTCCTGCGCCGGTAGAAATGAGCCAGGTAACAAATTGGGCCAAGAATTTGACAGCCAAAATAGGGTAACCATGAGCATGACAATCATCGTGGCGTGACTAAATACGACGAGGGTCTTGAACTGACTATCCATAATTTGGACTCTCTCTGTAATGCTAAAGGTAGGCTGCCTACGTAGCGATATGAGTCTACAGTGCCACAGAGAGATTCTGAACGGTCATTTCTTTATATAAATCAAAGAAAAAAGGCCCCAAAAGTAGATTTTAGAGCCATTAGCAGGTGATATCTGCATTAGAGGATTTATAGAAGCTTGCGCCCCTATGCCTATATATCGGTTGGCTCTGAAGCTTTTACGCAAAGTTCGAGAAAGATTTAGGAAAAAAACTGGATTCATGTTCAAAAACCCTGACACCAAAAGGATTTCATGAGATAAAAAAATATTGCCATGAACCCATAATTCAGTTCCTTTTCTCTGTTGCTCACTCATGGAGTGCTACACCGAGAGCATTCAAGGTAGGATCGAAGCCATTAGCGTTCAATCTCTGTCACCATGGCCAAGCGTGCTTCTTCCTCAACCTCTTATCAAGCTTCTGCTCCAGAGGATCAGGACTTTACGAATTCCATGCGCATTGTCGGCGGCGTCGGCTGGTCCAGCGTCATGACCCTAATCATTGGTATTGTCTTGGTGCTGATTCCTCAATATCCTAGACCCTGGCTATGGTATGTCATCCCTTTATGGGGTGTGTTATCGGGATTGGGGGTCTTTTTACAATGGTCCGTTGCCAGAGGTCCTTGCCCTAAGTGTCGTGTTGTCCAATCCGTACCGCCAACCTTGAAACGCTGTCCCAACTGCCGCAGCTATCTCAAGGCAGTGGATCGAAAAATCGTCAAAGTGGGCTAGAACAGCTCCCATTCGGGGGAAGACAGCATTTTGAGCTGTTGAATTCGCTGACTGAAATAACTATCGTCTAAACGGCAATTGTCGTGAACCTTGGCTGATTTCAACCCAATAGACCATTGCCAAATGTGGGCCGCTTGGGAAAACGGTTGAATCGAGTCTTCTTCCTTGGGTGTAACCGCTTGAACGGTTTGATAGCCCTCTAGAAAAGAGTTGCGCACTTTCTTTTGCATGCCAGTGCGGGCCGACACATGTAAAAACTTAGCTAGTTCGAAGGCCCGCCAACCGTAGCCACATTGATCAAAGTCAAATAAGGTGACTTGATTGTCGTCGGTGAAATGAACATTGCCACTATGGGGATCGCCCCAGCATACGCTCCAAAAAGGCGGGTCTTTGGGCATGCCTTGCAATTTGTTCTTAATTTCGGAAATGATTTCGATTAGGTACTCACGATCTTGGGGACGATGTTGGAGAAAGGGTGCGATCGCATCTAAGGAATCGTCCAATAAATAATCAAGGGTTAAAGGCTGTCGATGGGCCTGACTGTGAAAATCGGTGGCCACCTGATGGAGACGACCGATGGTTTCTCCTAGTTTTTGGCCTTGGGTATGACTCAAATCTCCTAAGGGAACCTGGCCTGGTGCAAAATCAAATAAAGCCGCATACCGTTTTCCTTCAGGTGCTGCGATCTCGATAGATAGTTGACCGTCTAGGGTGTGTAATGGACGGGCAACCGGGATGTCCCTTTGTTGCAAAAAAACCAATAATTCCAACTCAAAATCAATTTCTGATTTGGTTCGCCAATGGGCATGGGACACCCTGAGCACAAATGATTGAACCGCAGTTTCAACTAAGTAGACATCACTCAAACCACGGTGCCATAACTTGCAATGGGTAATATCTTTGATCTGAAAATGAGGCAGGATCCTAGATACCAAAGCATCACAAGCAAGGGTTGAGTAGGTGACGGGAAAAAAGGGTGAGGTCATGATCAAGGGTGGGACATCCCTATCGAATCAACTACACATCAAGCTGATGGTTAGAATGCCCTCATAGTTCTACGAAAGTAGCGAAGGACAAAACATCAAGCAGAACTTGAGCTTAGGAGTAAAACAAGTTGCTTTTATCCTTCGCTAAATCAGAAGAGAAAACAGTGTTAGCTGCTACAACTTATGAAAACTCAAACTGAATAACTGGTGAAAATAATATCAATCTTTAACAAGAGGATAAACAGTGTTCCGCTGTGGCATTGCCTAGGCCATGTGTTTTGAAGCTGTGTCCTTATTTATCTTTTTGGGGAAGACTCAACTTAGAGAACGACAGATGTAATTTTTCTAAATATTTTAAGACTATGGCTTGGCTTCGAAACAGATATTGGTTATGTGTGATTGCGAGTAGCTTACTGATTAGCTGTTCAGGATCTAAGACCGTGCAGCAATCTCCAAAACCTAATGTAAAGTCTCCGGTGCCTGAGAGTTCGCCGAATTCCCAGTCTCCTCAACCTTCCCCTAAGGTGTCTCCTCAGCCCACCACGGCAGCAAAACCAACCTCTCAAACTAGCCCAGCGGTTCAAAAGCCTGTATCTGCACCTCCTAAAGCCAAGGTGAAGCTCTCACCTGCACCTAAGGTGGAGCTGTCGAAATCAGACAAAAAGCTGGTAAGCAAAGTCCACAAAGAAGTGCAAAAAAAAGGAGCTGTTGCGAAACAAGATTTGGGGCAAACCTATTTGGATAATGTGCTGCAATCGCAACAGGCTGAGAAGTTAGTAACAGGCCGATTCACCACGAATTTGCAGAAATTGGAATCTGATTCCCCCAAAGATAGCGGTGAATTTCAACTGCAGGTTTTAGAGGCCAATGAGAATAAGGCAATCGTGGCTGCGATCGCAAAAAAAAACGGTATCTTCAGCTACACAGGTGCGGTCTATGCTCAAGACGCAAGCATTCCCGTTTCCGCCATTTGCAAATCGAATGAGCCCACTAAAACTCCTCCAGGTACTCCTAAGCTAACAGGCTCTACAATCGTCTGTGCTCAAGGCTCCACAGTAGTTGAATAGGACCGTTCTCTCAGATAGGAAGTCTTCATAGTGGATCAATACTAATCCACTATCCGTGAGGGGGAGCATCCATAAGAGAGCAGGATTCCCTATGAATCGACCGCCACACGGGGATCGATCTATGGCAAGCTAGGGGGTGGAGCGATACTGCTCCTTGAGTTTCCTTATCGTGGCCTTAACCCTTTCACCATGCAGACTTTATCAACCTCTGTCAAAGAAACTGACGAGCAGTCCACCCCAGTCACAACTTCAATTATTCGACGCAAGACTCGCCCTGTTCCCGTTGGGGATGTGATGATTGGTGGAAACCACCCTGTGGTGGTTCAGTCCATGATCAATGAAGACACCCTAGACATTGATGGCTCCGTAGCTGCCATCCGTCGTCTGCATGAGTTGGGCTGTGAAATTGTTCGGGTGACCGTGCCGAGCATGGCCCATGCCAAAGCCCTAGCCACAATCAGGGAAAAATTAACGGCAACCTACCAGACCGTCCCCCTCGTTGCAGATGTGCACCATAACGGCATGAAAATTGCCCTAGAGGTGGCCAAGCATGTTGATAAAGTGCGGATCAACCCGGGCCTGTATGTGTTTGAGAAAGCCAAGGATGATCGGACAGAATTTTCGCAATCCGAATTTGAAGATATTGGCGATAAAATTCGCGAAACCCTGGAGCCTCTCGTGATTTCCTTGCGAGACCAAAACAAGGCCATGCGCATTGGGGTCAACCACGGCTCCCTCGCAGAGCGGATGCTATTCACCTACGGGGATACTCCCGAAGGCATGGTGGAATCAGCACTAGAGTTTATTCGCATCTGCCAGTCCTTAAATTTCAACAATCTCGTCATCTCCATGAAAGCGTCTCGGGTGCCCGTGATGCTAGCTGCCTATCGTCTGATGGCCCAGCGTATGGATGCGCTGGGAATGGATTACCCCCTGCATTTAGGCGTGACGGAAGCTGGGGATGGCGAATATGGACGGATCAAATCTACAGCCGGGATTGCCACCCTGTTGGCAGATGGGATTGGAGATACGCTCCGAGTTTCGCTGACAGAATCTCCTGAAAAAGAAATTCCCGTTTGCTACAGTATTTTGCAAGCCTTGGGCCTTCGCAAAACCATGGTGGAATATGTGGCTTGTCCCTCCTGTGGACGAACTCTTTTCAACTTGGAAGATGTTCTACATCAAGTGCGATCCGCAACGAACCACCTTACAGGTCTAGATATTGCCGTTATGGGCTGTATCGTCAATGGTCCCGGTGAGATGGCTGATGCAGACTACGGCTATGTCGGTAAACAGCCTGGCTACATTTCACTTTATCGGGGTAGAGAAGAAGTGAAAAAGGTACCAGAGACTGAAGGCGTTGAAGAATTAATCAACCTCATCAAATCTGATGGTCGTTGGGTTGATCCTGAATAGTCCTTCACGAAAACGGCTGCCTAAAGCTGAGTCTGTTGTTGCCCCACAAACGTCGCACCTGTATCAAATTTAAATAGATCTCCTGTCCCGCCGTCGAGAATTAAGGTGAGACGGTATTTGCGATCGCTAACCGCATCAAACCGAGAATTCAGTCCCGGAGCCACTTCCTCAGTCCATCCGGCCTGAATGGGTTCAACTTTGCCGGTTTTGCGATTGAGGCGTTGTAACCCCGTGATCTCGCTCTCGCCAAAATCAAACTCGACGGTGAGTTGTTGGCGCGTTTGCTCGATCGAATGTTTCTTACCTGCTAGTCCATTCGTGAGCATAAAATATTGCTGATTGGTGGCTGGACCGTCAAAGCTTTCTCGTAAAGGCTTAAAATACCCCACCAGCACATCGCCATTGCGCCCACCATATAAAGTTCCAAGGTTTTTGACTTCTAGTCGAGTCATATAAGGGTCAGCCTTGGTATCCCAACGAGAGATATCAGGGGCGATTAAATCTGTTAGTGTCGGGGGTCTGGGAATTATTCGCACATCTGTACTGAGTAATCTCACCAAAGTGGGTCCTAAATTGAGGCTTTGCTGGTTGATTTCGGCGATATGCTGGAAGGCTGGCGTGGGTTGTTTACCGAAGGGTTGATTGAAGAATGGAGCGTTTAATTTCCCTCCAACATCACTGGTGCCATTGTAGGTAAAGACATTAAGGAGTTTGAATCCCAGTGTCAGAGCTGCGAATTGTTGCTGGCTCAGTTCGGATTCAGATGGGAAGCGAGTCCATGTCCCTACCCCAGTAGCAGACCCTTTGAAGGTTTGAATCCATAATCCGTAGGGAATGGGGCGACGCCCTGTACCATCATTGCCAGCCAAGGCTAATCGGCGATAGCGGATCATAGCGTAATAAAGCTGAGCGGGACGCCCCCCTTGGTTGCCCAAATCATTCCAAATCCCGTAAGGATAGGTATCTTGCATCAGCAAGTCGGGCTGGATGCGACGCATATAGCGCTGGATAGTTAGGTCACGCGTACTGCCAAAACCACCAAAGCGTTCATCACCATGCTGATTGGTATATAAGAGGGTGTTTGGGAGTAGCGGTCGGTAATGCTTGATCCAGGTTTCCAGTTCTTGAAGTTCACTTTCTTCGCTAATATCTTGTTCGTCTTTATATTGCCAACTGACGAGATTCTTAATTTGCCCTGACTGAAAGAGTCGATCTGGCAGACTTTGGGTCGGATCTTTAGGATTGCCTCGCCACGTGGACCAAGACTTTTTGCCGGCGATCGACTCGGGTAGAGCCAATAGCTCGCCGCCCACATCAAGGGTAGTAAAGTGGCTAGCCTCCCAATTTTGCCAAAGCTCAGAATCATTTTCTTTTCCTTTGGTGGTGAACCCAATGGTCAGCGCGTTCAGCTGCAGCCCCCTTTGGATCAGAATTCGATGCCCTCGATCAAGGGTTTGCAGCTGTTCTGGAGCTGCGATCGCATCCCCGCAACCTGCCACCATCACCCCCAACATCAAACCACAGCTCTTGAGGAGAAATGCCCGTGGGGATAGAGGTTTCAATCTGCCGGGACTGAACCAAAATTTTTTTCGGCAGGAGATTACGATTGGCATATTTCCCATCAGTGAGGTGACCATACGGTATCAAACCACTCCGAATGATACCCAAGAGCGATCGCATCCTCGCACATATTGAGAATCACGCAAAATCTTCAACATCCTACCTTGTGAACCTGCACTTATAGGTTAGGGAACCTATGGTGGCAAAATTCATCAATAAGCTTAGTTTTTGCCCATCATCAAAGAATTTTAAGGCAATCGTAGAATTGGCGGGATAGGGGTGAGGGACTTTATGATAGGAAGACTAAGACGGATCTTCTGGGGGTAACGGCAGATTCGTGATCAAAACGGACCTTTTAGATTAGTCCCTTAGGAAATAATATTAAGATGCTTATCTCTCTTGCTTGAGTCTTTATGTACGACGATATTCCAGAGGCCCGTCGGCAGACCGTTCCACAAACGGCATCTTCACCTGCTCGAGGTAACCCTGCCCTTTTGATTGGCAGCTGCATCGGGCTGTTAGTGATTGCCGTAGGAGCCGCATTTGCAATCGGCTTTTTTAAGCCTGAACCCTCCCAAAGCAAGGTAGAAAATGGACCCAATACATCTCCCACTGGAGGAACAGATACTCCCAGTACTCCAGATACGACCTTAGGGCATTTTTCCTACAAAGTCGCTCCGGAAAACGAATTGCAAGCCATTACAGCAGATAACCGGATTCGTCTACGGTCTGCTGCAGCTCGGGCCTACAAGCAAATGTCCTCAGCGGCAGCAGCAGATGGCGTAAAACTACAGGCATTATCTGGATTTCGGACCGTAGACGATCAAGATTACCTGTTTTTTAAGGTGAAAGAAGAGCGGGCCCAAGGTGCACAGCAGCGAGCTAAAGTCAGTGCTCCCCCCGGACGGAGCGAACATCATACTGGGTATGCCATGGATATTGGCGATGCCACCCAGACAGATGCCCATGTGAATGTCGCTTTTGAGGAGACCCGGGCCTTCGACTGGCTGCAAAAAAATGCACCCCGGTATAGCTTTGAGTTATCCTTCCCAAAAGGGAACTCCCAAGGGGTTAGTTATGAACCCTGGCACTGGCGCTATGTCGGTGACAAAGACAGCTTGGAGACCTTCTACAATGCCCGCAACTTGAAATCTTAACCCCCATGAATCAAACCCCTCTTAATGCGATCGCACTTTTCGTTGCCCTTCTCAGCGGTTCGATTCTGGTGGGCCCCATACTAAACATTGCCCCAGAAATTCCCTTCACCTTTGCCGCTATTGTTCTAGGATTAGCAGTTGCTGATACCTTTGGGTATCAGGGCAAAGGGATGACACTGTTTCTAGATGGGTTTGCCCGATTGTCTCCTCAATATCGCCAGCGGGTCATTCATCACGAAGCCGGACATTTTTTAACAGCTTATTTGCTGGACCTGCCGATTACGGGCTATACCTTAACGGCATGGGAGGCTCTGCAGCAGGGACAAGGCGGACAAGGGGGCGTTTGTATTGAAACGCCTGCCGATTTTTCTGAGACGAGTGCCGCAGAACAAGTCGAACGCTATTGTACGGTTTGGATGGCGGGTGGCGTAGCCGAAGACTTAGTCTACAAAGCCGTAGAAGGGGGCAAGAATGACCTGCAACAGCTTCGTCAAACTTTAAACCGACTGAAGATGAATGTGAAGGTTCATGAGCGCCAGGCGGGGAACCGAGCCCGACAAATGATCCGGGCTAATTGGGATGCTTACGAAGCCCTGGTCCAAGCCATGACTGATCGCAAGTCGGTGGCAGAATGCTGCCAAATTCTAGGGCAACTCTGTACGGCTGCCGTCTGATGATCTGGCCATCGGCTCGTGTTGAAGCGGTTCAGGCTCCCATTATCCCGATTATTGGCGATCTGATTCGCCAGCATCCTGGCACCTTGTCTCTAGGACAGGGGGTGGTTTCTTATGGCCCGCCGCCAGAAGCTCTTGCCCAGGCAGCCACGTTTCACCAAAATCCTGGAGTGCATCTCTATCAATCGGTGCAGGGAATCCCGCTGCTGGTTGATGCGATCGCACAGAAGCTACGGGCTGAAAATCAGTTGAGCTTTAGCCGTGACCAGATTATGGTGACGGCGGGGGGCAATATGGCGTTTATGAATACGGTCCTCGCCATCCTTGATCCAGGAGATCAGGTGATTCTGCAAACGCCGTATTACTTCAACCATGAGATGGCGATTCGGCTCGCTAATGGTCAGCCGGTTTGTATCCCCACGGATCAGCAATATCAACTCCAGCTCGATCAGATTGAAGCAGCGATTACGGATCGGACTCGGGCGATTGTGACGGTTTCTCCGAATAATCCATCTGGGGCAGTGTATTCGGCAGCGGATTTGCAGGTGGTGAATCAGTTGTGTTTGGAGCGCAATCTCTATCACATCAGCGATGAGACCTATGAGTACTTTACCTACGACGAGGTTGAGCATATTTCACCGGGCCGTTTTGACCCTGAGCAAACCCATACAATTTCTCTATTTACCCTCTCGAAGGCCTATGGCTTTGCCAGTTGGCGGATCGGCTATATGGTGATTCCTTGCCATTTGCAAGAGGCACTGCAAAAAATTCAGGATACATTACTGATTTGCCCGCCTGTGGTGTCTCAGTATGCGGCAGTTGGTGCGCTGCAAGTGGGGAAGGGGTATTGTCATCAGCATTTGGCGACCCTTACAGAGAAACGGAATCTGGTGCAGAAGGCACTTCAGCCCCTTGAGAGGGTGTTAGCACCTGCTAGCTCTGGTGCATTTTATGTGTTGATTAAGGTGGATACAGACTTGCCCGATCGGGTTTTAGTAGAGCAGTTGATTCGTAAATATGGGGTGGCAGTGATTCCCGGTAGTGCCTTTGGCATGGAGTCGGGCTGTTATCTGCGGATTGCTTATGGAGCTTTGGATAAAGCTACCCTAGCTGAAGGATTGAATCGATTGGTCAAGGGGTTAAGGGGAATCGGCCTGAATTAAAACCTAATGCTCTGAAACTCGGCAATAGCAACTTGCAAACGGATGGGTAAGAAACATTACTCGCTAAGATAGAGACCAGCAGCTTGCAGATCGTCCTATGAATGCCACTAACCTACTGACTCGCATTACCCAAGTACCGGGCCAGTGTGGGGGGCGTCCTTGTATCCGAGGAATGCGAATTAGAGTCTCCGACATATTGGAAATGTTGGCAGAAAATGTCACCACTGCTGAGATTCTGGATGACTTTCCTGATTTGGAGTTGGCAGATATTCAAGCCTGCTTGCTGTTTGCGGCACGACGGACTGACGTTCCTCAACTGACCGCATGAAGATTTGGGTAGATGCTCAACTTCCACCCACTTTAGCTGAGTGGTTGTCAGCGACCTTTGATGATGTAGAAGCTGCTGCTCTGCGAGATTTGTCCCTAAGAGATGCTCAAGATATTGAAATTTTTGAAGCTGCACGGACTGAAAATGCTGTGATTATGACGAAGGATAGCGATTTCATTGATTTAGTAGATCATTTAGGAACGCCTCCTCAGGTCATATGGCTAACCTGTGGGAATGTCACAAATCGCAGTTTACGGCAATTGCTGATGACTGCTTTACCTAATGCTTTAGAACAGCTAAGACAGGGAGATAGGATTGTGGAAATCAGCAAAACTTTTGAAATTACTTAGGACGGCTAAATTTTAAGGTAATTCCGCCCGTATTCCCCAGCTTACCGCCATTGCCTACGAGACTAAGCTGACCTTCTGCATTAATTTCAACTTTCAGCTCTACTTCATCAAGCTGCATTTTGGTCTGAACTTCTGATTGGATGAATAGCTCATCCACTACCTGCATCATGCTATTCATCTGTTTTCTGAGCAGAGCCACATCCACGGGTACTCGTTTACGAGTCATGGAAATCAACTTTCTTGTTGTCCGATCCACCGTATCGCCAAAACTAGGTCCGGTATAGCCACCGTCGCGACTTCCGGTTTCCGCTGGCACTTCATCCTCAGCTTCTGCTACTACCCAAAGTTCAATTGTGTCTGACATAATAGTCCCCGCTTACATTGTTTGGTTGGACTGAATAACTGCTCGGCAGCTCACCTACGAAGCTATCCAGCCCGGTTTGATTTTTGGATGCCGTTACCCGCATCTCTGGACTAGACCTGGACTCTTCTAGCACACGCCCCATTGATTCCCATCAATCGGTTCTGGTACGGAGAGTACTCGCCGAAACACACACGACACGAAAACCGACATTGCCGTACTGGAAGTCGGGCCCGCCCCTGTAGCGCGTGGCCGAGCGGCAGTACCTCGGATGGTTGCGCCAGGAGCCGCCCCGCAGCAGGTGATAATGATTATCATTTTTGTAAGCAGTCCCATCGGTAGGAGCGTTTTTATAATCCTCATGCCAATAATCCAGACACCATTCCCAAACATTGCCATGCATGTCAAATAACCCAAACGCATTCGCCCCTCCAAACTGAATGACTGGAGTTGTTCGGTGGCGGAATTTCCCATAGGGACCTTGACCATATTTACCGGGGTACGTTTTTCCCTCATATTCCAAATCTTGCCCACGATAATTCGCCAAGTCGGTAGTTAGAGTAGCCCCAAAATGGAAAGGGGTTTCAGTACCCGCACGACAGGCATATTCCCACTCGGCTTCAGTCGGCAACCGATAGTCTCGGCCAGAATGTCGGGACAGGCGTTCACAAAATTCAGCCGCCTGATACCAAGACACCTTCTCTACGGGTAAAGTCTCTCCTTTGAAATTGGAACAATCTGGATCCAAATCAACCTTGACTTTGCTCAGTCCCGCAATAGCTTCCCACTGCTGTTGCGTTACCGGATATTGCCCCATCCAAAAAGAGGGAACCGATACCTGATGCCTAGGGTATTCATCATCATCGGCACCCTCTTCATTCTTCTGAGCACCCATCCAAAACTTCCCCTGGGGAATGCGAACCAGAGATAGGGGGACTTCTCCCGGCAACATTACCAAGCTTTGTTCTGCCTGTTGCTCTTGCTGCTCAATCACCTCGCCTTGGGCATTCACCTTGACTACCGTAAACGTCACCCTTGAGGGTTGAGGATCAGACGGTTCGCTATCAGCCAGATTGTCTTTGGGGGCTGACGAGAGGTTAACCCCAGGTTCTCGGGAAGAGTCATCAGCCCGAGGAGTTAACGTCTCTGGACTTGGAGTCGGTGTTGGTCTGGGAGACTGGCCCGTCGCTCGTTTGACCGCAATCCGCTGCAAGCCCTTAATTGCTTGAGTGTCTGCCTGAGAAGCTGCTAACACCCGAGTCCACAGATGCTCAGCCCCATCCAAATCATTCTCTGTTTCAAGCTTCCAGGGCATCAATTTTCATCGCTGCCACATCTTGGAGCGTAGCTTGCCCCGGCAGCAAAATAAAGTGCAGCTTCGACTCAGGTTCTATCCGTGTATAGGGCGTCTGAGAGGGCTTGTTGTACCGCAGGGGCAGCGCAAGAAAAATGAAGCTGTAATATGCTATGGAACTCCATTCTGTTAAAAGGGTTTCCCCATGGCTACAGGATTCAGCAAGCCTCCTTCCTCACCAGCTTCCACTGACTCATCCTCGTCACTCCTGCCTGCCAGTGATTGCGATCAGGCTTATCAACAATTGTCCGAGTGTTTTGAAGATTTGCCTGATCCACGTGGAGGCCAAGGTGTCCAGCATCCGTTTGTCAGCATCGTCGTGATTGGACTATTGGCAAGTTTAGGTGGCGCACAAGGGTGGGAAGACATTGAAACCTATGGTCTAAGCCATCAAGATTGGTTGTCGAGTTTTCTGAGGCTACCGTCCGGGATACCGACAGCAGACACCTATCGACGAGTGTTTGAGCGTATTTGCCCCACCGCTTTTGAGCGGAGTTTCAATCACTGGTTGGATCAGGTAGTGACAACCCTCGGCGCTCAAGTGATACCGATTGACGGCAAACAACTCAGAGGTTCCTATGATCGCAATCAAGACCAATCCGCATTGCATCTGGTCAGTGCTTGGGCCAGTGAGTATCGGTTATTTCTAGGACAGGTCAAAGTTGCAGACAAGAGTAACGAAATTACCGCTATTCCAGCACTGCTAGAGCTATTAGACATTGCCGGGTGCATTATTACCATTGATGCAATGGGAACTCAGCACGAGATTGCCCGCCACATTCAAGCTAAAGAGGCTGACTATGTGCTGGCCCTCAAGGAGAATCATCCCACGCTGTTTGAGCAGGTTGAGCAATGGTTTGAAACGGCTGAAGCGAATGAGTTTAAGTGCATTGAGCACAGCTATGATGCGCGTGTGGAAGCAGGGCACCATCGTCGCGAGAAACGACAAGTTTGGGCCGTGTCCCTTCAACAGATGGGTCCTCTGTACAAGCAGGCGCAGTGGAAGGGCTTGCAAACCATCGTCAAGGTCGCTCGGACCCGACATCTGTGGAACAAAACCACCTATGAGGTGATGTTTTATATCAGTTCTCTACCGCCAAATGCTCAGCAGTTGGGCAAAGCCATCCGCCAGCATTGGTCGATTGAGAACCAACTCCACTGGGTCTTAGACGTGACCTTTGGCGAAGATGCTAGCCGCATTCGCACAGGACATGCGCCGGAAAACATGGCCATCCTGAGACGCTGGAGCATCAACCTTCTCAATCAAGAAACGTCCTTTAAGAAAAGTACCCGTCAAAAACTAAAACGGGCGAGCATGGATGAAGCGTATATGCTCAAAGTTCTAGGCGCTTCTCTTCCTTTACAGTCTAGCCTTTCAGAGGCTTGATTTTCTTGCGCTTACCCTGTGTTGTACCGATGATTAACCTCGGGCACCTTCGCCCTTAGATATTGGCTCAAGCGTTCCACCGTCGCGCAATTTCCCGCTCCCTGGATCTGAAGTCCGGCTAGCAAAGTATGGGTAAACGCCCCTTGCTCTATCTCCTCAATTTCATAGGACAGCTCATTAGGGCTACAGGCAAACAGCGTAATAATCCCTTTCTGCTGTTGACGACCCACCCCTTCACCGCCATCGCGATCATCCTCTCCGCGGCAGGCATCAATCATCAAAATGACATTATCCGCCCCACTGCGCCGCAGTCGCTCAGCAACATAATCAATGGCAATACCCATCTGTTCAACACGGCGGGGATTGCCATCAATCGGCATCAAATAATCTCGTCCCTTGTGGCGTTTGCCATGTCCAGCAAAGAAAAACCACAGATTATCTCCCGGTTCTAGGAATGGACGTTCAAAGCGAACATGAAAAAAATTATCTAAATTGCCAACCGTCGGTTTTGCTGCAAGAGGTGGGCTATCTGCATAGCGGACGGGCTCTGCTCCATCAGCAAATAGATCCACCTTATCGAAGTGCAAGGTCTCCTGAAAAAATTGACACACCGCCTCTGCATCCTTACGGGCAAATTTCAGCGGACGCATATTTTGATAATCGTTAATACCAATGGCAATTGCCCAGTTTTTACCCATTACCTAGCAGAACTTCCAACTGTTCTCTAATGTCGCATATATTTCTAACTGATTTCTTGCCCAAGCAACATCAAGCAGCTTGTCTGACAACATCTATAGAAGAATCATTCAAAATTATAGAAGGCCCCAAACCGGGCCTTTAACTAGCCAAACTCATCCAAACCCCATTTCTTGACTGTTTAACTCAAGGAGAAGATAAGTATTCATCTTTTGGTGAGGAAAACACCGTTAGGAATGAAAATTGATTAATACCGAGATTTCTGCCGTCTCTTTTGACAACATCAGCTTTTGCAATCGCCCCCTAAATCCCCCATCCTGGGGGACTTTGAGCCTAGCTATAGGCTAATGAATCTAGACAGTGAGATCTCTAGAGTTGTTGAGGTTCAACTCTGTCACAGATCCTGTGTGGGTCGAGCAGACAAGTCCCCCACCAGTGGGGGATTTAGGGGGCCATCAGTGGTGTTAAGGCTGTGGAGGATAGGAGGTAGAGCCGTGTTCAACTATATTTTCCGGTGTTATTTAAGTTCGTTATCCTTATCTGATTTCTGAGCATCGCCACATCCACCAGCACTCGCTTCGACCATCGTTTCTCAGCAACTCTCTCTTCCCCATCGCAAAAAGCAAGCCCAGTATAAAGAGTATCGCGACTTCCGGCATCAACCTTCAATTCAGACTCTTTTTCGGCTACCACCTAACCTTCAATGATGCCAGGCATATTTTCCCTTGCCCATAGTATTTAGAGACAACATTCTTTGCATTCAGAATGGCTAATGAAGTAATTTATATTTCTCAGATTTTAATAGCATTAATGATTTTTAAAATGCTTTCGTCTTCCAAGGCAAAGCCTTTCCTTCTCCCGCAAACAGGGCAATAAAAGCAAAGATAATTTGGCTACAAAGCTTTCTCTGTAAGTAATTTAGCTCTCTACCTCTCTAAATATATTATTCCAAGGGAGAGAATTTTGAAGCTGGTTGTACTTCTCCCCCTATCTCCAAGTTCTTAAGAATGGGACAGGGATAAGATAAATGGCAATCGCTTATCAACTGAGGAATCAACAAAAAAACAGAGCGTTATTTTATTCCTATAAAGCTTCAATTGGCTGCCTCAGGCAAGTCTAGAAACAATAAAAAATGATTAACATTTTCTAATATAAAAACAATCAATCAATACTTGAAGAATAAATTTTATTTGCATAAATGTATTCAATGCTACTACATTATTATCTTGATCAATTTTAGAGTTGGGCAGCCTAACCAGTGTGTTCAAGTATTATGTCTGATGAGAAGATTCCTTGCTGGGTAAGAGAATTTTCCTCTTTAACCTCTATATTCAATCCCATTATTCCTCACTTAAATAAGCTTAGAAATCAGAATTATTTAGAAGATATTTTTCCAGAAAATCATTTTTCTCGCCTAAAAAAAGGGAAAAATGGATTTAAAGCTGATTATTATCAATATTTCTATAAATTATTTAGCAATAAGCAGAATTGGTGGGATTTCCCTTTAGAACACCACCGAACACAACAGATTCTAAATCGTCTCCCCAAGGGCATTAAGCAAACGGCCACTCTGGTCAGCTTGTCATTGGTGTGTGGATTTGGAACGGGCTGCTCATCATTGGCATCTCGACCTGCTCCTGCCATCGGTGGTGCTTTTCCTGATCCTCCCTCCATGCCCAGATTTATTCCCAGGCGATTGGGGATAAAGCAGTGGTTTGATAATCGTCAAGGAACACATCCCCTAACTGATCTGCCCAGTACAGCTATGAAAGGGTATTGTCATCCTCTTCAGGGCAAAGGGTTTCTCAGCCAGGGGACCCGAGGCAGCACCCATCAAGGCCGGATGAAATATGCCTATGATTTTGGCGTTCCCATTGGTATGCCTGTTTATGCCATGCAGGGTGGGCGAGTGATTGGTGTGCGAGATAAATATCCCGACAAAGGGGGAAGACGTAGAAATGCGGAGAAGTTTAACTTTATCTGGCTAGAGCATAGTAATGGTGTCCGTTCTGCCTACATTCATTTACAGCAGAACTTTAAAAGAAAAATCCCAATCAAGTTGAATGATTGGGTTAGGACTGGAGACCTGATTGGCTTTAGCGGCAATTCTGGCTGGAGTTCGGCCCCTCACTTGCATGTCGAGGTGCATAGCATCAGTGATTCTGGCTTCGGCCAAACTTTGCCTTTTGAAATAGCCTCTAAATGCTACAACAGCCCTTTTGCCAGCGTTCGTCAGTCTTCATAATGCGGTGGTCTTAGAAGGGATTGGGGTTACAGCTTGAGGCTGCAGACTTCTGAGATACAGGGTTCCTACTGAGAATAGGAAGGTACCATAAGCAACGGCTTGCCCCAAGTAGATATGATCGCGGTAGCCCAATAGGGCCTTAAACAGCAATCCAGGAAATTGTTGATCGGATAGGACTTTGCTGGTATCCCACAGTTGGGGGCCAAGCAGACAAGAGTCTTGGGCAAAACAAAGATTCGTGGGGGAGATGGCCATTTGCTCCCAAGCATAGGCGGCGGCGTCCAGGTTCTTGCAAACGGAGACGACCAATCCCGAGACAATCAGTAGCAAGAAGATACCCATGATCTGAAAAAAGCGGCGGATATTAATTCTGACCCCGAATTTGAATAGACCAAATCCGATGCCAGTGGCTCCGATCAAGCCTGCGATCGCACCCACGCTACCTGCTGTTCCTTGCTGCAAATTCGTAAAGATAAACAGGACCGTTTCAAATCCTTCTCGCAGAACAGCAATCAAAACCAACATAAATACGCCCCATCCCGCCGATTTGCCATTCTTTTGCAAAGCTGAAATCAACGACCCCTCTATTTCTGACTTAAGGGAACGCGCTTGTTGAGTCATCCAGATCAACATCCAGCTCAACATCACAATGGCCGTTAGGCACAAGCCACTTTTCAGCAATGGCTCAATGATCGGTTCAAAAGTGGCGTTACTCACCGTCACCCAGGTCAGCGTCCAGTTTAAGAGAAAGCCTGTGAGTACACTCCCCACTAAACCCGCCAAAATTCCCAGGTAAACCCAGGTATTGAGATAGCTTTTTCCCGATTTTTGCAAGCAAGCCAGGACAATCCCCACCACGAGAGCTGCTTCGACGCCTTCTCGGAGGGTGATCACAAAGGTGGGTAATGCAGCAGAAATATCCATAAAGTTCAGTTTAAGAGTGAATATTTAGTTGAGAGTCATTCTTAATAAGTTCTAGTCTAGCAAGTCACTTGCTCTAGGGAGAACTAAATTTATTTAGAGAAAACGGTATAAAACCAGATGTTCTGTAGTTTGGAACACAGCAGTGGTTTAGATTACATGTCAGTAATGAAATCAATTCAGGTCTAGGCTTGGATTACTCCAACTTCAGTGGCGTTACTGAATTTACCAACTCAGCGTGTTGAGAACGATAGGTTAACTTTTATTAATGCTATTTTTCTATTGATACCAGGGTCTTTTTTTTGATTTAAGTAGCGCCATTATTCCTTCTCCGAAGGAGTTCCAAAGGTTTTACCCACTGGTCTCATCTACCCTATAGAAGGTGAGAGAAAGAGTCGATTGTCAATTTGGTATCGATTCTATCTATTTTGAGGAATAAATTTGCGTACCATCAGGAGGTTCGAGTCCTGAGGAATCACTATGAGTGGAAATGAAGCCCGAGTCCTAGCTGTTCACCAAATTACCAATCGGGAATTGATGCCACCCAAGCCTCCTGAATCCCTAGAGAAAATTTGGGCTGAGAACGTCTTCAATCTAAGTAAAATGCAGGCGAGCCTACCGAAAGCCGTCTTCAAATCGATTAAAAAGACCATTACCACGGGTGAAAAGCTTGACCCGTCTGTGGCAGATGCAGTGGCAACGGCCATGAGAGACTGGGCCCTCGCCAAAGGGGCGTTGTACTATGCCCACGTCTTCTATCCCATGACTAACCAGACAGCAGAAAAGCATGATGGCTTTATCTCCGTCCAAGGGGATGGCACCGTTATTACAGAATTCTCTGGCAAAGTGCTCGTCCAGGGAGAACCCGACGGGTCTTCCTTCCCTAATGGTGGCATTCGCGACACCTTTGAAGCTCGGGGCTATACGGGCTGGGATGTCACCAGTCCCGCCTACATTATGGAAACGGACTATGGCGCTACCCTTTGTATTCCCACCGTATTTGTCTCCTGGACTGGAGAAGCCTTAGACAAGAAAGTTCCTCTGTTGCGATCCATTGCTGCCATGGACAAAGCGGCCAACAAAGTACTGAAGCTTTTGGGCCATGCGGATGTGGCTCAGGTCAACTCTAGCTGTGGTGCCGAGCAAGAATATTTCCTGATCGATTCCAACTTTGCTAGCCAGAGACCTGATTTGATGCTAGCGGGACGCACCTTATTCGGCAAAGCTCCGGCTAAAGGCCAGGAATTTGATGATCATTATTTTGGTGCCATTCCAGAACGAGTTCAGGTTTATATGCAGGATGTGGAGGAAACCCTCTATAAACTCGGCATTCCCGCCAAAACCCGTCATAACGAAGTGGCTCCCGGACAATTTGAAATTGCTCCCTTCTTTGAAGCTGCCAATGTGGCCAGCGATCATCAGCAGTTGATTATGACGGTCCTCAAGCATACGGCTAAGAAGCATGGGTTTATTTGCTTGCTCCACGAAAAGCCCTTTGCAGGGATTAACGGGTCGGGCAAACATGTGAACTGGTCTGTGGGCAACGCCACCCAAGGCAACCTGCTAGATCCAGGCGACTCTCCCAAGGAGAATGCCCAATTCCTGATCTTCTGTGGCGCGGTGATTCGAGGCGTTCATAAATATGGTCCTTTGATGCGGGCTGCGATCGCAACCGCTAGCAACGACCACCGCCTGGGTGCAAATGAAGCTCCCCCAGCAATTATGTCTGTTTACCTAGGCACTCAGCTAGAAGAAGTCTTTGAGCAAATCAAAAATGGCTCAGGAACCGATTCTAAGCACAAAGGGGTAATGGATTTAGGCATCGATGTCCTGCCTCCTTTGACGAAAGATCCAGGTGATCGCAACCGGACCTCTCCTTTCGCCTTTACGGGAAATCGATTTGAATTTCGAGCCGTCGGATCTAGCCAATCCGTCTCCGGTCCCTTGATTGTCCTCAATACCATGTTGGCTGACTCCCTAGCATGGATCGGCAATCGTCTAGAAAGTGAGTTGTCGAAGGGACTCGAACTGAGTACAGCCATCTTGACGGTACTCAAAGAAGTCATGGAAGCCCATGGTGCAGTCGTATTTGGCGGCAATGGCTATTCCGACGAATGGCACAAAATGGCTGTCGAAGAACGGGGGTTAGCCAACTTACCCACCACTGCTGATGCCTTACCCTATCTCAAAGCAGAATTCATCGAAGACCTCTTCCAGAAAACGGGTGTCTTAACCCCCGTTGAGTTGGAAAGTCGCTTTGAAGTCTATGCGGAGCAGTACATTCTCTCCATTGAGGTAGAGGCGAAGCTAGTCGCTAATATGGCCAAAACCATTATTTACCCAGCGGCAGTTGAGTACTTATCCAAGCTGTCCTCGACCATCTCTAGCTTGGCCACTCTAAACATCGATTGTAATAAGGACAGTGCTAAGACCATTGCTGAACTCACCAATTCGATGTCGGCTGTCACTAGCAAGTTGACTGCAGCAGCAGAAACCCATGACTTTAGTTCGACAGAAGAGCATATGATGTATTGCGCCAAAACAATTCGCCCCCTCATGGACGAGGTGCGCTCCTATGCAGATGCGTTAGAAGGTGAAATTGCAGATAGTTTCTGGCCCTTGCCCACCTATCAAGAAATGTTATTCATTAAGTAACGGCATTAGCGAATAACCATCTGAAACTCACTTGAAGCATTTTAAGTGAGTTTCTTGATTTAAACCACTCTGCCCAAAAGCTAGGGCTAGTATAGATGTAGGGTGTTATCCAATCTAGAAGGATTTGAGTCATGACATCTAAAAAGAAGCAAGATACTTCCTCTGATACCCCACCCAAAAAGGCTGAGGCCAAACAGAATACCCCACCTAAATCCAAGAAGAAAAAGAAAGCCAGCAAACAACCGAAAGCGAGCCTTAAATCTTCAGAACGCAGAGTGTTTCACCATATTTCAGAAGCAGAAGGCAGCTCCAAACTCTCCAAAAAGAAATACGAGAAAGAGCTAGCCCGGCTCCAACTCGAACTGGTCAAAATGCAGTACTGGGTCAAACATACAGGCACTCGAATCGTGATGTTGTTTGAAGGCCGAGATGCGGCAGGCAAAGGCGGCACCATTAAACGCATGACTGAACCCCTCAATCCTCGCGGCTGTCGAGTAGTAGCCTTGGGTACCCCCAGCGATCGCGAAAAGACAGAATGGTATTTTCAGCGCTATGTTGCCCACCTCCCTGCAGCCGGAGAGATTGTTTGTTTCGATCGCAGTTGGTATAACCGGGCTGGAGTCGAACATGTGATGGGGTTTTGCACCGAAGAGCAGTATGAGGAATTCCTGCAAACCTGCCCTGAGTTTGAGCAGATGTTGGTTCGATCCGGCATCATTTTGCTGAAGTACTGGTTTTCCGTTAGTGATGAAGAGCAAGAGCGGCGCTTTCAGGCCCGGACAACGGATCCAGCTCGCCGCTGGAAGTTGAGTCCAATGGATCTAGAGTCTCGCGATCGCTGGGCTGAATATTCTCAGGCCAAAGACAATATGTTCGCCTACACGAATATTCCTGAAGCGCCCTGGTTTACAGTGGAAGCGGACGACAAGAAACGAGCTCGTCTTAACTGCATTAGCCACTTTTTGAGTAAGATTCCCTATGAAGATATGACGCCCGATCCGATGGAACTACCACCCCGGAAAAAAGCACCTAGTGATTATGTACGCCCCCCGTTAAACGAACAGTTTTTTGTTCCCCAGCTCTACTGATGGCATTATGGTGAGCATCGTCAAACTAAGGGCGTTGCTTAACCATGACAACTGCTGATATTCTATTTCCAAAAACCAGCCTATCTACCACCATTTTTCCTGGGATGGGGGAATTTAACGAGCCTCAAATCTGAGGCCCCAGCTTACAAGACACGCTGCATAATCAACTCTCCATCCTCGTCTTTTTCAACTGTGTGGGCAAAGCCCATCTTTTCATAGAAAGCTCCTGGCGACCTCTCTCCAAGAACACAGCTGGACGTAAGCCTTCTGTTGGGTAATCAGGAGTTAAATGTAGAAATCAGCTTACAGAGGAAATCCAAAGCTTTGATAATCACATTGTTAGACAGTCCGTGGAGAACGGATAGTTACCTTGCAACCAACTCACGATTTCTTGAGAGAATTCAGTACCTATAGGTTGGTATTTGGCAATTAACTCTGCTTTTCGCATTGGCCCCATCTGCTCCAAACCCTGTTCTGTCAATAAGCTGAGATCATCAATCAGCATATTAGCCAAGTCTGGACTACATAGTGATTGAGCTGCTTCCTGCATCGCCTGCTGAGGACAATATTGCTCTTGTTGCAGATAACTCAGGTGCAGGGTCCGCAACGGAATTTGAGAAAGGTAAGCCTGATTCATGGGATTAACCGCATGTCCTGAGATCCACTCCGCCATTTGAAAGGGCCGATCTTCAAAAGCACTGAGATGCAGATAGTTACACATATTGGCACTATCATTGACCGGATAGTTATCCCAAATAAAGGGTTTTCTCCCCAGCTTCTGACTGACCTCCTGTAGGTGTTCGAGAGGATAGCTGTTCGAGCAAATCTCTGGCCCTGTCCAGAAAATATGCAATTGTGGATCGATTAATTTTCCCAGGGTCTCCAAATAGTCATCGGGGCGTTCTCCAAACAATTGATCCAGAATCCGACTGCTACTGTAGTAGGTCGGGCACATGATAAAAGTTTTTGCCGTACTCAGTTCAGTAATCCGATGGGTGATTTCGGCTTGGATATGGGCAATGCGATCGCAATCTCCTCGCATATCATCAAATAAAATTGCCAGAATATCCGGTTGAAGTTGATTGAGATACCGAATTTTGGCAGTTAACTGCTGAATCGTCTGTTGATCGTAATTGAAGAAGATTTCATATAGATTAATGCCGATTCCCCAAGCTATACCGGCTTGGCGATACCGTTCTCCTAGCCGTTTCAGTTCTACATAGGTAGTCTCCGGCCAACAGTCCTGCCACCGGATGCGCAAATAGGGATCTGCTTTGGGAGCATAGATATAAAACTGATACCCATTTTTCTTGAGGAAATTGGCGTAATCTAACCGAGCTTGCCAGGTCCAAGGCTTACCAAAAAAGCCTTCAATGACGCCATATCCCCACGATTGATGCATGGTCATATTTTTTGCCTAGCCAACCGTATCTTTACCCTTTACTCGATTCATGCAACAAAGCCGTTGTGTGGCACTAATTCTGGAAAACGGAACAATAATTCTGGAGTACACATCTCAACTTTATGCTTTCCTCAAAACATCTATTTCGAAGGATTGCAAATTCTCGGGGAGAGTCACGGTTTTACCAGAGTCCCATTTATTAGAAGCTAAAACAGTCCAGTCCTCTTGGACAATGGGTTCATCTAACTCTAGGGGTTTCTCATAGGCAAAATTGATCAAGATTAGCACCTGCTCAGAGTTTGTCTCTCGCAGATAGGCCATATGTTCGTAAGGGTAATGAATGAGAGTCCGCCAAGTGCCAAACTTGAGAGCCTCACTTTGTGCCCGCACATAGAGCAACTTACGATAAAAGTTCAAGATCGACTCATTGTCTTTTAAGGTGGTCTCTACATTGATTTCCGGGTAGTTGGCATGAACGGGTAGCCAGGGCGCGACCTCTTTACCAAAGCTAAATCCAGCATTGGCCGAAGCATCCCATTGCATTGGGGTGCGAGAGCCATCTCGATTGGGAGGCAGCTCTCCCGTTGGACTAGCTACTATCGCCTGATCGCGCTGTAGTTCGGGGGGGATATCTTGGTTGTCAACCATGCCAATTTCTTGGCCATAGTAAAGCACAGGCGTTCCCCGCACCGTTAAGAGTAGGGTAGCAGCGGCCTTGGCAATTTCCGTGGGATTGGTGCACAAGGCACATTCAATCCAACGGGACAAATGGCGAGGTAAATCATGGTTATCCAGAAAATAGGTGGGCCAAGCCCCAGCTGGGGTAATCCGCTCTTTCTTCTCGATCTCCCGTTGTAAATAGCCGGGATACCAAGGGCTGAATGGGAATTCAAAGGCAAAGGGGAGATGCAGTTCATCATTGTTGACCCCATAAAAGCTATTGGAGTCATACAAACGGCTGTCGATAAAAGTCTCCCCGATCAAGACCCGGTCTTCGTACTCGTCCATGAGGGCGCGAATTTCCCGGATAATTCCATGATTGTCGGGCAGATCTTTGTCGTAGAGGTGATCTTGGTTATAGTAAGCATTCTTGTCGGTTGCCCCAAATTTGACGGGGTTATCTCGATAATATTGGTCCTTGCTATACACACTAGAGGCATCTAATCGAAAGCCGTCAATGCCCATATCTAGCCAGTAGCGCAGCATGTCATAAATGGCTGCCTTGACCTCGGGGTTGCGCCAATTTAAGTCAGGTTGGTTTTCGTTGAAAACATGAAAGTAATATTGCTGGCGATCTTCATTAAGCGTCCACCCGGTTCCCCCAAAATAGGACAGCCAGTTATTAGGAAGTCCTTCTTTGTAGCCAGGATCTTGCCAGAGGTACCAATCGCTTTTGGGATTGTCCTGGCTAGCACTGGATTCAATAAACCAGGGATGCTGATTGGAAGTATGGTTGAGCACCATATCCATAATCACCCGAATCCCTCGGATATGGCATTGCTCTATCAGTTCTTGGAATTCTGCTAAGGTGCCGAAGGTAGGGCAAATATCGCGATAGTCGCTGATATCGTAGCCGTTATCCACCATTGGTGACTGATTGACCGGAGACAGCCATATGGCATCAATGCCTAAGTCAGTCGTATTATCGGGATCTCCATCGTTTAGGTAGTCTAGCCGTTGAATAATTCCCCGTAAATCCCCGATGCCATCCCCGTTCCCATCGGCAAAGGTGAGGGGGTAGATCTGATAAATGACTCCCCCTTGCCACCACTTGTGATTGGCATCTATTGCTGCGGGCATGAAGCTCTTCCTTGATATAAATAACAACACCCAAACTTACAGTCAGGCAATACCTGACTGTAAGTTTGCGCCAAAAAATTTCAGAGTGATTGAGAGACTTTCCAACCCTAGGAGAGTTTGGTTAACAGTCCCAAGAACTTAATGGTTCTGGCTGTTAGTAAAGTTCGACGGTAAGCATCTGCAGCCTGTTTAATGGCAGATGCCTGGGTGGGATAGGGGTGGATGACGCTTGCCATACTTCCCAATCCCACTTTGCCAATCATGGCCGTTGTAATTTCACTGATCATTTCACCAGCATGACGGGCAACGATGGTGGCTCCGATGATTTTGTCCGATCCCTTGGCCAGATGAATTTTGACGAAACCTTCTTCTTCCCCATCCGCGAGGGCTCGATCCACATCATCAAACAGGATCTTAATAGTGTTGACATCCATGCCCTGATCCTGGGCTTCCCCTTCATACAAGCCGACATGGGCAATTTCAGGATCCGTGAACGTCACCCAGGGCATGACCAGATCGCTGAGTTTGTACTTACCAATGCCAAAGGGGGAAAATAAGGTATTTTTGAGGACGATGCGGGCAGCAGCATCGGCAGCATGGGTAAATTTCCAGTTCATGCAGATATCCCCAGCTGCATAAATTTTAGGATTTGTGGTTTGAAGGTGATCGTTGACGGCAACGCCTTTGCGGCTATCATACTCAACCCCAACAGCTTCGAGATTTAATCCATCGACATTGGGAGCACGACCTGCACCGGCCAATATTTCATCGACGACAATGGATTCTGCTCGGCCATCGCAAATGAAGTGAATCACTTTCCCTGCGGGAGTTTGTTCAACTCGCCTCATTTGGCAGCCTAACACCAGCTTAATGCCTTCTTTGAGAAAGGCTTGCTGCACAATATCTGCGGCATCGGCATCTTCTTTATTCAAGAGATGGGAGCCTCTGTGGAAGAGCACCACTTGACTGCCTAAGCGGTGAAAGGACTGGGCGAGTTCACAGCCAATGGGTCCACCCCCAATCACGGCAAGGCGCTTCGGTAGTTCCGTTAGGGAGAAAACCGTTTCGTTGGTGAGATACCCGACTTCCTCAATCCCTTCAATTCGGGGTCTGACGGCCCTTGCACCTGTGGTAATCACGGCCTTTTTAAACCGGAGGGTTTTCCCATCTACGGATACTGTATTGGGACCTGTAAATTTGCCCTCTCCCAAATACATATCTACACCAGACTTAGCGGCAGCAGCAGCAGAGTCCACGGGACTAATGCGAGCACGAACCTGACGCATCCGCTCCATGACTACTTGAAAGTCGATATCTATCTGGGCTGGCGGATGAATCCCATAGGGCTCAGAGTCCCGCATATCAGCGGCGACTCGGGCGGATCGGATCAGGCACTTGGAGGGCACGCAACCTACATTCAAGCAATCTCCGCCCATCAAGTGCTTTTCGATTAAGGCGACCTTCAGGCCGACGCCTAGACCTGCTGCGCCCTTTGCAGTGACTAAACCCGCTGTTCCCGATCCAATCACAACCAGGTCATAACATTCAACTGGGGTAGGATTCACCCAATCTGGAGGATGAACGTTATTGATGAGCTTGCGATTATGAACATCCATGGGGGGGATGTTCACACCAGAAAAAGAAGATTGTGTCATGGATTGCGAAAACTCCTCAGGATTAAATAGGTATAGAAACGAAAAACTCTTTCCCAGACCAGTCAAAATCAACGCAACCATTATGCAGATAAATTCTAAGAATCTGCTGAGAGCTGGGCTGCGTAGATGGCGGAACCCATTAGCCCTACTTTGGGATTGAGCACGACATGAATCGGAACTTTATGGAGGAGAGGACTCACTCGTCCCTTAGTCTGAAATGCTTTGAGGAATGCCCCTGTCTGAAGTAAGGGCAAAATTTTAGCTGCTACGCCCCCAGCAATGTACAGCCCTCCATAGGGTAGAAGCTTTAATGCTAAATTTCCAGCTTCAGCCCCATAGGCTTCGACAAAGAGGGCCAAGGTTTTTTGACAGAGGGGATCTGTGCTCTGCAATGCGGCTTGTGCGATCGCAGCTGCCGGATCAACTAAATGATCGGGTTGATCCCCTCTTTGCTCCCAAGCTTGAAAGACCTGGGCCATCTCAGATGACTCTGGATGCTGACCTAAACTCCGCAGAAATCGATAGACCGAGACAATCCCTGTGCCAGACACGACCCGTTCCACAGAAACCCGTTCTAGCTTCATATTCTCTCGCAAGAAATCAAGGAGTTGAAACTCAATAGGCGTGCGGGGGGCAAAATCTGCATGGCCTCCTTCACTGGGAAAGACATGATAGCCTTTAGCATCTGGTATCAGGAATCCTTCCCCTAAGCCAGTACCGGCGCCAATGACGGCAATGGGTGCTTTTGGGTTTGCAGGTGCAGCCTGCAGCGTCGCAATGTCTTGCTTTTCTAAGCCCAAAATGCCATATCCCACTGAAGCAAAGTCATTGATCAAGGCAACATGATTGATACCAAATTCCGACTCCAGACGACGAGCATTCAAAGACCAAGATAAGTTAGTGAGCTCTGAGGTGTCATCGATGACAGGGCCAGCAATGCCAAAACAGGCTGCTTGGGTTGTAGTTCCTGCCTCGGATTGGGCCAGAAACTGCTCAATCATAGGGCTTAAGTCTGAAAAGTCCTGACTTGGGTAAGTCTGTTCAGATAGCGTTGTCAGTTGGGGAATAGAGTGTTGGGAAAGCGATGGTTCTGCTTTGACTAGGCGCAGAATGGTTTTAGTGCCTCCAATATCCCCAGCAAGAATGGTTTGCATAGTCTCCCCTTGGACTTAACGGTTCTCGGTCTTCTTGCGATGGTACCCCTAAGCTTTTGTGAGGGTGACAACTCTAATTTAAGCTTGCAAAGGATAATAAGAAATGGCGAAAGAACCCGTTTAATTGTGTAATGAACAGTATTAGAAATCTATCCCATCTAATATACTCCTCTCCATTCTTTTGTCGGCATCATAGGGTTTTACTCTGAGAAAACCATGATGTTTTCCTGAAAAGATGAAAGAACTAATCTGAGAAGAGTTAGAGGGTTTGCTGAGAAACCTGAGAAAGACTGGGTGAAGAAGCTGCTTAGGAACAGAGCTGAGTATGGACCAAGTACAGGTGATACTTACACAAAAGCATCCAAAGACCACATTATCCTTGGATACTCAAGTTAAGCTAATCCTGTTCGAGAAAAAGTAAACCCCGAAAAAGAATAGCGACGTTAGCAAAAACTAATCTGAAGCGGTGGCTGTATTATCAGAAGAATTATTAGATTCCTGATTCTCTCCGTTTTGATTGTCCGAAGTGGATTCTTGACGATTAGAATTATACTGACGTCGACCAAAGCGGCCAGAGCCTGAACGCTTACGAAACTTTCGGGCATAAGCTTGATTTCGCAAGGCTTTTTCTTTCTTTAGGTTGCGGCGCTTAGCCATAAATACCTCAACAAGGACGATGGACTTCGAATCTTGGTGGACTACATGCCACCTAACCGAAAGGAGATGAAGTCGGCGGAACAATTTATCGTATCACATCCATGAATTCATCGGTTTCACTTCACCATATTTCCCAAATCTATAGCCAAGTACCAGCGGTTAACGGTCTATCTTGAGCAATTAATTTGGAGAAATATACGGCACTCTAGCAGGACTCAAAAAGCAGCATAGAGAGGGGCTACTGGTTAAACAGGTAGAAGAAAGTAGCCTTTCTCAATGGGATGATCAATTTTTCCCCACCCCAGATGCAGCCCAGGACACTCTAGAGCATCAAAACGATCGGGTGGGGATGATTTCGTCCTGCAAACCTAGATGATATTTTGGTGGAACTGACGGGACGCAATTTGGATTAAAATCCTTACCTATGGTTGCGATCGCGAGCAGAGAAGCTATCATTGGCGCAATACAGATTGTCTTTCCCCCTGCATTGATCGAGGAGCATTTATTGTGGTTGGCACTACTGAAACAGCCGCATCCACCCGTTTAGCAACGGTGATTGAGGCCATTCTCTACCTAAAAGCCCAACCGTTGACCCTCAGCAAAATTGTGGAATACGCTCAATGCGATCGCGATGATGCTGAAGATGCCTTGATCGAACTGATGCAAGATTATGCCCACCGGGATAGTGCCCTAGAAATTGTTGAAACCGATGTTGGCTACAGCCTCCAACTGCGTCAAACCTATAAAAGTATGGTGAATACGCTGGTTCCTGTTGATATAGGAGTTGGAGCCTTAAGAACCTTAGCTGCCATTGCCTTAAAAGGTCCCATTGCCCAAACCGATCTGGTGGAATTGAGAGGATCAGGCGCCTATCAGCATGTCCATGACCTAATGGATCAGGGATTTGTGCAAAGACGTCGTCTATCGACTGGACGGTCTTACCGAGTGCAAGTGACCAATCAGTTCTATCAGTATTTTGAGATTGACCAGCTCCCCAAAATCTAACGTTGCCCAAATCCTACTTTTGTAGTTAAGGCAACCGCTTTTTCTAATTGAGATTGCTAAATTTGCAAAGGCTGGCAAACTTAGCTGAGCATCAAACCATACCTAACCCACGATTGTTTGGTTGATTTGTCAGTAGATCAGGAGATATTGATTCACCTGTGTGATCCTTCAATATCTACCCATTGTTAAGGATATAGACTCTGTATGTTATGCGACACATGTCAGAGAAATCGGACCTGTATACCCCTTGCCCTGGCCCGGACTGACTCAACCCTTCTCCACCAACTGGACACACTACAGCAGTGTGATCTTCAACTCATTCCACCTCACCCCCAGAAGACTAGCCTCCGCCAAAGGATGAGGAAACCCTACCAACACCTGAAAAATCTATTTCTGTTTTGTACCTCTTCGGTTTACCATAGGTTTTTGGTTAACTCCGGTTAACGAATGGTGAAAGCTAAGTTACTATCTTCTAGTAGAGTGCAGGGATATGCGCTAGATCGTTATCCCCTAACATACTAGGTGAACAGATTTGATCTTCCTCCTTGGCATGCTGGACCTAGACTAAAGCGAGAATCCAACCCAAATTTTGTTCTTATCCCATAGGAACCTTGGCTGTTGGAACATTTGTTTTAGTCTTTTGTCGTTGTATTTACCTGGGAAGGATGTTTTCATCAGAATCTTGAACTGTTTCACCAGAAAGTTGTTGATATTCAGGGATTGCAGCGATCGGCTCTATGCAGTTTTTCGCAAAAGAATGTATCTGTTTGGCTGCCATCAAAATTATTAGGTGATGGGCTTTACATTACGGCCATTTGGTTGGATAACAAACAGGTTGCTCGAAACCCTAAATTCTGCGAAGGAGATAAGTTTTAGTGGAAAAGATCAAGATAGCGATAATAGGGATTGGCAACTGTGCAAGCTCCCTGGTTCAAGGGATTGAGTATTACAAAACCAAAAGCCCTGAAGACGCCATTGGCATTATGCATTGGGACATTGGTGGGTTTAAACCCCACGATATAGAAGTCGTTGCGGCTTTTGATGTTGACGAACGCAAAGTTGGTCAGGATGTCTCTAAAGCTATTTTTTCTGCACCTAACTGCACCACTGTCTTTTGCTCAGACCTTCCCGATAGTGGTGTCAAAGTCTCTATGGGTAAAATCTTGGATGGCTTCTCTGAGCATATGAGCGATCACAAGCCTGAATATACGTTTATTCTTAGTCAGGCAGCAGAACCTTCTAAAGCAGATATTGTCAAAAGCCTTAAAGACTCTGGGGCCGAGATTCTCGTCAACTATTTACCCGTAGGTTCGGAAGAAGCGACGAACTTTTACGCTGAATGTGCAATTGATGCAGGCGTCGGCTTTGTCAATTGCATTCCAGTCTTTATCGCTAGCAATCCTCTGTGGGCCGAAAAGTTTAAGCAAAATAATCTTCCCATTGTTGGAGATGACATTAAAGCCCAACTGGGTGCCACCATTACCCACCGCACGCTATCTGACTTATTTAAGAAGCGTGGCGTGAAGTTAGAGCGGACTTACCAGCTCAATACAGGTGGCAACACAGACTTTCTGAATATGCTTAATCGCAGCCGCCTGGCCTCGAAGAAAGAGTCGAAAACCGAAGCGGTTCAGGCAGTATTAGGTGATCGCCTAGACGATCACGATATTCATGTGGGGCCAAGTGACTATGTCTCCTGGCAGCAAGACAATAAAGTCTGTTTTATTCGTATGGAAGGGAAGCTGTTTGGCGATGTTCCCATGAACATAGAACTGCGCTTGTCTGTGGAAGACTCTCCTAATTCTGCGGGCGTCTCTATTGATGCAATTCGATGCTGCAAACTAGCGCTGAAAGCTAAGAAAGGTGGGATTCTCCACTCCCCCTCATCCTTCTTTATGAAGCATCCTCCTCAGCAGTTCACGGATCAAGAAGCCTATGACATGACCGAAGACTTTATTGCAGGTCGTCGGGAAGACTAAGGAAAATCTTGGTTTTGTAAAAAGAAAAGGCCCTACTAAATTTAGTAGGGCCTTTTCTTTTAGCAGATAACGTTTGAGTGAGTTTAATAGGCATCCTGAAGTTCGTAGAAATCTGGACTGATATAGTCCTTACGCAACGGCCAACCCACCCAATCTTCAGGCATAAGGATACGAGTCAGGTTTGGATGACCTTCGTAGATGATGCCATACATGTCATAGGACTCACGCTCTTGCCAGTCAGAGGCTTTATACACCCAATACAGAGTGGGGACGCGAGGATCTTCTCGAGGCAGAAAGACTTTGATTCTGACTTCGGGAGGTTGTTCAGCATTGTCGCTGAGCTTCAAGAGATGGTACATGCTGACTAAATCTTGGCCTGGCCCTGAGTCATATCCGCCTTGGCACAGGAGATAGTTATAGCCGTCATCGACCAAAGCCGTAGCCACATCCACGAGCTGATCAGCAGTCACTTTGACCATTTCTATGCCGAGATGATCGGCTCCCAAGGCTTCAACCGTGAAACCTGCTTGGGTCAGATGTTTGGCGACAGGACCTGCTTCAATAATGGGTGCTGCTTGTTCTTCTGCAACAGATTGTTCGTCTTGCGTTGATTCGGGAGAGGACTCTGCCACCGTTTGCTCCTTTGATATGCACTAGAAAATGAAGAAGAAGTTTTTAGAAAGAAGAAGAGGGAATATCCGATTTCATTAGGACCACTCCAAGGCTCCTTTTCGCCAGGCGTAAACCAAACCCACAATCAGGATGGCAATAAAGATCAGGGCCTCGATAAAGGCTAAAACACCTAGTTTATGGAATGCTACGGCCCAGGGATAGAGAAAAACCGTTTCTACATCAAAAATGACGAAGACTAGGGCAAACATATAGTAGCGAATATTGAACTGGATCCAAGCTCCACCCACAGGCTCCATGCCAGATTCATAGGTTGTTCGCCGAACAGCCCCTTGATTACTGGGACGAAGGACTTTGGACGCACTGAGGGCTAAGAGTGGAACTAAGCTACACAGTAGTAAGAAACCTAATAGATATTCGTAGCCGCTTAAAGCAAACATATAGTAGAGGTCGGATGTGTTCTCGTCGAGTTCTGTAGAACTATTATAAGGTCAGACTCCCCTATTCCCTGGGTTTAGGAAAATAAACCGAGGCTATGTTTGAGTGTTGTGCGGATCCAGGCTGTTCCTTAGTCCCTCTCGCTCTGAACTCTAGTCGTTATACGGGGCGAAAGGGACAAGGAAATGATGACGGATTTAGCTTTTCCCGGCCTTTGCTTTACGGTGGGCATGCTTCTTATTTCGACCCTTGTGGGAGGGTTTAGCTGAGCGATTTCTAGACCGTTCTTCGTTATCGCACAAACTAATATTCAGCTTCTGTCCCCGGACTCTGACCTGTTTCAGATGTTGGAAAACAGATTTTGGCATGCATTCTGGCAGATATACCGTACTGAAGGTATCAAACAATTTGATTTGACCGATATAGCGAGGAGCGAGGTTAACTTCATTTGCGATCGCACCCACGATATTCTTCGGCTTCACCTCATGTTGGCGGCCCACCTCAATGCGGAATAGCTGCATCTGTTGATGGGAGGGTTTACCCAAATCTGCGGCCCAGTTACTGGTTTGAACGGCATGACCCGCATCTGACGATAAATCTTCTTTGGGGGGGACCAAGGGCTTATCTTTTTGCACTAAATAAGCTAGGGAGGCAGCGATTTCTCGCAAGTTCAAGTCCTGCTCCTGCTGATAATTGGAGATCAGATCTTCAAAGAAACCTAGATCCTGATCTTCTATGGTGTCAGTAATCAACTGCTTGAATTGAACAATCCGACGATCGGCGATATCTGCATGACTAGGGATTTGCATCGGCTGAATAGGCTGGCGGGTGGCCTGCTCAATAGACCGCAGCATCCGCTTTTCCCGAGAAGACACAAATAGGATGGCATCCCCTTGTCTTCCCGCTCTCCCTGTTCGACCAATGCGATGGACATAGGTTTCTGTATCGTAGGGAATGTCGTAATTAATCACATGGCTAATCCGTTCGACATCCAACCCTCGGGCAGCAACGTCCGTGGCCACGATGATGTCTAAACGACCGGCCTTGATCCGTTCAATAGTTTTTTCCCGTAAAGGCTGGCTAATATCGCCGCTGAGGACCGCACTGGAGTAACCTCTAGCCTCTAGTTTCTCAGCCAATTCGGCTGCCATAACTTTGGTGCGAACGAAGACCAGCATTGCTTCAAAGTCTTCAACTTCTAAGATGCGGGTTAGGGCATCGAGTTTGCTGAGGCCTCGAACTTGCCAATAGCGTTGGGTTACCGTCGAAACGGTGGCAGTTTTCGACTTGATTTGAATCTCGACGGGATCCTTGAGATGTCGCTGAGCCACTCGTCGAATCGCAGAGGGCATCGTGGCGGAGAATAGAGCGACCTGCCGCCCTTTCGGTGTTGCGTCTAGGATTTTCTCAACATCTTCGATAAAGCCCATGCGCAGCATTTCGTCGGCTTCATCTAGAACAATAGTTGAGAGGTTGTCTAGTTTGAGTGTGCCCCGCAGAAGGTGATCGATCAGTCGTCCGGGTGTTCCCACAACTGCATGAACCCCGCGACGGAGTTGTCGGAGCTGGGTGCTGATATTTTGGCCACCGTACAGGGTGGCGATATGAAAGCCAGGAAGATGGCGAGCATAGGTCTGCATTGCTTCTGCCACCTGAATCGCTAATTCTCGGGTAGGCGCTAAAACTAAGATTTGAGGATGGGCTTTGGATAGATCCAGTCGGCTCAGCAGGGGTAAAGCAAAGGCTGCCGTTTTGCCCGTTCCTGTTTGGGCTTGGCCTAGTAAATCACGGCCTGCTAATAAAGGTGGAATACTCTGGGCTTGAATCGGAGAAGGGGACTCATAGCCGACTTCTTCAACGGCTTGCAGCAACGGTGGTGCGATCTCAAGATCGGCAAACCGAGAAAGGGTAGGTTGTGACATAGGGAAGTTAAAAAGGTTAGGTAACCAGGCCTGACAGCATCACATCAGATCAAGGAATAGGGACAACGGAGGTACATTGCTATACCCCGGACGCAGTTATGGAAGTCTGGGCCAGCTTGTGGCGACGGGTTGACCCAACTCACTAGCTTACAGAAGACCTAACCATCATAAACGATATAGTTCTGAAATAGGTCCAATGTCATGGATATAAAGGCTATCCTCTTGTATGCCAATCCATTTCTAGCCAATGAGCAATCACTAGGATGACTGCATTGGATAGAATGGTTGAACCTTGTGCTTGAGGATTCCGCTAAATATGGAATAGAAAACTACCGTATTAGATTAAAAATGGGAATGGTTGTTAGCCTAGAACAATCTTGTTTTTGACTTTATTATCGCTATGAACTTTGGGCATCCTAAGGATAGAGAATGCCATTTTTAGTAATGGCATAATTGAGCCCTTAGCAGATGATTATTGGAGACTAGCATGTCCCGGAGCAAACTTTCCTCACTGACCCATATTCGCTACACTGTTCACCAGGATGTGAGTGAACCTGCCCTTCAGCTTTTACAATTCATTGCTCAACAAAAAGGCAATGCAACCTTTCAACAACTTTTAATTAAAGCCAATAATTCCCTAGAGACTTTGGTTGAGTTAATCGAAGAATTAATGGCAATGAAGTTAATTCAAGAAACAGATCCTTCTAAGGTCACTTTTGTTGAAGATCCTTGGGATGGCTCATCCGAAGCTGCTGCTTCTTAACTCATCAGAAGCGTTTTCTTCGACTTTTTTGCTAAGTCCTCCTCATTAGAGACGATTACGGACTAGATAAGGGAGGCTTTTATCGGCTTGCTCCTCTATAGTCGAGATGATTGCAGAGATCAAAATACCTGATTAATCTGCTAATCCCAAATCTATGTAAGACCGAACGATTGTCTGTAATCCTGCACTAAGAACTCTGAAATCGTCAGATTCAACCTATAACGCGGTAAAAAAGTCTTCTTTAATTTTATCAAAGGAGACAGAATGTCATGCCGCCAGCTATCTCATACGGTTTGGGAATACAATCGTCATGTGATTTTTTATGCTCAATATCGCAAGAAGCAGATTTATGGCCAGGAATAGGTTATTGCTTGGTTCAGGGCTTCATGATAGGAGCCGGTATCAGGTGAGTGTGATAGAAGAGAAGGCACCTGATACCGGCTCCTACCTCCTATATATAGGCTGATCAGAGTATTCCGCTGAATTATGGTGTGTCGAACGTCGTCGGCTATATGAAGGGTAAAAGCACAATCAACATTGTTTGAGAGTTGGGTAATAGTCGAAATGTAAGCGGCTATAGTCCAGGCTAAAGTGGCTGGCACCTGGCTTATTGGAATCGAGACTGGAATACAGGTGCTATCGTTGCTGTCGCTGAGTGGAATAAATGACCTTATGTAAACACCTTAATTCTTCGGCCAAAGTATTATCTGGCATACCTTCTCCAGCACGCCGATACCAATATCTGGCATTGCTTAAATCTCCTTCGACACGATGTAAGTAGCCATGAATTAGGCAAGATGTTTGGTCTGATTGATGCTCTACCAATTCATGTGCTTCATGCCATTTCCCAGCCATTGCCAAATCCAAAGCATTGATATGCAGGTCAGTCACAGTTCCCCCAGAGATTGACTAAAAACTTTTACCTACTGTTAGTGACGGATTGATTTTTCGCTGTTTGAGTAATTTGTCAATGTATTCTAATCACCTCATAGAATATATTACCTATGAGTAGTAAAAGACATCTTAAATAATCTATTCTTCATTATTGACCTTTTTGCTTGAGATTTTTAATTTTTCTCAATGAAGACTGCTTGCATGATGGGCTTGCTTTAACCTCAGTTTTTCAGGATTTCTGATAAAAAAGATCGAAGTTATCTTGTGCCCTAGCGTCTCTAAGACAGCAATCGTTTCAACTTTGTTTGAGATCGAGAACTGAATCCCCGTTTGGCCATTGACCTGAACTAGATTGAGGGCTGAGATCTGGCCCAATTTGCGTTGATACCGATGGATGGCACGGAGGAATCCGCTTACTTTGGCTGCACCCTGAATGGGCTTGAGGGCTGCAACTACATGCCCTCCGCCATCGGACCAGAGGGTAATATCATCAGCTAGATATTGCAGCAAGCCCTCCATCTCTCCCTGTTGGCAAGCCTGCATAAATTTCAGGGTAAGCTGCTGGTGCTGTTCGGGGGAAGACGAAAATCGAGGTCGTGGTTTGGTTACTTGTTGACGGGCTCGGCGAGCAATTTGACGACAATTAACGGCACTTTTCTCAACGATTGGCCCAATTTCGTCGTAGTTATAGTCAAAGATCTCTCGTAATAGAAAAACGGCTCTCTCGATTGGGGAGAGCCGTTCTAGCATGACCAAAAAGGCCATTGTTAAGGAGTCAGCCAGTTCAACTCGATGATGGGGATCGGCTGAGAGATCGGTGACGATTGGTTCTGGAAGCCAGGGGCCAATATATTGCTCTCGCTGAACTTGAGCGGATCGCAAGCGATCGATACAGAGTCGGGTGATGATGGTGGTGAGATAGCTTTTGGCAGACCGTACTTGAGATTTTGATACGGTTTGCCATTTGAGAAATGTATCCTGCACCATATCTTCGGCATCCATAACGGTGCCCAGCATCCGATATGCGATCGCAAACAAAAGCGACCGATATTCTAAAAAATCATCCGTTGAGGCTACCGAGTCTTGAGTCCCCATAGACTGACTCCAATACCAATTCCTTCTGAAACAGCCAGCAAGATTGCAGTTATTTGAAATAAAACCCCCAAGGGGGTCGGAGGCAACTGTGAAATATGATCTGGACTGATAACGACAAAGTGGTTGTAAAGCCCAAAGAGCAAAGATCCTGTCATCGATAGTAACAGCACAGTTAATGCCCATTGAACTCGCTGTCTCCAGATCACCAGCAATTGTAAATTCAAAATTTTGGCAAGCTAGGTTGTAGTCGTTGAGGATGTATTCATACACTTGCAGAGCCCCAGACGATGAATGAAGGTGTTCTAAATTTCCCTCTCTTACTGCACTGGCTACATCAGCTCATTGAGCACCTCGATGATCCACGTCAACCCAGTAATGGCACCAAATTTAGTCTCAAAGATATTGTATTAGGCGCATTTGCTGTCTTCTTTATGCAATGTCCTTCGTTTCTGGAGTACCAACGCCATGTTCATAGTCGTCATGGTCGTGACAACGCCCAAGCCCTCTTTGAGTTAACAGAACTCCCCACGAGCAACCAAATCAAGAATGTTTTGGACTTGATCGCATTTCGTCTTCTGTTTCCCATTTTTTATCAAATTTATAGCGTTCTCCTACGACGAGGTTATCTAGAGCAATATAAGGTTCTAGGTGGACACCTGTTGGTAGGGCTAGACGGCAGCGAGTATTTTTCCTCAAACCGGATTTGTTGCGATCAGTGTTCTACCAAAACCCATCGGGATGGGAGTGTCACCTATACGCACACCGCCGTGTTGCCCGTCCTCGTTTGTCCGGAAATTGAACATGTCATTTCTCTGGCCCCAGAGTTCATTCGTCCTCAAGATGGTGCGGAGAAACAGGATAGTGAAACCGCTGCGGCCAAACGGTGGATCAAGGGGCATGCTCAAGGGTTTGACGGAGCCAAGATTACGGTTCTTGGCGATGACCTCTATAGCCGTCAACCGATGGTGGAGACTTGTTTAGAGGATGAGTTGAACTTCATTTTTGTCTGTTTGCCCTCCTCCCATCCAGAGCTATATGAATGGGTAGAGTATTTAGAAGGTATTGGAGATGTTGAGCATCTAGAGACTCGGGGCTGGAACGGTCGCTATCATGAAATTTGTCAGTATCGCTATTACAATCGCATCCCCCTGCGTGAGGAGCTACCAGCAGTGATGGTCAACTGGTGCGAAGTCTCTGTTACTCGTGCTGCTGATGGAAAGACTATGTATCACAACGCGTTCATTACTCACCATTTCATCAATGACCAAAGTGTGGCCGAGATTGTCAGTGCTGGACGTGCCCGATGGAAAGCGGAGAATGAAGGACACAATGTCCTCAAAACCAAGGGCTATCACTTAGAACATAATTTTGGTCATGGTCAGAAGAACCTTGCTGCTGTGCTATTGGTACTCAACCTGTTGGCATTCTTATTTCATACCGTCTTGCACTTGGTGGACTCCACTTATCAACGCATGCGAAAGCAACGGGGAACCCGACAAGGCTTTTTTCACGATATTCAGACTTTGACCAAATACTTGCTCTTTGAGAGTTGGGAGCATTTGCTCCAGTTTATGTTGGATGATCCAGAGCCTCGAATAGCAGCCGATACCTCATGAAATATTGAATTTACAATTGCTGCCAGATCAAAAGTGCAGCAATGATGGGCAGAACTGTAATCACCCCACCAATAAAAATGGCTTGTGGGACTGAGATAGGAACCGGAATCAGGAAGTGGGCTAGGCCATGCAGCGCACTAATCACGGCATGGATAACAACTGCAATTATGACTTGGGTTGTTAGGTTGCTCATGATTCTGTTCAAGCGACAGCTGCAACAGTGTAACTGCCAGGCAAGATTTGAGCTGCAATTGCCAGTCGATTCCAGCTGTTGATAGTCACAATTGCCATTAAAATTTTCGTGACCTCTGCGTCCGAGAAATGTCGACACACTTCGGCATAAACCGTATCGGGGACGGCTTTCTCCGAAATGCACGTTACCACCTCAGTTAAAGCTAGGACAGCCCGTTCTGCTGGAGTAAAAAAGGACGTTTCTACCCAAGCACTCAGGGCATAAAGGCGCTGTTCCGATTCGCCGTCGGCTCTGGCTTCTTTCGTATGCATGTCAATGCAGAAGGCACAGCCGTTGATCTGAGAGGCTCGTGTTTTGATCAAATGCAGCAATGGCGGCTTCAGGCCACAGTTATGGAGATAGGTCTCTAATCCCAACATAGCTTGATAAGCTTTCGGATCGGATTGACTGAAATCGAATCGTTGAGTCATGGGAACGCTCCAAAATGGGTTTCTAAACAGGAGACGAATGAAACCGACAAGCTGTGACAAGTTTGGCTAAATTTTCTGATGAAGGGATCACGATGACTGATAATAAAGTTATGTCGGCAAGGGAGCTAAATCTGTGGGTATCGAAAATCCGAATGCGATCGAGCATCAGAATGTACCACAAGCCCATCAAGGGCTACATGACTTTCTCTACAGTTCGGATGATGAGCATACGGCAGGCACCGCGATTACGCCAACCACAGATCAATCCACAGAAGTCCCTATTTCCATCTCTACTTGGTGTGAAGCTGCAGGCGAGGTCAAGGTTGCAGGCGTTTATGCTGTGTTTGATCAAGCCGGCAGTCCCCAATATGTAAACTATTCCCGCAATGTTTCCTTATCCTTGAAAAGCCATATTTCTCAGCATGGTGAGGATATCTGCGCTCAAGTAAAAGTTCAACCCTTTAAATTTCCCAAACGAGCTGAAATGGAGCAGTTGCGGGATCAGTGGATAGACGCCTTCCCCAGTCTTCCGCCTGGAAATACCGGAGACGGCAAATGGGCTGGGTCGGTTAAAGATGCAGCACTCCAAGCTATGTCGGCTCAAGAACGGCAGGTCTATGAAGAAAAGAAAGTGAAATTGCAGAAAGCAATGGCTCTAGGCGTAGCAAGCAATACCCAGCCCCAGAGCGAAGCAGAACGTCGGCAGGATTTGGAGTCTGCAATTAACGATGATAACTGGAGTGAAGTGATCCGCGAACAAACAAAGGAAACTCGTGCAGAATAGGGTTTGTGGCGGTACAGCTATCTACTGATCTTAGCTAGGTTTTACTCTGACTGAGTAGTTCTTCCCACCTCGCTAGGATCATATCAGTATAGTCTTGGGCACTAATCCCATAGGCACCAATGGCAAACCCATCGTTCATTTCAATCAGAGCGGTTTTGCCAGAATCGAGTACACCAAAATCAATCGCGTAACCAGCATAAGCCTCACCCGATTCCCTAAGGATACGGACGGCCTTTTCAACAGTATCTCGATTTACTTGAACCAGCGGATCGCCCTCATAGTGGTGAATCCCTCTGATTTGGGATCGAACAACATAAACTCGATACTCACTGCGCCAATTGACGACTTCCGAACAAATCAGTGGTTCGTATTTTGATACACCTGAAACTTGGGCTAAATCAGACTCAGATTGAAAAATCGCCCCTGTAAATTGCTTTCGACGAGAACAGGGTTTGGCAAAAATGGCAGGATAGTCCCCTTTCTCTAGTCTAATTGCTAGGTCTGATACAGTTGATTGCCAAGTCCGTCGGTGCAAACAATCCTGTAAGCAAATTGGATAGTCATTGGGTTCTGGCCAAGGAATGTTCAGTTGTTTCAACGCCCCCAAAATACAAGGAAGATTGCCGACCACAAGGGTATGTTTACCAAGAGGGAGTTGTCGGCGATGTATACGCTTTTCCGTGAAAAAGGAGTAGGGTATTTTTCTCCGATTTAACTCTTCAACGACCTGTTGCTCTTCTGTTTCTAGTTTTCTATTCCCTAGCTCTTGAATAAAAGCTTTAGTAATCGTTGACATAGGTAAAGAAACAGTGGGATTGCTTCACGCCTGAATGAATTGTCTAGTTTTCCCTGAAGATACATCCATATAACCCTTAAGCTTGTTCAAGCTAAAGCACAGCAACAACTGACTCAATACTTTTATCTAGTCCTAGAGTATTGGTGGGTCCAACTCCATCGAGTTCTTATCTAGATTGAATAGCCGTTTTTACTCCATCATATTCAGGGCGGAATAATCCTTGCTCATGCATCACCTGCTCTAGGCGATCCGCACCACCGATATATTGCCCTCCCAGCCAAATTTGGGGAACGGTAATCGGTGTTTTGGGGCCAACGAGGGGCTTTACCCGTGCCAACATTTCGTAGAGTGAGCGGGGGCTGCGAACCACATCATGGTAAGTGTACTGAATACCTGCTTGGTCTAAATAAACTTTGGCACGTTTGCAGTGGGGGCAGCTCTCTTTCCCAAATAAATGACTTCTTTGAATCGGGGCTTTGCTAGCGTAGGCAGCCGTCACGGCTTCTGTCAGTAATCCTCGGTTGAGGGCGTGGCCTTGGCTAATGACCTTATCATTTACCATCACAATTGGAGCATGCCATCCGCCTTTGAGTAAGGGCTTCCACCACTCTGATAACCATTCGCGGATTTCTAGTGTGACGGGAATGCCTGCTAGCTCATGTTCCAAGGTGTCTAGGATGACATCTTTGGTCAGGGTGCATTCGCCGCAAGGAATTTTGACTTTAAAAGGTCCCCATGCTCCTGCCCAACGGTACAAGGTGATGACAACTTCATGGCCTGACATAGTGTGCTCTCGCTATTAACTTCAGAACTATGTCTACTATGGCTACCCTAAAGAAAAATGCACTGAACCCGAGCTTAATGTTTGATGAGATCCTCCCTTTTCTCAATTCAGATATTACAGAATTTGTAAAACGCTCATATTCTTGTCAACCCAGTATGGGGGATTGGGCTAGGGTTGCCACCATTCCGTTAGCCATTCTCGGATTTCCGATTCCACTGGAATTCCGACTGTCTTGGTGGTTAACGTGTTTAAAAGTGCATTATCTCTGAGAGGACTGTCTTTACTAGTTATGTCGACTTCAACGGAACTCGATGCTACAGCTCGACGGTATATCTCGATTAAAACAGTAGGGCCTGGCATGGTTTACTCCTGGAAATATCTTCACAGTTATATGTACTATGACTTTCCTAACGGAATGGCTCCTGAAACAGAGATGAATGTTGTGTGAGATTTTCTCCTGCCTGATGAGAATGGAGTACGAATCTTTATTCTGCTTCTTAATGGCTAGTTAGACTAACTGTTGCAAGTATGGGTAAGGGTGATTTGGAGTTGCGATCGCAACCCACCATCCCTAATCGACAGAATCTGCTTGCCAATGCCCAGACTTACCCCCAATTTTTTCCAGCAACTGAATATCGATGATTTGCATGGATTTATCCAAAGCCTTAGCCATGTCATAGAGCGTTAAAGCGGCAATAGACACCGCTGTCAGAGCTTCCATTTCCACACCTGTTTCCGCCTTTGTTTTTACTTTGGCTTGGATTTTATATCCGGGTAACTCTGAATGAGGCTGAATGGACACCTCCACTTTACTCAGTGGCAGGGGATGACAGAGTGGAATCAATTGTGAGGTTTGTTTTGCTGCCATGATTCCAGCGAGGCGAGCAGTGCCTAGCACATCCCCTTTAGGTGCATTCCCTGCTTGAATGGCTGCGAACGTTTCATTGTTCATCTTTACCTGGCCTACGGCAGTTGCTTCCCTTACGGTTGTGACCTTTTCTGAAACATCCACCATTTGGGCTTCCCCTTGGTGATCGAGGTGGGTCAGTGCTGATTGTTGATTCGACATAATTAATAAGGGACTCCTGATGTGGACAGCTGTCACAAGTTGTTCTTGCTATACTGTTAGGCTGTGGTAAGATGATAATCCCTTAGGGGCTTGTAGCTCAGTGGACTAGAGCACGTGGCTACGGACCACGGTGTCGGGGGTTCGAATCCCTCCTAGCCCGTTCCATTCCTAAATTTACAGTAACCCCAGATGATTTATGTCTCTCTGGGGTTTGCTTTTGCCAACGAAACTTCCTTCGGAAAGACAGTCTTGGTCTTAATCACTGTTTGCAAGAAAGGTTGAGTACGACACTCCATTTCAATTGAAGGGCTAAAGTCAGGCTAATCTATTGGACAAGTATTGTAGTTTCGTCATAAGAGGTAGATACTTCTTTATGCCTTGTCAATCATTGCGATATTCTACGGCTCTATTAAGTACTGCTGCAGCTTTTTTATTGTTGGCAAGTTGTTCTATGGAGAGCCCAACTAGTGACAAATCGTCTACAAACAATACTTGGCCAGGAACTTGGGAATTTACTGATCCAACCAGTGGGCAAACGATTACCTTCATATTGCAACCTAATCAAAAGTTATATTTTATTGCTCCTGATCCAGTAACGGCCAAGGACAAAGTATTTGAAATTCCACTCACAAAAGTTTCTGATAAGACAGACTTACCTGAGAACATCAAACCCATTTCTTTAGTCGATACCATCACTAATCAGGCAACCAAAGCGCGCGAAGCCTCTGCCCAAAGTACGCTTGGTGCTGTAAATAGAGCCCAACAGGCTTATCGACTTGAGAATCCAACTTTTGCGACTTCCAATAAAGAGTTGCAACTTGGACGTTTTGACGACGAATCTTTCGATATTAAAATTGTCTCAGGTGATGCTAACCGAGCTTATGCAACAGCGACATCCAAACGCTCAGACACTAGGAGTTTTAGTGGTGTCGTCACTGTAAAAGATGGTATTACCAATGCGTATATCTGTGTGACGGAATCCGCATCCCAAACCCCTCCTCCTATAAATTGTGAACCATAGGGTGATGATTAGGGAATAGATTTGTCCATGTTTAGGCTAATCCATCGATGAGAGCCAAGACTTGGTGAGCCATTCGTAATTTGCTGCATATGGGAATAGCCACCTGATGCCCTGCTGAATCCAGAAATACGGCTTGATTCTGATCGGTGCCAAAACCACTTTGGGGTTGATCAATAGGGTTGGCAACGATGGCATCCAATCGTTTTCGCTCTAACTTATCTTGAGCAGGGGCGATGATATCTCCTGTTTGAGCAGCAAAACCAATCAGTTTTTGGTGAGGCTGTTTTTGCTGTCCAAGTTCCGCCAGGATATCAGGAATAGGTTTGAGGGGTAAGTCTGTGGGTAGAGATTTTTTGGGTAGCTTCTCAGGGAAATAGTGGGCTGGCTGCACGTCGCCCACTGCCGCTGCCATGATGGTCCAGTCAGCTTGAGGATACGCTGCTAACACTGCAGCACGCATTTCTTCCGAACTGGTCACGGCTAACGTTTCTAATGGAGGAGTGGTTGGTAATGGGGATGCTACGGGACCATGCACCAACTGAACTTCTGCCCCTCGAGACCAAGCCGCCAAAGCCAGAGCCATCCCCATTTTTCCTGATGATGGATTACCAATAAACCGGACTGGATCGAGGTGTTCACGAGTTCCACCAGCACTGATCAGAATCCGTTTACCCTTTAGATCCCTTTTGCCCTTAGTCACTAAAAGGGAATTGATGTAGGTCAATAAATCAGCGGGTTCCGCCATCCGACCTTCCCCCACGGTATCGCAAGCTAGCATGCCAGCCGCAGGCCCCAACGCGTGATACCGCTGATCTTCAAGTAATTGTTGCCAATTGCGCTGAACCACCGACTGTTGCCACATAGTGGTATTCATCGCGGGGGCGATCAGGATAGGAGCAGTGGAAGCCAACATGGTATTGGTCAACAAATTATCAGCCAATCCCGTCGCTAGCTTGGCTAAGGTGTTGGCTGTTAAAGGAGCTAGGACTAACAAATCAGCCCATTCGCCCAACTCAATATGTAAAGGGCGAGTGTGGTGAGGTTGCCACAGACTCGCGTCTGCATATGCTGGCTGTCGGCAAAGGGTGGTGATGGTTAAGGGGGTAATAAACTCTTGGGCGGCAGGAGTTAGAATCGCCTTAACCTCAGCACCGGATTTCACCAATGCTGAGATGACTTCACAGACTTTATAGGCAGCGATACCGCCACCGATACCAACTACGATACGGGAAGACACTAGGTCGCTATTAGCTCACAAGTAGGATGAGGATTAGGATTCGTCGAATGCTTCTAGGTCTAATAGGTATAGATAAGATTCGGCTAGTTCTGGACGCTGGAAGGCAATCGATCTCAATAAATGCCAATCTTCCAAAGCGGCAAAGGGGGTTTCGTAGTCATCTTCTTCTAACCGCTTGGCGAGTAGAGCTACGTCCTCTTCGGTGAACCCTGAAACTTTTTTGTTTTCACTGTGTGTGACACTCATCAGCTAACCCCCACCTCTGGTATAGACATCTTGGGTAATGTCGTTCAAACAAACCGATCTAGTCACATTTTGGACTTAAATGACCTGTTTGGCTAATTCTTTCCAAGAATGGAAAGAGTAATGAACAAACAACCATATTTCCTACGCCGATCATACCCTTTCTTCATTAAAGACGGTCTGCTTTTTCTTTAGTAGCGATTTATCTATAGAATTCTCAATCAAGATATGTAAAGACCAAGTTCTGTTAGGGAATATCGTGGGCCGAAGCTCTTTTGCTAGGATCGACTTCTCGGCTTACAAGGCCAAAAGACGTGATAGTCTGGCAGCATCAAAAATTTAGTGGCATTCCACTCTTTAGTTTCACCTGTAGACGTCTAGGACTTATTTGCAAATGGCTGTATTGGATTCCAAGGGACGCTTATTCGGTAAAGTCAACCTCTTAGATGCTGGGGCTGTCTTAATCATGTTGCTTGTGGTGGGGGGGATTTTCTTATTCCCAGGACCGTCTGGCACCTTGGCAAACTCCGATGCCAATGTTGAGGTTGACTTATTGGTATTAGGATTGAAAACTCGAAATCCCAAAACCTTGATTAAGGAGGGGGAGAAGGCTAGTTTTAAAATCCGTAACCAGCCGATTGGTGAGGTCAAGATTAAGAAAGTAGAATTTATGCCCAGAACCACATTGGCTCCTCAATCGGACGGTTCTGTCAAAGCCGTTGCCGATCCTAGAGAGGAAGAAAAATTCTCAGTCAATATGATTATCACATTGGAAGGAAAGGGCCAAATGACGGGTAATGGCCCAGTTTTTGGCGGTACTTTAATCAAAGTTGGCCTACCTGTGGAACTAGATGGTGGACTGTACAATTTCAAGCCCAGCGTGATAGATATCCGAGTCCCAGAGGGATAGGATTATTTTGAGGCTGATAGGAGTCGTATTTTGAATTTTAGGACTCTGTTGTGTCTTGAAAGTTGTGAAGATTGATCTCAACTGCTGAGAACTCTTTTTAGGTTGAATCAATGGGCAAAGTCCCAAGTTGAGTAATGTGTCTGAAGTAGATATGAATCCCAACGGCCAGCTTTCCCCTTAATAGGAGAAGGCTCAAGTTACGTTGCTTGCCCCCTGGATCTATGGGCAGATACTCCAGAGAGCAAGCAACGCGATATGTGTAGTGGGTTAACATTCACCCTGGTCATTCGCAGCCCTTTGTCTGAGCTGAGGGATTGTATATTGGGCTTTGGGAGCAAAATTTTGGCATCTACGAAAGTTTGGATCACTGACTACACTGCCTGGCCCGAATAGCATGACTGAATCTTTGTGTTTAGGATCGTTTAACCAAACTCTTCCTGAAGGGGTGGCGATATAGCCATAAATTTTCTCTTGGATATCTGCTTGTAAGTCTTCTACAGAGGGAACTTCTGTGTCGGCATCTATCGTATAGGAACCGTGGGTATGGTACGAAGCAAGGATCGTAAAGCCTACCGGTGGATTATTGGGCTCACAACTATCTGCACGCCCCCGTTTAGGGGATGTTCCAGTGAAAGGGCCGCCGGTGTAGAACCCAAAATATCCACAGTATTCAACCCCTTCTTTAATGGAGAGAGTTTGGACCCTATCTAAGTGTTCAGCAGCAACCTCGTGGAGTTCTTCCAATTCACTGTTAGTGGGACTGTAGTGTTGAGCTAAAGCGATGGGAGAGGTCAGGACCAGCAGGGTAGTTACTAATACACCTGCCAATTTGGTTCGTCGTTTGATGGGTTGAGTCATTGTGCTGCTCCTCAAGGATTTGTAAGGGCGAAGGCTGGTTTAGCGTTCCAGGTTTAAAAGGGTTAGTAGGTTGCTGGGGTGTGCTTCGCTGTTGATTTCACTATCCCAAAGTCAAACTGCAGAAAAAATCCTGAAAACTTCAGATTTATTCAGGAACTTATTCAGGTCTGTGATCGAATTTCAACTCAAGGGCTGACTTGAATGAAAAAAATTGTTTATGATCTTCGTGGCAATCCCAATGGGTAATCCCTTGGCCATTTTATTGCACTGATTATTCAGCTTGTCCCATTAGGGAAAATGCAGCCCAATCTCGTGGGTCGGGGTGCTGTTCACGGGTTTTTAACATGGCATGGCGTAGAGCTTGAGCTTTATCTGGGTTTTGTTGCCAGTGGGTATAGAATTCTGTCATGAGGTTGGCTGTGGGGGCGTCGGGGACGGCCCATAGAGACACGATTAAGCTGGGAGCACCCGAGGCCATCAATGCCCGAGATAAGCCAATCACTCCGTCTCCAGTGATGGTCCCAACTCCGGTATTGCAAGCACTCAGAACCACGAGTTCTGCTTGGAGATCGAGATTGAGAATTTCTGATGTGGTGAGGAGGCCATCGTTTTGTTGGGCCGATGGGGTGAGTGCGATCGCACCTGGAATATTAAATCCTAAATGCTTCAGTTCTTCCAACAATCCGTGGGTCGCTAAATGAATCACAGGTGCTTTGGACATGCGTTTTGTCACCAACGCTTCAGTCGCTTCTGCTCCTGTTAGAGGGGATGTATCGAGCAGTGAGGCAATCTCGACGGCTTCCTGCTCAGCTCCGGGCAAGGGCAGTAGGGGTTCAGCAGGCAGATCTATTCCGGGAGAGAGATGGGGCATGTCGGGATTGCCGACCACCAGCGCTTTTTGGGGACTCTGTAGTAACTGTTTTCGTCGCTGTTCGGTATAGTGCAACAGCTGGATTGAAGGAGCCGTCAGCATCGTATGTCGGGCGATTAAAGGGCCATCTTCTCCTTCTAGGGCTGGGAAAGGCACCATAAATAATTCACGATGGGGGATGAAGATAACGCGTTCATCAGCATTTTTAGGTAGCAAATCTGCGATCGGATCAATGAGAACCTGATGGAGTTGACTCAAATGATCGGGAGACTGGGCAACAGGAAGACCATCCAGGGAAAGAGACATCATGTCTGTACCAGTCCCCATTTCCATTGCTTGTCTCGCTTCTGCAACCATTTGAGGGAGTGATTGCTGCGATTGTTCCGATAGCGCCTTCAGATCCACTTGTCGCAATGAGACTAATCCATCGGGTGTGATCACCCAAATCAGGAGCTGTTCTGGCAGCAGTGAGTACTCGACTAACGTGGCTTTTTGGCTGCGAGCGATGTTGCGAATTTGATCAATGCTTGGGGGGCTAGGCTGCTGGAATTGACTGGAGGAGTCGGCCCCAATACGAGATGAGAGCAACTCAACAAAGGCGCGGGCCCGACCTCGTTCAGCAACTTCTAGGGCTTGATCGGGTTTCTCCAGGGCAATCAACGCAGTTTGTAGATAGGAGTAGGTAATCACCTGAGTCTCAAACAGAGAGACCTTATTGGCATCCGTTAGACCCGGACGCAGAGACTCCCAGATTTCGACTGCCTTCGCTAAAGCAGTCCTGGCCTGGTCATAATCTTTTGCCTGGAGCCAAGTTTCTCCCATATTGTGGTGAGTCAGTCCCACCCCAGGTTGATTCTCAATGACCTGATTAATCCCTAGAGCTTGCCGAAAAACCTTGAGGGCTTGTTTCGCATTTCCCTGTTGACGGTAAGCTTTACCCAACAGATTGAGGGTAGAAGCCATTCCCGCCTGATCCTCAATTTCGGTTGCCACCGCTAAAGTGGATTGCAGCACCGTCACGGCTGTATCTGTTTGTCCAAGCCCCAATAGGGCTGCTCCTCGGGTTTCCAGAATCAGGCGTTCATGAAAACGCTTATTGGGAAAGGCGGGCGGTATGTTATCAAACAGCCCCTGAGCTTTATCTAAAGCCTTTAATGCTTTGGCCTGCTGCCCTTGACGGATAAACAGTCGGGCTTGCCAGCCATAGAGCAATGCTTCTTCCTTCGCATGTTCGTATACACCTCCCCCATCTAATCGGAAGGGGTTTTGATTACCCAGAGAGACAGATGCTTGCTGAAGTAAGTCTTGAGCCTTAGGATAAAGCGCTAATCGTTCATAGACGGACGCTAGGCTGGTGAGAGAAACCACGATGCCTGATTCATCGGTAATCTCTTGACGGAGCTGAAAGGCTTGTTCATAAGTTGCTAAAGCTTTGGGATAGTTGCCCAACTGTTGATGAATATCGCCTAAGCGGTTCAGGGTGTCCCCTAGTTTGTGGCGATCACTATTTTGCTTGTAAGTATTTTGCAGCGTTTGAAAATTTTGTAGGGCTAATCGTAAATTACCTTGTTGATACTGTTGTTCTGCGGTTGCGAATTGATCCTGAGCTTCATCACTAAACAAGCAAACGCTGCTAGGTGTAACGGGACAAAGTTTTTTCTGGATCGGATTCGACAATAGATTGAGGGAGGTGAGCTTTTGTAGAGGCGTTAACATGCTCACATCTTGAATTTGATTTAGATCTAAGACCACATAACTGAGGTTGGGGAGCTTAGCTAAGGGCGATACATCTTTAATTTGATTGCGACCGGCCAGAAGGAAACTCAGATTGGGTAAGTGGCTTAAGGGGCTGAGATCCTTGATCTGGTTGTCCATAAGGTTAAGGTTGCTCAGATGAGGTAAAGACTTGAGGGGACTCAAATCTGTTATTCCCTGACTCTGGAGGTTAAGCCCTGGATTAGAACCCAGAACCTGCTCTGCTTCAAGACAGTCCTCGGTTTTCGCAATTTTTAATAAGGTCGTAATGGTATGGCGTTGTCCTGGTTCGAGCTGGACAATATTGGTGCACCAGTCTGAGAACTGTTTCTTTGGGACAGCGTTTGCAGAGGAGAGGGGATGAAGTGCTATCCCAAGACCAAATAGTGCTAAAAACCTAGCCCGAAAAGCACTTGGACGCATAGGATGAAGACAAATAACCAATACATATTAGGGTGCCCGATTCGAGCAAACTTGTTCTATGTAGGGTGAGGGATGCGGTTTTAATATGTGCGGTTCGGTCCCATCCATAATCTTGTTCTGGAAATAGCTCTTGGGAGTATGAGGCGGTTTAGAAATCTTGATTCTTTGGAGGCAATGATTGACTTACAGTCAAAACAGCCTGCTTTATACCTAGTTAATTATGCGTCTCTTAAACAGTGCTCTTTCTTGCCTGATTGGTTGTATTTGGATGTTGTTGGCGACACCTGCGATCGCAACTCCGATCTGGAGTTATGAAGGCGCATCCGATCCGGGACATTGGTCAGAATTGCAGTCCGACTATTCCCTCTGTTCAACGGGGCAGGCGCAGTCGCCGATCAACTTGCGATCGCAAGATCTCAACAGCGATCACGAAACCCTAAATGTGGACTACCACTCATCTCCGCTGGATGAAGTCAATAATGGGCGCACGGTAACGGTGAACTATGAAGCCGGAAATACCCTCACCCTGAATAGTCAGACCTATGAATTAGTCCAGTTTCATTTTCATGCTCCCAGCGAGCACCTGATTGACAATAAAACCAGTGCCATGGAAATGCACCTGGTCCATAAGAACGCGGCCAATGAGCTGGCTGTGCTGGGAGTCATGATCAAGCCAGGGGCTGCAAATCCTTTATTGGATGAGATTTGGGACAATATGCCTGGGGTAGAAAAGGAGAATGCACCTAATTTAGATATTGATGTTAGCTCGCTACTGCCCCGCGATCGCAGTTTTTACCATTACCAAGGTTCATTGACGACACCCCCGTGTAGTGAATCTGTGAATTGGGCGATTCTACAGCAACCGATTCAAGCTTCCCGCCAGCAAATCAATACCTTCAAGTCTAGGTTTCACGCTAATGCTAGACCGGTCCAAGCCCTCAATAATCGCCCCATTCAGTTTTCTGATTCTTTAAGTTAATTGAACATCCCCAACCAACCTAACGATAATGTCCCTAAGCTAGCGGCATCATCTCTGTAAGATGAACAGCTACGAAAGGGGGATACAGAATGATTCAGTTAGGGCGAGAGATTACTAGTGATCTCAAAATAGCCTCTTCCCGAGAATGGCTCGTGACCAATGGCATAGGTGGATATGCCGCGGGAACTGTGGCGGGCCTATTTACCCGGCGTTATCATGGGCTGCTAATCGCTGCTTTGACCCCGCCCTTGGAACGAACGCTCTTACTTTCTAAACTGGAGGAAGCGGCTCTTTATAACGGTGAATTGTTTGATCTCTCTACGAATCAATGGGCTGACGGTAGTGTCACCCCCCAGGGGTATCGATATATTGAGCAATTTGAGTTGGAAGGAACGGTTCCTTGTTGGCGCTATGCCCTGGCTGATGCCCTGCTGGAAAAACGGGTGTGGATGCAGCAGGGTGAAAATACGACCTATATCCACTATCAGCTCAGGCGGGGTAGTGGTCCGGTAGCTCTATCTGTCAAAGCATTAATAAATTATCGAGATCACCATAGTCAAACCCATTCCCATCAGTGGCAAATGCAGACTCAGTCTGTTGCCCAGGGCATTCGAATTAAGGCTAATGAGACGGCGACTCCCTTTTATCTATTGGTCAGCCAGGGGGGCTTAGTTACGCAACACCACTGGTACCAAGGGTTTGAATTGGGGCTGGAGCAATACCGAGGATTAGATGATCAGGATAATCATCTCCATATCACGACTTTAGAAGTCGTTCTGAACCCCGGTGATAGCTTGACAGTGGTCGCCAGTACTCAACCTCATGCCAATTTAGATGGGGCCACCGCCTTACTTGAGCGCCGTTTTTATGAGGAAATGATTCGAGGCGAGCTGGACGTTACACCCGCATCCCCAATGCCCCAATGGATTCAGCAATTGGCCTTAGCTGCTGATCAATTTATTGTGAATCGTCCCTTAGCTGAAGAACCGGAAGGGAAAACGGTGATTGCAGGCTATCCGTGGTTTGGTGATTGGGGGCGGGATACCATGATTAGCCTACCCGGTCTGACTATTTCTACAGGGAGACCTCGCATCGCCCGCACGATTATTCGCACCTTTGCCCGGTATTTAGATCAGGGGATGTTGCCTAATGTTTTTCCTGAGGTGGGCAAGCTACCAGATTACAATACCGTCGATGCGATTCTCTGGTACTTTGAAGCCATCCGTATCTACACTGCGGCGACTCAAGATAATGAACTACTGGAAGAGTTGTTTCCATCCTTGGTCCGGGTGATCGATTGGCATCGGCAAGGTACACGCTACCAAATCCATGTGGATATAGATGGGCTGCTCTATGCAGGGGAAGAGGGAGCACAACTGACCTGGATGGATGCCAAAATTGGTGACTGGGTGGTTACCCCAAGAACGGGAAAACCCATTGAAATTAATGCCCTTTGGTATAACGCTCTGCGGAGTATGGAACGGTTCGCTCAACAGCTGGGCCAGCCCCAGCAAGTTTATCGAGATATGGCCCAACTGATGTTGGAAGGGTTCCAGCGGTTTTGGCAGCCTACCCAAGGCTACTGTGCCGATGTGCTGGATGGTCCGCAGGGAGATGACCTCACCTTGCGGCCCAATCAAATCTTTGCCGTATCGCTCCCCCTAGTGGCGGGAGCAGCGGATTATCCAGCGTTGCTGACGGATGAGCAACAGCAGGCGGTGGTTGAGACCTGCGGACGTTATTTACTCACGTCTCATGGATTGCGATCCCTCTTCCCAGACGATCCACAATATCAAGGGACCTATGGGGGAGATCAGGTTAAACGAGATAGTCGCTATCACCAAGGAACTGTATGGGGTTGGCTCCTAGGTCCTTACGTCCAAGCCCATTACCGAGTTTATAAGAATCCCAAAGAAGCGCTATCACTCCTCAACCCCATTGCCAACCATCTTCAGACCCATGGCCTGGGCAGTATTAGCGAGATTTTTGATGGCGATCCACCGTTTTATCCCCGAGGTTGTTTTGCCCAAGCTTGGTCTGTTGCAGAAATTCTGAGGGCCTGGATGGATATTTCCCAGCAGCAATCCTAAAGTTATTCGGCAAACTGCTCGGGCTCTAGCCAAAAAATCTTGCCAAACCCACCAATAAAGCGAATCCGCACAGGCGTAATCTCATAAAGCTGAAAGCCATGGGTGTTCTGATATCCTTCAGCTTCAGGAAACCGCTGGAAATATTGTTGGTACTTGGCTTCATTTTCAGCACCCGTCGTTTCCAGTGGCGTTGCTCGCCCTAGGATACTGGCTCGTCCATGCTTCTGTGGATCTTCGGCCCCATCTTGCAAATTTTCTAAGATAGTTAAAGAGACTCGATTGTCGTTGATGATGTTTTTGGTGTGTTGAGCTAAATTGCTGATAAAAATCAGGGGATGATAGGTTTCCATCAAGCTATAGGGCGTGACCGATCCAAAGGGAAAGCCTTCCACAGCCACTGATGTTGTTGAAAGGACACCAAAGCTTTGTTGTTCGATTAGTTTCTTGACTGCTTTTGCTTCTGAAGACATGAGGCTACCTACCGTTGTATGCAATCCAACCTTCATCTTAGGCACAAACGTAGTAAATAAGCCTACCTTGCAAAATAAATACTCTTTTTGAGAAGCATTCTTATCTAGGGGGCTTTAGAGTAAGGACCAGGCTAAGAATCGTTCTGTATAGTAAAGAGCAATTTGGTTACTGACCCCGCTAAAAATGGCGTCAAAGGCATGTTCTGCCCAGGGGATTTCAATCATGACAGCGGTATTGCCCTCAGAGTGCAATTTTCTCAGCATATTGCGACCGAATTTTACTTTCACTAAATGATCCTGAGCCCCGTAGACCAACAAAGTGGGGGGAAGATTGGGTTTAACGGCATTAATGGGTGAGGCTTGTCGGTATTTCTCGGGAAATTGTTTCGGATCACCGCCAATAAATGCTTTTAGGACTGATTTGATATCAATAGGGTCAGGAACAGGCGGATCATAATAGCCCTTAGCCAGGTTGACTGGACTGTAGTAACTCACAACGGCCTGGACGGGTAGATCGGTTTCTCCATAGGCTGCTAGCGTCGCCAGATGCCCACCCGCTGAACGCCCCAGTAATGCGACTCGGTTGGAATCAGTTTCATATTCGGATGCATGATCTTTGATAAAGGTGAGGGCGGATCGCACATCTTCTAATTGAGTCGGAAATTGGTAGCGGGGGGTATGCCGATAGGAAATGGCCCAAACGACGTACCCCCGAGCTGCGAGATACTGACTAAATGCGGCGTTACTGTCAGGGCTCCCGGTCCGCCAGGCCCCCCCATAAATCATGACAACGGCTGGATAGGTTCCTGGCTGGGGCGGGCGATAGAGATTGAGCTTTAAGGTCTGTCCATCGGGTTGAGCGAAGGGAATACCTAGATCTTGGCGGATTTTTCCTAGGGGGATTTGGCGAACGAAGTCAAGAATGCTAAAGGGATGGGGGCGTAGTTGGGCTTGCTGGGCTGGAGATAATTTGGCTAAATAATCTTTGCCCAGGTTGGTTTGCATTGCCCCATTGGCTTGCTGAATCGCTCTGGGTAGTTGAATCAGTGGCAAGCTACTTAAGACTAGACCCAATAGACCACTCACCATCATGATTCGAAAGGCAGTCTTATGGGTGCGGTAAAAGAAGGTGAGCAAAATTGTGATCCCATTCAATACCATCAACCCTGGACTAATTTCAGGTGCTCCAACGCCCAAGGGAAGCAACGAAAAAGTGGGGGCAGGAACTACAATCCAAAGACTTAAAAATAGCCCGATCCCAATTAACAGTTGCAGCAGTCGATAGAACATAGATGTCTCTGAAATGAGATTAGATGTGAATGGAGGCAACAACCCCTATCCCAGAGTGTATCTGGTGAATGGGTATAGGGTGAATTAGCATGGAGAGATAAATCGAGATTGGAGTGCTTATGCCCTATAGCTTGCAGTCTGGAATCGCATCAGCATTGATCACCTTAGCGACAACAACTCATTGTGCTGACGTTGATTTTTTGTCTCAATTTCCCATCTCTATCCCCTCAACCGTTTCTTCTGCAAAACTATGTCCCTTTCAAGGCACTGAACTGACGCTGCAAATGGGGCAAGTCTACCAAGACAAGATATCTCGTGAGCAAGCGTTTGACCAAGTTCAAACTGTTTTAAGGGAGCGATTGCTGAATCTTGGACAGATAGTAGTTGGTTTGGTCCCCCTGCCCCCCAATCAATTTTTGGTTCAGCTGCCGGGTCAGTTAGATCAGCGCCAAGCTGTGGAGCAAATCACTCAGCGATCGCATTTAACGTTTCGTCTACAAAATCCAACGACTCCTCAAACCGAATCCCTGTTACTTCAAAAGATAGCGCTCCAGCCTAAATTGAAAGCAAAGGAATCCGATCCCCGTCAGCTTGAAAAGCAGCTAGCCCAGATCTACAAAAAACTATATGGCCCGCCCGTTTTGACCGATAAAAATGTGATTGATGCATCGTACCAGGTTGCTTCTGTGGGGAATCGTTGGGATGTCGCTCTCCGTTTTGACGCCCAAGGCGCTGAGCAGTTTCAGCAAATCACCAAAAAAGTGGCTGGGACCCAACGACCCATCGGCATTTTTCTGGACGATCAACTATTAAGTGAGGCAATTGTTTCCTCTCGGTTTGCTAAAACAGGGATTGCTGGGGGAGCGGCGGTCATTACTGGCAACTTTGATTTGGAAATGGTGAAAAACTTGGCCTTCCAGTTGAAAGAAGGTAGCCTACCTGCACCCATTACCGTCTTGAAAACAGAAGCAGTGCAGACTAAACAATGCTCTTCTTCCGCCCAGGTCTAATGGGCCTTCATATTGCTAGGAACTCCTAAGCGCTGAAGGCAAGTTCAATCCATCAATACCTTGGAAAAAAGAGGCGAGCTTTGTTGCAATACTGGCCACACCACCTCCTACATTAGACTCAATATTTAGGGGTAAAACGGGATCGTGGAGGGACAATCGCAGTAATAACCAGCCTTGCTCTGAGGGGGAGCTGCAGGCGATCCGAATACCTTCGTAATTATTGGGAACGATTTGCCAGTCTGATTGCTGAGCCGCAAAGTTTTCTAACTTGGAAATAACCGAGTTCCCATGGGCTTTGAAATCATCCGCCTGGATCTTGATACGATATTCTTCACTTTCCTGAGGTTCTGTCAGATTGGCGATCAAATCAGTGATATTTTGGCCTGCCATCTTGGACTTCGCCAGTTCGACCAATAGCTTGCTGATCAGATAAGCCCCATCATCTAGAAAATAGTTTTCCTTCATCGCCCCATGACCGGAGGTCTCAATGGCTAACCAAGATTCTTGCCCTGACTGGTTTAAACGAACAGACTCATTAATCACATTCTTGTAGCCGCGCTTAAACCGATGATGCACACCGCCTAACTCATCCCCAATAAATTGAGTGAGCCCATCTGAAGTGATGGAGTCCGTGACAATGGTGGAACCTGGATGCTCCCGCAAAACCACCGCAGAGATTAAGGCGATCAGCCGATTGCGATTCAGATCCTGCCCAAGATGATCGACGGCAGCAGCGCGATCCACATCCGTATCGAAAATAATACCGAAGTCTGCCTGTTGCTGGGTTACGGCTTGGCAAATGGCTGCCATTGCTTCTTTATTTTCAGGATTAGGAATATGGTTGGGAAACGTGCCATCTGGGTCTAGAAATTGGCTGCCCATGATATCTGCTCCTAGGGGCTTTAAGACCTGATCAGCGTAAAACCCTCCAGCGCCATTACCGGCATCGACGACAATATGGAGTCCTTGCAAGGGTTGTTCAAAATGGTCTGGATGATTAACAGCCGCGCGAATTTGACTCACCAGTTCTGCGGCATACACCCCAATAAAGTTGTGCTCGGAGACTTGGCCCGGATCAGCCGCCACTTCAAACGCCTGCTCAGCAGCGAGACTGAGGATTTGGGTGATATCGGTTTTGCCTAGGCCTCCTTGAGCTGTAAAAAATTTGAGGCCATTGCGATTAAAGGGAAGGTGGCTAGCGGTCAGCATAATTGCACCGTCACAGTTAAACCCATCGGTAACCGTGCTTTTGAACATGGCTGGGGTGGAGGCCAATCCAAAGTTGTAGCCATTACTCCCCATCTGGGTAATGCCAGCCAGAACAGCGTCCATCAACGTGGGGCCAGAAATGCGGCTGTCTCGACCGACGCCAACGGTTAGCTCACTAGCAGATTTGTTCAGGGTTTGGGAGAGCCAATGTACGAAAGCCATGCCTAAGATCTGGGCGATCTCTGGGGTCAGGTTCACGGCTTCCCCTTCAACGCCTTCTAAAGCAACGCCTCGAATATCTGAACCATTTTGAAGTTGAGGCCAGTTAAATGCGGTCAGGGTCATATGCGATCGCAAACTCAGTACAACACACAACCCCCATCATGCCCTGAGAAAATGATCCCGTGTGAAATATACAGCTTTGATTAATAGTCGAGAATAAGTAGGTGTAATCAGTAAAAGATTAATAGGTGTATTAAAAGATCTTGCATGCATTGGAAGTCTCAGTGTTTCTAAGGCCAGATCTTCTAGATTTATTATTCCTATAAATACCAAAAGTTTATATCTTCTCTTAATTTCAAGGAAGAGTTTTATGGATTTTGATCGTTATCTAGTGCCCTATGAATTCCTTTGATAACCCGGCGAAATATCATGCATTTTACTGACCCATACAAGGTGGATTTAGACTGATGTGGGTTCAAAATTCTCTACCTCATATTTTGTAAAGCAAAGCCCTAATCACCAAAATATTTGCATAATGCAAGACCTATGAAGTCATGCTCTGCCAGCGAAATCGGTTTATCCAATGAGCAGTGCATGGATGGGGGACAGAATAATGCTGACAAAGGTCACCGCCAATGCCCCAGCTGCAATCCCCAGATGATAGAGACGTTGAGGTTGATTAGGGTTAAACCCAGGCATAAGTCCGATTAGATACCCACCCATAAACCCACCCAGGTGTCCCCAATTGTCTACCCTACCAACAAAAGCTGACAGTACAAACGAAACAATAGTCAGCGTCAGGGCTTGTTGTAAAACCTGTCGTTGATTCGCCCGTTGACCATAAATCACCAGTGCTCCCAGGAGACCAAAAACGCCGCCAGAAGCTCCTACACTGAAGTTAGACCCACTAAACGATGCAGGCAAAGAAGTCCAATATTGAGCCACAAAACTGGTTAACACTGAACTGGTAATGGTTGTGAATGTATAGATACTGACTAACCGACCTGCCCCATACCCCTTTGCCACCATGGGTGAAAGATAGTTTAACCAGGCCATATTGAACCCTAAATGCCACAGCCCCCCATGGAGCCAACCCGAACTGAGTACTGTCCACCATCGGCCCCACTCAAATATGGGAACGGAACCTGTAGAGCCAAAAATCAGCAAGCTATAGGAACTCGGCATTAAAAGGTTCATAACCCCTGCTGACTGAACACCAGGAAGATCAAACAATAGTGTGATCAGATAGAGCAAAGTACACCCGATGATCACAATTTTGATGAAACCAAAATTGGCCCCTAATCTGCTAATTGGACGTGCAAATCCCCATAAGCTGGGATTAGCTTGACCACATTGGAGACATTCCTTTTGTTCAATTGATACTAATTTCTGACAGGAAAAACAGACGACAGAACCCGATGTCTGTCGTTTAGGTAACTTAAAGGCCATGGGTGATGACAGGGCTATTGGGTAAATCTAGGATAGACCACTGTAGTCTGGTGCGGTCTGGTGCCAATATCGCCCCGACCTCAACCCAACTATTGAGGTGTCCCTTGCTGATCGATCCAATGCTCCATTTGCTCAGCGGCTGGCCGATTTCCTTTTTGTTGAAATAATTGTTTAGCCTGCTGGTAATCAGAGATGGCTCCTTGGCGATCTCCCAAGGTTTGGCGAATTAAGCCTCGATTGCCATAAGCTTCAGCCATATTGGGTTGTAGAGCAATGGCTTGGCTAAAATCTTGCAGTGCATTTTGGGGCCGATTAATTGAAAAATAAGCAACGCCTCGGTTGTAATAGACCTCTGAATTACTAGGGGCTAGCTGAAGGGCTTGGTCATAGTCTTGAATAGCATGGACATAATCTCCATTTAAGGCTTTTTGAATGCCTGTGGAGAACAAAATTTGTGATCGATCTTCCCTGGAAAGAGCAATATGTTCTAATGACGATTGCTGAGTATAAGGTTTAGCATAACTCTCTTGGCTATTGCCTACTGATAGAAGGACGGCAATTAATAGAGTAGGAAAAAGCCAGGAACGATGAGGAGAGATAAGCATGATTAAACCTAATTTCTTAAACTTTAGGTACAGGAAAACTGCCCCTAGTTGTGAACAACGAATGGTCTTCGTTTAATTAAAACGATCAGAATAAATATCTATAGAAACTTAGTCCAAGCAAGCAGCTTGAAACCTAAGAACCTTATAACGTAGAAAATGTTGGGGGAAAGATTTATATCCCTATTCTAAGAAATAAAACAGGAGTCCCCCGCATCTGAAACATTTCTTGCCATTGGCGGTTGAGGGGGTTGACGACGGTATTCCGGCAGTAGGTAAGAAGTTGTAAATTTATAGCTTCCTAGGAAGCAATCGACTTAAGAGGAGACACCTGCCTCCACCATCCGAAAGCGACTCCGTCCCCAAAGGCTTGATTTCTCTAGCATTTGCTCGGCTTGGGAAATGAGTTGTTGACTGGTAACGGTGGTGTTATTGCGTGCGATCGCACCTCCAATCTTTAAACTCACAGAGACTTCTGAAGCATCCACTAGCTGTAAGGGTTCATCTAAAGTTGTGGATAGAAACTCACCATAGTCGGCTGCTGCTTCAATGGCCATTCCCAGAGTGATGCAATATAAACGATGGTTGCCATCAAAATGTAGCCAGCTACGAGGAGAAAGCTGACGCTGTATTCGATCGGTAATGATAGGCCAAACGGCTCTTGAATTGACGTCATCAGAACTAGGGGCATCTTCAATATCCATCACGAATAAACAGATAGAGCGATGCCAAGCCGAATCAGGATTATCCCCCAAGTTACTCAAGGCATGAGTGAGAACTTGATCCAGTAGCTGATATTCTAATAACCCTGTTTTAGGTTCCGTTAATCCGAGGGCCGAAAATAACTGCATCTGTGCCGAATGCATCAAATCAAGCTTCTTCTTCTGGCTAGATGCATCTTGAGCTTGCCCCTGGTAGTCTTCTTCCAGCTGACTCAGTTGTCGCTTTTGGCGAGAAGAAACCCATCCCCGTTTAATAATAGTGGGAGCAGTGACCAATAAGCCAACGATAACCCCTAATGCCAGCGTTAGTAAGAGAATTAGAGCTAAAGAGCCGTAAAATTGCCAAATCAGAAAACTCACAGGAATCGAATAAGCGTTTTGCAACGCAAATAGGATGGCAATCAGGGCGATGAGTAACGCGAGAACAACTAAGATAGGCATCTGAATTTAGTAAATATCGCTTCTATCTTAAGATGTAGCCTCGCCATCAATAAAAGTTGCAATTTAGCATCAGTTTTAGCATTCTGAAATATTGTGAAGCACTCAAGGTGATACTTTGTTGAACCACCCTCGACGCCAGAATAAATAGCTCAGACTGCCCGAAATTAACAACATGGTAGCTATTACCGCAGGATACCCCCAGTACCAGCTCAACTCCGGCATGTTAAAAGGGGAGACTTGAGGGTTAAAGTTCATGCCATATAACCCCGAGATAAAGGTCAAGGGAATAAAAATAGTTGAGATGACCGTTAGGACTTTCATCACTTCGTTCATTTTATTGCTAACAGAGGATAAATAAACATCCATTAGACTGGCAGCAAAATCTCGATAGGTTTCAACCATGTCTAAGATCTGGATGGAATGGTCGTAACAGTCCCGTAGATACACTTTCACCTCTTGGCTGATCAGGGGGCTATCTTCCCGCAAAAGGGCAGATAACGCATCCCGTTGGGACCAACTCAGCCGTCGCAGCGTCATCAGCTCGCGTTTAAGGGAGTGAACTTGGTTCAGGATCTCTCGGGTGGGATTTTCTAGTATTTCATCTTCTAAGGTTTCTAAGCGTTCTCCGTAGAGTTCTAACACCGGAAAGAAACCATCAATAATGGCGTCTAATAGGGCATAGGTCAGAAAGTCAGCTCCCATTTTTCGCATTAATCCCTTCTTCAATCGAATCCGCTTGCGGACTGGCTCAAAAGCATCGTGGTAGGGCTCTTCTTGAATGGTCAGCAATGCTTGTTGGTGCAAGATGAAGCTGACTTGCTCACTCACAAACCCGACGCCATCTGGGTGAGGAAGAACCATACGGGCAATGATCAAGAGCTGATCTTCAAAATCTTCAACTTTTTGGCGCTGAGGTACGTTCACCACATCCTCTAAAACCAATGGATGCAGATTGAAAGTTTGTCCTAATCGGCGCAGAATGTCTTCATCCCCTAGCCCCTGAACATCAATCCAAGACACGGTCTCCGTTGTCAGATAATCCGCACTTTCTTCAGGCTGATCAACGATGATCCGGCGAGCTTGATTGGTGTTGTAATCTATGACGACGATGCGGGTCGGTGAAGCATCCTCGTCAATGGTCAGGGTTCCAGGGGAGCTACCCGCTTGGTCATAAAAATAATCGACGTACCCTTGTTGCAAAGGGTCCGATAGGGGATTGGTCATGTCTGACACCAGAATGCTTATGCATCTTTAGTTTGCATTGATTGTTCCAAGCAAACTAAAGAAATTTGTCTGGTGCTAACGAAGGACAAGCATATGGCTGCTAATCCAAATATGGTGAGGGAGACAAAATAATACTAAAACCCAGGCAAAACCCTGAATGAGAGGGGCTTTTGCCTGGGGCGACACAGTATAGGAAAAATCTCTTCGTTGCCGATCGACAACCTCGATCTATCTAACCAATCGTCGTGGCTAACATTCCCCAGTGGATGGGGTAGCCCCATATTTTCTAAATCTAGAGAACCTTGAGGTTAAGAAGACTCGACCTTTCTCATCGCGAGTCCATCCTTGGGCTTCTACAACGATGGGTCGCTTAGGTAATGTTGTTTGATAGCTACGGGCTGCGGTATTAGACAGTTCAGACTCGTGCAGGTCAATGGAGGATGAAGATGTGGCGCCGGGGGATCGCAAATCTTGCCACACAGCAGTCCTGACTGGCTGCCTCTGTTGAGGTGTGGGGGATTGGATCGTACTTATCGGATTACTTGGACGGTTTGTATGTCCTGTGTAGCAGCCCTTTTGTGCCTGTGATTTCTGAGTATTGCTGGGGTGAGTGGTTAAGGCCGAGTGTTGTCGTTGCGTTGAGATAGGTTTTGTGGGTGCTTGTTGGGCTTGGCCTGGAGAGAGAAGCAGCATCCATGCTAACGCCGTCGGGATGCACAAAACTGTCTTGTTCATGAGTTTCCTACTTACGGTCTGCGGACAAAGGGGAAGGAGCAAACAGCAAAATTCTCAGATAGGAAAAGGGATTGAGTTGCTTGGTCAGCATGCAAATCTGGAATATGGAGTTGCCATTCTGTAGATATTTCAGGGGGGCAATCAAGTATTATTCCTATTTTTACATATCTTAACTATTGGTAAGCCTCAAAAAAAATGAAAAATCTACATTTACTAGTTTCTATAGCAATCTGAAATCAATCGTGAGATGTAGAGAGGCTGAAATCTTTACCAGTATCCATTTAGGTTGAATATAATTCTCACAACTCACGTCAGATCGCTATATCACCTGGTGATTAGCATTAGTTACATATTTTTTAGATTCAGAAGCTATGATTCTCCTTCCTTATTTGTCTTTAGCTTGTTCGGTTTATTCAACGATTTATTTAGAGTTAATAAGCGCTTAGTTTTTGGATTGATACGTTACTCGGTTTTATCTATAGATAACTAGAATGATATTCAATTTCTCGCAAGAGCTGATTTGAATGCCTAGCAATAATCCGGTTGATTACTAATGCTTTTTAGAAAAGAAAGAATATTGATAGAGGAGCGATTAAATGAAGACCTTGTTTCAAAATTCTAAGTTATCTCTTCAGATAGATGAATTATGTTTAACAGTTGCCTAATCTCTTAGGAAGGGGGGATTTTAGTTTTATGGAGGGATTTGTAATTTAGGTTCCGTCCTTCAAGCCCCTCAGAGTGGTAATCTTCATTACAACTATTGAGTCGTGCAACCGTAACTTTTTGATCTAGTCGGCAGCTTATAACTCATGCCTCAAGAACCTTCCGGTGGAGAGCAAGCTCCACGCCCCTTTCGCCGCCTCTGGCTGATTTTATTCAGTCGCCCAGTGATAGGCACAGCCCTCGTTCTTCTCGCAATCTTAATTTGGGGCGGTTGGCGAATCTTAGGCTTTATCAACGAAGAACTTGCTCCCCAGATTGCCAAAGAACTCACAAAGTCCCTGAATCGCCCAGTGCTGTTAGGCGATGTAAAAAGTTATTCACTGACGGGACTACAGTTTGGACCGTCTTCGGTACCCGCTCATACCTATGAGAGCAACGGTCGAACCCTCGAAGATCAGGATGAAGGTAAGGTTCAAGCCGTTAATGTCCAGTTCGATGTTTGGAAAACCCTCTGGACCCGGACCCTTAATTTAGATGTGACATTGGTTGATGCGGAACTGTATCTCGACCAAACCGAAGATGGAAAGTGGGTATCAACGACTCTTACTCAGGATGATTCTGAGGGATTGGTCAAAATTCAGCTTGATTCTCTAAGTGTCGATGGGGGAGAGGCCGTTATTGATCCCTATGGTGCAGAGGCTCGGACCCTGAGGGATTTGAAGGGTGTTCTAACGCTCCATGACAACAATGAGAAGCTGAAGGTTGAGGGAAATGGCACTTTAGACTCGGGTGGCAAAGCCAGACTAAAAGGGGAGTGGTTGCAGCCCAGTCAATCCCTGAAGTTAGATGTCAAGGCTAAACAGGTTCAAATTACCCCGTTAATGGGGTTTGTGCCCACAGATATTCCCATTCAAGTTCGTTCTGGCGAAGTGGATGGGGATTTTCAGTTAAAATACCGACCTCAAGCCCCCATTCAATTGACTGGAACGACAGAAGTCAAAGATGCCGATATTCGTGTGCCTGAACAGAATATTTGGGTGAAGGCAAAAGAATTTCAGGGAGAGTTGGATGTTGAGTATTCTCCCAATCAGCAGCTTCCCAAAGTGGGGGGAGAAGCCCAGTTTCGATCGGCGGATCTTTATGTACCTGAAAATTTACTGTTTCAAAATGGGCGATCGCAACGTCAGCACCTTCGTCGCACAAATGGCACCTTAAAATTCCTAAAGGACAAAGAAAGCCTGCAATTTGAAGCCCGAGGCACGATTGCCAGTGGGGGGCGACTGCGGGCTAAGGGGGAAACAACCCTCGATTTAAGCAAGATCAAAGTTTCCGTCTTGGCCCAGAATGTTTCTGCACCTATTTTTGATCGAGCGTTTCAAACCCCTGTGGCGATTCGTTCAGGCCAAGTGGATGCCAACGTCACGTTATACCTAGATCAGGCTAAAAAACCGAGTATGCGCGGCACCGCCCGCATGAAGGATATCGATGCTCAACTGATCGGCCTTCCCAAGTCTTTTTATGATGCCAATGGATTTATTCGCTTAAGGGGATTAACTGCCACCCTAGAAGGAGTAACGGCTCGATATGACCAAGTGCCTGTGGCGGCAAAAGGCTCGATTGATATTGAGCGAGGCTATAACCTTTCTGCCCGTATTCCTGGATTGGATGTCAATACGGCTCTGGCTACCCTAGAAGTGCCTGCATTGCCTGTGCCCATTGCGGGTGAAGTGAGTATCCCAGATATTCGGATTACGGGTCCGATTGAACGACCTTTTATTGCTGGGGAAGTCGTCATGGCTTCGGGCACCAAAATTGACCGAGTGCCTTTTGAGACGATTAAAGCTGAATTCACGTTAGATAATCCGTCCCTAGCAGTTACACGGATTTTGGCAGTGCCTGAAGCCGGGGGAGAAATTACGGGCACGGCCCTCTATAACCTATTACCCGGAGAAGACCTGGCGGCGGATGTTGATGTTGTGGGGGTGCCAGGGGATGAGATCGCATCCCTATACGAGGTGCCATCGGGTCTAACGATTGGTCCGATCAATGCTCAGACTCAGGTTCGAGGACAGCCCGAAGATTTACGTACCCTGATTGCCTTTCAAGCGCCCCGAGCCACCTATCCCACTAATGGGGAAATGCGCTTGCGAAAAGGGATTACTCGTCTAGAGAATGTCGTGGCTCAGGTGGCTGGTGGGACGGCTCGGCTGGATGGATATTTTGACCAAACCGATCTGAAAGCTGATGTCAGATTGGCAGGCATTGGGCTATCCAATTTTGCGCCTGAATTAAAGGGGGATTTGAGTGGTGATGTCGCTCTCAATGGTCCCATTGCTGCCCTCAGCCCTGATACCCTTCGAGCCCAAGGCCAAGTGAATTTTTCCCAGGGATTATCGCTGCTTGAACAGCCGCTGGATGCGCGATTCCGATGGACGGGGCGCCAGATTGTGGTGCAGTCAGCGACGGCTAAGGGGTTCCGTGCGGATGGAACCATTGATGCTGACTTCCAGACTCCTCAAGGCCCCCAAATCACGGCTTTGGATCTTAACATCAAGGCAGACGATTATGATTTACGAACCCTAGCAGCGTTGGGACCCACGGCTATTCCACTTACAGGACAGGCCGACCTCACAGGACGCATCACTGGGACGCCCGAAGCCCCCAATTTAGTGGCGACCCTGCAGTTAGAAGACTTAGCGGTGTCTCAGTTTCGGTTTGAACCGTTGATGAAAGGTAACTTGGCCTTTGGCCAAGGAGTTGAGATGCAGGTGGGGGGAGAACGCGATCGCATCCACGTATCCCTCAATTCACAATTCCTGCCCAACTCTTTTCTGATCCGCAGAGATCAGGCATTAGCCAAAGGAACGACTCAAGGCGATATCCTCCAGGCAGAAGTTCAGAAATTTCCCCTACAACCTTTGAATTTAGGTTCTATAGCTAATTTAGGCATAGGCACAGTCTCTGGGACCGCCTCTGGCCAATTCCAAGCCAATTTGAAACAACAAACCCTAGACGGTAACTTTGCCGTTGATCAACCAGCCCTCAACCAGATTCAAGCCCAAACCCTAACAGGCAAGATTCGCTATCGAGATGGAATCGCCAATCTAGACCAGGGGACATTGCTCAAGGATGATAGCCAATATGTATTAAATGCAAAATTTATTCCCAGTGATAACCCTCGGTACTCTGGCGATTTAGCGATTACGAAAGGTAATCTTGCTGATGTTGTAGCGTTGTATGAGACTGTAGATTTTGCCAACTTAGGATCGCCCCAGCCCCAAACCTATGGAACGGCTGCAGATTTAAAAACCATTTCGGTTGGTGTGAACGGCCCTTTACTGACTCAACTGCGCCGTTTTACTGAAATTCAGCAGCTAGCCATTATCCAAGCCAACAAGCAGGAGCAAAGCTTATTTGCTTTGGATGGATTAACAGGGCAGTTTGGAGGCCAAATTGACTTTGCTGGATCGGTTAAAACGGGTGTGAATGCTGACTTCGACATTCGGGGACAAGATTTTAAGTTGGGGCTATATGGTATTGATCAACTGATCGTCAAAGGAGAACTGGAAGATGGCCTCCTGAGTTTGCAGCCCCTGCGCATTAAAACGGGTGAGAGCCTATTGGCCTTTCAGGGGGAACTCGGCAGCTCTTATCAGTCGGGTCAACTACAGCTGCAAAACATTTCCGTCGAACCCATCAACCCCTTCCTGGATTTGCCAGTGACTGTGACGGGCAAATTAAATGGCACCCTCAACTTAGCTGGGAATTTAGAGGACCCTCAGCTGGAAGGGCAATTCGAGTTAGTTGATGGGCGTTTGGACGATGCCGTTGTCAATAGTGCTCAGACCACCTTGAGCTATAAACAAGCGCTCCTCAAGATTGACAGTCAGGCTCGTATTAATAACTCCCAACCCTTGATCCTCAAGGGAGAAGTTCCCTATTCACCATTCTTCTCATCTGTGACACCTGCAACAGATCAAGTCTCTCTGACAGCTAGTATTCGGGATGACGGCTTATCCCTGCTGAGTTTATTGACGGACCAAGTGACTTGGGAAGGCGGTAATGGTGCCCTAGATGTAAAAGTCAATGGAACGATTGATCAGCCTGTTGTAGACGGTAGTATTCGCTTTCAAGACGCCAAACTTCAGGCTGCTGCCCTGAAACAGCCCCTAACCAATCTGAATGGCACGATCAAGTTTGATCGCAATTTAGTGACGATTCCTCAATTGACGGCCAACATTGGCGATGGCCGGTTAGTCACCAAGGGCAGTCTGCCCATTTTTCAGGCCTCAAATCAACAAGATTTGAATGTCAGATTGGAAGACTTAGATCTAAATGTCCAAGAACTCTATCAGGGGGGAGTGAATGGAGCCATTGTCGTCAAAGGTAGTGCTCTACAACCTCAGATAGGCGGAAAACTTCAACTCACTAACGGTAAGGTCAAATTAGCTAATGCCAGTGCTGCTGAAAGTGCAGTTCCTGGAACGGTTCCTCAACCTGCTGCGGGTAACCCTATAGACTTCAACAATTTGGTGGTTCAGATTGGCGACAATGTCAAAATTTCTCAGCCGCCTGTCCTTAGTTTTATGGCGACGGGTGAACTCAAAATTAATGGAACAGTGGATCAACCGTTAGCGGATGGCGTGGTTAGCTTTCGTAAAGGATCGATTAATCTGATTACGACTCTGTTTAGCGTTGATTCGAGACGGGATAACTTTGCTAGATTTGAGTCTCGATTTGGCTTAGACCCTTACCTCAACATCGGCATGAAAACCACTGTGACTGAGGTAGTACGTGCTTCAACAACTGATCTAAATGAGTTCGCTGAGTTGCCTTCGAGTGCGATTGGTGCCGTCCAGTCCGTAAAAGTGAGCGCTACGGTTGATGGACGAGCCAGTGAACTCCTCGCTGACTTTGATGATGTGGTCACTCTCAGTAGTCGCCCTGGTCGAACCAATCCCCAAATTATTGCTTTATTGGGGGGCGGCATCGATCGATCACTGCAGGATGGTCAAGCCACTCAAGCTGCAGCCAATATTGCTAGCTCGGCAGCTTTCTCCAGTGTGCAGCAAGCGCTAAATGATGCTCTGGGTAGTCGTGCTAGTTTTCGAGCCTTTCCTGTTTTGCTGCCTAATCAGAGCAATAATCAAAGTGCTGTGCTCGCTTTTGGGGCTGAATTAGGCTTCGACATTACCGACCGCTTTTCTGCCTCCGTTCTCCAAATTTTGACGGGGGTAGATGAACCGACCTTATTTAACTTGAGTTACGAGATCAACAATCAAATTAGAGCCCGGTCCTCGGTCAGCTCTGAAGGCGAAGCAGTCGGTGTTTTGGAATATCGCATTCAATTCTAATCCTCGTTACAATAACCCTTTGCAATAGATACGGCTGCTATGATCATCAACCGATTCTTCGCCTGGGTAGCCCGAATTATTAGGGATTTTTCTTGTCGGCGCTTGTGGCGTTGGTGCTGTTTTGCCCTGATTACGGCAAGCTTAATTCTCTTAAGCCATCCCCATACGGATACCGTTGTGGCTCAAACCCTTGATTCCGAGAAGGTGGAAGTTGATGGTATTCCATTATTTGAATTGAGTTCGTCTAAAGCATTTCCGGCGGAAGACAGAGCTAGAAAGGTCAACCAAAGCTTGCAAAGTCTGGTGAGTAAATCAACCCAGGCAACGGTCATTGTGGATGTCTCTGATGATTTACCCGTGTTGAAAGTCGAAGTGGGTGCTAAACAGCCCTTGTATTTATTGACGGTGAATAGTCAGGATGCCAAGTGGTCTACTCCAGAAGTGACGGCCAGAACTTGGCAAAAGAAATTGCAGCAGGCGATTGATCGGGGGCAGGAGGAACGGGGAAATCCCTGGCGGCTAATCGCCATCGGCTCGCTGTGTTTGCTATTGGCACTCATCGCTCATTGGGGAATAGGGTGGTTTTGGCGTCAGAAGTTATTCACGCTTTTACCTCGGGCAACGGTTGATCCGACCACGGGAGATCAGCCCCAAAGTCTCAGATTTCTCCTCAAAGTCATTTTCTACTGTTTGCGGCTAGCGCTGTGGGTGGGCACGATTGGCTTTATCTGTGGTTTATTCCCCTGGACCCGCAATGGCATCTACTTAATCATCAACGCTCTAGTTCAAACCTTTTCCACTCCGTTTATTCCGGCCGGTGGGAAGTCTTACTCTGTTTTGGATGTTGCTCTGCTTCTAGTTCTACTGGCAGGGCTAATGAACCTAGCTAAAACCGTGCAGCATTTGTTGCGATCGCGGGTATTAGGTGCCACGGGATTGAATCGAGGTGCCCAAGAGGCTGTTGCTTTCGTTGCCAACTATGTCTTGCTGTTCATCGGGGCAATGGTGTTATTTCAGCTTTGGGGATTTGATCTGAGTTCCTTAACAGTATTTGCCAGTGTTCTCGGTGTGGGGATTGGCTTAGGATTGCAAGGGTTTGCCAAGAATTTTATTAGTGGTATGGTCCTGATTTTTGAGCAGCCCATTAAGGTTGGGGACTTTGTGAAGGTAGGAGATTATCAAGGCACGGTAGAGCGTATCAATGTTCGTAGTACAGAGATTCGTACCCTTGACCAAGTCTCCATCATTGTTCCTAATGCAGATTTTTTGGAATCTGAGGTAGTGAATTGGGATCATGGCTCCTCCATATCTCGTTTACAAATTCCTGTGGGAGTTGCCTATGGTACTAACCCAAAACAGGTACGAGAAGCCCTGATGGATGCAGTTGCTGATTATGGTTCAGTTCGCAAAGATCCGCCGCCCCGAGTATTTTTCACTGAGTTTGGGGATAATTCTCTGAACTTCTTGTTATTGATTTGGATTGATGAGCCCGAAAAGCAATTTGCAATTAAAAGCGATCTTAATTTTCGGATTGAGACTATTCTGCGCCATCGAGAGATTGAGATTCCTTTTCCACAACGGGATCTCCACCTACGATCCGGCAAGCTACCCCTAGATCTACCAGAAGAATTAGTAACTTCCTTTACCCAGCTCACCCAAAATTTAGAAGTCTGGTTACAAAAGCAGTCTGTAAATGGAATATCTTCAGAAATTCATGCTGCTGACAATACGAATTCAACTCATCAAGATGATGGGGCTAGCTAGTTTATTATGCTTAGATTAGAAAAAATTCTTCTCTTCTTGGTCCCCTAGTTAAGTTGATATTGACTAGGGGAAATCTCTCTGAATAACTTAGCCACCACAAACGGATCTAACCAGTTGATGTTCAGATGAATATTGAGGCTGAAAAGATGTTTCCCACCATGAACCTTGTTTTTTGATATGCCCTAAATGATCGAATAATTGGTAGTTTGTTGGCCGAATCATTGCAGTGGGACAATATACTCTGAAATCTGCTTGCAAAGCATCTCCATCAGAATATTGTAGAACAGCTCTAGCCATTTATAATCCGGGCTTTTCAAGAGGCTGAATGTTTGATGATTGAGCAGTTTGTGCTGTAACAGCTGTGGTTACAGAAGATGCAAGTATTGCTGTTAAGACTGCCAGTTTTTGATTCATTCTTAGAAGCAATTGAAATGATGAATAGTAATTAGATTTTTAATGTCATCTTACTTTTTTGGGAAGGTAGACTGGCCTCAGTATAAATACAGAATTTAGTTAAATTTTGACTAGAAGATAAATTTGGGCCAAACAAAATATATTTCTTTGCCTATATAAAATATTGTTTTCCAAGATTTATAAGATATTTACATTCGTTTGTCTTTCTGCATACTGAGTTTCTAATCTTTTTCCTACTATCAGAACAGAACAGTTCAGAAGATTCAGATGTATCGTCAGGATGGCCACATTGTGCCAAATTCATCGTCAGTTGCTGGAGATCGAGCCCCAATCGGGAAGTCCAGGTTTTGTCTGCTTGACAGAGGTGAGTCGACTCAGATAGCTTGAAGACTGGTCTAAGAATTAAGAATTGTTTTCATTAGTGCGTGAAAATTTAAGATGATCTTCAATCTCTCTAAAATCGCCCTGATCACTTCGGTGGGCTTTTTCTCTATTACCGTTTTGGGCGGATGTACCAACACTCAGACAGGCAGTGAAGAAAAAATTGTCAGGGTATATTCTGCACGGCATTATGATACTGATCAGGCCCTATATAAGGATTTCACAAAGCAAACGGGGATTGAAGTCAAGCTTTTAGAGAGTAAGGATAATGAGCTTTTAGAACGAATCAAAAATGAAGCCAGCAACCCCCAAGCGGATGTGTTGATTACCGTAGATGCAGGTCGATTATGGCGAGCAGAACAGGCCAACTTATTGCAAAGTATTTCTTCTAAGCAGCTGGATGACAAAATTCCAGAAAATCTCCGTCATCCAGATGGTCTTTGGTTTGGACTGACTAAGCGGGTGCGGATGTTGATATACAACAAAGCTAAGGTCAAGCCAGAAGAGCTTTCCACCTATGAAGCATTGGCAGAACCAGCTTGGGAAAAGAGAGTGTGCGTTCGAAGCTCCAACAATATTTATAACCAATCTCTTCTAGGATCATTTATTGAATCCAAAGGGGAAGCAGAAACAGAGCAATGGGCCAAAGATTTAGTCGCTAACTTTGCTCGTCCTCCCAAGGGTGGGGATGTTGATCAAATTAAGGCTGTGGCGGCAGGTCAATGTGATGTAGCTATTGTGAATCACTACTATGTAGCCCGTTTAGCCCAATCTGAGAATTCTAAGAATAGAGCCATTATTGAGAAGGTAGGGGTCTTTTTCCCTAACCAGGAAGATAGAGGGACCCATGTCAATATCAGTGGGGCAGGTGTAGTGGCTGATGCGCCCCATAAGGAACATGCGATCGCATTTATGGAATACCTCACTAGCCCTGAAGCCCAGAAAGTTTTTGCAGAAGCGAATAACGAATATCCGGCAGTGATCGGAGTGGATGTTTCACCAGCCTTGAAAGAGTATGGCGAGTTTAAATCCGATACCATCAACGTCAGCGCCTATGGACGAAATAATCCAGAAGCAACCAAAATAGCTGATCGCGCGGGATGGCAGTAACCCTATGCAGGGTTGCCGATTACTCTCCAGAAATTTGTAGAAATACAGTTCTTTGGCGAGGGCCATCTAGTTCAAACAACAGGACTGATTGATACGTCCCTAAAGCCAATTGGCCCGCGACAATAGGAACCACTTCACTGGAGGAGAGGGTAATGGCCATCAGGTGGGAATGAGCATTTTCAGGTTCATCTGATGGCACGTCCCTCAGGTGTAGATCGTTGTGCAGGTATCGTTGGTTGGTAGGTGCCAGTTTATGCAAATAGACCTTGATGTCTTCTAATAGTCGCTCTTCATACTCGTTGATGGCTAAGGCAGTAGTGGTATGGCGAGAACAGATTAAGACTTGGCCATTTTGAACTGAGCTAGTAGTAATAAACCCTTGAATTTGAGGGGATAGATTATAAATGCCAATCCCTTGATCGGTTTCAAGATCAAGAATCTCATGCACAATCACCATGCAACGATAAAAAGAAAGATCTCACCTAAGATACACCTTACTGAGCGCTGGGTTTAGGCTCAGTCTTAAGCATCGTTTAGCTAGCACCCAAAGTAACCATTGGCATTGAAATGCCAACAGGATGCTGAGCTTAACGGAGGCTTAGGGGGGAGGGCGAGCAGCTTAGAGAAGGAGGAGATTGTGAACAGTCATGGTGACAATAAGTATTTCTGCCTTCTTCCTTGGCCCGATATAGCGCTTTGTCTGTCAGCTCAATTAAGTCATCTAAGGACTGATCAGATTGAGGGATAACGGTTGCAATGCCCAAACTCAGCGTAATCTGGGGGCTAACACTGGACACCTCATGGGGGATATCGAGTTCTGAAACTTTATTGAGGATTCCCAGGGCAACTTGTTCTGCTCCTTGGGCATGGGTTGAGGGTAGAACAATCGCAAATTCTTCTCCACCATAGCGAGCTACCAGATCATCCGGGCGATGGACGGCCTGCTGGATGGCATGGGCGACTTGCCGTAAGCAGTCATCTCCAACTTGATGGCCATAGCGATCGTTAAACAGTTTGAAATAATCTACGTCGCATAAGATTAACGATAGGGGCTCATTATCTCGCTGGAGTCGTCGCCAAACTTGCTCCATATCTTGGTCAAAGCGATAGCGATTGGCCACTTGGGTTAAGCCATCAATATGGGCCAGACGATGTAAAGAGGCATTGGCCTTTGCGAGTTCAGCTTCAACCCGTTTACGCTCTTCGATTTCTCTCTGCAGATTTTGGGTCAGTTCTCGAATGCTCAAATGCACTTTCACTCTCGCCAGGACTTCTGCTTCCTGGAAAGGCTTGGTAATATAATCAACCGCTCCTAAGGATAACCCTTCAACTTTATTCGCTTGCTCACTGAGAGCCGACATAAAAATAACGGGAATATCTTGGGTACGAAGATCTGCTTTTAATTTTGTACAAGTTTCTAAGCCATCCATTCCCGGCATTTGGATGTCTAACAAAATTAAATCGGGTAAACCGTGAGCTAATTGCTTTAAGGCTGCATTTCCACTGGTGGCGACCCAAACTGTAAACCCCTGATCCCTTAGAGTCTGAGCCAAAATTGTCAGATTGGTTGGGACATCATCAACAATGAGAATATTTGAAGTTTTAGGGGAATCAGGCATCGCCTTTGTAAATAAGACTGGACTAGTGGAGGCTAATGGCACATCCAGATAAATTTATGTCAAAAACAGGATGGTTTGACTTTTCCATTGTGAAGGGTAATGGAACGAACAAAATCCGCAAGAATACTTAAATTTAGAGTTGATTGTCTAAATAAATATATTTCAATGTGTCTATTTTTAGGCTTTGGAAATCTTTTGCTACACCTGTTGAGTATTTCTAGCCTATCTCTGAGTTTTCATCCTCTAAGTGTTTCAGGGGGAAAGGAGTAGAATCTCTGGAGGCAAATTGACGAGAAACTCAATATGTATTCAACAAATACTCGACAAATATTTGGGAAGATTTAGTAGATTTAATTCAGCTTTTGATGTAAGTATTCTTGGATTTTAGTGATTTCAAAGTTTTCAGCCCAATCTATAATTTTCTGGCAGAAACCTTTGTATTGTGAATTAATTGCCTGAATATCAGATATTTCATCAGTAATTTCAAACACACTCCCTTTATTTGCCATAACCAAGAGTCTTTCCAACTCTACCCGAGGAGGACAGACTATATTGGGTTGCATTGAAGGAGGATGGAGGCTATTTGTTTGCAAATCACCCCTATGAGCCTTATCTGTAGTCACCCATTTTAGGTTTAAGTGATGCTGCAATTTCTGGATTAACTCACCCATCTGTAAGGGCTTAGCAATAAAGTCGTTGCAACCTGCGGCTAAACTACGGGATTGATCCGGCCCATAAGCACTGGCCGAAGACATGAGCACGGGAATATCCGTTGTCGAGGGATGTTGACGAATGGCTTGAGTCAAAGCACAACCATCCATATGAGGCATCATTAGATCAGAAATCACTAGGTCAGGTTGGTGATCAATGGCAACCTTGATTCCATCTTGACCGTTTATGGCAGTCATCGTCGTAAACCCTAAGTCATTCAGTAACTCAATCATTCCGGCACAAGTATCCAAATGATCGTCGACGATCAAGATGGTGCGGAGATGTCCACGGTAGCCCGTTATGTTTTCATAGGTCTCCAGAGCCAAAGCCAGTGCATCGGGTTGAACTACGGGGAGAGCGAGGGTAAAAGAAAAGATACTGCCTTCATTGGGTTGGCTAACAACTGATAATTTGCCCCCCATCATTGCAGTCAAGTTATGACTAATCGCTAACCCTAATCCTGTGCCTTGATGGTATCGATCAGGATGACCAACTTGTTCAAAGGGGAGAAATATTTTAGCGAGTTCCTGAGCGACAATGCCAATACCGGTGTCACTAACTTGAAAAACGATGGGTTGGATGTTTCCTCCAGGGGTAGAATCGTCTTCTTGATCGATTTGTGGGGGAGAAGCAGTGGCTAAGGTTACTTTGAAGCTAACACTCCCTTTGTCGGTAAATTTCACCGCATTGCCGAGGATATTGAGCAAAATTTGCCGTAATCGCTGTTGATCTGCATAAATGCCACCAGGTAGATTGGGGGCAAACTGCGTGATGAGTTCGATGCCTTTCTGTTGTGCCTTAATTTTGCAGAGTTCTGTAATACCGGTCAGAAACTCAGGAAAATGGAACGATTCAGGATGCAGCTCCATCCGTTGCGCTTCAATCTTTGATAGGTCTAGTAAATCTTCAATGAGGGTTAACAAATGCTGACCACATTGGCGCATCACCTGAATTCCCTTGTGGTCTTTGGGGCTGAGGGATGTCGACCGCTGTAAAATTTGGGCATAGCCCAGAATGCCATTCAAAGGAGTGCGCAGTTCATGGCTCATATTGGCTAGAAATTCACTTTTTGCTTGGTTAGCAGATTCAGCTTCCCGCTTGGCTACTAATAACTCGTGATTTTGCTCGGATAGCTTCTGGCTTTGCTGTTTTTCTTGCTCCAATAATTTGGCATGGGCTAATGCGATTCCCACTTGGTTGGCCAAGGCTTCGATGAGTTCAACTTCATCTGATGTCCATTGACGCAGCATGTCGTTCTGCTCTGGGATGGGTAGCTGCAAAAAGTCTTGACGTTTAAATTTCTGCTGACAATGCTGTAGCACAATGGCGCCGTTAGGTTGCCCTTGATAGGATGTGCGCACGGCAAGGATGGACTTGAGTTGAATAGAGCGACTATCTAGGGAAGGGTAAATGAGCGGATCCGTATAAACATTAGACGTCAACAGCGCTTTTTCTTGCGAGAGCATCTGCTGGACATGGGCCACGCCATGGACTGGTATGTTAATTCCCCACATGGAATCACAACCCGGTTGAAGATATTCAGCGACAATCGGAAATTCTTCTGCAGGCTCTGCTGTATAGCTATGAATATGGCAACGATTGACATTAAATACTTCACCGATCATTTGCACGGCAGTGGTGAAGATTTGCTGGGTATCAAGACTCTGACGGATATCAGCAGTGAGATTCCGTAACAGCATTTCTCGCTGAATCTGCCGTTCTAAGGCTAGGGCGGCTTGTTTGCGCTCCGTGATATCGCGTGAGACGGCACTGAAGCGGTCTTTTCCCTGGAACTGAAAGTAGGTGGATGTTATTTCTACCGGAATAATGTGACCCGATTTGGTTCTGTGAATCCCTTCAAAGGTGAGGGATTGATTGTCCCTAATGTCTTTTAATAGCAACTCAAGCTTCTGAGGGGGTATCCAAGGGGCAATATCTCCAAACCACTTTGTTAAAATTTCGGTTCGAGAATACTCTAACTGTTGACAGGCTCGATCGTTGGCATAGAGGAATTTCCCGCTTGAGTCCAGGAGGTAAATGCTATCTTTGGCTTTATCAAGGCTATATTTTGAAAGTTCCAGTTCTTGTTCTGCTTGTTGCCGCTCTTTGATCTCTTGCTGTAGCTGGCGGTAATTTTGGATCAATTGCTGGCGCTGGTGCTTTTCTCGTTCCAGTAAGTGGGATTGGGCAAGAGCGATGCCCACCTGACTGGCGACCGTTTCGAGCAGGCTGATTTCTTCGGGGGTCCAAGCACGAGTGCGATCGCATTGGCTCAGGACAATCACGCCATTGGCTTCATCCAAGTAAGAGGTTCGAATTGACAGAATAGAGAGAAGTCCTGCTTGGGTAAGGAGGGGACGCAACTCATTTAAAGTGGTATCAGTGTCCACATGGGTAGACGGAATGGCCTGATCGAGGGACAACAGTTGTTGCATGTAAGGCGTATTGAGGACGGGAATATCCTGACCGATCAGGGATGGCATATCCGTGGCCATATATTCTGCGACTACTTGCAATCGGGGAGTGGGATGGTGGGTATAGGTGTGGATATGACAGCGACTCACCTTGAAAATCTGGCCAATATGATGAACAGCGGTGTCAAGTATCTTTGAAGCATCTAGGCTCTGACGGATATCTCGTGTGATTTGGCTGAGGAGATTGGCGTTGTAGAGCTGTTGTTCCAGGGCTTGCTGAGCTTGCTGACGTTCAATTTCTGATGCTGCCCGGGCAGCAAAAATCTGCAAGATCATTTCATATTGGGATACGTCTTTGAGTGGAGCAGTATCCAAAACTGCGATATGCCCCAAAGTCTGACCTGAAATATTCAAAATGGGAATGCCATAATAGCTTTCTGCATCCAGGGTCACTAGATCGGCGTCATTGGGAAAATATTGCTGAACGGAGTCTTTATAGATGCAGGCTTTTCCGGCAAGCACTTCTCTGCAGGGTGTTTCTTCTAAGGGATATTCGAAATTCTCGCCAAAGGAATCCCCCTGCCAGAAGGCCAGAGTGTGGACGCGATCTTGGGCTATACCGACTAACTCTGTAATCATGGCATAGCGTACATTTAAGGTGTCGGCTAAGGCCCGTGTGCAGGTGCGAAAGAAGGCTTCACCTACCTTTGTGGCAGTCCCTTCTAAAATCAGTTGTAAGGCTTCTTTGGATTGTTCACGTTCAGTGATGTCTTCATACAGTCCCAAGATGCCAACGACTGCTTGTTCACTGTTGAGGAGGGGAAGTTTGCTAGTTTCTAGCCAAATTTGATGACCATCTGCTTGGATTTGGGTCTCGATGATTCGATCTTCTGGCTCATTTCTGTTCATGATTTTGCGATCGCACTGTCGATACCAATCCGCCTCTTCCTGGGACCAGGGCAAATCATAGTCCGTTAATCCCACAATCTGGTGGGGGGCCGATAGTCCAGCATCTGCAGCAAAGGCGAGGTTGCACCCCAGATAGGTGGACTGTCGATCTTTCCAAAAGATGGCTTGAGGAATCGTATCCAAAATTAATTGCAACAAACGTTGAGATGCGTGGAGATCCGTTTGGGTTTGTTGGAGCTGTTCAAAAGTGCGTTGTTGTTCTTGTCGTAAGAGTTGATTAAGGGCAATTTCTGCTCGTTTACGATCGCTAATATTGCTTTCATTGACGAGAATTGCCAGCTCTCCTGTGCGGGGATTTTGCGTACCGCGCACGTCAATTCCATGCCATTCCATGCCCTGCAGGGTTTGGACCTGGACTTCAACACTGAAAACATCCCCAGCTTTAACCGCAACCATGGCTAGATTAGCGAGGCCGGGATCTTTAAACCGACGCGCAAACGTCGGCTCTGATTCCTGACGGACTTCATCTCCATAGCATTGCAAGGCCGCAGGATTTTGGAGAATGGCTTGCCCCTCTAGATCATAGAGGGAGATCATGACCGTGGTATGGCGCAGGGCTTCTAAAGAACAGAGACTATCGACATCCACCTGTTCTAAAGCGTCGGAGATGCCTTCGGATAACATTGCCAGTCGGCCCGATTCAATGGCAATGCCTGAAAAAATGCAGCGAACGGAAACCGCAGCGCCACCTTTGGGATAAAAAGTCCATTGCTCTGTGATGGACTCTCCCTGTTGAAACTTATCAAGATAGGACTGTAATCGAATCTCGGTTGCTTCTGAATAATCACTCCAATCTCGATTGAGTAGTTCCTCTAAACTATCGGCATTCCATAACCCAAGTGCTGCCGTATTGGCCCACCACATCCGCATCTGCTCAATATCAAAGATCCAGACAGGAGTCGTCAGCCGATTAAACAAGGTCAGCTCGGCAGGGGTAACGCCTGTAGTTGTCGAAGGATTCACGTAACGACTAGCCATCACTCACTGACCCTAGACTGCCCATTTCTACCCCCTTCATAGCCTTTTTTATATCCTTTCAGCAGGGTGACTTGATCATCACTGCACTGATTTGGGCAGAATCAGTCTAAAATTGTTAAATAAAATTAATATTTTTGCAAGTCTGGCCGAAAGTATTCTTTCAGATTTGCAAAATCCATGTTGATCCAACATCTGTATCTTTGGAACCTAGTATGACGCTCCTTCCCATTCGTAACGTCGCCATTATTGCCCACGTTGATCACGGCAAAACGACCCTTGTCGATGCCCTACTGAAGCAAGCCGGCACCTTTCGTGAAGGAGAGGACGTTCCTGATTGCGTAATGGATTCTAACGATCTAGAGCGGGAACGAGGTATTACCATTCTGTCCAAAAATACAGCGGTTACCTACAAAGAGACCCTGATTAATATTGTGGATACCCCAGGTCACGCCGACTTTGGCGGGGAAGTTGAACGGGTGTTGGGAATGGTGGATGGCTGTCTGCTAATTGTAGATGCCAACGAAGGCCCCATGCCCCAAACGCGGTTTGTGTTGAAAAAAGCCCTGGAAAAAGGCTTACGACCGATTGTGTTGGTGAATAAGATTGACCGCCCCCAAGCCGACCCTCATGGATCAGTAGACAAAGTCTTGGATCTATTTATTGAACTGGGTGCGGATGATGATCAGTGCGATTTCCCTTATCTGTTTGCATCTGGCTTGGATGGTTATGCCAAGGAAGATTTAGATGCGCCAGGGGAGGATATGAAACCCCTGTTTGAGTCTTTCCTACACCATGTTCCACCCCCAGTAGGAGATCCTGAGAAGCCTTTGCAACTGCAGGTAACCACCCTGGACTATTCCGATTATTTAGGCCGAATTGTGATTGGCAAAATTCACAATGGCACGATTAATATGGGGCAGCAAGCTGCTTTGATCAATGAACATGGCGAGATGGTCAAAGCTAAAGTCAGCAAATTGATGGGCTTTGAAGGTTTACGGAGAGTTGAGTTAGCAACTGCTTCTGCGGGTAACTTGGTTGCGGTCTCAGGTTTTGCCAACGCCAATATCGGTGAAACCATTACCTGTCCCAACGAACCCCAGCCGCTTCCCCTCATTAAGGTGGATGAACCTACCCTGCAAATGACCTTCTGCGTCAACGACTCTCCCTTTGCTGGCTTGGAAGGAGATTTCGTAACCTCAAGACAAATTCGTGATCGCTTGATGCGCGAGCTGGAAACCAACGTAGCGTTGCGAGTAGAAGAAACAGACTCCCCAGATCGGTTTGCTGTTTCCGGTCGAGGTGAGTTGCACTTAGGTATCTTGATTGAAACCATGCGCCGAGAAGGCTATGAGTTTCAAGTGTCCCAGCCCCAGGTGATTTATCGAGAAGTGAATGGTCAGCCCTGTGAACCCTATGAGTATCTAGTGCTAGACGTTCCTGAAGAGGCCGTGGGTGGCTGTATCGAACGCTTGGGACAACGCCGTGGTGAAATGCAGGATATGCAGGTTAGCAGTGGCCGCACCCAACTCGAATTTGTGATTCCAGCCCGTGGCTTAATCGGGTTTAGAGGCGAGTTTATGCGCCTCACTCGCGGAGATGGCATTATGAACCACAGCTTCTTGGAGTACCGAGAAATGGCTGGAGATATTTCATCTCGACGGAATGGTGTGATTATTGCCTTTGAGGAAGGAACCGCTACCTTCTATGCCCTTAAAAATGCTGAAGATCGTGGATCTTTCTTTATTGAGCCAGGTGTCAAAGTCTACAAGGGCATGATTGTGGGTGAGCATAACCGTCCCCAGAATCTGGACCTCAATGTTAGCAAAACTAAGCACCTCACCAACCACCGCAGTTCTACGGGCGATGAATTAGTGCAGTTGCAGGCTCCTGTCGATATGAGTTTAGAGCGGGCACTAGAATATATCGGTCCTGATGAACTGGTAGAAGTGACTCCTAAGTCTGTGCGTTTACGGAAACTAGAGAAGAAAAAGCTCGCCAAGCGCTAATTCCGGTGTGGTGTAGCCATGGCCAGTAATCACGGTAAGGAAACATTTGGTTGAGGTTATGGGGTTTACCCCATAACCTTCTTATGGACGCGGTATGGGAACTATTCGCTGATTCTCCTGGCGTCCTGAAAGCGCCGCTGGTTTAACTTAGGGTAAAGACCCATCATTTTGATCCTTCCGCGGGGGCGATTGAGAATAAATTCAGGTTGGGAGAATATCAAGCAACTGGGGAATTCTTAAAGGATTGAGGCTACAGTGTAGAGGTCGCCTGGTGGAAACAGACGGATAAATATATCAATTTTGACATTAATGAACTGGACGACCTCGGTTAAATTCTGCTTTTTATGATTGGCCGATTTTGAATAAATCTGGACTAATCACAACCGATTACTACACAAGTCCCAAGACGCTCTTATCAGGTTTTTACCGCCCTTCATTACCCGCTCAAGGGTTTGTAACTCCTAATGAACAACAAACCTAGACCTCTAACCTTCGCAGAACGAGCTGAACAACATCAATTGACGAGTGTCTTGCAGCAGTGTTTGCAACAAGCTGTTGAGCTAAAGAATCCCATCCCTGCACTGCATGACTCCTTGCAACTCATTGAGGACTTAGAGATATTTCAAGACTTCGATTGGAAAATTATCGAAGACGCTCTAGAAAATGTGCAACAACATCGACACACCACTCAAGGTGCGGCATCCATAGCTGCTCTAGAGATAACAGGTCTCTCAATATTGCAACGTCTTTAGTCCACGACTATTAACCCTGCCAATAACTTCCGAGCTGAAAAACCTAGTTTGCATCAGGATTACTCTTCATCCTGGATGTTTTCCGATCTGGTAAAGGGAAAAGCTTGGACGTTTGGTACTGAGTTAATTTTGGTCAATAATATTTCAGATGATCAAAAAAAGCTTTCAACCAGAATTAGCGAGATCTCGGGTGAGATTATGGTCTGCTCTCAATGCTTTACTGCAGGGGAATGAAAAAAACTATTCAAAGGAATGGCAGAGCTAATTGGACCTTTTGCGGAGGTTTTGCGGTTTGTGGGAGAGGTTCAGGGTTAGGCGTTTGGGCACTGCAATATTGTCGATACCCGCAGCGATCGCACTGTGATCCTTCCTGAGGATGCCAGTCTTGATCAGACCTGAGTTTCAAAGCTAAGTCCCCAATCAAATCTTTGATTTGCTCTAAATGATCGGGAGTCACCTCATAAGAAATGCATTGATTACTGCGTAAATAAATCAAACTCAGTCGTTTAAGAGCATGGTGATACGTTTGCTCCAATGCCAAATAATAAAGCCCCAACTGCACATCAATGGCTTCTGGGGGCTTTACGGTTTTACTGGTTTTGTAGTCGATCAGTTCTAGGCCATCGTCTAGCCAATCTAATCGGTCATAGCGACCGGACAAGGCAAACTCAATATTACTAACTTGAAAAGAGGCTTGAATCTTGCCCTCAATGCCCACTGGTTTTCGCAGCATGGGTTGAGGGGCCACATATTGGTGATAGTAGGTCTCTAGGGCTTGCCAGCCTTCATGAATTTGAGACTCCTTTAGCTCACTAATATGCTGTTGCCAACAATCAGCAAACCATTGCAAGGGCGGAAGAGGGTCGGCATAGGACCAGTCCTGGTAGATCTGGGCCAAAGCTCGATGGATTGCCTTACCGAAGGTGGGTGAACCGAAGGCAGAGGGGACCGTTAACCGTCGCTCATGCTTGAAATAGTAGGCTTGAGGACATTGACGATAGGTCTGAAGCTTGGTTGCTGAAAGTGGGTAGGCCATGACCCCGATACCCGCTAAATAGTTTATTTGTACTTATATTTTAGCGGCAATTGAGAATCATGACTGTCAGGCGTTAACCCTCAATGTAGTTATGCTTTGCAGCCTACGAAGTAAGGAGAGAGGGAAGTGGGCAATCCAGTAGCTTTATCTTTGGAAAAGCTGAACTGGGACTTAATGAGCAGACTAATGGCTTCGTTCTCGTTGAGTTGGCTTTGCATATTGCTCATGGAGCAGCTGCACATCTGCTTGGCTTGGGCAGGAGTGTAACCTTTGCCCGTCACTTTCTCGACGCAACCAGAGTTATAGCGTTGAACCAAGATGGGGTCGTAAGTGTGCTTTTGACCGGCCAGGGAAATTTGGGGGAAGGCGGCAACCACTAATCCAGCGACGCTTGTAGTGGCGAGCAAACCGGCAATCATTTTAATTTGGCGAGTCATAGGAGTCTCCTTCAATGCAGGGGGGTAAAGAATTAGTGTTTGCTTAGGCTTTGTGTCGTGGCCTCGACCAGATTGTTCCTGGGCTGTGGCTCACTGAAATTAAGAATATAATTTACGCTAGATGAAAAATATGATGTGCGTCACAAGAGAAGGTGTTGTTTATCACTCCTTATGTAGTCAAGCAATCATCTATCCCTAGCAGGTTATAGCTCACTTTCATACCCAAAGTGAGGTTCTAAACTAAATCATGCCCTTCTATATTATTCCTGCGTATGAATTGTAACGATTAGTAATCTTGAGGGCTTAAAACAATGTTCAATCTTGATTCGAATTCTGTATTCTCTTTTTACACTGAAAGCGAATAGACAATCTAGGAGATCCCTCGGTTATGGCTATCTTCAGAAATGTGATTGGTGGACTGATAGGGCTGTTTTTACTGGTGGTGATAGGAGGCTTGATCCTTCCTAGCGAAGTGCATGTTGAACGAAATATCTTAATCAATGCGTCTCCAGCTGCCATTTTCCCCATTGTCAGTGATTTATCAGAGTGGTCTGCTTGGTCCCCCTGGGCAAAAATGGATCCCGATATGGCTTTAACGATTGAGGGAAATGGTGTAGGGCAGACGATGCACTGGCAAAGTGAGGATCCGATGGTGGGGACGGGTACTCAAGAAGTTACAGCTATGACTGAGCCCAGCTATATCCAGACCCATCTAGATTTTGGACCACAGGGAACTGCGGATGCAGCGTTACAATTGACGCCTCAGGACAATGGTACGCTGGTTGCCTGGTCCCTAGATACAGATATGAGTGCGGGGGTGCCTCCTTTAATGAAGCCTGTTAGTTCCTACCTTCGGTTTGTTCTGGATAGTGCTGTGGGGCAAGATTATGAAGCGGGGTTAGGGAATCTCAAAGCATTAATAGAGCAATAGCCTATTGATGATTCTTGAGAGGCAGTGTTTTTTCCGGTTAAAGGGCTTAGATATCAGAAGTAATGGAAAAAAATTCGGCCTATCGAGAAGCCGAGAGGCTGATAGATATTGCTCGTCTTGAAGGAGCAACGGAGCTAGATTTAAGTGATATTGGGTTGAGTGAGTTACCAGAGTCGATTGGTTCCCTCTCTCAGTTGAAATCTCTTTACCTATCTGAAAATGAACTGATGCGACTGCCCAAATCCTTGGGGCGATTAACTCAGCTCCAAGGGTTGGACTTAGCCCGTAACCATCTGCCTATCCTAACGGAGGTTCTGGGGGATTTAACCCAGTTGAGATCGCTGGATCTCACGGGAAATGCCCTTGTGGAACTCCCGGAATTTATAGGTGCATTATCACAGTTGCGATCGCTAAATCTAACATCCAATCAACTGGTTCATTTGCCCTCTTCCATCGGGAAGCTGGAAACCCTCAAAGAATTGCAGCTTTCCTACAATCCCATTGCCCAGTGGCCAGAGGAGTTGGGATTGTTGACGGGGTTACGATCTCTTGAAGTTGCCAGTACCGGACTCCATGAAATCCCGACTATCTGGAAATCTCTTCAGGGATTGGCATCTCTGAACCTTGCTTTTAATCATCTGGAGACTCTCCCGGCATGGTTGGGGACATTGGCGGAATTGCGTTCCTTGGACCTGTCTTTTAACCAGTTGACTGAATTACCCACAGCCTTGGGCTCAATTCATCAACTTACAAGTTTGGATATTCAATCTAATCAACTTCAATCTTTGCCACCGCAAATTTGCAGTTTAGTGAATTTGACCTCATTGTTGGCCTATAACAATCAGCTCACCCATCTTCCCGAATCCTTTGGTCACTTAGTGGCCTTGGCTAGTTTGGGCATTGCTGGCAATAGCATTCGTCAGCTGCCAGAATCTATCGGTAAACTCCACAATCTTAAGCAGCTAATTTTCAATCTAGACCCAGACCAACCCGTTCCTTTGCAAGCGTTTCCATCGGAACTACGGGGTTGCCGCTTATTGGAACAACTGACGTTTGTAGCTTGTGAGTTAAGGGCATTACCCCATTGGATAGGGGAACTGACTCAGTTAAAGAGTCTGAATGTGAGCCACAACAATTTGACGGATCTCCCCCCTTCTTTAGGGAAGCTAGACCATCTCAAAACCCTTGATCTATCCAATAATCCCCTTAGATCTGAGCTAGATGTGCAGTGGGAGCGAGGGGCTAGGGCAGTTAAAGACTATTTGCGAAAAAGTGTTGAGGGTTAGGACATGTTGCCTTCTGACTTACTGATGCATCACTATCAGGGTGAAGCGATTATTCCAAAACGGCTGGCGGTGAATGCGGGGAATGTTGCGATCGCAACAGAAGCCATCGATTGTTTTAACGCGGCCTGCAATCAAACCCGAGGCGAACTCAGTCAGCAGTTACTAGATCTTGAAGGAGATGGAACAGACTATCGGGTGAAGCGGGGACTGGCCCATCTTTTATCCAGTGGCTTTTCCACCTTTGAAGTCATTAGTCCCCTCGATCCACCCATGTTGCGGCAGCGAGTCTTTTCTCTGTCTGCCCAGTCAGTGCCAAGTCCTCAAGCGACAACCCAGACTCTAGAACGACTAGCCGTTAACTTGAGCCAAGAGCTAGAGCGAGACGTTAGTGCGATTCAAATCCAAGAAGGGCTTTATGCCGATCGACCAGACAATCAAATCTTGACTGCCTTTGATGCCCCTACCCCTGAAGCGTTGCTACACCGCTATAACTTATCTCAGGTTCAAGGCGTTTTTTACAAAGCAACTCAAATTATCATCAATGCCCATCGGAATGACCCCGGAGAGTATAAGCTTCTATTTCGCTATCTGAAGCTGTTTTGTCTAATGGCCTATATCGAGGGCGATGCTGATCAAGGATTTACCCTCAAAATTGATGGGCCTGCCAGTGTATTTAGTGCTAGCACCCGCTATGGCTTAGCTTTAGCAAAGTTGCTGCCAGCATTACTGCATGTGACGAAGTGGAGCCTGTCTGCAACCTTAACCAGCAAAGACACCTATTCCAAACAACAACGAACCAGTCGATTTGCCCTTGATTCTGAATGTGGTTTGGTCAGTCACTATCCACCGGGTAAGCCCTATGACAGTATGCTGGAAGCCAGCTTTGCCGAACGATGGCAGAAGACTAAAACGGAGTGGAAGCTAGAGCGAGAAATTGATCTGATTCCGATTCCGGGAAGCGTCATGATTCCAGACTTCCGCCTAGTTCACCCGGATGGTCGGACATTTCTACTAGAGATAGTGGGGTATTGGCGGCCCGAGTATTTAAAAAAGAAATTCTCTCAGGTGCAACAGGCTGATCGATCAGACTTGATTTTAGCGATTTCTGAACGACTCAACCTAGATAAAGCAGGCGTCAATTTCAGCAATACCCCAGCTCGATTGGTGTGGTTCAAAGATAAGCTTGCACCTAAAGCTGTGTTGCAAGTCTTGGCGGATTAGAATTTTAAAACCATCTTTAAGTCATGCCCTTTATTGCCTTGACCTGATTGACGAATGCTTGAGGTTTGTCAGGCGTAATAACAATCACCTTTTGATCGAACTTGAGGACAACGCATCGCCGCATATCGGTGGCCAAAGCTCGATAGGCCCCTAAGCGTTTATTGCGAAAGGAACCTGAGAAACTGAACAAACCTCCGTTCCCCATTGTTTTGAAAGAGCCTTCCATGGCATTAGAATCGGCTTCAATCGTCTGTAGCCCTTGTAATGGTATTTCCGTATTCCAGACTAAGCGCTTCACAAGCAGAGCATCAGGCGTAAGGACATAGCCTCGAACTGTAAACAAAGCCGTAATTAACAAGATGCCGAGAGGGATAACTACCATACTGAGGATCCAAATCCAGTTGCTTTTGGGTCCCGTGAGTAGACCAATAACAGCTATGCCGATCAGCAGCAGTGTTATTCCTCCAGAGATGGCTTTTAACGAAACTCCCCAAGGTGCAGGATAGCTGGTTGCGGCAAGCATCTTTATAACCTCTACCTAGAAAAAATTGTTTACCTGAAATGGTTTAGTACCTAAAATATGGATATTAAAGGCAAATCACACCTTAAAAACATTTATCTACGAAAAAATAATAAATATTTGCTACTTAGATACTATATGTTCTGATTATAGCTAAGTTACGCATTCTCACTGACGACGACTTTATTTCTCAGGATTAAATTAGAAGAACGTGGACACATGCAGACTTTTTCTAAAGTAGATGAAACTTACCCGATCACTTCTCTCTTTTGCTTCAATTTCTTTCTTGTCAATCCTAGCTGCCGTTCCAGCACTTGCTGCACCTGCCTACCTAGTAGGGGCTCAGCCAGGAAGTCGAGTGAATGTGCGTTCTGGCCCAAGCACCTCATCCTACTCCCCTCATTATGGATTGGTAGGCGATCGCGTACAGGTGATTGAATCTACAACGGGCAACGATGGTTATTACTGGTACCACGTTGAATTCGCTTCTGGTGCCCGAGGATGGATTCGGGGTGATTTTATTCAAGTACAACAACCTCGTTAATTCTAAGTCTTTTGTGAGCAAAGATTTATTTTTGGTGGTCAAGCCGACAACGAATGATTTTTGCTAATTGATTAATGATTAAAAGACAAATTAAATAGGATACAACCCTAGGAACTTAATCATCAGCTAAGGTATTTATGTTTTGTTGAGTTCAAACTCATAAGATTCTAAATGGTGATGATTAACTGTTTCTAGGAGTATCAGGAAATGGCCTTCTAAGAATAGTTCTAAAAAATTTGCTCAACCTAGTATCTCTGTTGTTCTGTGGATAGAGATCAGGTGACTATTTCATGCTTGGTTTTGGAGAATTCGGGTTTCGAATTTCTCGCAAAAATCTATTGGTTTATTGAGCTTGAAATATTGAATTATTGATGAAAAATCTCTCTTTTTAGCCTCTGTCTACTGTAGCTGAATATATAATAATTTTTATCTGATGCCTAACTATAAACTACCCCTAAAAAGCCTACTATTTTCTTCTGCTCTGTTTGTCGCGCCTCAAGTTGCCCATGCGGCTCCCACAGGCACATGGCTCTCACAACCTCAAATTCGATACCATGTCTCTTCCAATACGTTGACTGAGGCAATGGCCAAGATTAAACAGCAAAAGTATAAGGTTGTTTTTCTGGATTATCGGAATGTCTCAGATGACGTTCAACAAAAGGTCAGTCAAGCTGCTCGGGACAACCAACTGAAGCCCGTGGTGTGGATTCAGTCGCCACAGTTGCGATCCCTAACGGTATCACAACTGATCAATGAGGCAAAGCATACGGATGGTCTTCAAGTAGATGATCACTACTTCAAGCACTATTCCGCAAAAGATTTTGTTGAGCTTCGATCGGCTTATACCAAGCCAATTTACTGTAGTATTCAGCCTTTTCAAGCTAAACAGTTACCTGCCCGGGGCTGTAATCAAGTTGATGTGCAATGTTATACCCCAAGTACCCTCCGACGATGTATGGGATTGGCAGATCGACTAAATGCGGTTACTAGTTTGGCTTCTAAGAGAACCTTGAAATATAAGCAAAAACTTGGCAATCGAAAGTTCAATGTTTTTCTTTGGCCTAATAGTAATGACTTTCATAAGAAAGCCCGTCAAGTGAAACCTCGAAATAATATGAATAATGTAGTAGAGGTAACTTCCCTAATGCTCAGTGAAGCGGCCATTTCGACGGTAATTCCGACTGAGTTTAGATAACTCTTTCCAGAGGTCTGCTGAAGTTAAATCAGGCTTGAACCTTGGCTGAATTTTTTGAATCTGCTTTCATATATGCTTCTATTTCTCTCCTAGGCCATTGATGGCCTAGGGATCCATCACCACTGATCAGAAATAATTTATAGATTCGCCCTGGGATTCGCCCTTAGCGAATCTGCTGATCAGCTTCTGATAAAGTCAAGGAGAGACAAGTTGGTCACTCTTAAATAGACAGAGTTCAGAAGCTATGGCGACTAAAAAAGTATTGGTAACTGGGGCAACGGGACAAACCGGCTCGATTGTGGTGCACAAACTCCGCGAACGTGCCGATGAATTCGACGTGGTTGGCTTGGTCCGTTCTGAAGTGAAAGCGCAGAAAAAGCTGGGCTCTTTGGACGGTGTGGTGGTAGGAGATATTACTGATCGGGCCAGTATTGATTCTGCGATCGCAGATTGTGATGCCTTGGTAATCTTATCTAGTGCTGCACCCGTGATGAAAGGTCCGCCCCAGCCCGGACAAAGGCCCGAATTTGAATTTCCGCAAGGGGGCTACCCTGAAGACGTTGACTATAACGGCCATAAAAACGTGATTGATGCGGCGGTAGCTGCAGGCGTGAAACATATCGTCATTGTGGGTTCGATGGGGGGGACGGATGAAAATCACTATCTCAACACCCTGGGTAATGGCAATATCCTGATTTGGAAGCGACGGACTGAACAATATCTGATTGATTCAGGCATCACTTACACCATTGTTCGAGCCGGTGGACTCATTGATGAGCGGGGAAGCCACCGCGAAATTATTGTCGGTAAAGACGATTCATTCTTTATCCCAGATTGCAATATGCCCCATAAGCTTCCCCGAGCAGATGTAGCTGAAGTGGTGGTTAAGGCTTTGCTAGAGCCCAACGCCCAGAATAAAGCCTTTGATGTCGTCACCCGAGAGGAAGGTGAAGCACCCCCCACCTCAGATTTTGCAGCTCTTTTTGCCCAAACCACACCGGGTTTATAGGCTGAAATTTCTCTAGCTTGTATCTCCACCTAAGATGCACCTTGGGTGGAGAGCTTTTTTGGATCTTGCGTACTGATTGAGTTGGGTCGATTTGTGGAGTCAAGTTCCCGGCTTTCCAGGTAGAAGGTAGATGATCTGTGCTGTACCCATTAGGAAAGCCTCTATTCTTAAGCAAACAAGCTTGAAATACTTCTATGCAAGGACCTTGGGGAGCTTTGATGCCATAGAAATGCTACTCTAGCACCCAAAGACTTGAACCCGTTCTAGGAGATTATTCATGGCATATTGTCTTGATTTTGGTTTAAAGAATTTTCTTGTCCTTTTATCTTCTACAAACGTTGGTTTGGGACACTTTAATCCTTTTGATTTTGTATTGATACTATCGTTGCTGGGGTTATTGGGGTTTCTAGTCGTCGTAGGACGTTAATGAGAGCTTGTGCCTTCTGAGAGGCGGTTATCTTATGCTTGAGAAGTTTTTGGTAGCAGACTCTCAGAAAGTCAAACGAAATTACTCCGGTTTCTCTTCACTTATTTTGGGTGGTTTGTGTAGAGCTAAAGATGTTCATGGGAGTTGATCAAAAATTCCCAGGGTCTGTTGAAGATGCTTTATATCAGGTCTTTTGACGTTGGGCAGCGTATTTGTGCCTCAATCGTAGAACTAACCATAAGCCGAGACCATAGCCCAGAATTGCGGCTAAACATCCCATGACAAAACAGCCCGTAAACCAAGTTGCGATAAAACCGGGTCCTAAGGCCAGGAGTTCTTGCCAGTTCAGCTTTTGGAGCTGATTGAACTCAAATCTCTTGGCTTGTAGAAGCCATTGCCCTACCTGAAAATTAAAGGCAAATAGAGGCAGATAGGTAAAGGGATTACTAATCCAAGTTGCGGCGGCGGCAGTTAACTTATTGCCTCGGACACAGGCAGCTAAAAAGATGCCAAATAAGATTTGGAACCCAAAAATGGGGAACATGCCAGCAAAAGCACCAACGGAGAGTCCCCGTGCGATCGCATTTGGGCTTCCCTGTAACCGTATAAACCGCAAATAGATATAACGCCCTCGCCGTTTCCAAGTTATTCTCTTGCGATGAGATGTTGTGCCCCGGAAGAAGCGTTTTGGATTAAGGCGTTGATGGGGCTGATGCATACGGTATTGTGGCCGCACAAAAATATTGATCAAGGGCTATTCTCTCTCAGCCCAATATAACCAACCCATGAAGCTTTGAGTACTAGGCTGAAGTAGATCTCAATGCTAATGGCACTTGCTCTAGGCCTAAGTTGTGGACAGAACCGACCGTTTGCAAGGTTGCCTGTCTTGCCCCTTTTTTGTGGTTTAACTTGATAAATAGGTAGCTAGAAGGTCGATGAAGAAGTCGCTCAGACCATTCAATGGCAACAATTCCAGGTGGTACTTCAACCCCTTGCCAGTAGGTTTCCAGATAGAGTTCATCCACTTGTTGCGGGGTAAGGCGGTAAAGGTCTAGATGGTAAAGGGGGACTCGTCCGTCATGGTACTCATTAATTAATGTGAAAGTAGGACTGACGATCGCATCAGAGATACCGATTCCCTTCCCCAAACCCTGAATCAGGGATGTCTTACCAGTTCCCAAATCACCTTCTAGCAATAAGATATTTCCCGCAGGTAATATTTGGCCCAAGACTTTCCCTAATCGTTGGGTCATTTCTAGGTTTTCTAGGAATAGAGCGATTTCAGTCACGAGGGGGATAGCAATCAGGTTTGCTAATAAACAGTTAAGGCTTGACCGTTGTCGTTTTCAGAAAGTCCAAGGATAAATGGGACTGCTTTTTGTGCCCATGCAGTAGGAGAGGGATAACTGTGAGCTTGTTGACCAAAACAAGTTTCCAGCATTTCAGTATGAATGATGCCAGGGTTCAAGGCAATTGTGGCGATACCGGGGGGAACCTCTTGGGCTAAAGCCTGGTTAAGACCTTCAATAGCCCATTTAGAAGCGCAATAGGGGGCCACCCCAGGGGAGGTTGAACGTCCCCAGCCAGAACTGAAATTCACGATTATTCCTTGACCGTTTGTTTTCATGCTGGGGAGAAAACTACGAATGACGTTGATGGTGCCTTTGACATTGACATCCAATACATCGCTAATTTCTTGTTCAGGTACTTCCCATAAAGGGGCCACTTCATTGATTAACCCTGCATTGTTGATGATAATATCTGGTGCTTCCCAGGCCTCAATGATCTGGTCTGCCCAAGCCTGGACTTGTTGAGATTGAGCGATATCTACCACCGTAAACGTGTGAGGAGCCGCATATAGCTGAGTTAGGTGATCGATAGCGGTTGATGTCCGACCGCAGCCCCATACGGTCTGCCCTGCTTGAATAAACCCTAAGGCCAAGGCCTCGCCTAGCCCCTGGGTGACCCCGGTAATCACAATCTTATGATTCATGAATCAGTTCTAAGGCGATAGTGGCCGCAGAAGCAACATGAGGATGATCGTCTTTAGCTAAGTATTTAAGAGCCGAGATACTTTGGGGGCTGGGAAGGTTTCCCAAGGCGGTGGCGAGATACTGCCGGACCATCCAGTCTTCAGACTGTACAAAGGGAAGAAGGGGCTCAAGGGCATCGAAGGCTTTAATTTCTCCGAGGGCTGCGATCGCAGCTTGTTGCACAATCACTTCCGAATGCTCAAGGGCATGTAATAGAACTGCATAAGCACTTGGATCCTTTAGGTTTCCTAAGGAAACAGCGGCACTAAAGCACACTAACCATTCCGTATCTTCAAGGAAGACTCTGGAAAGAGCTTGGACAATATTTTGATCACCCACATATCCCAAAGCTCCGGCTGCTCCAGCTCTAATTTCATAATTCGGATCGTCCAAGAGCTGTATCAATAAAGAGACCGATTCAGCTGAGGGATGACTGGCCAGAGAGCGAATTGCCATTGAGCGGACCGGTAAGGAGTCGTCAAACAGCATTAGTTTAATCAGAGGGAAGGCTTCGGTCGTGGGGAGGTTCCGCAAGGCAACCAATGCCAAAAGGCGATCGCAGTTATCATCACTCTTGAGTTTTGAAGTTAGCTCTTGCAGTCGAGGGTGAGCCATAGGCCTTGTCCGTAGCTACACAAATTTTAGAGGAAAAGGGCAATTAGATGCCCTCAGTAGAGTATGGCGATGGGGCTAGAACTGGAAAATGGAACACAAAATTTGATTTTACTGTTCCAGTCAGGATCAACAAAAGATGCTCATGATGATATGTACTAGGTGTGTTAGCCCATATGGATGATGCTCATCCTGGCACTTTTATCATCTAGAGTCCGGCTACAAGTTTTGAGTAGATGAGAATATTCACATTATGTTATCTGGATCTTGAATCCTGAACGATATAACGATGTGAGTGTGCTTCTGGTGCGGGCTACCTTTAAGTTCTAGTTGAGATTGAACACCATAGTTCTGTCACCAGCAACCCGTGGTCAAGTTTGCTGGTGAACTCTTTCACCCTCAAGGCCAGTCGAAATATTTTAGACTCTGCAATCTGGATCTACGTTTCTTAACCTAACCTTTGTTGTGTCAGGCTTTTTTCGGATGGTATTGATTGCTGGAGAAGATCTTGGTCCACCCTCAGGGATGTGATATCGGAATATCTGATGAATAGTTGTTTATTGATAATAATTATCTAAAATAAAATCTCCCAAGATTTCGAAAAGATACGTATCATATGGGGTGGTTGTCCTGGTTGCAATCATTAGAGGTGTAACCAAGATTGCCTCAGAATTAGCGATTTTGTTGGTTCTTAATATTATGTGTGAGGAGAATTCTTTTATGTCGACTATTTGGCGTAAACTCGGGTTTTTTAACCCTGCTTTAGTTGGATTAGCTTTGTTAGTTCCCACTACTGCGATTGCAACCGAGTCTTTAGAACTCACGGAAGAAGTCGTTCCTGAAATTTCTGCAGTTGAGACAATTGAGACTGATGCTCTAGAAGAGACTGAGCCCCTAGTATTAGCTGATGCTGATGTGCCTACAACATCAGTTTCAGAGCTGATGAACGAGACTCAAGACGACGACCTAGCTCAGGTCACTTCTGTTTCTCAATTGTCTGATGTCCAGCCTGATGATTGGGCTTTCCAAGCCATTCAATCCTTAGTTGAGCGGTATGGTTGCGTCGCCGGTTATCCCAATGGAACCTTCCGCCCAAGTCGAGCCATGTCCCGCCGAGAAGCGGCTGCTCTAGTCAATGCCTGTTTAGATAACCTCAGCAATAGATTTGCTACTAAAGAGGATCTAGACGCTCTCAAAGCATTGCAAGATGAGTTTGCTGCTGAACTTGCGACCCTACGTGGACGAGTGGATGGTTTAGAAGCTCGTGTGGCCACCGTCGAATCCCAGCAGTTTTCCACCACTACCAAACTGAAGGGTGAAGTCGTATTTGGTTCTGCCTTCGTATTTGATGGAAATAATGATCCATTAGACAGCATCAATGGTGTTGATACTGATTTAGGTAACACCCAAAGTGGTGGTGTGGATGTTGCAGACCGTTTCTTCTTCGGTCATCGAACTCGACTGAACTTTGATACCAGTTTCAGTGGTACAGATCGGCTTCGTGTTCGTCTAGAAGCAGCTGATATTCCTGAGTTGGATGAATTTGGTTCTGCAGGTACAAGCTTGGCCAGATTCGGTTTTGATGAGAATGATCCTGCTGGAAATACGGTCATCCTAGACGAGCTGAACTATCGATTTAAGCCAGTCGAAGATTTAACGCTTAAAGTTGCAATTTTGGGTGGTGACTACAAGGACGACGTCGAAACCTTTAACCCCTTCTTGAAGAGTAGTGGTAGTGGTGCATTATCTCGCTTCTTCCGCTTTAATCCATTAACACAGCGGGGGCCAGGAGGAACGACCCTAAGTGCCGTCTATGATGTCAGCGAAAAGGTCAATCTCTCTGTTGTCTATGCAGCTGATGATGCCCAGTTTGCCACTACAGCTGGTAATGGTGCTAACAATGGTTTATTTGATTTTGAAAATGGCACCTATGGGGTATTTGCCCAGATTGGCTTTAATCCAACCGATGATATTGGTATTGGTGTCCAATATTCTCGTAACGAGTACACAGCGGGTAATGTTGACATCACCTCCGATACTGGAGATGCACCGACTACATCACTGGCACCTATAAATGGAGGTTTTGGTGATACTTCGGATCCTTTTAATGGACTGGAAACTATTACTGATAACTTTGGCCTTTCATTTAATGCCAGAGTCGTAGATGGGTTCCATGTAGCCGGTTGGGGTGGTCTCACTTTAGCCCGTACTCCTGACATTGCAAATTCTCGAATTACGTTGCTCAACTGGGCCGCTAACCTCGTCTTCCCTGACTTGCTCCTAGAAGGTAGCAGAGGATCACTCTCGTTTGGTCAGCAGCCTTACATTATTGATGGAGGTACATTGGGGATTGATGATGGAACTTCTTCCAACTTCACTGCTGAGGCACAGTACCAGTTCAAGGTTAATGACAACATCAAGATCTCTCCTGGATTGATTGTCGTTTTCAATGCAAACAACACCTCTTCGAATGACCCCATCTTTATTCCAGTTATTCGAACCACATTCAAGTTCTAACTTAGGAACTTAGGTCAACCTTAAGCCCCAAGTTCTTTGTTCAGAACTTGGGGCTTAGACGTTATATTCGTGAAGAATTGGAATAAGAGCAAACGTATATCTTTAAAATGCGAATAACACCCAGAATCTTTCGCCTAAAGACTTCCTTGCATCAATAAAGGGCATTTGGAGACTGGGGCACTCCAGGAAATTAATCCCTGAATCCCATCTCCCATTTCTACATTTAAGGATGCTTAGCGATAGAATTGGGTGTCATTCTTATTTGACGAGACAGATGTTTGTATCAACAGCTCATTAACCTCTTTTATGGATTTGAATTTGGCTGTTTGATCTGCCAGGAAAGCATATCTGCTTCACCTCAGAGTATAGGTGTTTATGTATTAGTGGCGGGGCTTTTGCAAGGTAAATTTATTTCCGCGAAGCATCCACTATAACGAGTATTAACTTCAGTGAAAAATAGTGCGGACTATCGAATATAAAGGTTGCACTCACTCAATTAAGAGGTCTGGCAAAATTCTAGTTGGCTGAAATAAGTGCCGAACTGTCAGCCTTATGGCATGATCATCTCGGTTTGATACTTTTTTCCTCGTGAAAATAAAGTAATTAAGTCTATAGCCAGGTCTTGCAGGAGTCTCAAGGTAAGGATTCAAAACACGGAATGATCATCGAAAGCATTGGAATTGGTATTGTTGCAGTCCTTCTCATCGCATGGGGGGGCTTAGAGTGGACTCATCGTCGTCGCCAGGGGAATGCCTTACAAGCCTTACCAGGAAATTGGCAGTTTGAAAGTCGTGAGCCCCAGCATTATCGATTAGTCGGAAAGCAAACCTTTTTTAATCCCACCCATAAGCTGGAAGTCATGATCCCTGAGTTATCAGTGGATGTGACCCTGCTTTCGAAGGGCAGTCTAGATGAGATTCACCATAAGATTAAGGTTTTACCGCAGCATCCAGATGCTGAGCCTCGAGAAGATGGTTATTGGTTTGCTTATATCGTCAAATCTCGATACGAGACCTCTGCAGAAATCACCCTGGATATTATGGGTCCTGACTTAACTCAACTCAAAGCAGTTTGGGTGCGAGTCAACTATATTTCCTATGGTCCCAGAGGCCGTATCCATAATACCCACCATGAAGTGGTTCCCCTTCGCTTTCCTGACCCCCAGGAACCATTGCAGTGGCGTTCTGTTGCGGATGGTCAAGTCTTACCGGTCCCCACTCACTTGTTAACTCAACTGGATACCTGTCCCGATATTGTCCGTCGCTATGTCAGTCCCCATGCCCAGCCCGGTGATATCGTCACCATTGGCGAGACTCCCGTAGCGATTATGCAAGGCCGTATCTTCCATCCCAGCACCATTAAGCCTGGATGGGTGGCGACACGATTGGCTTACTTCTTCTTACCGACTTCCAGTTTAGCGACCGCCTGTGGCTTGCAAACTCTGGTCAATATTGAAGGGCCAGTGCGAGTCTTTTTAGCGTTTTTTGTGGGTGCGATCGCAAAGGTATTTGGTCAAGCAGGGGTCTTTTATCGCCTGGCAGGGGAACAAGCCCGACTGATTGATGATGTGACTGGGACCCTCCCGCCCTTTGATCAATTCATTGTTTTAGGTCCAGACGATCCTCAGAAAGTGGTCAACCAAATCCAAGCAGAAACAGGGTTAGCTGCAGCCATTGTTGATGTAAATGACCTGAAGCGGGTGAAAATCCTGTCAGCAACCAAAGGGGCTCCCTTATCTCTGATTGAAGAGGCACTGAGGAGTAATCCTGCGGGTAATGCGGATGAACAAACTCCGGTTGTCTTGATTCGTCCCAATCAGTCTTAGGGAATTACTTTTTGCTCAGAGATTTTCCCTTGACAAAAGTCTGACAATTTGTTGTCTCTATCCCCGTTTTGGAGAGAGATCCGATACCATAGAGTGAGATAAATACTTCAAATTTCCTTCTTCGAGCTAATTTTTATACCTTGTTATGTCTCCTAAGGAGTAAATTAGCAAGCTGGTTTCGGTTGATACATCCATACACTCTCTCAGGACTATTAGTTCGGCAAGCTTAGCAACTCGTATGACGACAGTAGCTCCAAAGTTAGAACCCATCATTCGTCCCGTCCAGTACCGCGATCTTGAAGCGATCAAGCGGTTATTGGTGGATGATTATGATCAGTCCAGCATTGGCACCTTCTACGGACATGAGCGGCAGTTACTGCAGCTCCAGCGCTGGTCTGAATTATTGAAGTTGTTGAGGCTGTTTCCCAATCGACTATCTGATCAACAACGAACCTATGTCTGGGAACAAACTCATAAGTTGGCTGGGGTGGTTCAGGTTTCGCCCTTTAACCATTCCCGGAGCACCTGGCGGTTTGATCAAGTTAGTGTAACCCCTGCTGTTGGTCAGCAAGATGTGGGGACGCAATTATTACGCTACTGCCTAGAAAATATATGGGAGGCTCGCACCTGGTTGACCGAGATTGATGTCAGCCAATCGGCAGCCCTAGCCCTATATCGTCATAATGGTTTTCAGCCCTTAGCGCACATTACTTATTGGTCCCTAGCGCCAGAGCAGTTGAGTCGCCTCGCTGAGCGGGAACCCGTACTGCCCAATCTTTTACCCGTCAATAATGCTGATGCTTCTTTGCTGTATCAGCTAGATACGGCATCCATGCCTCCGCTGGTCCGCCAAGTCTTTGATCGGCATATTCAAGACTTCAAATCGAGTTTGGTGGACTCTTTGTTGTCTGGGATTCAGCTTTGGGGAGATACCAAAGAATTAGTGCAAGCCTATGTCTTTGAGCCCCAACGCAAGGCTGCCATTGGCTATTTTGAAATGAAGCTGTGCCGTAATGCATGCCACCCCCATGAAGCTCGACTCACGGTGCACCCTGCCTATACTTGGCTATATCCAGAGCTGCTAGCCCATATGGCCCAGCTTACACAGGCCTATCCTTCAGCCCCATTGTGCTTAGACTCAACGGATTATCAACCCGAGCGCGAAGAATATCTAAAGCAAATTGGGGCTGAAGATTTGGAGCAAACATTGATGATGTCTCGTTCGGTTTGGCATAAATTACGAGAATCTCGCTCTATTTCTTTTGAAACCCTGCAGCTTTCAGATATGTTGCAAGGATTGCAGCCTAACCATAATCCAGTTCCTGGACGCATGACCTATTGGTTGACTCGGACGCCTTCTGTAAAGAAGCATCTTCGCCCAGGGGCTAAAAAGAGTCAGAAAAGTCAGTCCTCCTCCAAGCGAAACCATCGCGCCTGGCCGTCAGAATTTTAAGCTGTATGCAGCGAATATCCGCATTAGGGCTAGATCTAGGGCATCGCCGGATTGGCGTTGCCGGTTGCGATGGTACGGGTTTAATTGCCACTGGATTAACCACGATTCGACGCACTTCTTTTGCCAAGGATATTGAATTGCTGCGGCAAATTGTGACAGAACGCCAGGTCAAAACATTGGTGGTTGGTTTGCCTTATACGATGAATGGTGACGTAGGGACTCAAGCCCAAAGAACACAGAAATTAGCTAAGCGGATAGCTAAAGCCCTCGATTTGCCTTTGGATTTTATAGATGAGCGTTTAACGTCCCATGAGGCTGAGTCCATGATGCGAGAACAGCGTATCAATCCAGCAGAGCAAAGGGGCATGATTGACCGTAAGGCAGCCGCTTTGATTCTGCAACGCTGGCTGGATCAAAAACCATGGATATCTTCGACCTAGCCTAGGTTCCATTATTTCGTTTTTTCGTTTAATTTTCTCGCCCATTAAGTCCATTACCCCCTAAACTGAAGCCTATGGGTCCCGATGGTGGGCCAGTAATCTGGGGAGTAGAGGTAAAATACCCATGGAAATGGACCGTTCCACGGTAACGTTGATGGATGAATCAGGACGTTCCTTGACCTGCTATGTCGAGGTGTCTGTTCCAATTGATCAGGAAGAATATGCTCTTTTAAACCCCGTCGATTACCCAGTAGATATTTTTGGTTGGGTCGTTAGCGATGAAGATGATGAGATTATTCAGCCTGTAGAAGAGCAAGAGCTTGCTAACATATTCCCCACTGCCCAAGCTGTGTTGGCAGAACAGAATTTAAAATTAAAGCGAAGTGCTCTGTCTTTAACTGTAGAAGGTGATCTGCCTGATATTGATGAAGAAGAAATTCTAGTATTGGAAATGGAAGAGGGAGATGAGGTTTCTGAGCAAGAAGAGTATCAGCTATTAGCGACTTTTTTTGAGAAGGAACAAGAGTATTCGATCTATACTCCTATCGATCCAGTGCTGTTTGTTGTTAGACTGCGTGAGAACATGCAGCCGGAGCTGCTTTCTCCCAAAGAGTTTCAAGCTTTACAACCTAAGCTTCAACCTCTGTTGGAGGAACGTCTAATGGACGATTTAGACTAACTGCTGACTTGATAGACGACGTCTGTTTTTGACTGTGAACAAAAAGAAATCATTTCCTTTCCGCAAATTGGCTATAACCTCGGTCGTTGCTCTTGTTGCTATAGCAGGTGGAGTTGGAGGGGGAGGCTGGTATTGGTGGCAATCTGCGATCGCACCAGTTGAGATCAGTACCCAAACCCCTGAGGATATACTTCAGGTCCAAATTCCAGAAGGTGCATCTGCTAACGAAATTGGTCAGATTTTAGAAGAGGCAGGGCTCATTCGCTCTATTACCGCCTGGAAGGTCTGGACTCGGTGGCAAGGGGTGTGGGAATCTTCCGGTGGATTCCATGCGGGAACCTACCAGCTTTCCCCCCAAGCTTCTATGGCAGATATTGCCCAAACGATTTGGTCTGGAAAGGTCCAGCAGATTAGCTTTACGGTGCCAGAAGGCTGGTCCCAAAAGCAGATGGCTAACTATTTTGAAGAGTTAGGCTGGTTTTCGGCTCAAGAGTTTTTAGATGCAACCAACAATATCCCGCGCGAACGCTACCCTTGGTTACCGGAAGACATTCCCTTTCTGGAGGGATATCTCTTTCCCGATACCTACCAAATCTCAATTGATCAACGCACCCCTGATGCCGTCATTGGTGTGATGTTGAATCATTTCGAAGGGTCTGCCTTACCGGTCTATCAGAACCGCACTGGCTATACCGATTTAAGCTTAGAGGATTGGGTCACTTTGGCCAGTATTGTGGAAAAGGAGTCAGTGGTTGCTGAAGAGAGAGCTCGAATTGCTGGCGTTTTTTGGAATCGATTGCGAGACAATATCACCCTGGGTTCTGATCCGACGGTTGAGTATGGTTTAGGTATTACTCAAACCCCTGATCAACCCCTCACTTATGCTCAAGTCGAAACCCCCTCTCCTTACAACACATACATCAATGCTGGATTAACCCCAACGCCTATTGCGAGTCCGGGACTTGCCAGTCTTAAAGCCACTGTTTCTCCAGAAGAAACAGAGTTTCTCTATTTTGTTGCTCGGTATGATGGGACCCATGTGTTTAGCCGGACTTTGACAGAGCACTTACGAGCCCAAGCCAGAATCCGTGATCAACAAGATGCCAAGCAAAACTCCACTAATCTTTAGTTCGTCTTACTGATATAGCCCGATGTCTCCAGCTTCTTCCTGGATTTCTCTTTTACAACCAGATCTACTGCTTCAAGATTCTATTCTCCAATTGACTCCTTCTCTATTGGACCAACATCAGCTTAAAGGGTTGGTATTGGATGTTGATGATACCGTTGTGTCTTCTAGAGCTGCCGATGTATCTCCTGAAATATTGACATGGTTAGCTGAAATAAAAGCAGAGGTTCCCATTTGGTTGGTCAGCAACAACTTGAAACGTTCGCGCATTGAAAGAATTGCAGTGGGGCTTGACTTGCCCTATATCTATGGGGCTGGTAAACCATCTCGTCGAAAATTGCGTCAGGCAGTGACCGCAATGGATTTACCCTATGAGAACGTGGCAATGGTTGGGGACCGGCTATTTACCGATGTTCTTGCTGGAAATCGTCTGGGTGTTTTTACAATTTTGGTAGAGCCAGTAGGGCACGGAAGTACACTGCGCAAAATTGAACTGTGGATCTACCAAAATTTGAAACGGATATTGGATTAAACATCCATTTTTTAAGGATGATTACGAAAAAGTTATGGAAAGTAAGAATATAAAATAAATATTATAGAAATCGAGAAATAAGGAAATATTTGTCAATATATAAACATAAATTATTGGAGCCAGCTGAATAAAGGCTCTAAAAATAACTTTTAAATACCTTAGCAAATGGCGGTCTTCTGAAACAGAAGACCGCCATTTGCTTTGTTTAACCTTGGACCTAGAAATGCTGAACTAGATGGTGTGGACGCACTGTAGGTTGAAGAGGTGACTTATCCTAGGCAGATTTGGATGAAGTTTTTGGCATAAAAGTTTAGCCCTAACAACTTTAGGGAACGATGTGAAGATAAGGTGCTATGTATACTGCAAGCTTATAAGCACAATATGCTTTTATGGGCAATAGTTATGGCATGAATTGAAATAAAAAAACATAAATGCTTGAAATTTTGTTACATTGCAGTTATGCACTCAAGAGTGAGTTGCGTTATGACTAGTCGGGCACATTGAGTACCTGATTTGACAATCCTCACTTTTTTTTCAGACTCCTACCCCCATTAATCCCATGAAATCTTCTCTGACTTTGGTTGATGTTGAGCAAACCCCTCCACATTTGTCAGATACACCATTGACGACTGCTGACATTGCTAGCAAGGGTCAAACATTGCCTGCGGGTGGCGATGATCCCAACCGCTTTGATTGGCAAGAAGTTTGGTATCCCATTGCCTACGTTAGTGACCTAGATAAGGACAAACTCACTACCTTCACCTTGTTAGAACGAGATTTGGTGATTTGGTGGGATCATAATGCCGATACTTGGCGCGTTTTTGCAGATCAATGCCCACACCGATTGGCTCGATTGTCTGAAGGCCGGATCGATGAAGATGGGTTGATTGAATGTCCCTATCACGGCTGGGCTTTTTCGGGTACGGGTGATTGTGAACGGATACCTCAACAGGTAAGTGGACGCTCTGCAGAAAGTTCTCCCAGAGCCTGTGTGGACTCTTTTCCGATTAGTATTCAACAAGGTTTGTTATTCACCTACGCTGGGCAGCCAGAACGAGCTGCTTCAACGCCTGTCCCCATTGTGGATGCACTTGACGAGTCCCCTGAAGACTGGATTATTCTCAATGGATTTCGCGATCTGCCCTACGATGTCCTCACGCTGCTCGAAAATGTTTTAGATCCTAGCCACTTGCCCTACACTCACCACCGCTCAGTCGGAAACCGCAGCAATGCGGGGCCGGTTGAGCTGGAAGTCATGGAATCAGGGAAACAAGGATTTTCAGGAGTGTGGGAAGAAGGTCCTCGCCAAGGAAAATTGGGAACTCAAACTACAACGTTTGTGGCTCCTGGTTTGATGTGGCATGACTTGACGTCTAGTCAGTTTGGTCGCACGTTGACAGTTGTTTATGCCACACCAGTGCGTAAAGGTGAGTGTCGTATTTTTGCTCGATTCCCGTTTCAATTCTCATCTAAGGTGCCTGCTTGGATGATTAGTCATACCCCGACTTGGTTTTCTCATCTGGGGCAGAATGCCATCTTAGAAGATGACCAAATCTTTTTGCACTTTCAAGAGCGATATTTAGAGCGTACTAGAGACAGTAAGTCGATTGCTCAAGCCTTTTATCTGCCAACGCGAGCGGATCGGTTTGTGCTGGCTTTGCATCAATGGCAAGAACGATTCCATGCCAATCCTTTCCCAGGCCAAAGTCTGCCACCGGAGCAGACTCGCGATCAGCTGCTCGATCGGTACTATTCCCATACGGTTAACTGTGCCAGCTGTTCTCAAGCCTTGAAAAATGTCAAACGACTGCGGAAGGCGATGGTGGGGCTAGCCCTCATTGCTTGGACCCTTACCCCACTTCTTGTCTTTGGCTTTGGTATATTCTCGATTAAGCTATCCATTGCAGTGACAGCGCTGATTTTCTCTTCGGCTGTTGCGTGGTTGAGTTTAGGACAGTTGGAAAAAAGATTTTACAAAGGTCGGTCTATCCCCCCTCGAAACCACCCAGAAAAAAAAGGTCGTTAGGGTTTTAGCATCGAGAAGGCGAGGTTGGCATCGACTACCACAATAGGTGTACACCCACGCCAACGGTCGGTTCGTCTTGGTCACGGACCCTAAGCTGGTTCCAGGGTGATGTACCTACTCTGTTGGTGGCGTACAAATCAAAAATGAGTTGTTTGCTGCCGGGTGTAAATCCAAACAGGGTTGAGGAATCATACCGGAACCCGACGTTCCAAGGAATAGCATCCCCCAAGGTGTTATTGAGGAAGGCGTTGCCTCGGCCGGCAAAACTAGCCCCGACTTCGGCAATGAACTTTAGATTGTCAACGACTTCGTAGGAACCGCCAAAATTAAAGCCGCCGACCGCAATGTCTCTATCCTGGACGTAACTAAAAGTAGGGGTCACCCATAAATTTAAGCGGTCACTTGCTTGATAATGAACGGGCAACGAGACGCTATAGATCAGATTATTGCCGGCATTGTTATCTGTTCCTTGGAAGATCGTGGGAACTGCTTTATCCAGGCCCCGTTGCCGGAACTCGTTTCGGTTATTGGTGGCATAGTTGATAAAGGTTTCACCGGTGAGACCCACGTTTACGGCTGCGCTAATGGTTAAGGGCTTGCCTTTTGCTTGGTCTAGGAATCGGTACTTTAGACCAAAACCCTGCTCGGACTCGTCAACCACACCGAAGGAGTAGTCTAGATAGCCTATCGCTTCGAGATCTCCCAAAATGCCATACCTTACCGTGCTTTGAATACCTTGGGGTCCACCATTAAGACTCACTAGGACTCTGCCTTTGGGCACAGTTCCTCCATCAATAATGCCAATACCATCTGTGGTGAGGGTTGCTGCTTGGCTCGGATCATCCGCTCCTCCAATGCTGTTATCTGCCACTGCGGGTAGTTCTGTGGGAATCGGTGTTGCGGATGGAGTGGGTAATGATGGGGAACGAGTTGCGACTTCAGTCGGTGGTTGATAGCCGGATTTAGGTGGATTTAATACACGCCCATAGGTTGGAGGCGGGGCTTGGGCGATGGGAGAAATAGGGCTAATGTCGGTGGACTCTGCTGGCGGATTGTATTGACTGGCCAAAGAGGATTGTGCTTCAGCAGGTGCTTGAGCGTTTGCGGTAATTTGTACATTTGCTCCCGCTAAGTTGGTGTTGTTGAGGCGAGCACCCGTTAAATTAACTTGATCTAAGTTGGCATTCGTTAGATTGGCATTTGTGAGGTCGGCACCACTTAGGTTAGCGCCGGATAAGTTGGCACCTGAGAGATCAGCACCTGATAGATTAGTGCCGGATAGATTGGCATTGATAAGAATGGCGTGATTCAGCTTGACATCCGACAGATCCAATCCAGATAGATCGGAGTTACTGAGGGTACAGGCTTGGCAAAATCCCTCATTGAGTAAAAATTGTACTGAGTCTAGTGCTTGGGCTGGTGCTTGCCAGCTACCGATAGTAAGTGCCAGCAAGGGGATGCTTCCCCACTCCAACAAACGCTTCATTCTGTTGACCCCCCGTCACCAATGATTTAAACGTAGTATTTAGAAGTATTGACCAATTGATTCTAAAATTTACTGTGAAATCCAAATTTGTCAATTATATAAGGTCTGATAGCCAAAATGCTCACTATTTCTTGAAATATATTCCTTTTTCGCATAATATTTGCCACCTTTGACTAGGGTAAATCGGTTGGCTTGAAATCGAGAGGTTCTATTTCAGCTTGGCAACTAGGGCAGCTCGATTGGAAACACCGACTTTTTTGTATAGTCGCTTCAGCGCTTGCTTGACCCCATCTGTACTGATGAATAAGCAACGGCTAATCTCCCGATTGGTGAACCCTTGGGCCACAAGATCGACAATTTCTGATTCTCGGTGGGTGAGTGCAAAAGGTTTCGTCGAAGTGTGATGAATAAAGCGAAGGGTCGTCAATTGGACGGCTAAATGCTGGCAAAAAGTGCTGATATACAATAAATCGCGGGCTTGAAAGGAAGGATAGCCTGGGTGACGCAGGAAGTAGATGCCACCCAATAATCGTCCTCCGCCCAAAATTGGAGCTACGACTCCATGTTCTATCTGGTAGATCCTGCAAAGATCTTGAATCCTATTGGGGGACTGCTTTTGAGTAGAAAGGGAGCACATCTGCACTGGGATTTGTTGGCGAATCATTTTTTGGCTGGTGAGATCTTGATCTCGACCAATCCTTTGATAGCGATCGCAAAAAGATACGGGGAGCCCGACCAAGTCTGAAGTCATGATTTGTTGGCGCTGATCGAGAAGATCTAAGCCCCAGGCTTGGGCTCTTGCACAATGCCCGGCTTTATCCATAAACTGCGATCGCAACTCAGATTCTGTTTTGGCAGAAACAATGCCATGGATTAAGGGCGTTAATCGCATATTTGTACCCATTTGGGGACTCGAAAGTCAGTGTAGATCTGGATAAGGTGGACCCATTCAAATCTATCTCAATCCTATGTTTCTCCCAATTTCCAGCATTTTTTTGAGTCTCAACGGCTTGCTAGCAGTGGTCTTATCCCTAATGGTTGTTTGGGAGCGAGCTGAAGCTAGACTTTGGCATGGTATGAGTCCAGAAGATATCGTCTATCAGCGTGACTACCTGGATGATCCAAATCTATGGGCAGCTTGGGTTGAGAAAATCTTGAAGGGATGGTTTTTGACTCCCAAACCTGACCAGGGACGTTTACAACGAAAGGTGCGAGCGTTTGGCAACTTCGTTGAATATACGCCGCTGGCGTTGCTATTTCTGATTGCTTTATACCAATAAGCATCAAAAAGTGTAATTTTGATTTGCTATGAAACTTTGCCAACAAAGGGTTTTACGAATTTTATGATTACGCTTTTAGGCTCAAATTGGTATTAGAACTTATGCAGGCTCCATCCCCTCTTATTTGGGGATTGGGGATGACCTACAGTGTGGGCCGAATGGCCCATGCCTATGGTGTGATTGTTATCTATGGTCCCTCCCCAGGGAGGGCCATAGGTTTCTTTTTGACTTTGCTGGTGTATGGGGTCGGTTCTATTGCTTGTCTAACCTTTGGAATCCGTTTTTACTGCAGTTAAGAGACTACGAGTCACATCCGTTGGCATCCGGGGACCAAGACTCGCAACGAGTTTGGCTGCAGCGACTGATCCGAGCTGTCCAGCTTCGGTGTAGCTCATGCCATTGGTAATGCCATAGAGAACGGCTCCGGCATACATATCTCCTGCTCCGACGGTATCGATAGCTTGTACCGGTGTCGGTGCAATCTCTAAGACCTGCTGGCCATCGTAAATCAATGAGCCTTGAGGCCCCCGAGTGATGGCAAAACAAGTTGCCAGGGTCTTCATATGTTCAATGGCTGCAGACATATCTTCCGTCTCGGCCATTTTGAGGGCTTCGCTTTCGTTGGCAAAGATTAAATCTAAGCCGGAGCCAATCATCTCCAAAAGACCGTCTTTGAAAAAGCTGACCATGTTGAAGTCAGAGAGGGTCAGGGACACTTTTTGACCTGCCGCTTTAGCCATATCTCTCGCCTTAATCGCGGCCGCTTTTGCGTCGGGTGAGGTGACCAGATAGCCTTCGATATAGGTGTAGGCGGAGTTTGCGATCGCATCCGGCAACAGTTCAGCTTCAGAAAAGCGTCCTGAGATCCCCAAAAAGGTATTCATGGTCCGATCCGCATCCGGGGTAACGAACACCAAGCACTTGCCGGTGACGCCAGCCTCTGGCTGATGCTGCTGCAGGTTGGTAGCCACGCCACAACGGATTAAATCATCTAGATAAAACTGACCGGGTTCGTCATTGGCAACCTTGCAAGAGTAGCAAGATTTACCGCCAAACTGGCTAACGGCAATCAGGGTGTTGGCCGCCGATCCACCACATCCTCGCTTCAGAGAATAGTTGCTGAGATGGTCAATAATTCGCTGTTGATCAGCTTCTTCTAATAGGGTCATCACGCCCTTATCGACCCCAAGGTTCTGCAATACCTCTACAGAAACTTCGCATTCAATATCTACGAGGGCGTTGCCGAGACCGTAAACGTCGTATTTTGCCATCTGTCATCCTGTACTCATCAAATCGCTGATTCTTCAGCGGATCATGAACACTGTAATGCATTTGCAAGGATTAGAGAATCCAAAGGGTTGGGAAATGGGCGAACCCATTACTTTGGGATAAAAAACGCGCTCGGCAGGACTTGAACCTGCGACCAATTGCTTAGAAGGCAACTGCTCTATCCGCTGAGCTACGAGCGCTTATAACTCTAACTAGACTATGCTAACTATCTAACTTTGTCGATGCTAATTTGCCCACTCTTTCGGTAATAGGGAGTGAAATAGAGGTCCTAGGGCTTAGTTTTTGCCCATAATGCAATCCCTCCGCCCCGGCCCCGAGCGGCCAGAACCTTTTCATGGATGAGAAAATAAACAAAAAAGGCTTGGGTACGGACATGGCCATCCCAAAAAGTCTGTTCGCTTTCCTGGCCGCCGCGAATAAAACCTTGATAGATCGTTCGACCAAAAGCTTTAAATTCCATTCTCGTAAAGTCAAAGGCCATAATATTTTTTTTAGCCCAACAACGAGCAGGGCCAGTCAAGGACAAGCTCAGGCCTGCCCATTTCACCTGGTTAGCAATTTGACCGACGGTGTCTGACGTTTGTGGCCCGTAATTAGTTGGGTTGCCGGGGGAATAGACGATTGTCATCTTGACCCAGCGGGGGATGTAGAATCCGTTGCCAACCCTTTGATTCTGATGTTGATGGGGTTTCTTCCCGGTAACAAAACAGAGTCGCCAGGTGCCCGCAAATTGTTCGAATGTATGATCGGACTTGGGCTGAGCTATTTTCTCCCGTTGCAACAGCGACTCTAGTAATGACTGGGTAGGGATTTTGGGGGCAGATCCCATCAATGCAGCATGGGCTGCTTGAATACATTCCTGATCCAGGGTAGGAAGTTGCTTTTCTGTTACTCCAGACATTTCAAATGGCCCTAGTGATGGTGTTGATAAAACCCGTTATTGACCCGACACGAGAATAGTAAATCTTAGTCACACAAATCATAAACTGTAGTCTTATACTAAGGAGCAGTTTACAGGGGACTTGCAAGACCCTTGCCCTTATCTTCAAAGGTTTGCCGTGTCTAAGTTGTTGACAAAATTAAGTCTGAAGCTATGGTCAGACCCTCAGCAACAACAAGCCTTTATTCAAGCTTTGACGGACCCTAAACCTTATGGTCCTTGTATTGCCTGGGCCACAGAGCGACTGGATGAAGACTCGTTTCAGCGAGTTGATGCCCTCCCCTGGCAGCTCCCATTTGTAGATCGACTGGTGATTGGGGAGCGTCCAGGCAAGCATGATCTACACAACCAGGGAGCCTATTATTGCCTAGATTTTTCCTCTGCCTTTGCTGCAACGTCCCTCACTGCCATTAAGGAACAACCCAACGTCGTCCTCGATTTGTGTGCAGCCCCAGGAGGCAAAAGTCTTTTAGCTTGGCGATTGCTGCAGCCCCACTTACTCATTAGTAACGAAGTGATTGGTAAGCGCGTGGGGCTGCTCATTAGTAATTTGAAACGATGTCAAATCAATCCTGTGCGGGTGTTGAGTGCGGATCCATCCGTTTTGGCAGATGCTATCCCTGCCAGTGCTGATGTGGTGTTAGTCGATGCCCCTTGTACGGGGCAATCTTTACTGGCGAAAGGAGAGTCTGCACCAGGTTGTTTTCATCCCGTTTCTATCAAACACAATGCGAAACGACAAAGACGAATCCTAGCTAATGCCTCTCGTTTAGTTGTTCCAGGAGGATATTTAGCCTATATGACCTGTGCTTTTTCTGAAGCAGAGAACGAGCGGGTCTGTCGTTGGTTTACTCGCCGCTTCCCGCACTTTGCACCTCAACCAGTTGACGCTTTGTTGGCCTTTCAGTCTCACTTAACGGATATGCCTTGTTACCGGATATGGCCCCAGTCTGGTCTGGGGGCGGGTGCTTTCACAATGTTATTTCGCAGGACTCAAGAGACAGAGGCGATAATGCCTCAACCCTTGGATGCGTGGTTAGATGAGAACGCTCGTTGGTCTTCTGAATAGAGAGTGTACCTGTGGATTTGGGGAGAGGTTTGCGATCGCAATGCAACAATTAATCCTCTAAATCTGTCCATTACCTATTCCTTGACTCCGCTAGGTTGCCAAGGTGGCCAGGGACGTGACTAGCAAGATGATACTGTCAATAAGTTGTGAGAGGTGGACTAGAGACAATCCTGAGCTTTTGGGTATCAAGCCTATGCAACAATGATTAACAAAGCTTCCCTAATAGATATTGCTCTATGTAAATTAGAGGCAATAACCTAAATCTTGATATTGATATTTTTACTTGCCCCCACTTTTTCGCTAGTACTAACTTATGAATGCTCCGTCAAAAACAAAAACGCAGACGTTTAACTTACTCAGCATTGGTCATCGGGGTGTAGGTAAAACCGTCTTTTTAGTGGGTAGCTATGCCGAACAAAAAGCTAATAGTGGGTCGCGAAAATCATCTACCTGGTTTGACTGTCAGGATACCCAGGTTCAACATAATTTGAACACATTGCTGGAATATATTGCCCAAACGGGTCAATACCCGCCAGCAACCATGAAAATGACTAATTTTGAGTTTTCCGCGAAAACTCAAAACCTTTTTGGTGAGAAGGATCTCTGTCAGTTTCGCTGGTGGGATATCCCTGGAGAAATTTGCAATAACGACAACCCCAATTTTCAGAAAATGGTGATGGACTCCCATGGTTGTTGTGTCTTTATTGATACCTATACGCTGTTTAATAATTCTGCTTACAGCCAGACGCTTCAAGGCATTGTTAAACAGGTCGAAACCATCGCTTCTCTCGCTCGGCAAAGTGGTTTGACCTATGTCTTTGCTATTGTGCTGACCAAATGTGATCTTTTGGCAGAAAATCCCCAGAAATTACTAAAAATAGAAGAAAATATTCGACCCTTAATGGCCCGTTTGGATGCCAATCAAATTCAATATCGCAGATTTTACTCTACGATTCCCATCGTTAAAAATGGAAAAATGTCGGTATTGCAGGCAAAAGGAGCCTCTGCGCCATTGCTCTGGTTGGCGACAGAGTTAAGTAAAATTCATCGCAAAGGCCGACCTCAGTCTTTGGCTAGTGGATTTAACCGTTTATTAGACAATAGTGCCCAGCCTTTATCTCTCTCTCGTCCCAGAGGAGGGGGGAGAGCTACCTCTAATAAACAGCTTTGGGGAGTGGCAGCCATCGCTGGCCTTCTCGCCGTTGGCGTGGCGGTAGCGGTTGGATTTGGAACGGGCTTGCTCGGCAATTCCCCTACTGAACAAGCGAACTTGACTCCTAATGAAAAGGTTCAACAATACCAGGAGATTTTGGAGCAGTCCCCGACTGATCCAGAAGCATTGCTGCAGCTCTCTCGGCTCTATTCGGATTTGACAGAATTTGATAAGGCTCTACCCCTTATGGAAAAGTTGGTGGACCAACAGCCGGAGAAGGCTGATTTTCTATTTGAACTAGCGGGGCTATACGCCCTGAATGGGAACAAGCAGAAGGAAGAAACGGTCTACGACAAAATCCTGAAGATAGATCCAAACAGCATTCTAGCTCTCACCAGCAAAGCTACATTGCGCGTTGAACAGGGGGATAATGCAGCTGCTAAAACCCTATTTTCTAAGGCTGAGGTTGCTGCGCCAACGGATTCGTTAAAGAAGGAAATCCGGAAGATGGCTGATAAGGCCCAGTCCAAACCTAACCCGTAACCTCACTTTAGGAAGACCCTCTGATGCTAACGCTAGATCTTGGTCAACTGGTTTACACTAGCTTCCCTGATCAGGGCTTTCAGACTCTCAGTAGTGCTGATGTCCCGGAGGAAGTGAAACAGGTTTTTTTAACTCAGGTGGTTTATAAGTATTGGAATTCTTATGCGCCGCCTCAGCCGGGGTATCGAGCAGCATACCTTGCCCAAATCTCTTCTGAGCTCACTTTATTTGGCTGGATGTATAACCAAGGGGATGATGACTTAGGCCGAAGTCACATCCCCTACTTTATTGCCTATTGTTTAGCGGGGCCTCTGGATAATCCCCTCTTGGATAAAATCTATGCCTGCTTAGAACGGGGCCCCGTCACGTTGATAGAACGGCATAGTGTTTCTCCAGATCTGCAAAAGGTAGTCATTGATCAAATAGAAGATTTACCACCGACATTACCGGGGGTGACGATTCCTTCGGGTTCTCGGGCTCGATGTCGGTTGTTGCTCAATAAAGGTAAGCTTCTGAGTTTCTCAGTGGCAATTCCTGGTGAGTCAGAGTTGGCGAATGGCAAAGGGAATGACCCAGAAATATCTCCAGAAACAACAGCTGTCCCCCTCTCACCAGAAGTGGACAATCAGCCCCTACTGAGTTCTCTTGAACGCTTGCTAGAGTCTCCGAGAATTACCTTAGACTCGATGGCTCGGGTGCCCACGACTAAGAATGCCCTGTTGATTGGGGTCAGTCATTGTGAACATGGATTTGAACCCTTGCCAGGGGTACAGCAGGATATTGCTGTTATGAAGCAAGTCCTGGAAAATCCCAAAATAGCGGCCTTTGATGAGGTCCAAACCCTACTCAACCCCAATCCCCAAATTTTGGCAGAATCCCTAGAAAGTTTTTGCCAAGATCGGGATGTTGATGATTTACTCGTCATCTATTTTTCGGGACATGGGGTGGTACTAGATGATCATGGCCGGTTTGGTTTAACCACCAGTATGAGTCGCACCAACTCGAAAGATAAAGTGGTGCGTTCAACCCTGGTTTCGGCTGATCTGCTGCAAGATATTCTGAATGACAGTAAAGCAGAACGACAGGTTGTTCTGTTGGATTGCTGCTATCGGCAACCCTCTACCTCTGCCTCAAATCCCCATCTAGGGGGGGTAAACCTCCCTCAATATTTAGGAGGATTGGGGCGGACGATCATGACATCAGCGACCCAAGCCCGCCATGCGTTTGTCCATAAGGGGGCTGATCTATCTCTCTACACGTTTTATTTAGTGGAAGGGCTCAGAACGGGGGCTGCGGATCAAAATTGTGATGGCAGTATTTCGGTGGAAGAATGGTATGCCTATGCGAAGCGCAAGGTCAAACAAGAGATTCCGGCGATTGAACCTCAAATTTACAATGTCAAGGCGGTGCAAAATTTAGCCTTGGCCCAAGCTCCCATCGATCAGCCCCAATTTGCCTATCGCCGCCAGTTCGAATTCTATGCGGGCCGCGGTGAAATATCGCCGGTCAATCGGGTGATTTTGGATAATCTTCAGTCCAGCCTTGATCTTGATTTAGAGATGGCCAAGACGATTGAAGCGGAGGTGAGTAAACCTGGAAAGGCGTATCAAACGAAACTGCAAGAATATGCCATGGCTTTTGTGGAGGCCGTGCGACAAGAATACCCGGTTAGTGATTATTTGCAGGATCAGTTTCGACAGTTTCAAGCGACTTTGGGCTTAACGGATGCGGATACGATTCCGGTTGAATCCGCAATTATTCGCCAGGTTCAGGTGATTCAATTTCCTGGACAAGCCCCGGAAGTGCCTAGACGAGTAGCGCCCAGTTCCACCTGGTCGAATCAAACGGTGATTCAGCCGTTACACCAAGCTCTGGGGGTGGGACAACAGACCCTGCAGACTTCTGCTCAGCACCTCAGTTCCATGGGGCAAAACCTGTCCACGACTGTGAGTCAGTATGTACGAAACGCTCGATTGCGAGGGAATCTGTCTTCCCTCTCTTGGCGTCAATTGCAAACAGTACCCAAACGGGTATGGTGGTTTGCGGGGGCTGGTGCGATCGCACTGCTGTTACTCATGTCTATTCTGCGTCAACAACAAGAGGGGCAACAGCGTCAGAAAGAAGCCCAGCAGATGGAATTTTGGCAGTCCCTAGCCCAACAGAAACGCTATGACAACTGCATTGCCCAGACCCAAAATATTCCCAAAGATTCTCGACTTTATCCCTCTGCCCAGAAACTCTTTTCCCAATGCCAAGCGGGTATCAATTGGAAGAATGCTCAATTAAAAACCTTGTCAAATGCCCCGAAACAGGCGATTTGGTCCGTTGCCCTCAGTCCGGATGGTAAGACCCTGATCGGCAGTGGTGACCAAAACGATATTAAGCTGTGGAACTTAGGTAAAGGCCAGCTGATTCGGACCCTGTCGGATCACAAAGATCAGGTTTGGACGATTGCCCTAGGCCCCAAAGGTAAGATTTTGGCTAGTGCCAGTGGTGATTGCACGATTAAATTGTGGGATGTACCCACCGGGAAGCTCCTGAGAACCTTTGCGGCTCACCCGAAGACCGTATGGTCTGTAGCCATCAGTCCCGACGGTACTCTACTGGTCAGTGGCAGTGAAGATCAGACCTTGAAAGTTTGGAATATCAAAACGGGCAAGTTAGTCCGCACCCTCAAGGGGCATTCGGGACAAGTCCGGTCTGTGACCATTAGTGCCAATGGCCAGATGATAGCCAGTGCTAGCAGCGATAAGACGGTGAAGCTCTGGGATTTGAAGACGGGCAAGCTTATGCGGACCTTCCAAGGACATACGGGTCGGGTGATTTCCATTGCCTTTGGACCTTCTAGTCAGCAGTTAGCTAGCGCCAGCCAGGATAAGACGGTGAAGCTCTGGGATCTGAAGTCTGGAAAATTGAATCAAACCATTCAGGAGCATGCCAAGCCGGTGACGGCGGTAACTTTCAGTCCCGATGGCAATACCTTGGCAACGGGCAGCCTAGATCGCACCGTAAAGCTCTGGAACCTTTCTACGGGGGCTTTGCGTCATACGCTTACAGGCTATCAAGGTGATATTTATTCCTTGGCTTTTGCCGCCGATGGTCAGTCTTTGGTCAGTAGCAGCAAAAATAGTGCCATAAAAGTCTGGAGTCGAGATTAGCCTGTGCGCTAATTTTTGGGGTTAGGGGAATAATTGGGTTGGAATGGGGTGAAAGATTGGGAATTAATCGGTAGGATAGAGCCAATCTCAAAGTGTTTGGTCCTGACACCTTAGTTGAAAACGAAACCTTAGGAATAATGCAGATGAAATCTAAAGTATTAATGCCGCTCCTGCTGTTGGCTGTACTGGGAGTTCCTGTTCGCGCTATGGCCCATGCCCTGCAGACGAACTATGTATTAGAAGAAGCGAATAAGGTTCAGTTTACGGCGGTATTTAGTACGGGTGAGCCCCATAAGAAGGCCAAGGTCAAAATTTACTCCCCTGACAATCTGACTGAGCCAGTGATGGAGACCGAGACGGATGAAAAGGGTCAGTTTACCTTTGATACCAGCGAAAGAATGCCGGGAGAATGGGAAGTCAGCATTGGCGAGTCGGGGCATCAAGATATCTTGACGGTGCCGGTGACGCCCAAGGGAATTAATCTGAATGAGATTAGCGAAGTCCCTCAGCACCAGTCGCCTCAAATTCCCCTGGTGGCGATTGTTCTCTCTGGTGGCATGGGATCGGCGGCTGTGCTATCTCGCAAACTCCGTGCTATCAAGTCGTAAGCGTTGTGCGGGACATAGAAAGAGATATTGCTGGGTGACAGGCTATCTTTGGTAATTTCCCTTGCAATAGAAGCTTCCAATGTCTGCCGATTCTTTTGGTTGAAGAGAAATGAGTCCTGTAAAGCCCACCTTATATAAAGGTGGGCTTTCTGCTACTTTTTTATGGAGAAATTTTGTGTGTACGCTATAAAATCTGCAGCGGTATGGCTTCAATCGGGACGCTAGGTTTTAGATCAATGTGCTGTAATGAAGTATCAACTTTCGGCTGCCCATTTTCTTGCTAGGTTATTATCTCTCCTATGAAAAAAGCGTTTGTCCTCGATACGAATGTACTGCTGCATGATCCGAATGCCATCTTTCGCTTTGAGGACAACGACGTAGTCTTGCCGATTACGATTATCGAAGAACTTGATCGGTTCAAAAAGCAACCCCAAGAAACGGGGCGGAATGCTCGTCAGGTATCGCGAACCTTAGATGATTTAAGGGCTCAGGGCCAACTCACAAATGGGATTGACCTGCCGAAGGGAGGAACGATACGGGTTGCCTTGTGCGATCGCATCACCCTCAAAGAACTTCCACCTGAATTAGAAGGGGACCAAGCCGATAACGCGATCTTGGCCGTGGCCCTGGAACTGAAAAATCAGTGCCAATGTCCCGTGGCCTTGGTGAGTAAAGATACCAATCTCCGCATCAAAGCCGATGTCTTAGGACTAGCTGCAGAAGACTACTCCACGGATAAGGTTGATTTTGAAGGGCTTTATACCGGTATGACTGAAGTCATGGTAGGGAGCGACACGATCAGTCAGCTATTTCAAGCAGGACAGACGTCTCTACCCGAAAAAACATGGCCTAATCAGGCGGTCACTTTAGTGGATAGTCTAAAGCCTTCCCACACGGCCTTGGCCCTAGCGGGGGATCACACGGGGGAAGTGATTCCCCTGCCCAAATTTCCCCATAACGGCATTTCTAGAATTCGAGCGCGGAATCGCGAACAAAAATTCGCCTTTGAATTGTTGATGCGAGACGATATTTCCTTAGTGACTTTGGTGGGGAAAGCAGGAACGGGCAAAACCTTGATTGCGATCGCAGCAGGGTTACATAAAGTAGCGGATGAGAAGAACTATAGCCGTCTGTTAATTGCCCGTCCCGTCGTGCCCATGGGACGAGATTTGGGATATTTACCCGGAGATATTGACGAAAAACTAACCCCTTGGATGCAACCCCTCTATGACAATTTTGATCTGATTTTTGGGACTCAAGAAGCGGCAGGGCAACCTCAACATTGGCGACGGGGCCATGAGGAGTTAATGGACCAAGGGCTACTCCAAATTGAACCCCTTACCTATATCCGTGGACGGACCATTCCCAAACAATTTTTGATTGTGGATGAAGCTCAAAACTTAACTCCCCATGAAGTTAAGACGATTTTGACTCGGGCCGGGGAAGATACCAAAGTGGTTCTCACCGGGGACCCTGAGCAAATCGATAATCCCTATGTAGATGCGGCCAGTAATGGGTTGACTTACGTAGTGGAGCGATTTAAGTCTGAGTCCATAGCGGGCCATATTACTTTGTATCAAGGTGAGCGGTCTGATTTGGCTGAACGGGCGGCCGCTTTACTGTAGAAAAGTAAACTCCTGTTCCTAAAGTTTCAAGTCAGAAGAATAACTGGGCAAACTGGGTATGGTCCTGTTGTTTGTGGGATCACAATGCCCAGCTTCCTATACTGGCTCTTTTGAACTGTTTAGAATAAATAATTTTCAAAAGACAATAATCTATTGCTCTGTTTATGAATAAGGATTATTGAGGTAATTGTCTAGAGGCTTAATAAAAATAGAAATGGCAAATTCAGCAATTATTTGTGTTGATGATGAATCTGTAGTGCTAAGAAGCCTGCGTGACCAAATTAGTAAATATTTTGGTGATCAGCATACCTGTGAAATCGCTGAGAGTGTTGAAGAAGCCTGGGAAGTCATCGATGAACTGAAAGAAGATGATGTTGAAATTCTGATCATTATTTCAGATTGGTTAATGCCCGGAACCAAGGGGGATGAATTCCTGATCGAGTTAAATCAAAAATTTCCAGAAATTGTGACGGTGTTGTTGTCCGGGCAAGCAGACCAATCTGCTGTCGATCGAATTCATCAGAATATGAAACTCCATGCTTATGTTTCAAAGCCTTGGAATGAAGAAGATTTAATGGATGTGATAAAAACCGGCTTGTCGGCATTTCAAGAATAGAGATAGGGGTTGATGTTTATCCAAACTTTGCGATCCTTTCCAGGAAAACTTGCTCGTCGCCAGAAGCTCAGAACGGTCCTGGTGGTGCCCTTTGTATTGCAGGTTTGCGGTGCTGTTGGCTTGGTGGGCTATTTATCATTTCAGAATGGTCAACGGTCCATTGAATCCTTGGCCCAACAGTTGACGGATGAAGTGGAAGTCCATATCGCTGAGCGAACCCAAACCTATTTGGCTGCTCCCCATGCCGTCAACCAACTCAATCAGCATGCTTTAGATTTAGGGCAGCTCAAAGCCAATACCCTAAACAGCATGGAACGTCATTTTTGGCGGCAGATCCAGGTGTTTGATCGGATTAGCTACATCCAGTTTGGAACGCCTCAAGGTGAATTTGTGGGGCTGGCTGCGAATGATGATGGCAGTTTTACCTATCAAGTAACGGAGTATTCTGGAGACTTACAAACTTACTCCATCAAACAAAATGGGCAACGGGGGACAAAATTAGAAACATCCCCTAACTTTGCGCCTCAAAAACGCCCTTGGTACCTAATTCCCGAGAAAAAAGATAAGCCGACTTGGACCGATATTTATGCTTGGGTGAATCCACCGACCTTAGCAATTACCCTAGGACAACCCTATTACGATCAGTCTGGAACCTTTCAAGGGGTCTTAGCAACGGACCTATCGATTGCTCAGTTTAGCGATTTTCTGCGAACCCTCAAAATTGGTAAATCCGGCAAAAGTTTTATTCTGGAGCGCTCAGGATTATTGGTGGCGACGTCCACTTCCGAACAGCCCTTTACTCCGTCCGAGAAAGGACCTCAGCGTTTACCTGCCCTAGAAAGCCAAGACCCTGTCGTTAGGGCAACCACTGAGAAATTATTGAAACGGTTTGGGACCCTGCAGGAGATTTCAGTGCGCCAACAGCTGGCGATCGATATTGAGGGTCAGCGTTATTTCCTTCAAGTTAATCCCCTTAAGGATCAGCATGGCTTAGATTGGCTCAGTGTGGTTGTGGTTCCAGAAGCAGACTTCATGGAACAAATCTATGCTAATAACCGCTCAACTGTTGGTCTATCGGTTGCTGCTCTGCTGTTTGCGATCCTAATTGGGGTTGCGACCGCCCGATGGGTGACCAGCCCGATCTTAAAAATTAACGAAGCTGCCACCGCGATTTCTTCAGGAGACTTACAGCAAAATGTTGCCCTCAACCGCTCTGACGAGTTGGGTGAGTTAGCTCGATCATTTAATCAAATGGTCCATGATCTACGCCTCTCTTTGGAAGAGCGAAACGTGGTGGTCGAAGCCCTGAAAAAGAGTGAGCAACAGTTAGCAGAATATAATCGGTCTCTGGAACAGGAAGTTCAACAGCGAACCCAGGAGTTGGTTCAATCTGAAAAAATGGTGGCTTTAGGCCAACTGACAGCAGGGGTGGCCCATGAAATCAATACGCCCTTGGGAGCCATTCAAGCAGCTGGCGAAAATATTGCCTCTTCCCTAGAGAAGTCAATGCAGCGGCTCCCCCAAATTCTGGATCAATTACAGCCAGAACAAACCGACGCGTTTTTTGAGTTACTGGCGGTGGCCCAGCAACAGGAGTTGTTGACCTCTCGCGAGGAGCGTAAGCTCAAACGAAGCTTGAAGAAAATCCTGGTAGAGAAAAGCTTAGAGCCTGCTGCTGACCTGGCCAGCACCCTCAGTAAGATGGGGGTGTCTGCTGATCTGTCACCGTTTATGCCCATCCTAGAGCTGCCGAACAATACCGAGGTTATGAATGTTGCCTATGATTTGACGGTCATTCATAACAACACTCAAAATATCCGCTTGGCCGTGGGACGGGCAGCCAAAATTGTGTTTGCCTTGAAGAGCTATGCTCGCCAAGATCTGAGTAATGAGAAAGTCAAAGCGTCTGTTCCCGCTACCGTAGAAACGGTGCTGACCTTGTACCATAACCAGATTAAACATGGCATCGATTTGACCAAAGCCTTTGATGATGTGCCAGACATTCTTTGCTACCCAGAAGAACTGGCTCAGGTATGGACGAATTTGCTGCATAATGCCATGCAGGCTATGGATTATAAAGGACAGATTGAATTAGCGATTGGTCTGGATCAACAGGGAATTCTGGTCAGCATTACGGATTCAGGAGGTGGCATCCCTGAGGAGGTGCAAGCTAAGATATTTGATCCCTTTTTCACGACAAAACCTGCGGGTGAAGGGAGTGGTTTAGGGCTGGATATTGTCCGTAAAATTGTTGATAAACACCAAGGAAAGGTCGAATGTCAAAGCCAGCCAGGGCATACTAGGTTTGAGGTTTGGTTACCGCTTGAAGTGAGCTAATGAGTTGAGAATTCGCTTTATTTTTAGGTTAATCCTCATTGTATTTGAACGGAATGTGCCCAAAGTGACAGCAGCGACGATGGTGGAGCAACGGTGAGCAAAGGCACGATCATTTGCATTGATGATGACCGATTGATTCTGAATAGTCTTCGAGATCAATTGCAGCGAATCATCGACGATACCTACGACATTGAGGTGGCAGAAAGTGGCGGAGAGGCCCTAGAGCTATTTTCTGAATTAGAGGTAGACCAAATTGCAATTCCCTTGGTCATTTGTGACCAAAATTTGCCGGATATGGGGGGGGATTCTCTCCTCAGCTATTTACAGATTCAATATCCGAAAACCCGAAAAATTCTGTTGACGGGTGAGGCTAATCTAGATGCTGTGATTCATGCCGTTAATTCTGCTAATTTATATCGTTACATCGCTAAACCCTGGGACGAAACTGACTTAAAACTAACGGTAAAGGCGGCATTAAAGAGCCATCTGCAAGATGAGCAGTTAATTGAGCAGAATAGAACTCTCCGAGCTGTGAATTCTCAATTAAAAGGAGAAATTGATGAGCGTCAGCTCGTACAGCAGAAATTGCAGGAGAGCGAAATCCGGTTAGAAAGCATTCTCAATTCATTAGATGATGTGGTGTGGTCAGCAGCAGTTGAAGAGTTTCAGTTGTTGTATTTGAATCCGGCGGCAGAGGCGGTTCATGGCTATCCTGTATCGTCGTTTCTCAGTAGTCCTGATTTATGGCTTGATGTGATCCATCCTGCAGATCGCCATCAAATGGTCCATTTCTTTGATCAATTGCTAGCAGCCGGTTCTCTGAACATTGAATACCGAATTTTGCGGCCCGATGGAGAAATCAGGTGGCTGAAAAACCGGGGCCATGTGATTACGGATGATCAAGGACGCCCCAGCCGCCTAGATGGAATTATTTACGATATTACGGAGCAAAAACGGGCTCAGGCTCAATTGCTCCATGATGCCTTTCATGATGAGTTAACGGGGCTGCCGAACCGTAATTTGATGATGGAGCGGATCTCTCAGTCCTTAAAGCGCCAACATCGCATTCCCGATTATCAGTTTGCATTGCTGTTTATCGATCTGGACCGATTTAAGATTATCAACGATAGTTTGGGACATCTTGTCGGTGACCAATTACTGGTTGCGATCGCACATCTGTTAGAAAACTGCTTGCGCACCTCTGATACCGTGGCTCGCTTAGGGGGAGACGAATTTACCATTCTCCTGGATGGCATTCAGGGCATTGATGATGCGATTCATGTGGCAGAACGTATTCTAGAAACCTTAAAAACACCATTTCAGGTGGGAGATCATAGTGTCTTTACCGGGTCCAGCATCGGTATCGCCTACAACTCCGTGCAGTATGACGATGCAACTTTACTCTTGCGGGATGCAGATATTGCCATGTATCGCGCTAAATCCTTAGGTAAAGGCTGCTTTGTGGTGTTTAGCCCGGAAATGCATGCCCAGACCCTGAGCCTGCTCAAACTGGAGCGAGATCTACGCTCTGCGGTCGATCGGCAAGAATTGGTGCTGTATTATCAACCGATTATTGACCTGACGACGGGAGACCTCAGCGATGTTGAGGTATTAGTCAGGTGGCAACATCCTGAGCGGGGGTTAGTGATGCCATCGGATTTCATCCCCTTGGCAGAAGAGACGGGGTTGATCGTGGAGATTGGTCAATGGGTTCTCCAGGAAGCTTGCCAGACCCTGCGGGCTTACCAACAAAAGTTTGCCTCTGCAACGGAGTTGAAATTTAGCGTTAATTTATCCAGCGAACAACTACAAGATCCCAACTTTATCCAAATTGTTGATCAGGTTTTATCTCAGTCAGAGTTAGACGGACAATATCTAAAGCTCGAACTTACAGAAAGTATGCTGATGTCCCATGAAGAGAAGCATATTAAAACCTTGCAGCAATTGCGCGATCGCAACATCACCATCAGTCTGGATGATTTTGGTACAGGCTATTCGTCCCTGAGCTACCTCTATCGATTCCCCCTAGATACCCTCAAAATTGATCAATCCTTTGTGAGTCGAATGATCTCTGAACCGAAAGATGCTGAGATTGTGAATACTATCATTTCCCTGGCTCGCACCTTAAATATGGATGTGATTGCCGAAGGCATTGAAACAGAAGACGAGGCTCTACACTTAAAGAAACTGGGCTGCGAACGAGGACAAGGATATTGGTTTTCTCCACCCATGTGTCAGCAGAAGCTGGAAGAGCACCTGCAAGCCGGACCCCAATGGCGAGTTCAGCAACAGCCCATAGACCCTAACCTATCCGTTTCAGCGCCATCTTCGTAGCCTTTTGTTGTTCAGAATTAAATTCCTATAAAGACTTTTTCCAGTCTGGCTTCCCCAAAGGGAGAATAGGAATAAGAGCGAGAGAGGGGCAAGGTATAGCGATAATCCTGAACTTTGATGTCCAAGGCATGTAAGACGAACAGCCATGACGGGCCTATCCCAGCGAGCAAAAGCGCAAAGTACCAGACTGAAGGGCCTAGAGTTTTTCTCGGCATTGATGGTCATGGCTGGAGGGATTGCGACCCTTGTCACTCATAACATGGTGTTGGCTGCAGCCCCCCTTAGTTGTGCCGTTGTTCTCAATTTGCATAATCGGCGTCAGATGGATCGACTCACTGACTACTATGCGGGATTAAGACTGAATAAGATTCGAGTCTTCTTACACCAAGACCTGCAGGCGATTCAGGCTAATGTGTCTGGGCATCAACGAGATGGCAGGGAGTCTGAGGTAACTCAAATTCGTCAGTACCTTGCTGACTTATCCGGTGAACTTAAGCGTCTGGAGACCCAAAAGGGGGATGGTGCTCAAACACGACCGGAGTGGGTGGAACAGATTGAGATTTTAAAAGAGCAAGGGCAGGATTGCAGAAAGTCTCTAACCTCCCTCATGCAGGACTTACAGGAAATTTCCACCCCAAGGGTTGAGCGGCCTTCTCTGGCAGCATTGAAGGCAACCCTTCATCATTACCAAAATGCTCCACTCTCGATCGATAGAACTCAAATAGCCGAACTGGTTCAAACTTGGTCGGAGCAGGTGCAGTCTATGCAAACTCAGCTAGAGACTCTCACTTTCTCCGTGAAACAACCGATGTCTCCTGATATTTCAGCTTCTCAGGGAGACCCCTTAAGGAACCTGCACGAGCAAATGGCAACGTTGAACCATCAGTTGGTAGGCATGCAAACAGATTTTTCTGAACGATTGCTCCCTTTTCAAAAGGATCAACAGAGGTTGCAATATTCTCTCCATCAGCTGCAAGAGCAGACGGCAAGTTTGCGTTTCGACCTCAATAGCGTGAAATCATCAACACTCAATCCCTCTCTTCCTCAGATCCAGATTGAAGAACAGATCGAAACGGCATTGATACCGTTGCAGGTTCAGTATGTGTCCCTCGTCAATGATTTGGATCTGTTTGAGGTGGATATACAAGGGCTGGTCTATCAAACTCGCCAGTTACAGCAAATCTATCGGCAATGGTTAGCTATTCATTATCAGGTGCAGGGGATTGCCAAGATGGGCCAGGATTAAAGCTTAAGCCAAGTATGAAGAAAACCCTAGCGCTATCTTGATCCCCTTAAAGGCTGACTGATACTGGGAAGACAGAAATTTCGGAACCGGTACTGTTTGTTTATGAACCCCAGCCTTCCTCAGCCGGTCGATTCATCCTCTTCCTACTCCTTTCGTCTCCAGGATATGCTCCTGGGCGCGCAAATGCTGTTTATTGCCTTTGGGGCGTTGGTCTTAGTCCCCATCCTGGCAGGCTTAGATCCCAATGTGGCTTTATTTACGGCGGGTATAGGAACCCTGGTCTTTCAACTGATTACCAAAGGGAAGGTCCCTGCTTTTTTGGCCTCTTCCTTTGCCTTTATTGCGCCGATTACAGCTGGTATTCAGCAGTTTGGCTTGGCTGCAACGATGTCGGGTTTGGCAGCGGCTGGATTGTTGTACATGCTTTTGAGCTTGTTGGTTTTGTGGCGGGGCCCAGACCCGATCTTAAAAGTGCTACCACCCATCGTGACAGGGCCTGTGATCATGGTGATTGGCCTTTCTTTGGCACCCATTGCCATTCAAATGGCGTCCGAGGCAGGCTCTAATTATGGTGTGGGAACGGCACAGTTCCTGGCTGCTTTGGCATTATTTACAACGATTGTAGCGGCTCTGTTGGCCCGAGGAACGTTTCAATTGGTGCCGATTTTGATGGGGATTAGTGTGGGATATGTCGGTGCTCTGCTGTTAGGAATTGTTGATTTCGCCCCGGTTTTGGCGGCTCCTTGGTTTATGTTGCCTCACTTTACCTCACCGACTCTGCATTGGCCTGCGATCGCATTCTTCATCCCCGTTGCCATTGCCCCGGCCATCGAACATATTGGCGATATTCTCGTGATTAGCTCAGTCACCGGCGACCCTTTACTGCGTGACCCAGGATTACACCGCACCTTATTGGGGGATGGTGTAGCCACCTCCATCGCAGCGATGTTGGGGGGCCCTCCCAATACCACCTACTCAGAAGTAACCGGTGCAGTCGCTCTGACCCGCGCCTTTAACCCTGGCATTATGACTTGGGCAGCCCTCATTGCCGTTATGCTGTCCTTCTCCGGTAAATTAGGCGCTTTGTTGAGGACCATTCCCCCACCCGTAATGGGAGGGGTGTTGGTCGTGCTGTTCGGCACCATTGTCGTAGTGGGAATCAACAGCTTGGTGCAGTCTGGTAGTAACCTGCTGCAGTCGCGAAACATGATTATTGTGGGGGTGATTCTAGTGCTGGGGGCTGGGAATATGAGCCTAGCAATCGGCCAGTTTTCCTTGGAAGGCATTGGGCTTTCCAGCTTGATGGGGGTGCTGTTGAATAGTGCCCTGCCAAATCCTAGTCCCGGTGAATAGAAGGTGAATTCCTGTTATTTAGCGGTAGTTTTGGCATCTACTCGAACTGTAATCTCAGCAACCTTAGATTTTTTGGTGCCCAACACCCGAAGTTCTAGAGATGACAAAAGCTCTCCCAGGGTGGGTAGCTGCTCTCTTTGGTTAACAAAATAAATACTGACGAGAGTGAGGCAGACGCCAAAGGTTTGGACTGGGCTGAGGACTTCTGACAAAAACAGGTTGCCAAAGATCAGGGCAAAGACTGGCGTCAAAAATGTTAGGGAACTGAGGCTAGTTAAGTTGCCTTTGGACGCAAAGTAGAAAAAGAGGCCATAGGCAATCGCACTGCCAAAAACAGCAGCATAGCTAATGGATAGCCAATCCATATGGGTTAGATGGACCCATTGCTCAGATTCCCAGAGTCCAGATCCTAAAAACAGGGGAAGCCCCCCAATGACCATATGCCAACCGGTTGCACTGATGGGGTCGGCATAGCGGCAAACTTGACGGATCATCACAGTACCCACTGCCATGGATAACGCCGCGAGCAGCATCAGAAACTCTCCACTTTGGGTGAGTTGATTGAGGTATGGCCAACTTAGAAACTGCTGCCAGTCCTGTTGCAGCCATTCCCCAGACCCCAACTGCAAAATCCATTCGTCCGGCAACCCAATACAGCTAATCCCGCCCACACCAATGCCTAATCCTATCCATCCCCAAAGCCCAATTCGCTCCCCGTAGAGGATCAGTGCCAGCAAGGCCACCACGAGGGGTTGTGAATCGATCATCACAGATCCAAGCCCCGCAGAGGTATGGGATAGTCCTAATGCCAGAAAACCTTGGAATAAGGTGACATCGACTAGGGCAAAAAGCGATATCCATAGCCAAGCCCGCCATCCCTTGGGTTGAGCTTTACCCAGTAGCAGGGCTACTCCGATGACCAGCAGCCCTGCGGGTGCAATGCGCAAGCCACCCATAAAAAGGGGAGTGGTGTGGGCTAAAACTCCCTTCATTGCAACCATCGCCGTTCCCCATAGGAAGAAAGGTGCGATCAGGGTCAGACGATTGGGAAAGCGTTGGGAGTCTGGCAGACTAAATTGCATAATTATCCGTAGCAAGGATCGAAAAGAAAAATAGGCTTTAGTTACGCTGGTCTCAAAGCACCAAGCATGAAAGAAAGCCACAAAAGCCGCAGACCTACGTAAATCTAGTCTGAGAAACTTAAACTTTTTGTAACCTTTGCTTTGATTATAAGATGTATGCTTCGGTGTTCACAATTTAGTTGGGCGGTTATCCGATGTGAGCATTGTAGAGATGACCAAGTTACAATACAGGCTTTGGGAACCTTGATGGCGATTGAATGGACGGCATGCATTCACAATCGGCTAGGCCTGGAGTGATACGCATAGACCGATCATTTTCAACTTTCTGTTCCCAATAGCGTTGAAAACAATCAGTGATAAATATTGCCCATGATTTGGCCGTTTAAAGGTGCCCGCAAACAAATAGCCCGTTTAGAAATAAAAGGTGCGATCGCAGGAGCAACCCGAAAGCATGTATTGGAAGCCCTCAAAACCATTGAAGAGAAAGGCTATCCAGTGCTTCTCCTCCGCATCGATAGTCCAGGAGGAACGGTCGTTGACTCCCATGAAATTTATAGTGCCCTAATTAAACTGCGGGAAAAGGTCAAGATTGTTGCGAGCTTTGGCAATATTTCTGCTTCTGGCGGAGTTTATATTGGCATGGGGGCTGAATACATCATGGCTAACCCAGGCACTATAACTGGCAGTATTGGGGTGATTCTCCGAGGAAATAACCTGGAACGCCTTTTAGACAAGGTGGGCGTTTCCTTCAAAGTCATCAAGTCTGGCCCCTACAAAGATATTTTAGCCTTTGATCGAGAGTTAACCGAGCCGGAGAGGCAAATTCTCCAAGATCTGATTGATAGCAGCTACTCTCAATTTGTGGAGATTGTGGCAGAAGGGCGCAACTTAGAAGTGGATGCTGTCAAGCAGTTTGCTGATGGGCGCGTATTCACGGGACAACAAGCCCTTGAACTAGGCCTAGTGGATCGATTGGGAACGGAAGAAGATGCCCGGTGTTGGGCTGCTGAACTGGCAGGTCTCGATCCTGAAAAAGCTAAATGTAACACCATCGAGGAAGAAAAATCTTTTTGGAGTAAGTTGCTACCCGGTAGCCGGCAATCTTCGTTGTCTGTACCTCCCCAAGTTCTTAATTGGGTAAATTTTGAGATAGCAACGAATGGTTTACCCTTGTGGCTCTATCGACCTTAAATATGGTGTCCCTCAGAGGGTTAGAGTTGAATTGATATCGCAATTCAATTTAGCTTTAATGAGCCTTACATGTTTCAATAAACAGGTAAGGTGGGGAACCGTAGATTTTCTGTGATGTGGGTCAATTCCCTGAAGATGTCAAGTTTGCTAACATGGCGCAGGTTTTCTTAAATCCTGAGGCATGATTTAGCTATGGAGGATAATTCTGTGTCATGGAAAGTACGAGCAATTCGTGGGGCAACGACTGCTTCTGAGAATTCCGTTGCCGCAATACGGGAAGTCGTTACTGAGCTCATGTTGGCCATTGAGTCAGAAAATTCTCTGGATGTGAATGAGATTATTAGCGTAACGTTTTCTGTTACTCGGGATTTAGATGCCGTTTTCCCTGCAGCAATTGCTCGTCAGCGTCCCAACTGGGATACTGTCCCCCTGCTAGATGTGCAGCAAATGTATGTAGAAAGTGATTTGGATTTTTGTATACGCTGTTTGATTCATTTCAATACTCCTGATCCGAATCAACCGATTCATCACATCTACCAAAGAGGCGCCAGGCATTTACGTCCTGATTGGGGGTTTGTTAAAGCTAGAGTTCCCACTCACTAATTTATAGAATAGTATCGCTTCAGACTGAGCAATTAACACATCAAATAGGTGAGCTAATGGCTATTTCTCGTCCCGTGGTCAAAGACTTTATGACCCCAGATCCTATTGCTATCTCTCCCACAGATTCTTTAGAGACGGTAATTAAGCTGTTAGAAGACCACCGAATTAGTGGTTTGCCAGTTGTTGATGATGTAAATCATGTTGTTGGCATTATTTCTGAAGGTGATTTGTTGGTTAGAGAATCTCCTATGAAACCTCCTCTATATATGACATTGCTTGGAAGCGTGATTTATTTTGAGTCACCGAAGCAATTCCATCAGCATATGCAAAAAGCATTTGGGATGTTGGTTCAAGATGTGATGACAAACCAGCCGATCACAACTCAGCCTGATATGCCTTTGACGTCTGCGGCCAACTTGATGTTGACTAAGAAGATTAACCGTTTACCTGTGGTTGATAAAGATCAATGTTTGATAGGCATCATTACTCGTCATGATTTGGTTTGTGCATTAAAGCCTGCCATAACCTCTGAATCGCCCCCTGATTGATATTGGCCTTTGCCCCCAGGATCATCTTCTAGCCTCATTTCTCATATCTAAGCCGTGAATCCGCCCATTGGATTAAAGTTATGTGCCGACTGACTGGCCGTGAGCGCCGCCTGGGAGAAGAGCTGAAAAGCCTTCCGAATCTCATTATGGGAATTGCCCGGCGTCAAGATCCATTGTTCACGCACCCCCATCTCTCGAAACACCCGTTTAAAGTCCGTCTGTCCATCATCGATGCCCATTGCTGCAATAATATGGTCTTCCGTGCGCAGCATATCCTCGACCATTATCTTGACCTCCCGGACAGAACGCCGAGAATGGGCATCCGCTCCATCCGTAATAATCAGAGATACCGTCCGCACCGGCACCCCATTATCGATAAAAGCTTGGGCCTTCGCTAGAACCGTAGCCAGTAACACCAGAGTTTGGTCATAGAGCGGCGTTCCCAGATTCGGATCATAATTGTGTTGATCCATCCGCATCGCTTGGTCAACAGAACAGTAGGGATAGAGCACCGCCCCATTGAGATAGCGGTTGTGAACAAGAATATGGTCTTTCTGTGGGGACATGGCCAACGTATCCAGCACCGTATTATGTCCAGCCCGGACCACCGCCCCATGGCCGGCAAACCGAATCGAACCCGAATCATCCGGCATGATTGTCACCAGCACCACCTCACTAGCCATCACATCATCGACTGGCGTTCCCAGGCCAGCCTGGATCTGTGCCCCAATATCGACAATATTGAGGGCCTGCATCGATGCCTGTGAGAGTACCCCATCCGCTTGGGCTGATTGGAATAGTGCATTTAGATTCGGAACTTGAGACATAACATTCTCCTTAAAAAGTGAGGTGTATAGAGAGGAAGTGATTGACGCATTATTGAGAAAAGCCAGCAGACCCAGCAGACGCTGATCGAGCCATAGTTTAATCCGTCTAAGGATTGATGCCAGGCCAACCTGCGATCTCATCCGTAGAACGCACCAAATGCATGCCCGCTTGTTGAAACCGTAGAAATGCCTCATTGGCCTGCTCCGTAAAATCGACCACCCCTGGCACCACCACCGGCGAAGAACAATCTTCCAGCAGGTAAATTTTCTTCGCCAAGTCCGGGTCATGGGCTTGAATTTCCGTGAGTAAGTCATCGATAGTCCAGGCGACACAGTGACTCTTGGCCTGCCCAGCAATAATCACCACATCAAAATCCAACAGCTTTTGGATAAACCGGATATTCTTTTGGGCAATCGGCCGTCCCTTCGGATCATCGAGAACCTCCGGTCGGAGCACCGAGTAATTTTCTGTCAGAGGATTGCCCCCCTTGATTTCAAAATTGGTCTGACTATGGCGAGCCAGATTATGGAAAAAGCAGGCCTCCTCCACCGCCGCCACCAGGGCATGGCCAATGCCTCCCAACATCGAGTGATAGGGCCAAATAGTCAGGGGATATTTCCCCTTCTGGGAAAGGCGTTGGACATAGTGGCGGGCAAAATTCTGCAGAGCCATATAATTGCCCAGACTATAGGCCATTGCCGGATTCACCTTCCAGGCCCCCTGTTCCACCTCTGCCAAAGAAATCATCGTCAGGGGCGTGGGAGACTCGCCGCGATCATTCAGCCAAAAATCAGCATGGAAGATCTGCATCGCCGTATGAGTATCCATCGTCGGTGCAATTTCCGTAATCGTCCCCAAATTGCGGTAGATAAACTCACAAAGTCGGCGATTATCCTCCACTGCCCCCATCCCAGACGGTCCCCCCACAAACAGCTCAAAGTCGGGAATACAAAACGTATTTTGGACATCAATTGCCATCAGACAAATCCGCATTTTATCCTTCGCTGCTGGCTGCACCCCCTGTTGGCTTGCCCAGTCCCGGGCCTGTTGGACTCTGTCCTGGTAAGGGACCCGCCACACCTTCCCCACCCGTTGAGGGTCAAAGAAATTAGGAATGGGTAATTGCGTCAACATCATTTTAAAATCTCCTACAACTGCAATAACTGAATGGTTTGGGACCCTACCGTATAGAGTCCCTGGGGAGCCGCCAATACCTGATAGCCCGTCTGCACAAACGGCTCCGTTTCCGGGAATTGTCGCTGCAGGATCAATCGCCCTTGATCTACCTGCACCCGAGCAATGCCCTCATCCGTCGCCACCAGCAGGGCATCTTCCACCGCCCAATGGGGACAAATGGGCGATCTCCCTGCCGTCCATTCCCCCACATCGGCCTGAGCCACCACCTGACCCGTCGGTGCGATTACCCAACATTGCTGTTGAAGTACCCCTTGGTCCTGGATCGTCACGAAGAGCCATCCCAAAGATTGACTAAACGTGCAGTTGGCCGCCACTATCGTCCCCGCTCCCATGGACAACGACAGCCGATCATTTATCCCTGAGCGCTGGACATCGAAGACGAAAGCCCCGTTCAGCCGTCCGGCTCGATAAAAACCCAGTCCAAACCGAGGTCCCACCCAAAACTGGGTTTGTCCGGCCAATACCTCCCCCACCACTGAGTGGTCCCGCATTAACTGTCCTTGGCTCAACCAATAACAATGCCGATCATTCACCGCAACCTGGGGCCGACCTTGATAGCAATCCACCGAGATCCGCTCCGTATCTGCCGATAATCTCACCACCTGACCCTGCTGTGCGATCCAAGTAGTTTGACCCTGTAGATACCAGTCGGACTCAGGACTGAGATCGCCCGTGAGCATCACCGCTCCGTCTTCCCGCTTAAACTGCCCCTCCTCCCAGACCAACCACTGCAGATGCCCTGCTGTCAACGTAGCCGCCAAGATCACCCCATCCGTTTGTAAGACCGTCGTGACCTTAACCTGTCCCTGCTGAACGGGTGGAGCAACCCCTATAGATTGCACACAGCTGGGACAAGCAGATCGAGCATGTTCAACCCCACAGGACGGACAGGTTTGCCAGCGCAAATTTTCCAATAGCGATCGCGGAAATGCTCCCCGCCAATCCTGTTCAAACACCCGCTGAAAATGATCTAACAATGCTTCCGGTAAGCGATCGCACGGTAAAGCCGGCTTCGGATAGCGTACCTGGGGATGAAACACCGTTATCCGATGTAAGGGGCGAGCTGCCGCAGGCAATCTCTGAGCTGGATCAGACGGTCTATAAACACCACCATAAGGATTAACAAACAGCAGTGCCTGCATCAGCATTACCGTAAAGGCGTACCAATCTGACTCCCAGGAATAGGGTCGACATAAAATAGGCTGTGTTCCCTGCGGATCACACAGTAGTGGATCGACAAAGCGGGCTGTAAACACCGAACAGGGAAATGAACCAAACTGGAATGAATCGGCATCAATCAGAAATGCCTGGGTGCCCTGCACTAAAATATTTAGGTCATTAAAATCTCCAATCACCACATCTGCACAATGCAGCTTGGCCACCGTCTCGTGCAGATCCAGAAATAGATTGACCACCACCTGTGTGTCTATCGTCTGCCGAACCTGGCGATGGTCTCCGACCCGCCTGCGATGGTCCCCGACCCTCCTTCGGAGATCGCAATACCGTAACAGCACCTCCGCATTCGCCACCAGCGGCATCGTATAGCCTAAAATTCGCCGTCCGCCTTGATTCATCACCAACCCCTGTGGGGCAATCACCCGCTCAGGTAACGACTGGGGAAACTGCCGCAGCTTTTGCTGATGCAGCGCCAACCGCTCCCGTGCGCCCTGCTGAGCCTCAGCCATGCCCACAAAATCAGGATGACTGGGAGACTTAAATAGCTTCACCGCCGTGGTTCGATTGAGGCGATACACATCCGCTTCTCCCCCCTTCCCAATCGCTTGCTTAGGGCGTAGGCGAACTCGTTTTTGATTGATATAAACGTCCATAGAAATTTAGAAGTAGCATGAGCTTCGTATCGCAATACCAATTGACGATACGATCTTATAAAATACAGTATTGCCCTAAAACCTCTTCACAGAAAAGAGATTGAGCTTTTTGCTAGCGCACCTAAAATAAATCCGTATTGCAATACCGTATTGCTTTAAACTTGTTTGATCTCAAAAGTCTGTATAAACGTCGTGGCCACCTGCTGTAAGTCTGCATCGAGCCGTTTCCAAGTCTCCTGGGCAATCCTTTCTGGTACCCCACCATAAAACCCTTGAGCAATACCACCGGCAATACAGGCTTGGGTATCACTATCACCTCCAAGCGATACGGCATTGCGAATCGCATCTTCAAAATCTGTAGATTCTAGAAATGCCGTGATCGCCTGGGGTACCGACCCCTGACAGGAGCTATCAAACTGATACTGGGGTCGAATCTCTTCCAGGCTCAAACTCAAGTCATAGCCAAAGGTTGCTTCGATATAGGCTTTAATCTCCGCCTTAGACTGCCCCTGTCGCCCTAGGTAAATGGCTGCCGCAGTTGCCTGTGCTCCCTTAATCCCTTCTGGGTGATCATGGGTGACGGCTGCACTTCGCTTCGCTTCTCGCAATACCGTTTCTAAATCATCAAAGGCAAATCCAACAGCACTGACCCGCATGGCTGAACCATTCCCCCAACTGTGATACGGTTCCAAGCTGTCTGATGCCCCCCATTCTCGAAAGGTTCTGCCATAGCCAGCTTTGGGATAGCGCCGATAATAGTCCTTGATGCTATGGACATACTCCTTCTGATGGAGAATGGCATCCGCAACTGCGATGGCCGAAGGCCGGTCGGGGACCATCGTAAGTACCGTATCGTCTGTAAATTTCGATTTCTTACTAAATAATTCAAACTCTTTCCGTTTCATTCGTCGCCAATGGGGCTCAAAAACTGACCCAATCATGTCACCTGCGATCGCACCTAGCATCACTGCCTCCTTCTTCCGTCTCTTTCCGTCTAATACTGATTAACGTAGTGTCGTCCGGTAATAAACCTGGAATCTTCCGCACCTGCTGAGCATCCCAGTCCGGCTGTATCACCTCTCTATTGATTTGAGCGAGCCGTCGTCGCACCTGATCAGGATTCTGGAAATAGCGATCGCAACACCAGAACTGATTCAGTGGTCCCACAGGTTCCAACTTTCCAGGGAGATACTCTTCCGCTACATTCATTAAGTCCCCTACCCCATCGCTTCCAATCAGCACAGACTGCACCTGCTCAGTAGGTTGTTGAGCATAAATCTGGAGTTGAAATGGATCGGGGCCTTTCTCGGCTTCCCATAGCAAGCTGTATGCCAAATAGGGCGGAGCATTATTGGCAAATGGACCAATCTGATGAAGCTGCTCATTGATGGCAAATACCCCATCCCCTAGACCAAAAATCCAGGTTGTTTCTGGGGTTACTAAACACCCAGTCAGGGTGAATAAGAAGTAATCCAACAGCCCTTGTTCATCCGCTCCTAACGGCTCCTTTAAAGTCTGCATCTTCTCTAATAGGCGCTTTCTCAATGTCTGCCAAAACAGCTCGTCTTCTGGTCGTTCCTCTGCCACTAATTGAGCAAGAGTGTGCACCGTTAACTGAGCCCCTAGCTGCGCTCCGACTTCACTTTTAGGTCGACTCCCGCACCCATCACATACCACCGCAATGGTTGCTTGACCTGGTGTAAGAATGGCCCAAGCATCCTGATTATTCTGACTGACTCGTCGATGGTTCTGGCCCAAAATAGACCCAGCCGCGACTTCAAAATGCTGTTGCATTGCTCTATAGTGTAAAAGTGACACTAACTCAACTAAATCTATCATAGTGTCACTTTTACACGATGTCAAGATTGACCCTATCCTATGCCCTATACCTATGACTATCCGCGCCCTGGTCTTACCGTTGACTGTGTGGTGTTTGGCTTAGACGAACAGATTGATCTCAAAATCCTACTAATTCAGCGCCAGATTCCTCCCTTCCAGCATCAGTGGGCACTGCCTGGCGGCTTTGTGCAGATGGATGAATCTTTAGAAGAAGCGGCTCGCCGGGAACTACAGGAAGAAACGGGTGTTCAAGGTATCTTTCTAGAGCAGCTCTATACCTTTGGTGATTTGGGTCGAGATCCGCGCGATCGCATCATCTCCGTTGCCTACTACGCTTTAATCAACCTAATTGAATATCCCTTACAGGCCGCTACTGATGCTGAAGATGCAGCTTGGTATTCCCTTGGAAATTTACCATCCCTAGCCTTCGATCATGCTCAAATCTTGAAACAGGCTATCCACCGCTTGCAGAGCAAAGTTCGTTATGAACCGATTGGTTTTGAATTACTGCCGCAAAAATTTACGCTCACCCAAATCCAGCATCTCTATGAAACGGTTTTGGGTCATCCTTTAGATAAACGTAACTTCCGTAAGAAATTGCTAAAAATGGATCTCTTAATCTCTCTGGATGAGCGACAAATTGGAGTTGCCCATCGTGCTGCTAGGCTCTATCAGTTCGACCAAAGCAAATATGAGCTATTGAAGCAACAAGGATTTAACTTTGAAGTTTGAGATTAAAGCCTTTGAAAAAAAGCTGTGTAGTAGTCGATATATCTTGTACTCACGGTTCGCCCATTTTTGAAATGATCTTGTCTCGAAAAAGTAGACAGTGACCTTTACTCGAAAAAGTGGACAGGAGCAAGACATTCAATGGTTGAATGAATTCATTGTCGATTGGGTATTGTTGCATGAATACTCCCTTCCCACCAGGGCTATTTCATTCTAAAAACATCCATCAGTATGTCTAGTGATTGTTCACATCGTCGCTTTGCCTGAGCCATATTGGTGAATCCATATTCTCGATAAAGATTGAGTGATAGATTACGCGCTTGTACGAACAGGCCAATAAGGGGTGTGGTCCGAATCCTTGAAGCATCTTCACCTTGGGTGACATCGCGAACATAATGGACCTTGTTTTCTACTCCCCAATACCCCCGAATTCTTTGTGCCAAAGGTTCTACCTCCTCCAGGAGTGACGTGATGTAATAGCGAGTCTCTTGGGTATCGACAATCATGTCGTTATAGATTTCAGAGCGTTGTGATTCAACCCGAATGAGTGTTTTGAGACCTGGCCATTGTCGAATATTACTCAGGTCACGGCAGATACTAACGGTTCGCTTTTCAATGCGACCATGCCCTTTTCCCAGGGTTTCAACCGTTGATTCTGGCTTAAAATGTGCTTTCACATCAGTCAGTAATCCTTTCTGGTTGCCTTTGAGCGCCCCGAGATACTCATTGCCACTGTCAACAATGAGCTGTGCTGTTTTTTTGGGTGTTGATGGCATCAAAGGCAAAGACCACTCCTTTGAGAGCAAGCTGCTCAATCATTTCAGGCAAGGCCTTGATTTCATTGGTCTTCTGGTCAACTTCATAAGGGGGCAAGATTAAACCTCTCTCTACCACATAGCCTGTGACCATCATGATTGCGGGATGGGGCTGACAATAAGGATTGTCTGTTTCAGCTGAGGGGGCGACATGAAGGCTACAACCCAGCACAGACAAGCTCCATCGCTCTCATCCCCCGTTGATACTCAGGTAGCTTATTGGGAGAGAGTTTCATTAGCTCATCCACCAATCGAGCCAGAACTCCATCCCCCGTTATGGCCCACATATACGCAGATAGTCCAACTCGGAATGCACTATGCCGCTTGTTCAGTGAAGTGGTGGATTCGGGTCTAGTAATATAGCGCTGTAGTCCTTTTTGCTTGAGATTTTGCCCTTGCAGTGCCGCACTGGTATAGGCAATGGCAATCACAATAACGATAGCCACCAACCGTTCTTGCATGGCTTGAGAGCCTTCGAGACAATAGCCTCCTTTCTTGAAGTCCCGAAACATTTCTTCGATAGAGAAGCGTTTTTGGTAGCTGACGATAGCACTATTGAGGTCACAGAAGTTGGTGAGAATAAACCATGCTTCATCAGGTGCAAACCCCTGATACCGTCGTTTCCACTTGGCTGCCACATTGAAAGTTCCAAAGCCTTTAGCCTGAGTGACGCGCACATCATTGAGAAATAGCTTTTGACCTGGGACAAGGCCAAACTGTTGGAGTTGTTGAGTAAACTGCTGAGCCAGAGCCACTTCGGTATTGCGCTTGAGTCGCAGACAAAAGTAGACCTCTTGTTGGCCTAACCACTGCCCCAGCTTGACGGAACAAAACTCTCGGTCACCGAGGATGACCAGACGATAGGCTGATAAATGGCTGATAACTTTGCTTAAAACAGCGGTTTGCTCGTCATAGTTGCTGCTGCCCTTTTTGCAGAGGGCTTCACACCATACGGGAATAGCGCGATGTTGCCAGACCACGCTGACCACCAATAGATTAATCACTCCCCAACTCGTACGGTCGATGACGACATAAAGCTGGGAGCCTTGAGGATACTGCTGGCTCAGCCACAGCTTAACCAGCGGTAGCCCCAAAGCGTTTCAAGCTCAAGGGTCGGTAAGGATAAGAACCGTTGGATTTTTTTCGGCGACTGTCAAAAAGAATCGGCAGTGGCAGCCCTTCTGCTAGCGTCTCGATTTTGACGCAGCGAAGTGTTTGTAATAGATGAACGAGGATCTCTAGGAGAAGATACTGGGCAGGAGACAGTTGACGGCGTAAATGGGGTTGGTATAGTGGCAATATCATTGTCAATAAGGTGAGCTGGAGATACATCATTTGCAGCCCATCTTTTTTCTTATCTATCGGGTTATTGCACAAATAGCAAGGGGTTTACGACGCATGTCGCCCCTTCAGGACAAACACAGACCCTTCGTCCTCGTTTACCAGTGGTCAAAAAAGGGAAATCAAAAATACCTGCGAGTCCAATTGCTGCGTAGTTTGTAGCAACAGACGAAAATCTATCAATTTACTCACTCGCTAATATCGGGTGAGTAAATTGAGATGTCCAAAATGCTGTTGCAATTCATAGGCAAAAAATTAGATCTGAATCCATACATATCACGAAAGGAATATCGTGAGCTCATCGGGTCTATTCATCCATCTGTCCTTCCTTTTTTTCATTCCTTTTCTCCTTTTGTGTTTTGGGCTTAGATGTAGCGGTTGTTTCACTCGTTGTTTTATCCTCATCTGAACGGTCATTACTGATGTCCCCTTCTGGCTTCAGGGTCAGTTTACTGGTCAATTTCCTCATGGATTCTCCTCGAAGCGGGACCTTCATCGCATCATGAATAATCCGGTCAAGAATGGCATCAGCCAGGGTGGGATCTTGAATTTGTGAGTGCCATTGTTCGAGGGGCATTTGCGTGGCAAATAAACAGGAAGCTTTACGGAAACGCTCATCTAAGATATCGAGTATTTCTCTAGCCTCAAAGACAGACAGTGGATCTCTAAGCCATTCATCGAGCACGAGTAGATCGTAAGCCGCTAATTGTTTTCGGAGTTTGGGATAAGACCCATCTCCTTTGGCTAACTTCAACTCCAGAACCAGATCAGCGGTTTTGATATAGCGCACGCTATGGCCTTGTTTGCACAAATGATGGGCCAGTACAGCTGACAAGAAAGACTTTCCCACGCCCGTGGGACCAAGCAAAATCAATGACAGATTTTCTTGGAGCCAATGGCCTTGAGCAAATTCGAGAAACTGGATCTTTTTGAGCCCTCTGGGCACATCAAAATCCACTGCATCAAGGGTGGCGTGCACCGGCAGTCGAGCTTGCCGGAGTCGGCGCTGCATCCGTTGGTTTTGTCGTCGGATGTATTCACGCTCTACCATCAAAGCGAGTCGTTCATCGAACGATAGATCATGATAGGTGGGCAAGGCCTGCTGTTCTCGCCAAGCCTCCAAGAGTTCCGTAAGCTTCATGTGTTGCAGCTGGTCAATCATTGCTTGCATCGTTGTCTCCCCCTAAGTTGCTTGATAGTATTTGGACCCACGGACATTGGCATGGTGAAGAAGCACCACCTTATGCTCCTCATCCGGTAAGGGGTCAGATTCCAGTTTGTGTTGGAGCATGGACTTGAGATAGCGTTGACCCACCATCCCCATGGCATTCGCTCGCTTACAGGCCGCCTCCAATCGCTGAGCACCATGGGTTGTTCTTAGATGTTGCACCCCTTTCAAAGCACGAAACGCCTGTTCATCATGGGCTTTCTTCTCAAAGATATCTATCACTTGCTGCTTTGTCGCCGGTCCAACATTCTGGGCCCAAGCCAGGAAGGTCTCTCTCGATTGGGTTTTGTAAGCCAAATGCGCTGGTGGCATATGCCCCTCTTCAGTGGAATGCTGAAACGGCAAGCTAGAACGTTCATGTATCGCAATGCGCTGATGGTCATGGAAAATCTGCACCAAAGATTCCGTAATCTTGACGGATACTGATTTCCCCACATATTCATAAGGGACACTGTAATAGTGGCGGTTCACCTCAATGTGATAATCAAAACTCACTTTTGCGTTCTTAAATTCTCCAAACTCAAACACTTGACTGGGCAAGGGCCTGAGTTCTGGTTGGTCCACTTGCTCAAATAATTCTCGACGCGAGAGACCATAGGATTTCATGGTCCGATGATTGAGTTTCTCCAGCCCCACTGCGATAGCCTCATTGAGGTGTTTGAAACCTGACTGCCTGACAGATCTTTGCCTTCCCCTGCTCATAAAGCCTTGCACTGTAAAGAGCGGATGTGAGAGAACCAGATTTTGTTGTAGTATTTCTTTTGAGCTTTTTTAGACGCAAAACACGGTTGTGGATCATGGCAGAGCAAGGGGACTGGCATCAACAACTCCCGTCCTTTATGGACTACCCCCTTGAGCCACCGTAATCCAATTTTGAGATAACTAATGCCTCGCCGCCAATGTGGATCAACCTGTTGGCGCAGCCCTTTAATGTGAACAGCCATTCCTTGAGTCGTGCTGAATAGCAGTGCCACAGCAGCAACCAGATAAAGCCTCTCTAATGCATCAGCACAGCGAATTTTCGACTCTTCTAGCTCAAACACTCCAGACTTACTATCGAGAAATAATTCTTCGACCCGAAACCTCAAAGCGTATTGCCACAAGGTCTGTAGCGTGGGTGATTCATCTGTAATCACCGCCCATGGTTCTTTCACTCCTCGGATATTAGCCAACACCAGATTGCACCGATAGATGCCATCTTCCCAAAGACCGACATTGCGGTAGAGGAGGGCTTCGCCTTTGGATGGCCACAATTGTCGGACTTCTCTTGGACATTGACGTGGACCATGGAGAAGGACATCACAAGGGACACGCAGACAGTAATGCCAATGGCTCTGTTGTAACCAGCTCATCAGTTGATGGTTCGCAAACCCACGATCTGCTAACACCATGACATCTGGATGCTGCCGCAATAACCAACGGGCCTGGCGCAATAGCGGTTGATATTCCTCAAAAGCGACAGCTGCACTCTTGTGCTCTAATACTTTCCACAACAACGGTACTGCTCTGCCACAGCAGACGACGGATAGATGAATCATGCAATATTCATTCCATAACACCGTTGTATCCATTGCCAGGTATAGACGATGAGATTGCCAGTTCTTAAGGGCTAGCAGGACTAGAGGTACATATAGCTTGTTAATAAGCACTTAGCTAAAATTAATTACATAATCATCGCCATAGGTTTTCAAAACTCTTTCCACATATTCGACCAAAGATGACCACCCCCAGTAGGCACTCATTTCAATCCACTGATATTTCATGAATTGCCACAGACGCTCAATCAAATTTAGATGGGGAGAATAGCTTGGTAACTCAAACAAGGTAATTCCCCGTTCGGCCCACTCTGCCTTCATCTCATAGATTGCTTGGCTCGTATGGATAGGGGCTTGATCCATCACAATGACGGTGGGCAACTCCACGTCAGTAAAGAAGGTATCAATGCAATGACTGACAACCTCACTGGTGATGGTCTGTTCTGATGTATAAGCATGTAGCCCTTGTCGTCGACTCAAAAACCCCAGAACATTCAAGCGTTTACTTGAACGAGTCGGTATTTCCAGATAAGTCCCTATGGGTTGCCATCCGTAGGGAATACAGGGGACTAACGAAAAACCACTCTCATCCATAAAGAATAGGTGGATGTCTCCCTTCTCTTCTTGTTTCTTGAGATGTTCTAACTGCTGTTTTTTTCGAGGTAGTCGGCATATAAAGGCTGGCCTGATGTCCCTTGGCGAAAGCGATGCCAGCTCATATCCATCTGCTTCAAGACGCGTTTAACGGTGGCCTTTGACACGCGCACTGACCACTGCTGTTCAATCTGAGCTAGCACCCGATTGAGTTGGATGGGAGATGCCTGAGTCCACTCATAAATCTGCTGTTGTTGGTCGGGATTAAACATCGGTTTTCGACCTCGACCTGGGCGATTATAGAGTCCTGCAAAACCACGGTTATTCCAAGCCTTAAGCCAGTTGTACACGGTTTTAGGACTCACACTAAAAAGGGAGGCTAAGGTGTAGGGACTCACACCCTGGGCAGACAAAATGAGGCAATGGGCGCGTTGTCTGACCTGATGATGGCGACTACAGCGATAAATCCGATGCAATAAGCGTAAGCTTTCGGTGGAGATAGGACGGACAATTGACATCAAATCAATGGATGTAAAAAAGAGGACTCAGGTAGTTTACAACCTGGAAATTCTCTCAGTACAGGACAAAAACTTGAAAGCGTAGACAAAGATAGGGTTCCATGGAGATAACTACCCCTCACAATGAAACCCTATGAATCAGGTTACTCTTCTTCGTCAAACCTTGCAGCCCCACTTGCGATGGCATGGTGCTCGATTGAGCTTTGTCGCCTTATTTTTGATAGCTCTGTTTCGGGTAAAGACCGTCAACCTTTCAGAATTGGCGACAGGATTTAGAGGTAAAGCGACTCAAGACGCTCACTACAAACGCTTACAACGATTCTTCCGTAATTTTGAGCTAGATTACTACGACTTTGCCCATACCGTCGTGTCCTTGATGGATATCCCTGAACCTTGGGTCCTTAGTATTGACCGCACCCAATGGCAATTTGGTTCAGTCGTGTTCAATATCCTGACACTAGGAATTGTTCATGAGGGTGTAGCTTTTCCAGTGCTGTGGTGGATGCTAGATAAGAAGGGAAACTCTAATACTCAAGAACGCATAGAGCTCCTGGATGAATGGCAACAGTTGTTTCCCCAGCGACAGGTCCAGTGCTTGACGGCAGACCGAGAGTTTATGGGAGAACAGTGGTTTGAATATCTGCTCAAGCAAACTCGCATGCCTTTCCGAATTCGCATTCGTGAAAGTGACAAACTCTCCAAGGGGCGAACAGGTCTCAAAGGTAAGGTTGTTTTTGCCCATTTGAAACCCAACCAGACTCAGGTACTCAAGAATCGTCGATGCTTATGGGCCATTGGGTTTATGTTGCTGCACTCAAGCTTGAGGATGGGAAGCTACTAATTGTTGCGACGGCTCATGCACCTAAAACTGCGATCTCTGATTATGCACATCGGTGGGGGATTGAAACCCTCTTTGGCATTTTCAAAACCCGTGGATTTTGTCTCGAATCTACCCATCTACAAGATGTAGAGCGGCTCAGTAAGTTATTCGCATTACTGACTTTGGCTCTGTGCTGGGCCTTTCGCACTGGACAATGGTTGCATCAACTCAAGCCTCTTAAGCTCAAGAAACATGGCAGGAGAACCAAAAGCATCTTTCGTTATGGCTTTGAGCATCTACGAGGCATTGTTCTCAATCTCGACCAGAGGGCAGATGAGTTCCGGGAGGTGTTACCGTTTTTGTCCTGTACTTAGGGAAATTCTATGTAATTAATTTTGTCCATCTGCTTATCAATGCGTTGATTGGCTATAAATCGTTGCCACCGACGCTCGACACTTTGGGCTTTTCTGGCTCGGCAGGGAACATAGGATTCCCAGGCAGATAAGCTTAAGCGTTCACTACAGATTAAGGCGCTTACCATCCAGCCCAGAGCAATGAGATGGCGCAAATCTCGATAATGGCTGTGTTGACGTAAAAAGGAAAACAGTTGACGATAAATTTGGGTGGGGCCTGACATTTGAATAACGCTGATTTGTGATTAAATCTAGCCTCACATGTCTCTCCACTCTTTTCTCATAAACTATGTAAATAAAGGCTTTGACCTACTTCTGTCAGGCAATCAGGTTTGAAACTGGTAAAGGTCTGATCTCGTAATGGAGCGAGAATATGACGTTCCACTTGCTGCACCGCATTCTCCACTTTGGGTTTATCCCGAGGGCATTTAGGACGAGCAGGCAGAATAATCACGTTGTAGTGTTCGGCAAAGTCTTGATAGCTCTGATTGATACCGGGCTCATAACGACACGGATCTGTGACCCCTGACTTGAGGTTGTCAGGGACGAACGCGACCGGCACTCCACCAAAGAAGGCCAAGGTCCGTTGATGAGATCCGAGCCAGTTCTTGATGGTTTGGCTTTTGGTCGCCTCTGCATAGGTGTAGTTACTCGCTCCACAGCAGGCGACAAACACTTGGGCTTGAGTGACCTCACCGGTTTTGGGATGGACCACCGGCACCGTCATACCGCAGTAGTCTACAAAGATTTTTCCGCTCCCTTGTGGGTCTGGCGCATAGACAGCGAATGCTGTTTTTTCCACTTACGGTATCGACGGCAAAAGCCACTATAGCTACAGTTCCAGTCTCCTCTCTCTTTACCTTCCATCCACAAAAGACACAAGGTGACCCCTTTGCGTTGCATCTCTCGATGCACATACTCGAAGTCAATCCCAGGCTTCTTACGGGAAGACTGACGCTGACCTTTCCCCAGCAGATGCTGGACATCACTATCACTCAATCGGCTTAACTGGTCATAACTGAGGGATTGACCCTGGGCACGATGCAGATAGTCTCGAACAGTGGAACGGGAGATTAGACAGCTACGGGCGATCTCAGATTTATTGTGACCGAGTTTATGTAAACGGATAATTTCGCGGAATTTACTCATGGACAGGGTTGCTCCTTGACGTTTATAGACCATTGCTGTCTCCATTCCTCTGGCTAATGCACAGAAGTTTAGAGGTTGGCCTGGTCTGGTTAGGGGGAATGACCTGTCGAAATGATGGTTAGGGGGTGGCGAAGTTTATTGCCATTTGACCGGCGAGGTTGCCCTCCAAAGGGGTGGCGAAGTTTGTGAGAATATGCAGACTTTTTGTCCGCTTCCCAAAGCCATCGCCTGAGGGTGGTTTACTACTGTTACGACTATCCTTGTCAAGACGTTCTTCTAGTCGCTCTATCCGCTCGATAAGACGGGTGACTAGTTCAACAACCGCATCCTCACCTTGATGGTAGATTGCTCGAATATCAGATTCACTAATTTTCTGATCAGAGACTTTCTTGTTCAACGGAAGATCATGGATTGACTGCTGTTGTGCTTAAAACATAGCGCCAGAGAGAGTTATAACTTCATTCTCAACACAATGATTTAAGCCTGGGCAGTAACAAGTTATTTATAGAAAGAGTTTTAGGTGGCATGCTCTATAAGTATTTATTTGGTCTTATTGACATACAAATATGCATAGAGAGTTTAGAAAGATTGTTTTTAGATGCTATTTCCTATAGTAAAGAGCACATTCTCTGCGATAAATCTAACTTTAGGTGCAATAAATAGGTGCAATAAATAGGTGCAATAAATAGGTGCAATAAATAGGTGCAATAAATAGGTATGGTAATTAATAGTATTAATACTATTAATTACCATACCTATTTATTGCACCTATTTATTGCACCTATTTATTGCACCTATTTATTGCACCTATTTATTGCACCTAAAGTTAGATTTATCGCAGAGAATGTGCTCTTTACTATAGGAAATAGCATCTAAAAACAATCTTTCTAAACTCTCTATGCATATTTGTATGTCAATAAGACCAAATAAATACTTATAGAGCATGCCACCTAAAACTCTTTCTATAAATAACTTGTTACTGCCCAGGCTTAAATCATTGTGTTGAGAATGAAGTTATAACTCTCTCTGGCGCTATGTTTTAAGCACAACAGCAGTCAATCCATGATCTTCCGTTGAACAAGAAAGTCTCTGATCAGAAAATTAGTGAATCTGATATTCGAGCAATCTACCATCAAGGTGAGGATGCGGTTGTTGAACTAGTCACCCGTCTTATCGAGCGGATAGAGCGACTAGAAGAACGTCTTGACAAGGATAGTCGTAACAGTAGTAAACCACCCTCAGGCGATGGCTTTGGGAAGCGGACAAAAAGTCTGCATATTCTCACAAACTTCGCCACCCCTTTGGAGGGCAACCTCGCCGGTCAAATGGCAATAAACTTCGCCACCCCCTAACCATCATTTCGACAGGTCATTCCCCTAACCAGACCAGGCCAACCTCTAAACTTCTGTGCATTAGCCAGAGGAATGGAGACAGCAATGGTCTATAAACGTCAAGGAGCAACCCTGTCCATGAGTAAATTCCGCGAAATTATCCGTTTACATAAACTCGGTCACAATAAATCTGAGATCGCCCGTAGCTGTCTAATCTCCCGTTCCACTGTTCGAGACTATCTGCATCGTGCCCAGGGTCAATCCCTCAGTTATGACCAGTTAAGCCGATTGAGTGATAGTGATGTCCAGCATCTGCTGGGGAAAGGTCAGCGTCAGTCTTCCCGTAAGAAGCCTGGGATTGACTTCGAGTATGTGCATCGAGAGATGCAACGCAAAGGGGTCACCTTGTGTCTTTTGTGGATGGAAGGTAAAGAGAGAGGAGACTGGAACTGTAGCTATAGTGGCTTTTGCCGTCGATACCGTAAGTGGAAAAAACAGCATTCGCTGTCTATGCGCCAGACCCACAAGGGAGCGGAAAAATCTTTGTAGACTACTGCGGTATGACGGTGCCGGTGGTCCATCCCAAAACCGGTGAGGTCACTCAAGCCCAAGTGTTTGTCGCCTGCTGTGGAGCGAGTAACTACACCTATGCAGAGGCGACCAAAAGCCAAACCATCAAGAACTGGCTCGGATCTCATCAACGGACCTTGGCCTTCTTTGGTGGAGTGCCGGTCGCGTTCGTCCCTGACAACCTCAAGTCAGGGGTCACAGATCCGTGTCGTTATGAGCCCGGTATCAATCAGAGCTATCAAGACTTTGCCGAACACTACAACGTGATTATTCTGCCTGCTCGTCCTAAATGCCCTCGGGATAAACCCAAAGTGGAGAATGCGGTGCAGCAAGTGGAACGTCATATTCTCGCTCCATTACGAGATCAGACCTTTACCAGTTTCAAACCTGATTGCCTGACAGAAGTAGGTCAAAGCCTTTATTTACATAGTTTATGAGAAAAGAGTGGAGAGACATGTGAGGCTAGATTTAATCACAAATCAGCGTTATTCAAATGTCAGGCCCCACCCAAATTTATCGTCAACTGTTTTCCTTTTTACGTCAACACAGCCATTATCGAGATTTGCGCCATCTCATTGCTCTGGGCTGGATGGTAAGCGCCTTAATCTGTAGTGAACGCTTAAGCTTATCTGCCTGGGAATCCTATGTTCCCTGCCGAGCCAGAAAAGCCCAAAGTGTCGAGCGTCGGTGGCAACGATTTATAGCCAATCAACGCATTGATAAGCAGATGGACAAAATTAATTACATAGAATTTCCCTAAGTACAGGACAAAAACGGTAACACCTCCCGGAACTCATCTGCCCTCTGGTCGAGATTGAGAACAATGCCTCGTAGATGCTCAAAGCCATAACGAAAGATGCTTTTGGTTCTCCTGCCATGTTTCTTGAGCTTAAGAGGCTTGAGTTGATGCAACCATTGTCCAGTGCGAAAGGCCCAGCACAGAGCCAAAGTCAGTAATGCGAATAACTTACTGAGCCGCTCTACATCTTGTAGATGGGTAGATTCGAGACAAAATCCACGGGTTTTGAAAATGCCAAAGAGGGTTTCAATCCCCCACCGATGTGCATAATCAGAGATCGCAGTTTTAGGTGCATGAGCCGTCGCAACAATTAGTAGCTTCCCATCCTCAAGCTTGAGTGCAGCAACATAAACCCAATGGCCCCATAAGCATCGACGATTCTTGAGTACCTGAGTCTGGTTGGGTTTCAAATGGGCAAAAACAACCTTACCTTTGAGACCTGTTCGCCCCTTGGAGAGTTTGTCACTTTCACGAATGCGAATTCGGAAAGGCATGCGAGTTTGCTTGAGCAGATATTCAAACCACTGTTCTCCCATAAACTCTCGGTCTGCCGTCAAGCACTGGACCTGTCGCTGGGGAAACAACTGTTGCCATTCATCCAGGAGCTCTATGCGTTCTTGAGTATTAGAGTTTCCCTTCTTATCTAGCATCCACCACAGCACTGGAAAAGCTACACCCTCATGAACAATTCCTAGTGTCAGGATATTGAACACGACTGAACCAAATTGCCATTGGGTGCGGTCAATACTAAGGACCCAAGGTTCAGGGATATCCATCAAGGACACGACGGTATGGGCAAAGTCGTAGTAATCTAGCTCAAAATTACGGAAGAATCGTTGTAAGCGTTTGTAGTGAGCGTCTTGAGTCGCTTTACCTCTAAATCCTGTCGCCAATTCTGAAAGGTTGACGGTCTTTACCCGAAACAGAGCTATCAAAAATAAGGCGACAAAGCTCAATCGAGCACCATGCCATCGCAAGTGGGGCTGCAAGGTTTGACGAAGAAGAGTAACCTGATTCATAGGGTTTCATTGTGAGGGGTAGTTATCTCCATGGAACCCTATCTTTGTCTACGCTTTCAAGTTTTTGTCCTGTACTGAGAGAATTTCCAGGTTGTAAACTACCTGAGTCCTCTTTTTTACATCCATTGATTTGATGTCAATTGTCCGTCCTATCTCCACCGAAAGCTTACGCTTATTGCATCGGATTTATCGCTGTAGTCGCCATCATCAGGTCAGACAACGCGCCCATTGCCTCATTTTGTCTGCCCAGGGTGTGAGTCCCTACACCTTAGCCTCCCTTTTTAGTGTGAGTCCTAAAACCGTGTACAACTGGCTTAAGGCTTGGAATAACCGTGGTTTTGCAGGACTCTATAATCGCCCAGGTCGAGGTCGAAAACCGATGTTTAATCCCGACCAACAACAGCAGATTTATGAGTGGACTCAGGCATCTCCCATCCAACTCAATCGGGTGCTAGCTCAGATTGAACAGCAGTGGTCAGTGCGCGTGTCAAAGGCCACCGTTAAACGCGTCTTGAAGCAGATGGATATGAGCTGGCATCGCTTTCGCCAAGGGACATCAGGCCAGCCTTTATATGCCGACTACCTCGAAAAAAACAGCAGTTAGAACATCTCAAGAAACAAGAAGAGAAGGGAGACATCCACCTATTCTTTATGGATGAGAGTGGTTTTTCGTTAGTCCCCTGTATTCCCTACGGATGGCAACCCATAGGGACTTATCTGGAAATACCGACTCGTTCAAGTAAACGCTTGAATGTTCTGGGGTTTTTGAGTCGACGACAAGGGCTACATGCTTATACATCAGAACAGACCATCACCAGTGAGGTTGTCAGTCATTGCATTGATACCTTCTTTACTGACGTGGAGTTGCCCACCGTCATTGTGATGGATCAAGCCCCTATCCATACGAGCCAAGCAATCTATGAGATGAAGGCAGAGTGGGCCGAACGGGGAATTACCTTGTTTGAGTTACCAAGCTATTCTCCCCATCTAAATTTGATTGAGCGTCTGTGGCAATTCATGAAATATCAGTGGATTGAAATGAGTGCCTACTGGGGGTGGTCATCTTTGGTCGAATATGTGGAAAGAGTTTTGAAAACCTATGGCGATGATTATGTAATTAATTTTAGCTAAGTGCTTATTAACAAGCTATATGTACCTCTAGTCCTGCTAGCCCTTAAGAACTGGCAATCTCATCGTCTATACCTGGCAATGGATACAACGGTGTTATGGAATGAATATTGCATGATTCATCTATCCGTCGTCTGCTGTGGCAGAGCAGTACCGTTGTTGTGGAAAGTATTAGAGCACAAGAGTGCAGCTGTCGCTTTTGAGGAATATCAACCGCTATTGCGCCAGGCCCGTTGGTTATTGCGGCAGCATCCAGATGTCATGGTGTTAGCAGATCGTGGGTTTGCGAACCATCAACTGATGAGCTGGTTACAACAGAGCCATTGGCATTACTGTCTGCGTGTCCCTTGTGATGTCCTTCTCCATGGTCCACGTCAATGTCCAAGAGAAGTCCGACAATTGTGGCCATCCAAAGGCGAAGCCCTCCTCTACCGCAATGTCGGTCTTTGGGAAGATGGCATCTATCGGTGCAATCTGGTGTTGGCTAATATCCGAGGAGTGAAAGAACCATGGGCGGTGATTACAGATGAATCACCCACGCTACAGACCTTGTGGCAATACGCTTTGAGGTTTCGGGTCGAAGAATTATTTCTCGATAGTAAGTCTGGAGTGTTTGAGCTAGAAGAGTCGAAAATTCGCTGTGCTGATGCATTAGAGAGGCTTTATCTGGTTGCTGCTGTGGCACTGCTATTCAGCACGACTCAAGGAATGGCTGTTCACATTAAAGGGCTGCGCCAACAGGTTGATCCACATTGGCGGCGAGGCATTAGTTATCTCAAAATTGGATTACGGTGGCTCAAGGGGGTAGTCCATAAAGGACGGGAGTTGTTGATGCCAGTCCCCTTGCTCTGCCATGATCCACAACCGTGTTTTGCGTCTAAAAAAGCTCAAAAGAAATACTACAACAAAATCTGGTTCTCTCACATCCGCTCTTTACAGTGCAAGGCTTTATGAGCAGGGGAAGGCAAAGATCTGTCAGGCAGTCAGGTTTCAAACACCTCAATGAGGCTATCGCAGTGGGGCTGGAGAAACTCAATCATCGGACCATGAAATCCTATGGTCTCTCGCGTCGAGAATTATTTGAGCAAGTGGACCAACCAGAACTCAGGCCCTTGCCCAGTCAAGTGTTTGAGTTTGGAGAATTTAAGAACGCAAAAGTGAGTTTTGATTATCACATTGAGGTGAACCGCCACTATTACAGTGTCCCTTATGAATATGTGGGGAAATCAGTATCCGTCAAGATTACGGAATCTTTGGTGCAGATTTTCCATGACCATCAGCGCATTGCGATACATGAACGTTCTAGCTTGCCGTTTCAGCATTCCACTGAAGAGGGGCATATGCCACCAGCGCATTTGGCTTACAAAACCCAATCGAGAGAGACCTTCCTGGCTTGGGCCCAGAATGTTGGACCGGCGACAAAGCAGCAAGTGATAGATATCTTTGAGAAGAAAGCCCATGATGAACAGGCGTTTCGTGCTTTGAAAGGGGTGCAACATCTAAGAACAACCCATGGTGCTCAGCGATTGGAGGCGGCCTGTAAGCGAGCGAATGCCATGGGGATGGTGGGTCAACGCTATCTCAAGTCCATGCTCCAACACAAACTGGAATCTGACCCCTTACCGGATGAGGAGCATAAGGTGGTGCTTCTTCACCATGCCAATGTCCGTGGGTCCAAATACTATCAAGCAACTTAGGGGGAGACAACGATGCAAGCAATGATTGACCAGCTGCAACACATGAAGCTTACGGAACTCTTGGAGGCTTGGCGAGAACAGCAGGCCTTGCCCACCTATCATGATCTATCGTTCGATGAACGACTCGCTTTGATGGTAGAGCGTGAATACATCCGACGACAAAACCAACGGATGCAGCGCCGACTCCGGCAAGCTCGACTGCCGGTGCACGCCACCCTTGATGCAGTGGATTTTGATGTGCCCAGAGGGCTCAAAAAGATCCAGTTTCTCGAATTTGCTCAAGGCCATTGGCTCCAAGAAAATCTGTCATTGATTTTGCTTGGTCCCACGGGCGTGGGAAAGTCTTTCTTGTCAGCTGTACTGGCCCATCATTTGTGCAAACAAGGCCATAGCGTGCGCTATATCAAAACCGCTGATCTGGTTCTGGAGTTGAAGTTAGCCAAAGGAGATGGGTCTTATCCCAAACTCCGAAAACAATTAGCGGCTTACGATCTACTCGTGCTCGATGAATGGCTTAGAGATCCACTGTCTGTCTTTGAGGCTAGAGAAATACTCGATATCTTAGATGAGCGTTTCCGTAAAGCTTCCTGTTTATTTGCCACGCAAATGCCCCTCGAACAATGGCACTCACAAATTCAAGATCCCACCCTGGCTGATGCCATTCTTGACCGGATTATTCATGATGCGATGAAGGTCCCGCTTCGAGGAGAATCCATGAGGAAATTGACCAGTAAACTGACCCTGAAGCCAGAAGGGGACATCAGTAATGACCGTTCAGATGAGGATAAAACAACGAGTGAAACAACCGCTACATCTAAGCCCAAAACACAAAAGGAGAAAAGGAATGAAAAAAAGGAAGGACAGATGGATGAATAGACCCGATGAGCTCACGATATTCCTTTCGTGATATGTATGGATTCAGATCTAATTTTTTGCCTATGAATTGCAACAGCATTTTGGACATCTCAATTTACTCACCCGATATTAGCGAGTGAGTAAATTGATAGATTTTCGTCTGTTGCTACAAACTACGCAGCAATTGGACTCGCAGGTATTTTTGATTTCCCTTTTTTGACCACTGGTAAACGAGGACGAAGGGTCTGTGTTTGTCCTGAAGGGGCGACATGCGTCGTAAACCCCTTGCTATTTGTGCAATAACCCGATAGATAAGAAAAAAGATGGGCTGCAAATGATGTATCTCCAGCTCACCTTATTGACAATGATATTGCCACTATACCAACCCCATTTACGCCGTCAACTGTCTCCTGCCCAGTATCTTCTCCTAGAGATCCTCGTTCATCTATTACAAACACTTCGCTGCGTCAAAATCGAGACGCTAGCAGAAGGGCTGCCACTGCCGATTCTTTTTGACAGTCGCCGAAAAAAATCCAACGGTTCTTATCCTTACCGACCCTTGAGCTTGAAACGCTTTGGGGCTACCGCTGGTTAAGCTGTGGCTGAGCCAGCAGTATCCTCAAGGCTCCCAGCTTTATGTCGTCATCGACCGTACGAGTTGGGGAGTGATTAATCTATTGGTGGTCAGCGTGGTCTGGCAACATCGCGCTATTCCCGTATGGTGTGAAGCCCTCTGCAAAAAGGGCAGCAGCAACTATGACGAGCAAACCGCTGTTTTAAGCAAAGTTATCAGCCATTTATCAGCCTATCGTCTGGTCATCCTCGGTGACCGAGAGTTTTGTTCCGTCAAGCTGGGGCAGTGGTTAGGCCAACAAGAGGTCTACTTTTGTCTGCGACTCAAGCGCAATACCGAAGTGGCTCTGGCTCAGCAGTTTACTCAACAACTCCAACAGTTTGGCCTTGTCCCAGGTCAAAAGCTATTTCTCAATGATGTGCGCGTCACTCAGGCTAAAGGCTTTGGAACTTTCAATGTGGCAGCCAAGTGGAAACGACGGTATCAGGGGTTTGCACCTGATGAAGCATGGTTTATTCTCACCAACTTCTGTGACCTCAATAGTGCTATCGTCAGCTACCAAAAACGCTTCTCTATCGAAGAAATGTTTCGGGACTTCAAGAAAGGAGGCTATTGTCTCGAAGGCTCTCAAGCCATGCAAGAACGGTTGGTGGCTATCGTTATTGTGATTGCCATTGCCTATACCAGTGCGGCACTGCAAGGGCAAAATCTCAAGCAAAAAGGACTACAGCGCTATATTACTAGACCCGAATCCACCACTTCACTGAACAAGCGGCATAGTGCATTCCGAGTTGGACTATCTGCGTATATGTGGGCCATAACGGGGGATGGAGTTCTGGCTCGATTGGTGGATGAGCTAATGAAACTCTCTCCCAATAAGCTACCTGAGTATCAACGGGGGATGAGAGCGATGGAGCTTGTCTGTGCTGGGTTGTAGCCTTCATGTCGCCCCCTCAGCTGAAACAGACAATCCTTATTGTCAGCCCCATCCCGCAATCATGATGGTCACAGGCTATGTGGTAGAGAGAGGTTTAATCTTGCCCCCTTATGAAGTTGACCAGAAGACCAATGAAATCAAGGCCTTGCCTGAAATGATTGAGCAGCTTGCTCTCAAAGGAGTGGTCTTTGCCTTTGATGCCATCAACACCCAAAAAAACAGCACAGCTCATTGTTGACAGTGGCAATGAGTATCTCGGGGCGCTCAAAGGCAACCAGAAAGGATTACTGACTGATGTGAAAGCACATTTTAAGCCAGAATCAACGGTTGAAACCCTGGGAAAAGGGCATGGTCGCATTGAAAAGCGAACCGTTAGTATCTGCCGTGACCTGAGTAATATTCGACAATGGCCAGGTCTCAAAACACTCATTCGGGTTGAATCACAACGCTCTGAAATCTATAACGACATGATTGTCGATACCCAAGAGACTCGCTATTACATCACGTCACTCCTGGAGGAGGTAGAACCTTTGGCACAAAGAATTCGGGGGTATTGGGGAGTAGAAAACAAGGTCCATTATGTTCGCGATGTCACCCAAGGTGAAGATGCTTCAAGGATTCGGACCACACCCCTTATTGGCCTGTTCGTACAAGCGCGTAATCTATCACTCAATCTTTATCGAGAATATGGATTCACCAATATGGCTCAGGCAAAGCGACGATGTGAACAATCACTAGACATACTGATGGATGTTTTTAGAATGAAATAGCCCTGGTGGGAAGGGAGTATTCATGCAACAATACCCAATCGACAATGAATTCATTCAACCATTGAATGTCTTGCTCCTGTCCACTTTTTCGAGTAAAGGTCACTGTCTACTTTTTCGAGACAAGATCATTTCAAAAATGGGCGAACCGTGAGTACAAGATATATCGACTACTACACAGCTTTTTTTCAAAGGCTTTAATCTCAAACTTCAAAGTTAAATCCTTGTTGCTTCAATAGCTCATATTTGCTTTGGTCGAACTGATAGAGCCTAGCAGCACGATGGGCAACTCCAATTTGTCGCTCATCCAGAGAGATTAAGAGATCCATTTTTAGCAATTTCTTACGGAAGTTACGTTTATCTAAAGGATGACCCAAAACCGTTTCATAGAGATGCTGGATTTGGGTGAGCGTAAATTTTTGCGGCAGTAATTCAAAACCAATCGGTTCATAACGAACTTTGCTCTGCAAGCGGTGGATAGCCTGTTTCAAGATTTGAGCATGATCGAAGGCTAGGGATGGTAAATTTCCAAGGGAATACCAAGCTGCATCTTCAGCATCAGTAGCGGCCTGTAAGGGATATTCAATTAGGTTGATTAAAGCGTAGTAGGCAACGGAGATGATGCGATCGCGCGGATCTCGACCCAAATCACCAAAGGTATAGAGCTGCTCTAGAAAGATACCTTGAACACCCGTTTCTTCCTGTAGTTCCCGGCGAGCCGCTTCTTCTAAAGATTCATCCATCTGCACAAAGCCGCCAGGCAGTGCCCACTGATGCTGGAAGGGAGGAATCTGGCGCTGAATTAGTAGGATTTTGAGATCAATCTGTTCGTCTAAGCCAAACACCACACAGTCAACGGTAAGACCAGGGCGCGGATAGTCATAGGTATAGGGCATAGGATAGGGTCAATCTTGACATCGTGTAAAAGTGACACTATGATAGATTTAGTTGAGTTAGTGTCACTTTTACACTATAGAGCAATGCAACAGCATTTTGAAGTCGCGGCTGGGTCTATTTTGGGCCAGAACCATCGACGAGTCAGTCAGAATAATCAGGATGCTTGGGCCATTCTTACACCAGGTCAAGCAACCATTGCGGTGGTATGTGATGGGTGCGGGAGTCGACCTAAAAGTGAAGTCGGAGCGCAGCTAGGGGCTCAGTTAACGGTGCACACTCTTGCTCAATTAGTGGCAGAGGAACGACCAGAAGACGAGCTGTTTTGGCAGACATTGAGAAAGCGCCTATTAGAGAAGATGCAGACTTTAAAGGAGCCGTTAGGAGCGGATGAACAAGGGCTGTTGGATTACTTCTTATTCACCCTGACTGGGTGTTTAGTAACCCCAGAAACAACCTGGATTTTTGGTCTAGGGGATGGGGTATTTGCCATCAATGAGCAGCTTCATCAGATTGGTCCATTTGCCAATAATGCTCCGCCCTATTTGGCATACAGCTTGCTATGGGAAGCCGAGAAAGGCCCCGATCCATTTCAACTCCAGATTTATGCTCAACAACCTACTGAGCAGGTGCAGTCTGTGCTGATTGGAAGCGATGGGGTAGGGGACTTAATGAATGTAGCGGAAGAGTATCTCCCTGGAAAGTTGGAACCTGTGGGACCACTGAATCAGTTCTGGTGTTGCGATCGCTATTTCCAGAATCCTGATCAGGTGCGACGACGGCTCGCTCAAATCAATAGAGAGGTGATACAGCCGGACTGGGATGCTCAGCAGGTGCGGAAGATTCCAGGTTTATTACCGGACGACACTACGTTAATCAGTATTAGACGGAAAGAGACGGAAGAAGGAGGCAGTGATGCTAGGTGCGATCGCAGGTGACATGATTGGGTCAGTTTTTGAGCCCCATTGGCGACGAATGAAACGGAAAGAGTTTGAATTATTTAGTAAGAAATCGAAATTTACAGACGATACGGTACTTACGATGGTCCCCGACCGGCCTTCGGCCATCGCAGTTGCGGATGCCATTCTCCATCAGAAGGAGTATGTCCATAGCATCAAGGACTATTATCGGCGCTATCCCAAAGCTGGCTATGGCAGAACCTTTCGAGAATGGGGGGCATCAGACAGCTTGGAACCGTATCACAGTTGGGGGAATGGTTCAGCCATGCGGGTCAGTGCTGTTGGATTTGCCTTTGATGATTTAGAAACGGTATTGCGAGAAGCGAAGCGAAGTGCAGCCGTCACCCATGATCACCCAGAAGGGATTAAGGGAGCACAGGCAACTGCGGCAGCCATTTACCTAGGGCGACAGGGGCAGTCTAAGGCGGAGATTAAAGCCTATATCGAAGCAACCTTTGGCTATGACTTGAGTTTGAGCCTGGAAGAGATTCGACCCCAGTATCAGTTTGATAGCTCCTGTCAGGGGTCGGTACCCCAGGCGATCACGGCATTTCTAGAATCTACAGATTTTGAAGATGCGATTCGCAATGCCGTATCGCTTGGAGGTGATAGTGATACCCAAGCCTGTATTGCCGGTGGTATTGCTCAAGGGTTTTATGGTGGGGTACCAGAAAGGATTGCCCAGGAGACTTGGAAACGGCTCGATGCAGACTTACAGCAGGTGGCCACGACGTTTATACAGACTTTTGAGATCAAACAAGTTTAAAGCAATACGGTATTGCAATACGGATTTATTTTAGGTGCGCTAGCAAAAAGCTCAATCTCTTTTCTGTGAAGAGGTTTTAGGGCAATACTGTATTTTATAAGATCGTATCGTCAATTGGTATTGCGATACGAAGCTCATGCTACTTCTAAATTTCTATGGACGTTTATATCAATCAAAAACGAGTTCGCCTACGCCCTAAGCAAGCGATTGGGAAGGGGGGAGAAGCGGATGTGTATCGCCTCAATCGAACCACGGCGGTGAAGCTATTTAAGTCTCCCAGTCATCCTGATTTTGTGGGCATGGCTGAGGCTCAGCAGGGCGCACGGGAGCGGTTGGCGCTGCATCAGCAAAAGCTGCGGCAGTTTCCCCAGTCGTTACCTGAGCGGGTGATTGCCCCACAGGGGTTGGTGATGAATCAAGGCGGACGGCGAATTTTAGGCTATACGATGCCGCTGGTGGCGAATGCGGAGGTGCTGTTACGGTATTGCGATCTCCGAAGGAGGGTCGGGGACCATCGCAGGCGGGTCGGAGACCATCGCCAGGTTCGGCAGACGATAGACACACAGGTGGTGGTCAATCTATTTCTGGATCTGCACGAGACGGTGGCCAAGCTGCATTGTGCAGATGTGGTGATTGGAGATTTTAATGACCTAAATATTTTAGTGCAGGGCACCCAGGCATTTCTGATTGATGCCGATTCATTCCAGTTTGGTTCATTTCCCTGTTCGGTGTTTACAGCCCGCTTTGTCGATCCACTACTGTGTGATCCGCAGGGAACACAGCCTATTTTATGTCGACCCTATTCCTGGGAGTCAGATTGGTACGCCTTTACGGTAATGCTGATGCAGGCACTGCTGTTTGTTAATCCTTATGGTGGTGTTTATAGACCGTCTGATCCAGCTCAGAGATTGCCTGCGGCAGCTCGCCCCTTACATCGGATAACGGTGTTTCATCCCCAGGTACGCTATCCGAAGCCGGCTTTACCGTGCGATCGCTTACCGGAAGCATTGTTAGATCATTTTCAGCGGGTGTTTGAACAGGATTGGCGGGGAGCATTTCCGCGATCGCTATTGGAAAATTTGCGCTGGCAAACCTGTCCGTCCTGTGGGGTTGAACATGCTCGATCTGCTTGTCCCAGCTGTGTGCAATCTATAGGGGTTGCTCCACCCGTTCAGCAGGGACAGGTTAAGGTCACGACGGTCTTACAAACGGATGGGGTGATCTTGGCGGCTACGTTGACAGCAGGGCATCTGCAGTGGTTGGTCTGGGAGGAGGGGCAGTTTAAGCGGGAAGACGGAGCGGTGATGCTCACGGGCGATCTCAGTCCTGAGTCCGACTGGTATCTACAGGGTCAAACTACTTGGATCGCACAGCAGGGTCAGGTGGTGAGATTATCGGCAGATACGGAGCGGATCTCGGTGGATTGCTATCAAGGTCGGCCCCAGGTTGCGGTGAATGATCGGCATTGTTATTGGTTGAGCCAAGGACAGTTAATGCGGGACCACTCAGTGGTGGGGGAGGTATTGGCCGGACAAACCCAGTTTTGGGTGGGACCTCGGTTTGGACTGGGTTTTTATCGAGCCGGACGGCTGAACGGGGCTTTCGTCTTCGATGTCCAGCGCTCAGGGATAAATGATCGGCTGTCGTTGTCCATGGGAGCGGGGACGATAGTGGCGGCCAACTGCACGTTTAGTCAATCTTTGGGATGGCTCTTCGTGACGATCCAGGACCAAGGGGTACTTCAACAGCAATGTTGGGTAATCGCACCGACGGGTCAGGTGGTGGCTCAGGCCGATGTGGGGGAATGGACGGCAGGGAGATCGCCCATTTGTCCCCATTGGGCGGTGGAAGATGCCCTGCTGGTGGCGACGGATGAGGGCATTGCTCGGGTGCAGGTAGATCAAGGGCGATTGATCCTGCAGCGACAATTCCCGGAAACGGAGCCGTTTGTGCAGACGGGCTATCAGGTATTGGCGGCTCCCCAGGGACTCTATACGGTAGGGTCCCAAACCATTCAGTTATTGCAGTTGTAGGAGATTTTAAAATGATGTTGACGCAATTACCCATTCCTAATTTCTTTGACCCTCAACGGGTGGGGAAGGTGTGGCGGGTCCCTTACCAGGACAGAGTCCAACAGGCCCGGGACTGGGCAAGCCAACAGGGGGTGCAGCCAGCAGCGAAGGATAAAATGCGGATTTGTCTGATGGCAATTGATGTCCAAAATACGTTTTGTATTCCCGACTTTGAGCTGTTTGTGGGGGGACCGTCTGGGATGGGGGCAGTGGAGGATAATCGCCGACTTTGTGAGTTTATCTACCGCAATTTGGGGACGATTACGGAAATTGCACCGACGATGGATACTCATACGGCGATGCAGATCTTCCATGCTGATTTTTGGCTGAATGATCGCGGCGAGTCTCCCACGCCCCTGACGATGATTTCTTTGGCAGAGGTGGAACAGGGGGCCTGGAAGGTGAATCCGGCAATGGCCTATAGTCTGGGCAATTATATGGCTCTGCAGAATTTTGCCCGCCACTATGTCCAACGCCTTTCCCAGAAGGGGAAATATCCCCTGACTATTTGGCCCTATCACTCGATGTTGGGAGGCATTGGCCATGCCCTGGTGGCGGCGGTGGAGGAGGCCTGCTTTTTCCATAATCTGGCTCGCCATAGTCAGACCAATTTTGAAATCAAGGGGGGCAATCCTCTGACAGAAAATTACTCGGTGCTCCGACCGGAGGTTCTCGATGATCCGAAGGGACGGCCGATTGCCCAAAAGAATATCCGGTTTATCCAAAAGCTGTTGGATTTTGATGTGGTGATTATTGCTGGGCAGGCCAAGAGTCACTGTGTCGCCTGGACTATCGATGACTTACTCACGGAAATTCAAGCCCATGACCCGGACTTGGCGAAGAAAATTTACCTGCTGGAAGATTGTTCTTCGCCGGTGGTGGTGCCAGGGGTGGTCGATTTTACGGAGCAGGCCAATGAGGCATTTCTACGGTTTCAACAAGCGGGCATGCATTTGGTGCGTTCTACGGATGAGATCGCAGGTTGGCCTGGCATCAATCCTTAGACGGATTAAACTATGGCTCGATCAGCGTCTGCTGGGTCTGCTGGCTTTTCTCAATAATGCGTCAATCACTTCCTCTCTATACACCTCACTTTTTAAGGAGAATGTTATGTCTCAAGTTCCGAATCTAAATGCACTATTCCAATCAGCCCAAGCGGATGGGGTACTCTCACAGGCATCGATGCAGGCCCTCAATATTGTCGATATTGGGGCACAGATCCAGGCTGGCCTGGGAACGCCAGTCGATGATGTGATGGCTAGTGAGGTGGTGCTGGTGACAATCATGCCGGATGATTCGGGTTCGATTCGGTTTGCCGGCCATGGGGCGGTGGTCCGGGCTGGACATAATACGGTGCTGGATACGTTGGCCATGTCCCCACAGAAAGACCATATTCTTGTTCACAACCGCTATCTCAATGGGGCGGTGCTCTATCCCTACTGTTCTGTTGACCAAGCGATGCGGATGGATCAACACAATTATGATCCGAATCTGGGAACGCCGCTCTATGACCAAACTCTGGTGTTACTGGCTACGGTTCTAGCGAAGGCCCAAGCTTTTATCGATAATGGGGTGCCGGTGCGGACGGTATCTCTGATTATTACGGATGGAGCGGATGCCCATTCTCGGCGTTCTGTCCGGGAGGTCAAGATAATGGTCGAGGATATGCTGCGCACGGAAGACCATATTATTGCAGCAATGGGCATCGATGATGGACAGACGGACTTTAAACGGGTGTTTCGAGAGATGGGGGTGCGTGAACAATGGATCTTGACGCCGGGCAATTCCCATAATGAGATTCGGAAGGCTTTTCAGCTCTTCTCCCAGGCGGCGCTCACGGCCAGTCAGTCGGCACATAACTTTAATCCAATGGGCGGATTCACGGCTTAGATATGAGAAATGAGGCTAGAAGATGATCCTGGGGGCAAAGGCCAATATCAATCAGGGGGCGATTCAGAAGGGCTGGTAAGTCTTGTTTGAGATCCGGCTCAAATTCTATGACACCGATCCCCCCGTACTGTCGACATTGAATACATTCACCATGCCCACTTGAATACCTGAATCCGGATCGCCTGATGAACTTAATCCATTAGATCCTGTATATTGCCATGTTCTTGGGTAGTGAGTTGAATGTGGTCTTGATAAACCGCCACCCTCTACTTGGATTCTGATGCGATTACCTGGGGCAGGCCCATACTAAAGTTACGCACACGGCTGCTGAGGTTATAACCGACAATGCCTTTTTGCAAGAGGGATCGCACATAATGTTCTAAATCTGAGCCGATACGACGGAGGTTGTAGTCTGTTAAATCTTCACCTGAAAAGGTTTCAACGAGTTCGTCAAACTTGGCATACACTCGCTGGAGGGCATCTTCACTCCAAACCAGCTCGTTATCGGGGTCAACATCTAGAGTTAAGACACTTTCACTGGGAATCAGCTCGTTATTTTCCACTTGGGCAGTGTAAATATGGATGTGACGAGTAGTGGACTTCACTAGCATGGGCAAAGGTCTCAACATTAGAATTTCTCTGGATCTATTGTAAACATGGGTAGCAGTTTCAGAGCAATGAATTTGTCGTTGAGCTACTGCGTGCTCGATTTGATTGGTCGATGAGTGGGGGGATCTGACCTTTACTCGAAAAGATGGACAAGACCCATAGCAAATTGGAAGGCTGCATTGTCACATTTTGCTATTCTATTCCCACACGATTCAATTATTGAATACGCTACTGCTTACACAAAAGTCTAAACACTCTCGGTGCGCAAGGACATTTGGGCTCATTTTCTAGGCTACAACTTACTGAGAAGTCTCATGGAATAGGCTGCCCCATGGGCAGAATATGACCGCTCTCGACTCTCTTTACAAGGGGCTCGACAACACTTTAATCAGATGCTGGTTTTGTTAGTAACAGCCACACATAATACATGTCAACGGTTGTATGCTTATCTGTTTGAAAATATTGCGACGGATCTACTGCCTGTTCGACCCAATCGGGAGCATGTCACCTTTGCATGCAAATTAAGCCATTGAGATAAGCACACCGATGTGCAAGGGAAGCGTAATTGATTTGTAGCTTATATAAAACAGTGATCATAGTCCCATTAGCAAGATGGCTAGTTGGGATAGAGAGAGTAGAATACGAGTTACGAATAATTGCCGAGAAAGTATCGGTCAGTTCTCAAGAGGTTGTAAAACGAGATACTCTCAAAGTTTATGATATTGAAGTACCAGAATCTATTTTAGACTTGGGACTTCGACATGAAGAACAAATCTCTCTGCTTGAGAAAGTACAAAATTCCCTCTTAGCTTTGCAATCCAAACTAATAGACCCTGGTTATTATCTTTGCCCAAGATGTGGTCAGAAAATTGTGAAGAAAGGGTTCACTAAATCCAAGTTCCATGCTGTTTTTACTGACCATAAAATTGGCATCCAAAAGCATAAGTGTAAAAATCCTGATTGTGATTGGCAGAGTGCGCCGACTACATCATCAGTCTTTGGCACCCCTATCCACCCAGACTTAGCCAAATTGCAATGTGAGCAAGGGGCGTTGTATAGCTTCCGTAAAGCTCAGACAAACCTAGAGAAACTGACGGTTCATCGTCGTTCAGTTAATAACCATAATCAGGTCAAACACATCACCAATGAAGTGGGTGCGACATTAACTCAAGCCCATCTTCAGCCGATAGCCACAACCAAAGCGGCCAGTGCTCAAGAGGTGATCCTCCAAATTGATGGTGGCCATGTCCCTACTAAGGATCCAGAAAAGCGCAGCTTTGAAGCGCTCTCTGCAGTGGCCTATCGTCCAGAGAAAATTATTGAAGTGGATAGCCATCATCGTCAGATCAAGGTTAAAAGCTGTGCACTCTCAGCCCAGGATGATGATCTAACGACAATGAAAACCTATACGCTCAATGCCGCTCGTAAGCAGGGAATGACGGAGAATACACGGGTTACCGCTTTAGCAGATGGTGCACAAAAGTGTTGGTCAGTGATTTTAAGCTTGGCTCCACACTGCAAAAAACTTCTGTGTATTTTGGATTGGTTTCATATTGCCATGCGATTTCAAAATGTCAGGGGGGCAGTGGATGACGCTTTCACAGAGACATTGGAGGGAGTGAAATGGAAATTGTGGCATGGTAAGTCAGATGAGGCGTTGCCAAAATTAGAACTGCTAATGACCAACATTACAAATGAAAAGAAACGCTCAAAGCTGAAGAAGTTATATAACTATCTAGAGAATAATCAAGTCTATCTGGTGAATTATAAAGAACGAGATCAACAGGGTCTAAGCTACACCAGTCAAGTTGCGGAATCTCATATTGATACGATTATCAATGACCGCTTTAAACGAACCAAGAAAATGCAATGGACTCATGATGGAGCCCACAATGTATTGCAAATCAGAGGGATGATCACCAGTAATGAGTGGGAGAAAGGCTGGCAAGCTCCTGTACTCTCTGCCTTGGTAGGGGCAGCATAAGTACAGGTAGACTACAAATTTTTTACGATTTCGTCTTTCGTTATGGCTTTGACCATTTACGAGTCATTGTCCTCAATCTCGACCAGAGAGCTGATGAGTTCCGGGAGGTGTTATCTTTTTTGTCCTGTACTTAGAAGCTGTTCATATAAAGATTGAGTTTCTTGGAGCATCCGATCAATACAAAACTCATTCTGAAAAGTCTGCCGACCCAGTTCGCCCATACTCTTACGAATATTTGGAGAACTCACAAGTAACTCAATTGTAAAAGCTAGCTCATCGATATCTTGTCTTTTTACCAGTAATCCAGTTTCTCCATCAATTACTTCCTCAGGGATGCCATCAACATTAGAAGCAATAACAGGTAAACCTGCTCTCATTGCTTCTAAAATACTGATGGGTAATCCTTCATAATGAGTACTTAAAACAAATAGTTGAGCTGAAGATAAGATTTTAGGAACATCATGGCGGTTTCCTAAAAAGTTAACTTTATTGGTTATATCTAAATTCGTAGCCATTTCTACACAGTCAGACAGAAGAGGACCGCTTCCAATCAAATCGACAGAAAATTTTAAATGGCTTAATTTCGAAATAGCATTTAAAAGCGTAAAGTGATCTTTTTGAGTATCAAATCGAGCTACCATCACAATTTTTGGAGGTTGCTTCTCAGGTTGGGCAGTAATAGGGCAACTATCTTCTATTCCTAAATGAATAGTAACCAATTTGCTTGAATCTGTGAGTGAGGAATGTAAAGCTAACTTTCTATCACTTTCCGAAACACAAATGATCTTGCTGGATAAAGCTGCCCCAAGCTTTTCATTGATATAAGACAATGATTTATGGACGATGGGGGTTCCTGAAGCAAATTGCCAACCATGTGCAGTATAAATAGTAGGTACACCACATAAATAACCTGCTATTCTCCCCACAAGACCAGCTTTAGAATTATGAGCATGAATCAGACAAGGTTTCAACTCTTTTATCAGAGCAATAAATTCTTTAGTCGCCTTAAAGTCTGACCTAAAATCTATGCTCCGAATTAAGTTTGGTAAAATATGAACATCAATATTTTTAGATTCTGCAAACTCAGTTAAATAGCCCTTTTCACCAGTAGCTAAATGGATTTCATACTGATGGGCATAACCTTCCAGCAAATGGCACAAATGAGACTGAGTGCCACCAATAACAGAGAGAGGTATTATATAAAGTAAAATAGGTTTATTGATCATATTTTCTCAGTTAAATAATTGACAAAACAATAGACCATATGGTGAAGATTATTACTTAGTTTTAATTGCAAATTTATTTGAGTATTATTAATTAAAAACATAAGATATAAGTATCTAAATAAAATTCCTCTAAGCATTATTTATCTTCGCATTTTAAAGCTCTCAAAAATATTTTTTATGCTAAGTAATTATCCTCAAAGATCAAGAGCTAAAACATGCAAAACTAGAAAAAATAGAAGAAATATTTCCTGATTAGATCCTAGAAAGATATAGCAGAAGCAAAGAAGTATTATCTATAGCAATCTGAAATCAATCGTGAGATGTAGAGAGGCTGAAATCTTTACCAGTATCCATTTAGATTGAATATAATTCTCACAACCCACGTCAGATCGCTATATAGAGGTAGAAAACTTATACTCTTTATAATTAAATTATTTATTTCATAGATAAATACACCGAATTTAATCTGACAAGATATTGACGATATTCCTATTTTAACCTAAAATTAATTTGAAGGCAAAAAATAATTAAAATTAATAATTTAGCGTCAATCTACTCTGTCAAGAAAATCAAAATTAATATTCTTGTATGTCCAATTTTAAGATACAAGTATACATTTTAAGTAAACCAAGTTCTGAAATTTGTATTAAACTAAAATTTAGTCAGAAAACAACAAACTTATAACTCAAACGAATGATTACTAATATTCTTTCTCTAGCCATGTTAAGACTATTAAAGATAGCTCAATAAAAGATCATTTATACTTACTTCGACAACAATGAATAATAATGCAGTTATAAATGAAATAAGGCATGATATTAATAGCTTCAATTTTTTTGTTGATAATAATGTCAATGTAATTGATTCTGCAGAATTAGAAATTCGGCATACGTGTTTTTTGATAATTTACAAACTTTCTAATGGCCAAGAACTATATGTAAAAATCCTAAAATACAAGAATATTGATGGAAATTCACTTTACGAATCGACTAAAGATGAAAATTCCAGAGAGATAGGACAAAGAGAGTATCAATCATATTCTTGGTTTTTAGAAAGTATTAAATCAGAAGATTTATCAGTTTATACTCTGCCTATCTTAACTTATCTTGAGAAGTGGAATGCAATTGTTAGTTTCAAACTAGATGCTGAAGATTTATATTATTCCTTAAGAAAGTCAACTTCAACTGATGAATTATATCGCATTGGAAGATGGCTTCGTAGAGTTCATCTAGCCATGGAAACTGAAAATAAATTAGTTACATCTCCCAATGAGTACTGCCATAATCTATATGAGGATCTTGTAGATAGACTAAAATCTTCGTTTACTCCTATGCAATTAACGTACTCCGTTGGATTAACAGACTTTGATTGCCGCGACATTCTAATCAACAAACACAAACTATATTGTCTAGACTTATGCATGACAAAAAAACTAGAGCCTCAACTTCATACTGTTGGTAAATTTATCGCAGGCATTGAATTACTTTACTGGGGAACGAAATCCTTTACCTTTAATCAAGTTCCGAGAATCTTAATCAATAGTTTTATAGAAGGTTACTTTAAAGATTATTCTAATGGTGACTTGCTAGCACAAAAAAAAGCAATCAATTGGTTTACTATCCAATCATTACTTAGACATAGTTGGCAGGTTAGTCAAAGGAGTAGTAAATTCTACAAAATATATAATTCTGCTATTGGACGGCCTTATCTCAAAAAAATTCTTAATAAATACTACTTTTCAACTCTGTAGCTACACTATAAATTCGTCACTTCTTCAAAAGTTTTTTCATAAAGGCTATTCCACTGATTACTAAGTTTATCTAATTGGTGTTTATTGAGAATATGATTTGTACCTGCCTTGCTCATATTGTTGTGTTGATTAGGTGTTAGAGCCATTAGTTCACTCATCTGTAATGCCAAAGCTCTATCATCATGAGGCGGTACAAGAAATCCATTTTGACCATGTATTACCACTTCTGAATTTCCACCTACATTTGTTGATACTATTGGTAATCCAGTTGCAGAAGCCTCAAGCAGCACAATAGGCATTCCTTCCCAAGCTGAGGACATTACATAACCATCGACTGAATTCATCAACTGAGGAATATCTTTACGAACCCCTAACAACTTTACATTTCTTTCTAACTTCAAAGAGAATACTAAGTTTTCAATTTCATCTTGGAGAGAGCCAGTCCCACAAATCAACAATTGCGTATCAGGATACTGATTTACAAGTATTGAGAACGCCGAAAGCATTGTCGGATAATCTTTTTGAAGTTCCAATCTACCGATTGCAAGCCAACAAAATTGATTCTCTATTCCTAATGAAGTACGAACCAACTCACGTACTGATCGATCTGGATAGAATCGACGAGTATCAACACTATTCGGTATAAAAAGAATCTTCTCTGAAGGTACAGCCTTTACATGCACATATCTATCAACACCTGCTTGGCAAATCGTTGTAGTGAGGTTGCTTAAAGGATCTGTTAATCGATATGCAATTTCGAACCAACTTGCTTTATCCAATTGGTCCTGGGCGGAAGACTTTTCGTTTACATTATGAGCTGTTGAAATTAACACTGGAACCTTTACAAGTAGTCTAGTAATGCGAGCCAATAGATTCGCATGAAACATATGTGAATTTAGAATTTGGGGTTTAAAATCTTTTAAAATCCTTACTAATTTTAGTATGGCTCTTGGATCAGGTATTCCTTTTGGCATGTCCAAAGAGGCTACTGATATAGCAGCTTTATTCAAATCCTCAACAAACGCTTCTGGAGTTCGCATCGATACCACCAAAATCTCCCATCCAAGCTTCTTAAGTTCGAAAGCTAAGGGAATAAGTTGTGTCTGCGCACCACCATACTCCAAAGACGTAATGAGAAAGACTATTTTCTTATTTTCTTCATTCATATTATTCAAATCAATACTAAATCAGTCAACAAGATAAACAATAACAATAAGATAGTTTCAACTAAACTAATTGCAGGTATTTATTCAAGATAGATTCTTGAGAAAAATCTCCTGAACGACGTAGTAATAACTCTGACTCTGTTGGTTCTTTCAACATCTTATGAATTGAGTTGGCTAATTCATAAATATTACCAACTGGAGTGAGGTTTCCAATTTTCCCATCTTCCAAAATTTCATCTGGACCGCTTTTACAATTTGTAGATACAACAGGTGTTCCAGTTGCAAGAGCTTCAATTAATACTGTAGGTAATCCTTCCCAAGCTGAGGACAAAACAAAAACATCTGCTTTCGCCATATAGGCATAAGGATTTGCGACAAATCCAGGTAGATCAACTTTATCTTCTAGACCTAGCTTTTCAATGAGAGACTCTAAATTCACCCGTTCTTCACCTTCCCCTAAAATAATCAGACGAGAAGGTCGTATTTCTTGTAACTCATGAAATGCCTTAATTAGACATGGAAAATCTTTTTGTTGAATTAGTCGACCAACTCCCAATATCACAGGTATTTCTTTATCTACTAACCAAGGATGTTCCACTGAGTCCTTAGACTTTTTAAGCAGATCCTCTGATACGACAGGGTTATAAATTACATTCACTAAATCTTTAGGTAAGTGAGTAACACTTATAAGCTCGTCTGCAACTCCTTGAGATACTGCAATAATCCCACTCGCCCATGGATAAATATATCGAATCAAAGTAGGAATCAGTCTCTCTCGTTTTCTTGCACAATTATGAACATCTAGAGATAAAAAGCAATGAACACTAGCAAATATCTTGGTAGAAGAATTTGATATTTTTTGAGCTATTAAGGCAATCAGATTTGCATGGTTTAGAGCAGAAAATAAAACCTTTGGTTGTTCAGACTTGAGATACTTTACAAGAGAGAACAGACTCAAGATTGTACGAGATGATTTTAGATCGACAACACGCACTTTAGTAGATACTTGATCTAGATAGGGACCTTGAGCTGTTGATAGTACTAAATCAACGTCATACCCAAGTTCAGCGAGTCCATTACTAAGAATAAGCCAAATTCGCTCAGCTCCACCACCCGCAAGTGAAGGTATAAAAAAAGCAATCTTTTGTTTTGATGAACTCATTATAATTCTATGGAAAACACAGTATAAAAATCAATGAGTAGCTTATCCACCGATAAATTCCTCAAATCTTGTTCCTAGCAATTTTTGACGAACTTGCTCAAAGTTCTTTATTTTTTTAGAATATGAACCTTGACTAATTTTTTTAAGACTGCTCTGGAACTTAATATCCCTTGCAGAAACACCTAAAAACTGAGCAATATCATGCAATTGATTTTCTCTATCGCACCGCAAAGACTCATATGTCACCTTAAAGCTTTTTATTGGTAGGAAACGAATCAATCTTTTAACAATAGCAATTTTCTCTTCCTGCCGACAGAGACTTTTCCACAAGACATCAATATCTAAATGGATAGCCGAAATATCCATATTGTTCCTAGAGTGGACAATATTTCTCCGGTTCATATTAGCCATAGAGATCAGTGTATCCAAATAGTTCTGTCTTTCCAGATGAATTATTTTATAGCCATCTACTATTAGTCTAAATAATATTTCTGGATAATCAGCCAACTGATTATACATGAGATGAAATCCAATGGCTTTATGATCTCCAGGATAATCATCAATTTCATCCAAATAATTAAATGTAGTCCAAGGACGGTCTAGTTTTAATTTGTTACGATAATCATAAAATGTCATGAAGTCAGGATCGTCAATCCATCCAATATTATTTGTAGAGGGTCTATCTAAAAATATTTCTCCGGAAAATAACTTGACTTCTGGATGACTGCCCAATAACTCATTTAGCCAAGTCGATCCACTTCGCTGAGTTGTGAGCAAACAGAACTTGGTTGTTGGATATTGTGGATTTTTCACTATTTTTTAACTCCTTACTCTAATTCTTTAACAGACTCATTTGGCTTCTAAAACAAAAGGTGTAGGATTAACGTGAGTTGTTTTCCATACAGAGAAACCATTCCAGTAATGTAAGAAAACATTTGAAATAGTGGTTGCTAATGCAGCCCCTTCTATTCCCCACTTAGGGATAAAGAAGAAATTTAAAACTAGATTTAGACTTGAACTAACGATTGCACTAACCATTACATGGCGTTCGTGACCAGTCATTGTTAGTAGAAAAGTGGATGATGTCGTCAATGCTCCAAGCATCTTGCCAATACACAAAATATTCAAAGCAGTTCTGCCTTCAACAAATTCCTGGCCAAACAAAAGCAAGAACCAATGACCAAAGAAAAGAAATACGAGCGTAATTAGTGAAGAAACAATAAATACTATTCGAGATGATTTGGTTACAATTTTTTGAAGTTTATTTATATCGCCAAGGGTATATAACTTAGCAATTAAAGGTGACAAAGCTGTATCCACTGCTCCTAGAATAAAAACAACCAGCATGACTCCTTTACTCAAAACAGAGTAAAGTCCAACAGCTTCTGGACCTTGCATAGCCCCTAACATCAGAGCATCAGTTTGATGATGAATCGTACGCATCCCTTCTAGAAACATCAAGGGAATAGCCGCGCTTAACCATTTCTGCGGATAATATTTTGGTTGTGCCTGCTTCACAAGAGAAGGGAGTGACTGTTTCAACCACTGGGAGCCAATATAAAATGCGATATAAAATGCTGTTACTCTCAAAATTAGAATAAAGTCAACTGATACCTTAATCCCAGAAAATAAATATGCTATACCTATAAAAATCAATGAAAGGATAGGTGCAAACAAAAGCTCTGGAAGCTGACTTTTAACAATTTTATCAAGCCCTTGAAGGATCGATGCTCGAATAATTGTTAATGATTTAATTGGCAAAAGAAAAAGAGCTATAGCTAAAGCTGAATGAATAGTTTTACTTGTTTCACCTCCAATCACGCTAGATACAAAAAAAACAATCAAGGCAATGGCACAGGAGAGAAAAAAGGTAAAACTATTCGTCCATTTCACAAGACCATTAAACTCGCCCCAGAGTGACTTTGTCTTACAAACTGCAACTTCTCGCACCATTAATTTCCTAAAGCCTAATGTCGAAGGTACGACGAGCAAATTCACCCAAGCTAAAGCATAGATATATATTCCCAAGCCTGCTTTGCCAAGTAATCTTGCCAACAATATATTGGTCAATAAACCTAAACCCGTAGACGAAATCTTTAGCCCAAAGGTTGTAGTTATCCCTCTAAATAGATGGTTGTTCTTTATAAATAAAAAATGGTTATTGAAAATATGATTAAAGTGTCCTTTAAAATATACTAATAAATTCAACTCAGGGAACCCACATTTAGAGAATACATAAATTTAGAAGATAAAAATAATTAACGAGAGTCTATCTAGCTCGCCAGCACTAAAAAAGCGCAATGTTTCTCCGTTGATGAATAGCTAGAAAAAGGCTTCCCCTCTCCTAAATTAACTTTATTAAAGTGAGTTTAAATTAATGAAAAAAATATAAAGCTGAAGCGTCTTCTTAGAGCACTCTTACAATTTTAGCCTGAATGCTTCATACAATTTCAACTACTAGATATCGAACTCAATTGATATCTTGTGAGTGACATTACTAAAGGGTAAACTCTTGCTAAAATAACATTCCTTGGTTAGATAGTTAAGTCGTCCCCTGGTTATACACCATAAAAAACAAGATGGCAATATCCACTAAAATGACTTTAAATGACATTTGCTCGCTTTAATGACAAAAAATTACTTTATATTCCATACTAATTTGCAAGAAATATAAATTTATTGGTGTAAAATATTTTATGTGTATGAATAAAAATAATTCCTACTAATCATGAATTCATAACTTACTGTTGGTTTTCATGGAGACTCTAATCTAAAATTAGTCAGGTGTCATTGAATCATATTCTACCCGAACTTCGTCCATTTTTTAATTATGAAAGGTTTTAAAACTAAGTATATTAAGGTTTTAGAGGTTGAACACACAGTAATTTCAGTCCTGATCAAAACCAGTTAGCATCTATATGAAGCAAATACTTAATTGGCTCGTCTTATTATTTATTTTCTCAGTTCCGATTGAGCAAATTATATTTTTGCCTGGCTTGGGAACAATTACTAGGGTTATGGGTCTACTGCTGTTTTTAGCCTGGGCAGCCAATCTTATTTTAAAAAAACAGATTCGTTGGCCTCACCCTTTCCATATTGCTGCTTGTCTTTTCTTTAGTTGGAGCATTGGCAGTATATTTTGGTCTCATTCCTTACCTGAGACTCTTGAGAGAGCTAATACTTATACTCAGCTTGGGATTCTAATTTTTATATTATGGGACCGGCTTAAATCTGAAGCAGCAAGTCGATCTGCTATGCAAGCTTATATTTTTGGTGTGTATGTCTCTGTTGCTAGTACTTATTCCAATTTTCTAGCTGGCAACCATGGCAAGTTTGGGCGATTCGCTGCTGGAAATTTTGATGACAACGACTTAGGCATCATTATTTCTTTAGGGATACCGATGGCTTGGTACTTATTAGTATCAGACAATCAAAATAAAGCAAACCACCCTCTCAAAGTTACTAATACCCTGTTTATACCGATTGCAATATCAGGAATTCTACTGACTGCATCTAGAACAGCCATGATTAGTCTAGCTCCTAGCTTGCTTTATATCGTTTCAGCTATCCGGAATTTTACTTTTGTTCACCAAGCCCTTTTCTTTGGTTTGGGGACGATTTGTATTTTTGCTCTTCCTTTTATCATTCCTGCTGAAACATTTAGCCGATTATCAACCGCAGGTGATTCAATCTCTTCTGGGGATATGAATGGGCGAGGAGAAATATGGAAAGAAGGATTATTCAACTATTCGCAGGAACCTCTCTTTGGGGTAGGTAGTGGAGCGTTCAAAACCACAGTAGAAGCTGACCATGTTGCCCATAATACTTTCCTATCTAGTTTATTTGAAGTTGGTTTTATTGGCCTGTTACTCTTATTAACCGTATTTTTAATTGCAATAATATGCTCTGCAAGGTTCTCTAGACTCTGGATAGTAGTGTTCTCTATTCTATTTATTGGAGCGATGTCATTATCTTGGGAACATCGCAAACCCACTTGGGTCATTATGAGCCTTGGAATTATTCATAGCCAAAATCGTGACTACTTTGAACAATCCAATACTCGTCAAAGATCTATGAGTTCCCAGAATTATCAGTATTTGTCTAGGTCTTCTTCAGAGCTAAACAATTTTTATGACTAATACAAAAATCCCCCGTTAATATTACTTTAATTCTAAGAACCATAATGAATCCCCCGTCTAACATAGAATTTGAGAGAATTTGGATCCTTTTAAAGCGGAAATGGCTATCTTCATTCTTAATCGTCTTAGCTGGAGCTACTTGCGGTTTATTTGCTGGCATCAATCAGGAGAAAGTTTACCTTTCTGAAGGCTCTATTTTAATTAAGCGTAAAGCTAATACTTCTTCCCTGACAGGTGTTGGTGAAGGTATCAACGAAAAGGAACCGCTATACCAAGACAGTATTCCTCTAGAGACAGAAGCTGCAGTTATTAGTTCTATACCAGTTCTAGAACTCGCTATAAAAGCTGGTAACCTTCAAAAAAATAGTCCTGAGTTAATCACACCAGAAATTATTCAAGAGAATTTAGAAGTTAGGCAGATCCAATCTTCTGATTTATTGAGAGTCTCCTTTCCAGATAAGGATCCAAGACAGGCAGCAAGAGTTGTAGATGCCATTTTATCTGCCTATTTGCAGAATAATATTCAAACCAACCAAAACGATACGGTATCTGCTCGTCAATTTATTGAAAAGCAAATTCCCCAGGCTGAAGCCAATTTGAGAAATGCAGAACTAAACATAGAGAATTTTAAATCTCGAAATAAGTTTTTGGACTCACAACAGTCACAACAAGCAATCTTGAATGGTATTACCCTAGTTAAGGAACAAATCACTCAAGCAGAACTAGAGGCAATCAAAGCCAATAATGAAGCAAATTCTTTGTTAAACCAAATTGGGATTACGGCCAAGGAAGCGTTATCGACCACTAAGTTAAGTCAATCACAAGGTGTCCAAGAAGTTCTAAGGGAACTACAAGAGACCCAGTCTAAGATTGCAGTTTCTAAAAATAGTCTAAACCTCTCTCACCCAGTTATGATCGATTTGCTGGAGCGTGAGCGTTCGCTTCAACAGATTCTTAGACAAAGGGCACAACTTTCTGTGCGGGGACAGCGCCCTCCACAAAGTTCAACTTTAATTCAAGCGGGTGAGTTGCAACAGATCACCACTGCTAAAGTCGTTGATCTGAAGGCCAAATCTGCATCTGCTAGTAACCAAGTCGTTAAGCTCAAACAGATTCTCAAAACCTACGAGCAACAGGCTCAATCCTTACCTCAATTACAACGAAGACTCGATGAGTTTAAGCGGCGTCGAGAAACTGCACAGTTAACATACGAAACATTGATTAATAAGCAAGAAGAACTTAGAGTTGCTGAAAATCAAAGTTCTGTTAATGCTCGAATCATTTCGCCAGCAGTGATTCCAACTGATTCTGCCAATCCTTCCATCCTTCTTTACCTACTATTAGGTGGGTTTCTAGGCGGAGTCCTGAGTCTAGCTAATTTATTATTGATAGAGGCAAGGGATAAATCCCTCAAAAGTCTTTACGAGGTTCAGCAACTATTTAACTATCGCTTACTTAGTATTATTCCCTTTGAAACTTCTCTCAAACGTTCCCTAGATCAAGGCTTTACCCCCAAGCATGATGTACTGAAGGTCGCTCCCAAGTTTAATCAAGCTTTGATGTGTTTAGACACCAACTTGATGGGTATCAGTGCAGAGTTTAACTGCCATGTAATCGGGGTTACCAGTACTGTTGCCGGAGAAGGAAAATCAACAATAGTAGCTTTTCTCGCTCAAAGACTCGCTCAAAGCGGTAAAAAAACGCTCATTATTGATGCTGATTTTAGAAATGCAGTACAACATGAGCTTTGGGATTTAAGCAATGGCCTTGGGCTGTGGAATTATCTACAGATTGAGCAGATTAGTTCAGAAATAGAGTGCAAAGCGGTGGAAACGAATTTGCACTTACTTACTGCAGGTTCGCCATCCATTGGATTTGAGATACCGATGGAAACTGTATTTATAGGTATGTTTGCTCGATTTAAACATCTAGTAAATATTTTGAGAGAGAGATATGACTACCTTATTATTGATTGTCCTGAGATCACTTCCAACACAGCTACTTCATCCTTAGCCAAGGCTATTGATGGATTTCTCTTAACTGTAAGACCTGAGTTAGTCGATACTGAAAGTGGCTTAATCGCTAAGAATCTACTGACCCATACACAAAGTAGAGTTTTAGGTATGGTCATCAATTCAACACTGGCTAGTCAACCAACATTTCATCAATTTAAACAAAATCAAAATTTAGACTCTGACCTGATATTTGAAGGGCAACTCAAACAGTTGTTTTCAGGTCGGCGTCCTGAAAATCTCGATAAAGTCTTTTCAGAGGATTATCCTTCAATCAATCCCATGACTTTTAGAGAGTTCAATCCTACTACTCAAAATCATACTAATAAGCAAGATAGTATGCAGAAATTAGAATTCTGGATTGACGAGCAAGAACAAGAGTTGATCTCAAAGAAAAATGAAATTAGCTACTTAAAAAATAGATTACATAGTACATCATATTCTAAAGATCAAGAAATATTAGAATTAAGAATTGCCGAAGAACAAGAAAATTTAAAATTCTTAGAAGAGTCTCTTGATGGCCAGCGACAGCAAATTCGAGAAAGGTTAGAATTACTTAGCGATCTATAAAAAAATAAGAATTCAAGATTAATTAACAATTAATGTTGTGAGTCAGTGTAGCTCCAAAAAAATGTATTTCTATACTAGAAAAATATAGTGTAAAAAATTGTAAGATACATCATATTGAGTAGATAAAATCCTAATATATGCTAAAATTAACCTATAGTTAAACTGAAGTTAATCAAATATTATTGATTATCTCAAGACGTGCAAGTGATAAGTTCTGAAAATTCCTCTTTTTAGGATTTTGGTATTGGGTTTGCTTTAGACGTATAGACTTACTTTGCACTATGAAAAACTCTCGTTTATCTCAACAATTAATTAGAGCTTTCTCAGAATAATTTCTTCTCTATTTCTAATGTGAATTAGAAATATAAAATTTTTATCTGCCGCCACATCAATCAATATAGTTTAGATACTTTTTATTGATTTCAACTACTGACTTTTCCCGATAGATCTTAAAAGCTTATTTGGCAAAGGCTGCAGAATGCTTAGCCTGCGTTACTTATGAGGCTCTACTAGAAGTTTCTCATATCTTGACTCGGGAGTACTTACAGCAATTCTTAAGGAAGAACAAAGCGTAACACCATATAAATCGCTAATGTTCTCATTCTGAAGGGCTTGTGAGGTTTTCCAAAAACAATCATTATTAAGGCTAAGAATTTGCCAAAATCGAATTTCTATCTATCTATAGCAATCTGAAATCAATCGTGAGATGTAGAGAGGCTGAAATCTTTACCAGTATCCATTTAGGTTGAATATAATTCTCACATCAGATCGCTATAATACTTTTTAAAACTCTCACTGTTTTGTAGAGTATTCGCATTTGCACTCTACTATTTCGAAAAATATGGGAAATACGTATAGGCTTATTCGATAAAAGTATCAATACTGAAGGGTTATGGGAGATAATATGAAAATTCAGATTTCAGATTAAGCTACTGAATAACAGTCAGTCCGTTCAGATATATCCCAGTTTGATATAGCAGATTACATAACTATGGAATCACCTAATTAGCTTAAAATCTCCTTAGGAAAGAACTTAATGTTTCTATAATTTTGCAAACCTCTATAGCAGAATCTTAGTGTTCCCTTAAAACAAAGAAATGACTTCCCAAACATCACCTTACCGAACCGTTCTCTATTTCCTTGCACTTGATATTATTGGACTTATTACAAGTTTTTACTTAGCTTTTTTGATTCGATTTGACAGCAAAACACCTAACTGGAGTTCTCCAGTATTCTGGTTGGTTATTTTAACTTATCTTATTGTCTTTTATGCGCTGGATGTTTATCGACTGAAAGTCACAGAAAGTCGATTTCATTCTGCAAACCACGTTTTTAAGTCTATCGCTTTGACCGTATGGCTACTGACCGCATTCATTCAATTTTGTGGCTTATGGAAAATGGATCCAATGGTTGGTCGAGGAATATTATTGCTGAGTTCAATAATATTCACGGCTTGGTCTTTGGGGTATCGATACTTATTAAACAAAAGTGAAAGTAAAAACTCACTACGAAAAAAGTGGTTAGTTTTAGGTGATAAGAATAAGCTACTTAGGTTTGCTTCTGATAATCATGCTTTTGATTCAAGGAATTTATTTTACCTTAATGGTTATTTCGAAGATCTCATCAAATATCCTTCTGAGAGAAATGCGAGTTCTTATACCAAAACAGGATTGATTTTTTCTAAACCTTGGTCAGGTATTTTAATTGATGATGCAGAATGTGATATTCCTCAGTGTCTGCACGATGATCTGATTCAGGCGCGATTTAGTGGCAAAGAAGTTTATCGATTTGGTGACTTTTGCGAGCATTATCTACAAAAAATTCCACCTGAGATGGTACGTCCCTCTTGGTTCGCTTACTCAGAAGGTTTCAGCTTAGTTAGTGGACATATGTACTCTCATATCAAAAGATTTTTTGATTCACTTTTTGCACTTAGCTTACTCATCCTCACATTTCCTTTATTACTGCTAGTAACCATAGCTATCAAACTTGATAGTCCAGGGCCACTACTTTATTCACAGACTCGAAAAGGACATCACGGTAAACCCTACAAAATTTATAAATTCCGCTCTATGTACACTGATTCAGAAAAGCATGGGGCGAAATGGGCTACTGTTGGCGATCGACGTATTACCCGAATCGGAAGAATCATTCGAAAAATAAGGATTGATGAAATCCCACAACTATGGAACATTCTCAATGGTGAGATGAGCCTTATTGGTCCACGACCTGAACGCCCAGAGTTTGATGATGTTCTTGTAAAAGAAATTCCTTATTATCATTTCCGATATTTAGTCAAACCTGGTGTCACAGGGTGGTCTCAAGTCAAATTTGGTTACGGAAATACCTTAGAAGATTCAGCAAATAAAGTTGCATATGATCTCTTCTATATCAAGAATCATTCTTTATTTCTTGATATTTTAATTATTCTCAAAACAATTCGAGTCGTTTTATTTGCTCAAGGGGTATAAGAACAAATTTTCCTAAAACATTCACTGACTAAAAAAGGAGTTAGTTTTAGCTTATGGTCAAAAAGGCTGAAAAGTCCATTTACCCACTCCACCCAACGACTAAATTACTAAAACACTGGATTTCCGAATTAACTGACTATTCTCCGCAACAAATTGAATCCATCCTGGAAATAATTGAACAGAAAGAAGCTATTAAAAGTCAGTAGTCATAAATTTAAATTTAAATACTCAATTCCTTTGAGTCTAAATTTGCATGTCTTATAAATTTATCTTTAAATAAGCCTAATGCTACGTTATGCCTACCCAGTACACCCCATTTCCATTAAAGAAAAATCTCATTTTATAGATGTTATTGGCATTCCAGTCACTGCTGCTCCTTTTGACATCCAAATTCAATCCATTATGCTCTGGGCTCGGAAGCATTTAAGTCGGTTTGTCTATGTTGCCAATATACACATGCTCGTTAAGGCCTATCGTCATCGTCCTTTTTGGCAGGTATTAGAGAATGCTGACATGGTTACTTCTGACGGTATGCCCTTGGTTTGGATGTTGAAGTTGTTGGGCATTCATACATAGGATAGGATCGCTGGCTTAGATCTAATGCTTGGTTTATCAAAAAAGCTTCTGAACAGAATGTTGGAATTTACTTTCTTGGGGCGACACTTTCTATTTTGACAAGAATGCGGTTGAAGTTGCTGAAAAATTATCCCAACTTATACATTGCAGCAATGGAACCTCTACCCTTTCGACCTTTAACTAAGGTCGAAGATCAACATTTAGTCCAGCGAATCAATAATAGTGGTGCAGGGTAATTAATGGTTGCATTAGGCTGTCCCAAGCAAGAACAGTGGATGACTGCTCATAAGCATCAAATAAATGCCGTGATGATTGGTCTTGGAGGAGTTTTCCTGTATATGCAGGTATTCACAAAAGAGCTCCGCGTTGGTTAAGGAAGCTAGGCCTAGAATGGTTATTCCGCTTAGTCCAAGAGCCACAAAGGCTTTGGAAACATTATTTCACTACTATTCCAGTTTTTCTACTTCTAGCATTCAAACAGTTATGGTCTAACTCTCTTTTTGCTATCTCTAAAGGTTTTATTGACTGAACAACATAACTGATAGAACTAAAAAGTAATGGTTTAATTTATCTTAAACAGATACATCCTATTCCAGCCCTATACTTGCAAACAAATAGGCAGAATATTATCCAATTTTTTTAACCTCAGCCTCAAAGCCATAGAATTTGTGATTCTTATTAGATTTAATATTGCTTCATAGAATAAAATATAAAAACCTTGAATTTATTCCCTCTCGTCTAGAAGCTAATTGAATCAAATGCTAGCCTGTACCTCTATTGAATACTATTGGAAGAATACTCTTTCGAATATATCCAAGCCTAACTGCCTGGGCTCTCAGAAGGGCTACAATATACACACCAAAAATAGCAAGAGAAATAGTCTTTTAAAACTAAAATTATCAAAAGATACTACAAGTAATCTTATTCAGGTTTGCGAGAGATATCAGCTTAATTTATTGACTATATTTCAAGGGATGACCGCTAGCTTGGTTTCCACATACAGTGGCGACATGAATGTTGTTTTTGGATGCTGTGAGTACTCAAAAGGCAGTTTACTCCATTCACAAACTAAACCTCTACCTATTTATGTCTGTATCGATCAGAATCAAACTATTCTTAACTGGGTTAAGACAATATCTGATCAATGGTTCCAATCCAACGCATATCGGAAAGCCTCTCTTGAAGATATTAAGCAATGGTCTAACTGGAGTGATCACTTACCTCTATTTAATGCTTTTCTTTCTGTTGAATATGCTTCTTTTGATCATGACTCTAATCTAAGCTTTCAACAAAGTTTCTCTGATCTATCGCTTCATCTTCATATTACTATATCTGAAAATATTGAACTTGCTATTAGCTTTAATGACCAAAGGCATATAAACGAGAAATTTAGCACTCTGCCTGCTTTATGTGAGCATTGGCTCAAACACTTTTGTACTGCCATTCATCACCCTTTAAAACAACTGGTGTTTATCTCAGATTATGAACGCCATAAATTACTTTTTGAGTTAAACCAGACCGCAATTGAATACCCGAACTTAACGATTCCGCAGGTTCTTGAGCAGCGAGCTATGCAGATGGCGACCAATATTGCTGTCATCCTGCCTGATTTAGAGTTGCGATCGCATCAGCAACTCACCTATGGCGAACTGAATCACCGCGCCAATGGTTTAGCGCATTTACTCCTACAGCAAGGCATCCAACCCGGTACTTACGTCGCCGTTATGATGGAGCGTTCCATTGAGATGTTAGTAGCTTTGGTGGGCATTCTCAAAGCTGGCGGGGTATATGTTCCTCTGGATCCGACGTATCCTGGGGAACGATTAGATTGGATGCTGACGGATACTCAAGCGCCCTTGATATTGACGCAACAGCATCTGGTGCCCTATTTACCCCCTCATCAAGCCACTGTCATCTGCTTACACCCTGGATGGGGACAGGACTTAGTTGAGCAGGAACCTGTTTCAGTTGAACAAGATGGTGAGGCAATTGCCTATATAAATTACACGTCAGGTTCGACGGGCAAACCAAAGGGGGTTGCCGTGCCCCATCGAGCAGTGTTGCACCTGGTCTTTGGGAATGATTACGCCCAATTTGGATCGGATAAAACTTGGTTACAGTTGGCCCCCATTTCGTTTGATGCTGCCACCCTAGAGATATGGGGTGCCTTATTGCACGGGGGGCGTTGTGTCCTCTTCCCCCACAATGGTCTGCCAGATTTGAATGATCTGCAGTCGGTCATTGCAGAGACTCAAGTGACGAGCCTTTGGCTAACGGCCTCTCTCTTTAATATGGTGGTGGCTGAATGTCCCCAAGCGCTACAAGGTGTTCTGGAAGTTTTAACCGGGGGAGAAGCACTGTCTGTTCCTCATATTCGATTGGCTCAACAACGACTGCCCCAAACCCAATTCATCAATGGATACGGTCCAACGGAAAATACAACCTTTACCTGTTGCTATCGGATTCCCAAGGAGTTGCCTGATACCCTCGGGTCTATCCCGATTGGTCGACCGATTGGCAATACCCAAGTGTATATCTTGGATGCCGCTCTTCGCCTCGTGCCGTTTGGCCTACCTGGAGAACTCTATGTTGGGGGTGATGGTTTAGCGAAAGAATATATCAACCGCCCAAACCTCACTGAAGATCGGTTTATTCAGAACCCGTTTAGTGATGATCCAACGTCAAAACTCTATAGAACAGGCGATCAAGTTCGATATTTAGCTGATGGCAATATTGAATTTATCGGTCGAGTCGATCATCAAGTCAAAATTCGCGGCTATCGAATTGAGTTGGGTGAAATTGAAAGTGCATTGCGCCAACATGATGCGATTCAAGATGCGATCGCAATCGTAGAGGAAGACCCTCCTACCCATAAGCAGCTTGTAGGTTATGTGACTGCTGCCCGAGGGATGACGTTAGATCTAGACACCATCAAGCAGGACTTGAAGCAACGATTGCCCGAATACATGGTGCCTGCAACTCTGATCGGGCTCGATGCCATTCCACTGACGCCCAATGGCAAGGTCGATAAACGGAATTTACCTAAATCCCATACAACCGTGACTAACGCAGTGGCTCCTCGGACAACCCTAGAAAAACGCCTATCTGACTTGTGGTGTGACATTTTAGGACTGGAGCAAGTTGGCACAGACGATAATTTCTTTGATGTTGGTGGCACCTCAATTCTGAGCTTACAGGTGGCATCGCGTTTATCGACGGAGTTGGGACAGCCGTTGCGGGCCGTTAAGCTATACGAATATCCAACGATTCGAGGACTGGCCCAATATCTCACCCAATCCTATCCCACTCAGACCGCCCCTCGTCCTTCGATATCCCCCCAGCCCTCACAACCTGAAGCGGGTATCGCCATTGTTGGAATGGTGGGTCGCTTCCCTGGAGCGCAAAATATCGATGCGTTTTGGTCTAATCTCTGCAACGGTAAGGAGTCGATTACCTTTTTTGACGTGGATCAAATTGACCCCAGTGTCGATGCAGATCTGCGGACTGATCCGAACTATGTTCGAGCGAAAGGCGTAGTCGACGGAGCTGAGGGGTTTGATGCCGCCTTTTTTGGTATCAGTCCCCGCCAAGCTGAAATTATGGATCCCCAGGCGCGACTGTTGTTAGAACTCGCCCAGGAAGCCTTAGAAAATTCTGGTTATGCGCCTAACCAGTACGCCGGAAAAATTGGATTGTACGCAGGGTCTGGTCAAAATACCTATTTTGAGCGGCATTTATGTGGACGCCCTGAGATTGTGAACCGTTTGGGGGCGTTCCAGACGATGTTGGCGAATGAAAAAGACTTTGTCCCTACCCGTGCCTCCTACAAATTAAATCTGACGGGTCCTAGTGTCAGTGTTAGTACGGCCTGCTCGACATCCCTCGTGGCGACGATTCAGGCTTATCAAGGACTATTAAAGGGCGATTGTGATTTGGCGTTGGCTGGGGGGATCTCGATTTCCACCCCTCAGAATATCGGCTACTTATACCAAGAAGAAGGGATCTTATCCCCCGATGGCCATTGCCGTCCCTTTGATGCGGAGGCCAAAGGCACCACATTCAACAGTGGTGCTGGCCTAGTGGTTCTGAAGCGCTTAGCCGATGCCTTAGAAGAGGGCGATCGAATTTATGCCGTCCTCAAAGGGGTAGGCATCAATAATGACGGAGCCGATAAGGTCAGTTTTACAGCTCCTAGCGTTAAAGGGCAGGCTGGAGCCATTCTTCAGGCCCAGGCGGAAGCTGGATTTGATCCAGAGTCCATTGATTATATCGAAGCCCATGGCACAGCGACTCCCCTGGGCGATCCCATTGAGGTAGAAGCATTAACGCAAGCTTTTCAAGGGTCAACATCTAAGCGACAGTTTTGTGCAATTGGGTCGGTGAAGGGCAATATTGGCCATACGGTGGCAGCGGCAGGGATTGCTGGATTGATCAAAACTGCTCTCGCGCTCTACCACAAAACATTGCCCCCCAGCTTGGGATATACCACCCCCAATCCCCAGATAGACTTTGAAAATAGCCCCTTTTTCGTCAATACCCAACAGACGGCGTGGCCCCTTCAGGAAACCCCACGACGAGCGGGGGTCAGCTCTTTTGGGGTGGGGGGCACCAATGCCCATGTGGTCTTAGAAGAGCCACCGAAATTCAATGCATCGGGTCCCTCGCACCCCTATCAACTCTTGTTACTGTCCGCGAAGACGGCCACTGCTTTAGAGCAAGCATCGAGCAATTTACGGCAGTTTCTCCAGGCCGATACCTCTGTGAATCTGGCTGATATTGCCCATACTCTGCAAGTTGGGCGAACGCCCTTTAAGTATCGTCGCTTTATCCTGTGCCAAGGGTCTACGGATGCCTGTGAAAACCTAGAGGCTCTAAGTCCGGATACAACAGGGACCCGAGAAACGATGGGTCGCGATCGCGAGGTGGTTTTTGTCTTCCCAGGGCAAGGGTCACAGTACGTGAATATGGGGCTGAACTTTTATCAGTCGGAACCCCTGTTTCAGTCAATTGTGGATCAGTGTGCTGAGCTGCTCCATCAGGATCTCAATTTCGATATTCGCACGCTCCTTTATCCTGAATCTGGACAGGAAGAAGCCGCCGCCGCGGAGCTGAAAAAGACGATTTATACCCAGCCAGCCTTGTTTGTGGTGGAATATGCGCTCGCTCAATTGTGGATGAGCTGGGGACTTCAACCCGTTGCCCTGATGGGCCATAGTATTGGCGAATTTGTGGCGGCCTGTTTGGCTGGAGTCTTCTCCCTAGAAGATGGCCTGAAGCTGATTGCAGCCCGAGGCAAGATGATGTGGGAGCTACCTGCTGGCTCCATGTTGTCTGTGCGCTCTGGGGTGGATCAAGTCCGCCCATATTTGACGGATCAACTTGCGATCGCAGCCATCAACAGTCCTAGTCTTTGTGTAATCTCTGGCCCCACACCTGCCATCGAGGCCCTAGAAGCGACCTTAAGCATCGAGGAAATGGCTTGCAAACGGTTACACACATCCCATGCCTTCCATTCCTCAATGATGGATGACATGGTAGCTCCCTTCAAAGCCCTTTGTGCCGATATTTCTCTATTTCCTCCTCAAATTCCGTTTGTTTCAACAGCCACAGCAGAATGGATCACTGAGAGCCAAACCACCGATCCGCAATATTGGGCGGATCACTTGCGTGCCACAGTCCGGTTTGCCGAGAGCGTGAAAACCCTGTGGCAGCAGCCCGACCGTATTTTATTGGAAGTAGGTCCACGGACGACAACCACGACCTTAGCCCGTCAACAAATTAGAGATGAGCAAACGCAAGTCGCCATCGCTTCCCTCAGTAAAACGGCTGCTGACCAACAAGAATGGAAAGCGCTAACTAGAGCCCTGGGCCAGCTTTGGTTAGCTGGGGTCACCCTTGATTGGCAACAGCTTTATCGCCATGAATACCGCCATCGAGTCCCCTTACCGACTTATCCCTTTGAACGTCAGCGGTATTGGATTGATCCACTACCAGCTCGGACGAATTCTAAGCAAGTGACCACTTCTTCATCCCCCAGTGCTTCTTCTGTTGCAGATCCCGTTCAACCTCCTCCCCAACGCACCATGTCAGAAACACGACCTCAACGATTAACCCCTTTGATTAAAGAGATTCTAGAAACAGCCTCAGGTCTAGATCTAGTGGATGCCGATCACCAAGCCACCTTCTTAGAAATGGGACTGGATTCTTTATCCTTAACCCAAATTGCCCTATCCCTGAAAAAGAAATTCAAAGTCAAAATTAGTTTCCGTCACCTGTTAGAAGACTATAGTTCTATCCAGGCTGTTGCCAATCATCTCGATCAATCCCTCCCGCCTGAAGCCTTTCCAGCTCCCTCACCGTCGCCTCCTTTGGAGTCTCCTACCCCAGAATCAATGGTCACAGCCATTTCCTATGCCAATGGCACCACTAATGGTTCTTATCTCAATGGTGTGCCTGCTGCTTCTTCCCCTCTCTCTGGCAGTATGGTAGAAGCCTTAATGAGCCAACAGTTGCAAATTCTTTCTCAACAGCTTGCCTTGATTCAGCAGGTCCAACAGGGTGGTTCTACACCTGCAGTCGTGAATGGTGCTCAATCGCTTCCCATTAGTTCCGCAACTTCAGATATTGATTTATCCCCAGAGGGAGATAAGAGGAATAGTGCTCACAACAGAGGCCCCTCTCAAGCCAGCTCAACACCACCCGCAAAATCTCACGGTCCTGGGACCAAAATCAAAAAGATCCAAGTTACTGCTCTAACGACTGCACAGCAGTCTTATCTAGATGACTTGATCCAGTGTTATACAACTCAAACGCAAGAATCTAAACGACAGACTGAAAAACACCGCCCCTATCTCGCCGATCCAAGAACCGTTTCGGGATTTACCCCTCTTCTGAAAGAAATGGTTTATCCCATTGTGGTCGAGCGATCTTCCGGAGCTAAATTGTGGGACGTTGATGGCAACGAATATGTGGATATCACCAATGGGTTTGGTTTGAATTTCTTTGGTTGGAATCCCGACTTTGTGACCCAGGCCGTTATTGCCCAAATGGAGAAAGGCTTTGAAATTGGTCCCCAAACACCCCTAGCAGGCAAAGTGGCCAAGCTTGTTTCTGAGTTTACCGGCATGGATCGCGTAGCTTTTTGCAACACGGGTTCTGAAGCAGTGATGGCTGCACTGCGTCTGGCTCGAACGGTGACGGGACGCGACCTCGTGGTGACCTTCAAAGGCGACTATCACGGTACCTTTGATGAAGTTCTGTATCGAGCTGGGGCCAATCAGAAAACCCTACCTGCAGCCCCTGGAATTATGCCTTCCATGTTTGAGAATCTTCTGGTGCTTGAATATGGGACCATTGAATCCTTAGACATGATTCGTCAGCGGGCAGATAAGATTGCGGCGGTACTCGTCGAACCGGTTCGGAGTAGAGATCCTGGCCTGCAACCCGTAGAATTTCTCCAAGAATTGCGTACCATCACTGCGGATACAGAAACAACCCTGATCTTTGATGAAGTGGTGACTGGATTTAGGGTCCATCCAGGAGGGGCCCAAGCCTATTTCGGCATTCAAGCCGATCTGGCCACCTATGGAAAAGTAGTAGGTGGAGGCCTTCCCATTGGAATTGTGGCTGGTAAAGCAGATTATATGGATTCCCTGGATGGGGGACAGTGGCAGTTTGGCGATGACTCAATTCCAGAAGTCGGGGTTACCTTTTTTGCTGGGACGTTTGTCCGTCATCCCTTGGCGTTGGCTGCGGCAGAAGCAGTATTACTGAAACTCAAATCATTGGGGCCAACACCTCAACTTGAATTAGCGCAAAAAGTAACGCAACTTACGTCACATTTGCAGCAATTTTGCACTCAAGTTGGGGCTTCGGTCCAGGTGAAATCCTTTAGCTCATTCTTCTATATTACCTATGACGATGATGTTACTTACGGTGGATTGCTCTTTTATCTGCTGAGATCTAAAGGGATACATGTTTGGGAATATCGGCCCTGCTTCTTTACCTTGGCTCACACTGATGCAGATATTGAGTTTGTTGCCCAAGCCTTTAAGGACAGTATCACCGAATTGCAAATCGCGGAATTACTACCCAGGAACCTCCAAGCCGAGCAGACTCAGAATACGATCAATCGATTCAATGCCAACCAACCTCCGCGACTGGGTGCCAAGTTAGGACGAGATCCTGATGGGAATCCAGCCTGGTATATCCCGGACCCCAACCGTCAGGGGAAATATTTAAAAGTGGGAGGAATAGCATGAGTACCATCCTTAAAAAGGCTCAAGGTTTTTCGAAAGAACGCTTCAAATCGACTCCAGCTGTTGCAGATATTTACTATTACCTCAAATATCCTTATGGAGCCAACCTTTATAAAGGCGTTTATGAAGGCTTTAAGGAAGCAAAAAATTCAATACCTTCCAAATTTAGATCAGACTATGATATTCAAGAGGCACATCATAAGCCCAATAGAGATCTCAGCCTATTTCGCCCTATCAATACCCCCCTATTGGAACCATTTGAAACGGCACTTAAAGATATATCAAGTGTTCTAGATATAGGAGGTGGTGTTGGAATTGACTACTATGCTTTCAAACAAGCACTTGACTTTTCTGAATCTTTAAGTTGGATGGTTTATGATGTCCCTATAGCAGTCAAAGTCGGCCAGGATATTGCCACTAGAAATCACTGTCCTAATCTATCCTTTATCACTGATTTAAAGCAGACTAAATCTGTAGATCTATTACTTACAAATGGCGCTCTACAATATCTTGACCAATCATTGTCAGAACTTATAGATCAGTTACCCCATAAGCCAAAGCACTTATTGGTCAATTATATTCCTTGTTATGACGGCAACACTTTCTTCACTATTCAAAATTTAAAATTTTCTCGCTGTCCGTATAAGATTCAAGGGCGTACCCAATTTATTCACGACTTGGAAGTACAAGGATATCAATTGGTAAAAAGCTGGGAAGAGCCTAGGACTTGTTTAATCCCTTTTCATCCAGATCAATTTGTCAGCAGCTACTTTGGATTTTATTTCACAAAAAAATGATGCTCTTTTATTTACTATAAGAACTTAATTTTTGACGCTTATGTCTCTTGAATTCTTAATCCTTGACAGATGGTTAGCAAATCCCATATCTAGCAATTAACAACTTAGGCTTTACTTTATTTTATATGTTAAAATTAAATTACTTATGCACTTATAAATAGGGCTTACTGAAAAAGTCTGCAACAGCTTAAAACCCTTATATTTACGTGATTTTTTCAAGTTATACGGACAATTTAGTGCAAGGTGAAATTGCTCAAAACCTCGCAAAATTGTTAATTAACCTTGCACATAAAAATGTTTTCACAGACTATAAAAACCATATATCAGCACTTTTGACTTTTTCAGCAAGCCCTAAATATTAGGTCAGTTTGCCACTATCCAACATTGCACAATTAACAAAATTGGCTAGTTATATTTGATATTACCTAATGAGTCAACAGATAAAGCCATTAACTGGTCTTAGAGGAATTGCAGCTTTGATGATCGTCATTCATCATTTCCCAATTGCCTTAGCACCAACATGGGGGAAAGCACTCCAAACCCAAACACAACTCATTGATAACAGTTATCTATGGGTTGATTTCTTCTTTATTCTCAGTGGCTTTTTAATGACCCATATTTATAAGTCTTTCCTTCGAAACAATATTCAGTGGAAAGACTATAAAAAATTTATTTTTTCAAGATCCACTCATCTTTATCCGTTACATTTTATATTATTATTCTCTTACTTTATATTTGAAATATTTAAACTAATACATTATCAATTTATTTTAACTATAAAGCCACAGTATTTATCCATTTTTCAACATCCATTTTCTGGGCGAAAGGATATTGTGTCTCTTTTTATGAGCCTATTGATGTTGCAAGGATTTGATTATACAAGATCCCCACTATTTGACATTAAGACTTTTTGGAATCAGCCTGCTTGGTCAATTAGCACCCAATGCCTGATTTATTTAGTACTCCCTTTTGTAATTTTTTTGTTATTTCAAAGAAGCAGAAAGACCAATCTTGTTATTTATATCTTTTCTCTTTTAGCTATTTCTCTAGTTATTCATTTCGGCAAAATCAACCATTCAGGTATACCTGTAATCATCAGATTCTTTAGTGAAGGTGTAGTAGGAATTATTACTTATCAGTTTTTCGAAGATCCAAAAGCTCGTCGGTTTTTTAGTCATAGCTCGGTTTCGATCACTTCATTCTTACTTGCAATGATCATTATGCATACTGGCTTGAAGATAATTCTGATCGTTCCAATATTTAGCCTTTTGATTCTTTCTGTCAGTGGTAAAAGAAATTCGATTACTGACTTACTATCATCGAGGTTCTTGCTGTTCCTGGGAACTATCTCTTACTCCATCTATATGAGTCATTGGCTGGTGCAAGATGTAATCAAGTTCTCTTGGCAGGCAACTTTTAATCAAACTTTCCCACAGGAGATGAAATTCAGTTCCTTTTCGATACTTCTGGGAGTAGAAGTGCTGATTGTTTTAGGACTTTCTTCTCTGCTCTACTTCTTGATTGAGAAACCCAGTCGAAGATGGCTGAAAACCAGTTACTTTGCTCGCAAGTTTATCTATTGTCCATCTACATAATTACCCATTCACCCAACTAATTAGAAATCAACATAATAAAACCTGTTTAATTTAGGCCTTTTTGCTATGAGTTTTTTATCTCAACCCCTAGTGACATCACTTCCTGTAGACTTTGACCCGTTTGCAGGGGGAGAACTCTCATCTACAGTTCCATTAACAGCTTCTCAAAAAGAGATTTGGGCTTCTGTACAAATGGGATCTGCTGCTAACTGTTCCTATAACGAATCCCAATCTTTGGAACTAAAGGGGGGACTGAGTGAAAATGCGATTTTGCAGGCCTTACAGGCATTAATCGCTCGCCACGAGATCCTTAGAGCGACGTGTAGCCCGGATGGTTCGACCCTATGCATTGCTAGAGAACTAGCGTTGGATATCGCGATTACTGACCTGTCCCACCTCGATCATGAAGTTCAAACCCAGCAAATTACTAACTGTAGCCAGCAGGCTGTCAGAACGACTTTTGATCTAGAACATGGCCCCCTTATAAGGGGCCAATTGATCAAATTAACTGACCAAGATCATGTGCTTCTTTTGACTGTTCATCACATCATCTGTGATGGCTGGTCGATTGCACTAATGATCTCGGATTTAGCGAAACTTTATACCGATTTCAAGCGGGGGAAGGTGCCTCAGCTCAATCCACCTAATGCTTTTAGCGACTATGCCATCGCTTTAGACGATGCTAAAGAAACATCAGCAGCCAAAGAGGATTTTGATTATTGGCTAAACCAATATGGTGAGTCTGTTCCCACGTTGGACTTTCCTACTGATCGACCACGTCCCGCCTTGAGAACCTTTGATTCTGCTCGGGTAGATTGGCAACTGTCTCCCGATCTCACAACTCGACTCAAACACTTGGGGACCGAATTGGGTGGTAGTTTTATGACGACTCTGCTGTCTGGTTTTGAAATTTATCTTGCTCGCATTACTGGCCAATCCGATATCACTGTTGGAGTGCCGGCTGCTGGCCAAGCCGCAACAGGGGAGTTCAACTTGGTTGGTCATTGTGTCAACTTGCTACCCCTGCGATCTCAAGTTCATTCCCAGCACTCTTTCCAAGAGTATTTTAACCATCGCAAATCAACGGTATTGGATGCCTACGATCACCAACAATTCACCTTTGGCACCTTAGTGCAAGCTTTGAAAATGGATCGGGATCCGAGCCGTATTCCGCTCGTGCCCATTATTTTCAATATCGATCAAGGCTTAGATAGTGAACAACTATCGTTTGCTGATTTAGAGGTGACATCTAAGTCAAATCCGCGATCTTATGAAAATTTTGAGCTATTTATCAATGCAACTGAACTCAAAGGAGCAGTTACCCTAGAGTGCCAGTACAATACCAATTTATTTGATCGGGAAACGATTCAACGTCGTTTAGCAGAGTTTGAAACGATACTACGGAGTATCATCACGAATCCAGCCCAACCGATCTCGACTTTATCTTTGCTGCCAGAATCTGAACGTCAATGGCTCGCTCAATTCAATCCTACTCAAACCCCTGGGCTTGACAGTCTTTGTTTACACCAGTTAGTCGAAACTCAAACGACTAAGGCTCCAAATACCGTAGCAGTGATCTTTGAAGATACTCAACTGACTTATCAAGCATTAGATCATCAAGCCAACCAGCTGGCTCATTTTTTAAGAAAACAAGGTGTTGGCCCAGATTGCTTAGTAGGTCTTTGTCTTGAGCGGTCACTCAACATGGTTGTCGCTATGCTTGCCATTTTGAAGGCAGGTGGTGCTTATGTGCCTTTGGATCCAGGCAATCCTCCTCATCGGCTCGCTCTGATCTTAGAAGACTCTCAACTTTCACTACTCATTTCAGAAACGTCTTTAGAAACTCATATTCCCGACTGTGCAGCGTCAGTCATTTATCTGGATCAAAATAAATCACAGATTGAGTCAGAACCTACAGCACCGGTTCAAAATACGGCTAACACAGCCAATATGGCTTACGTCCTCTATACCTCTGGTTCAACGGGGAAACCTAAGGGCGTCATGATTGCTCATTGTAATGTCGTCAATTTACTGCAAGCAATGGGGCAAGAATTATACTATAGCTCCAGTGATATATGTCTTGCAGTCACTCCCATCTCATTTGACATTTCTGTCTTGGAGATATTTTTACCGTTAATTAAGGGCGGAAAAGTGGTGATTGCCAGTCGGGAGGTGGCTCAGGATGGAAATCGGCTGCTTTTTCTGCTGACAAACACTGATGCCACCTTTATGCAAGCTACACCAGCTACCTGGCAAATGTTATTAACTGTGGGTTGGCAGGGGAATCAACATCTCAAAATTCTCAGTGGCGGAGAAGCAATGTCCCATGAACTAGCCCAGGCACTGAATCAAAGAAGTCGTGGGGTCTGGAATGGTTATGGCCCCACTGAAGCCACGATCTACTCTACGGTTTACCCGCTATCAACAACAAATTCTGATACGATAACCGTCCCCATTGGACGTCCGCTGCTTAATACTGGCGTTTGTATTTTAGATGCTCACTCACAACCTGTACCGCGTGGGGTTCCCGGTGAATTGTGCTTGGTAGGGGCAGGATTAGGGCGAGGATACTTGAACCGCTCTAGCTTAACAGCAGAAAAATTTTGTGACTGGCCTGAAGCAGGAGCCGAGCAAGGTCAACGAATGTATAAAACGGGGGATTGGGTGCGTCTTCTACCGGATGGCAATATTGAATGGTTAGGACGCATTGATCATCAAATTAAAATCCGAGGATTTAGAATTGAAATTGGTGAAATTGAGGCAAATTTGCGTCAATTTCCTACAGTCAAGGAAGCAGTAGTCCTTGTTCGTGAAGATACTCCAGGTGAGCGAATATTGGTCGGATATTTTGTTGGTCAGGATGCCCAAACTCAAGGCATTGCCACTTGGGTAACTGACATTCGCCAGTTCTTAAAGTCGCGGGTGCCTGACTTTATGGTTCCCAATCATTTCATGCCCCTGGAAACTTTTCCCCTTACCTCCAGTGGCAAGATAGATCGCAAGGCCCTTCCAAAACCAGATACATCCCAAATGCTGGCGGCTAATTATGTCGCCCCCCGCAATTCTCTGGAAGAGCAAATTATGCAAGTCTGGGCTGAAATTTTCAAACAAGAAAAAATTGGCATTTATGACAACTTCTTCGACTTAGGGGGGTACTCCTTATTGGCCGTCCAAATTGTGTCACGGCTGAGACAAGCCTTAAATATTGAGATTTTACTGCCTCACTTATTTGAGTCTCCCACCATCGCCGAGTTGGCTCAAAGGGTGGAAGTTCTTCGTTGGTCCATTCATGGCCAGCCTGAACAGGATACAGATGATAATCATGATGGTTTTGAGGAAGGTGAGCTATGACCTCTATTGTCGAATTGCTAGATGAGATTCGCTTAAGGAATATTTGTCTGTGGGTGGAAGAGGATCGCCTTCGGTATCGAGCCCCCAAAAACGCACTGCCCGAAGCATTATTAGCGCAGATTAAAGCTCGAAAAAGTGAAATCATTGGCTTTTTGCAACACGCGAATGCCCAACATCAAACTCAGTTACCTGCATTAGAGAAAGTTGATCGTCAACAATCGTTACCCCTCTCATTTGCGCAACAAAGACTGTGGTTTATCCAGCAACTAGACCCTGACAATACGGCCAGCAATATGCCAGTGGTGGTCAAATTTGATGGATTACTGGATATTGAGGTGCTGCAGCGTAGTATTCAGACTGTCGTACAACGTCACGAGGTGCTGAGAACGAGTTTTCCACTGGATGGGGGGCAACCCACGGTTAAGGTTGAGGACTTGCAAGTCACTTTATCTATGGTCGATTTACTGCATCTGCCTGAGAAGGATAGAGATGCTGAAGCCTACCGTCTAGCCACTCAAGAAGCTCGGCAACCCTTTGATTTAATCAATGGCCCCCTATTTCGCTGTCAGTTATTTAAGCTGCAGGAGCAACAGTTCTTATGCATTTGGAACATGCATTGCATCATTTGCGATGGTGCTTCTTCAGATGTGTTTTATCAGGACTTAACCCAAACCTATCAGGCCTTCAAGGCTGGCCAGCCCTTGTCTCTACCCGAGCTTCCCGTCCAATATCTTGACTTTGCCGATTGGCAGCGACAATGGTTACAGGGAGAGGCGTTGGAGACGCAGTTAAGTTACTGGAAAGAGATTCTAGAAGGGAAGTTTCCTGCTTTAAAGTTACCTTTTGACGCTCCTCGACCCAAAGCAAAGCGGGCCTACAGGGGAGATCGAGCTGCAAAAATGTTGCCCTGGACCTTAAATCAAGCCGTTTTGAAATTAGGCCAGCAGGTGGGAGCGACCCAGTTTATGATTTTGCTTTCAGCCTTCGAAACATTGCTCTATCGCTACTCTAGCCAAGAGCAGTTTCTGATTAATGTTGCCAGTGCTGGACGAGGCAATGTAGAAACCGAAAGATTAGTCGGCTTTTTCTCCAATACGCTTTTGTTCAAAGCAGATTTGTCTGATAATCCGACGTTCCGGGAGTTTTTATTACGGGTTAAGCAATCTTCCTTAGCAGCATTTGCCCATCAAGATATTCCCTTTGCCAAGGTGATAGAAGAAATCTCCACAGATCAGCAAACGCAAGAGGCTTTATTTCAGGTGAAATTTGCCTTAAATCCGCCCTGGTCCAAGGGCCGGGGAATGGCCGCTGTTCATCTACCCGATCTAACTATCACTTCTTTATTTGGCTATATCTATCATGGCGAAACTAAGTATGACCTGACTCTGGTGATGCGCGAGCAGGATGAAGGTCTAGGAATGGTGTTTGATTACAATGCGGATATTTTTACGAAAGAAACCATTGAGCGGATGGTGGAACATTTTCATACCCTATTGCAGGGGATTGTGCAAAATCCAGATCAACCCATTTCAATGTTGCCCCTTTTGACGGAAGGTGAGCGTCAAGTCCTTTTATCAACTCAGTCATTGGTAAAGGCTGAGTCTACATCAGTTTGCGTTCATCAGCTTTTCGAAGCTCAGGTTAATCGTCAACCAGATGCGATCGCACTGACAGCACCAAATCAACAATGGACCTATCAAGATCTCAATCAACGAGCGAACCAATTGGCCCATTTCCTGTTATCTGTTGGAGATATTACCTCAGCTCCCGTGGCGATTTACCTAGAAAGATCACCAGAGATGGTGTTGGCTCAGCTTGCTATTCTCAAAGTTGGAGGGACCTATATCCCCATCGAGGATAAACTCTCTAAGTGTGATCTTGATAGCATCCTAACGACAGCGAAAGTCGAAATAATCGTCACAACGCAGAACCTTGCAGAACAGCTAGAAACCCCTATCAGCAAAATTATCTGCCTGAATTCTCTTCAAGAGAAGATAGGTACTCAAAGCCACAACAATATCCCCGCCTTTACCTCTTGCCAGAAGGATATCGCTTGTGTGCTTTTTGACGACAATGTTGGCGTCAAAATTACCCATGCGGGGATAATCTTGCTTGTTCAGGATTCAAGAGAGCTGAACCTATCCTCTTCAGATCGCTTGCTTCAATGGGCATCTCCAATGTCTGAAGTGGCACTCTTTGAACTGTATGCAGCCCTCGTTAATGGTGGCCAAATCATTCTGCCATCAGCTCATCAGAGTTTGACAGATCTAGGAAAGTTTATTGAGCAGCATCAAGTCACAACCCTTGTCTTGCCTATGAGATTGTTTAATAATCTCGTCGAACATCAATGTAAACAGTTAAAGTCTGTTCGACAATGCCTAATCAATAGCGATCGGATCTCACCATATTTCATCAAACAGTTTTTACAAACCCTACCATCGTGCTGTCTGTGGAAAATCTATAGTACACCCGAAACCAGTGGCTTTGTCTGTTGGCAACCCATCCATTCGTCTTTTTTATCCCTATATGAGCGCCAAATTGGATCACCTCTAGCCAACATTGACACTTATATTTTTGACCAGAATCAACAACTGGTTCCTTGTGGTGTGGAAGGCAATCTATACCTTGGGGGCGCTAGGGTTGCAAAAGGCTATTTGAACCTACCGTGTTTAGATAGCCATCACTGTATCCCCAACCCATTGAAGAACTACGATTCCGAACAACCAGAATACTTATTTTTCACGGGTGAGCGGGCAAAATGCTTATCAGATGGCTCGATCGTAAAAATGGGGAGTGGCGATTCTGGCCAGCTTTTGGGGCAAAGTATCTGTTTACAGGAGATAGAAACAGTTTTAACACAACACCCACAGGTAAAAGAAGGTAAGGCAGTGGGCTTAACCGATCCCATTGAAAACCAACCCTCGCTCGTCGCTTATGTGGTTGCGACTGACCATAGCCTCACCTCAAAAGATATATATTGCTTCCTCAAAAAACACCTGCCTAGTCATCTCATTCCTTCTAGCTTTGTAGTAATCGAGGCATTACCTCTTACACCACAGGGTGAAGTAGATATAGACATTCTGCCATTTCCTAGCAACCTTACTTCCGCTTGTGAAGACGTCAAGATTGTTGCTCAAACACCGTTAGAACATCAGCTAAAAAAAATTTGGGAGCAAGTTCTGAAGGTTCAAGACGTGGGGATAACAGATAATTTCTTTGAGCTGGGTGGCAATTCCCTATTAGCGATGAGCTTAGCAATTGCTATCGAACAGCAGTTAGAGAAAATTGTGCCACTCTCTTCATTCTTTCAGGCTCCAACGATCCAAGAGTTGGCAACTCTCTTACAACAGGAACGAACCCGGTCAAATTGGCGTTCTCTAATACCAATTCAGCCCAAAGGTAGCCGACCTCCACTCTTTTGCGTGCATTTTATCCTTAGACCCTTAACCAGCCACTTTGACCCTGATCAACCTATCTATGCACTTCGATACGGGATCGCTTCACAAACCACACAAAGTGTTTCAGACATACCGCAACGAATTGAACTAATAGCTGCTCATTATATTCAGGAAATGCGTCGCCTTCAACCAACTGGCCCATACTACTTAATGGGATCATCGCTGGGTGGGACTATTGCATTTGAGATGGCTCAACAACTCCTACAACAGGGCGAGAAAGTTGCCCTTCTAGCTATTTTTGACTCATCATTATGGCCTAGACCTCCCTTGAAAGATAAGCACCAAGGATTATTCAAATATTTAACCAAGAGCATATCTGGCATTCAAAACTTAATTTCCTATCGATGGAGACAACTGCAATTCTATATTCAACATAACGGTAGATATACACCTAATTTTTACTGGAGAGAAAGCCGATTATTTAAGCCCTACTACCCTCAATTTCTCTCTAGCAAAGTTCTTCTATTTCATGCTTTAGAAGAAGCTGCTAAGTACAAAGATTCTAATTGGTTACCGCAACAGTGGGAAAAGATTACGGATAGTCTAGAAACCATCCAGATGCCCGGTGATCACAATGGCATGTTACAAGAGCCACACGTACATGCCATTGTTCAAGTCCTCCAGGGTTATATTGATTTAAATGTATCTAGATCGCCCTCAGTAGAGAAAGTCAGGCAGTAAAAAAAATTGGCTGTCATCTATAAGATAGACAACATAGTATGTATCAATCCTTAAAGGCAAGCTAATAAAAAGAAAAATATTGCTTAAAATAAAAGATTTTAATGTACATACTTTTTATCTTCTACTAAATGATTTTAAAAATCCTTTCCTTTCGAGAATTAAACCCTAAAATATTGAGATTTCAAGCTTGTGCTTGAATTTTTATATTCTTCATGTTCAGGTATATCATCCTGCTTTCTTTATTGAAATATATAGATAAATGTCATATGAAGTCAGCTATAAAAAAAGCAATATTTAATTACCGAAAAGCCACTTGGCGTTCACGGAATCTACCAGATTTCATGATAATTGGAGCACAGAAATCTGGGACCTCTAGTTTGTACTACTACTTAAGTCAACATAGTCAGATTTCACCATCTTATGTCAAAGAAGTTCACTTTTTTGATGGTGGTTTAAAGCCAGATTTTGATAATTTCAAACAAGGTCAATCTTGGTACCTATCACATTTTCCAAGAGCAGGTAAAACTGTCAAAAACCAGAAAACTTTTGATTCTTCTCCGTTATATATTTTCAATCCAATTGTCCCAAAACGAATTTCTGAAATTATTCCTAAAGCAAAGCTAATTGCTATTCTGAGAAATCCTACAGAACGAGCTATTTCTCACTATTTTTATGAAAAAAAATTAGGATATGAATCATTGCCAATAATGGATGCATTATTAGCTGAAGAGGAGCGGTTGAAGCCAATACTAGAACAGCAGGATTATAAACATACGAACTTTATACACTTTTCTTACAAAAGTCGTGGACATTATTATGATCAAATAAAGAGATATCTTAATTACTTTTCAATGAGCAATATTCTTTTTATTAATAGTGCGATGCTTTTTAGTCATCCTGAAATTACGCTTCGACGGGTGTTCAACTTTATTGGCGTAGATGATGATTTTTTTGTTAAAGATTTACATGCATGCAATGTCTCTCAGAATAGAACTAAAGTGGCAGCAAATATTTATGAGTATTTAGACAATTACTATTACTCTCAGAATCATTTACTATATAAGTTAATTGGAGAAAACTTTGGATGGTGAGTATTCCATACAAAAAAAATGAACGTCATAAGTGAAGTTATAGCTTCTTTTTAAAATCAAAGAAGAAGACATTTGAGAAAGACGAGTGGAAGCGTAAATATATTGCAGCTTTAGACGATGGATGATAAACTCTCTCCTGGCAGCATTTAGGGAGTTATCCGTTGGAGTACGAATTACGAGTCATTGTTGAGAAGGTATCAGTCACTTCACAAGAAGTAATTCAGCGCGATACGCTCAAAGTCTATGACATTGCTCCTCCAGCATCGATTTTAGAATTAGGGTTGCGCCACGAAGAACAAATATCTCTCCTTGAAAAAGTTCAGAATTCACTCTTAGCTGCTCAATCAAAACTCATTGATACGGGCTATGATAGGTGCCCTAGATGTGGCCAGAAACTCAATAAACGAGGATTTACTAAGTCCAAATTCCATGCGGTTTTTACAGACCACAAAGTAGGGATTCAAAAGCACAAGTGCACGAATCCCGAATGCAACTGGCAAAGTACCCCCTCAACGGCCTATGTATTTGGCACCTCAATCCACCCAGATTTAGCGAAATTGCAATGTGAACAAGGGGCCATGTACAGCTTCCGTAAGGCTGAGACTAACCTAAATAAAATGACGGTTCACCGGCGTCCAGTCAATAACCATACCAATATCAAACTGCTCACGAATGAAGTGGGTGCAGTCATAGCTCAAGAGAATCTTGAACCCGCCGCAGTCGTTGAGGATGGTCTTAGCACCCCAGAATTGATCCTCCAAGCTGATGGGGGGCACATTCCGACTAAGGATAAAGATAAACGCAGCTTTGAAGCCTTATATGCTGTGGCCTATCGACCAGAGAACATCATCCCTTTGGACAACCATCATCGTCAGATTGAAAATAAAAGCTGTGCTGTCTCAGCTAAAGATGACGGCCTATCCACGATGAAAATCTACACCCTTAATGCAGCCCGCAAGCAGGGAATGACCGAGGAGACACAGGTTACTGCTCTAGCGGATGGAGCCCAAAATTGCTGGACAGTGATTTTAAGCTTGGCTCCCCACTGCAACAGCCTTCTGTGTATTTTGGATTGGTTTCATATTGCCATGCGATTTCAAAATGTTAGAGGGGCGGAAGATGATGCTTTCAAAGAAACCTTGGAGGGAGTGAAATGGAAATTGTGGCATGGCAAATCGGATGAGGCGTTAAAAAAATTAAAGCTACTGATGACCAATATTACTGATTCAAAGAAACGCTTAAAACTCAAAAAGTTGTATAACTATTTAGAGAATAATCAAGCCTATCTGGTGAATTATGAAGAACGAGATCAACAGGGCCTAAGTTACACCAGTCAAGTTGCAGAATCACATATCGATACGATTATCAATGACCGATATAAACGGACAAAGAAAATGCAGTGGACCCATGATGGAGCCCATAATGTATTGCAGATTAGAGGACTAGTTGAATGCAACGAATGGGCCGATAGGTGGCAGGCCCCCGTATTAAGGGCATTAGTGGGTGCAGCATAATTTATTGAATAGCTGTGGAATATTTACGCTTCCTAGCTTCGTTGTCATCCGCTAAGAGCATTTTCAACATTATTAAGCATAAATTCTTACAATAAACTATTTATGGGAACGCTTAATAATTCGAACCATGCGAACTGTTAAATCATCCTCATAAGCTTCCAAATAAAAATCTGTATCCATACCACGAGCACTAAGATCAATATCATTAATGATGTAGGTTCGAGTCATCATCTTTCCTGTATTGTTTTTACCTTGAGAACGGCTCTCCTTCTTCCTGCCTACTCTTTTAAACTTCAGTGAAAAGGAACCAAATCCTTTGTCAAAGTAAGTCACTTTAATGGCAACTCGATGGGATGGTCCTGACAGAAATTTATCCTCTACGGCAAAAGCAATCCTATTCATTGAGTTGGCTGTGTCCGTTCTGCGAGCAGTCAAATCATAATCGTATTTCTGATGGCGAAACAACTGTCGCCCTCCAAACCCTCTGGGTTCAACGGCAACTGTGCGAACGTGATTACTGGGGTCATCACGTTGATAAAGCCACCGTTCAAAGTTCTTGAGGGGCATTGAACCGTCTGAACGAATGATCTTAGGATCAACCTCCACCCATTGGCGATGTACCTTCTCAAATAGATAGCTTTCCCTCAGATAGCTCCACGCATCAGGCGCGTCTTCTACTGTCTTGCCCAGCTCTAACGCAACGAATTGTAGCAATGCAGGATCTATAAAACCCTTGATTCCTTCTGCCCAAACAACACTACGACGCATCTGCAGCAACCGCAACATAGACTCATGATACCGATGCGGGAAGGATGAAAAATGACCAAACCTCTGTTGGTAAAAGCGATTGTTTTCGTATTCTTCATTTTCATCACCGGAAGCTACATCACCTCGTATAAGGGGGTGATGTTCATTCACAATCAGATAACCATGGCGGTCAATACCTTGGCCTAAGACTTTCTTATGGCCATGAGTGAGATAGTGCTCTATCCAACCATTACGCTGCCCCATACCCCGATCTAAAGCTGCTTGAATATCTTGATCTCTATAGGATGTCTCCATAATCATATTCTTCTGAGGACCTGCAATCTTAGCCCATGTATCCATCCGCTCAAGGTATTTTTTGCGATTAGGATCTCCTTCTTTGGGGCCTATTCCTTCTTCTCCACGAGTATGTGACTTATTATGCAGGTATATGACTAAAATGGCAGGATTTTCTAGAATTCTAGTAGTTCCAAGTTTATTTAATAGCTCAATATAACGAGAGTGGTAGCGGCTATCGTATATATCATAATTATGAATTTGGAATATAGATGTTGGCTTTTCAGCAATAATCGGAATATCGTAGTTATCCAACCATAAAGGGGCAGACTCCTCTAACTTTTTAAGATTTTTGTCTGACTGTTTGAAATACTGAAACTCACGAACAGATCCTTTAATGTGTAGTTCGACTTTATATTTCCCATTCTTGCTAGCAACATTGATTGCCTTCTCAAGTAGATCAAAGCGGTATACATTCTCAACGGGTTCTAACTGCTTCCAGTGCATATTCACTTTTTTAATAATGTTCCCTTTAAAACCTTGCTGGGTCAGTAGTTGTGAACGATTGATACCATTCACCTTCCGAGAGATATAAATGCCTGATTTTGATGCTGGTTGAACATGAGGAGGTAGTGAAAAATCGGCATTCGATGTTACTGTATCTGACTCAATCCAGGGATGTGCGACAAAAGTCTTGCTAACTTTATATGGGTAACTCCCAGTTTGCTCTCCTTCTTTGGTCCATTTTTTTATTGGGATGACTTCTGTTCTGCTATCACATAAGGTCGTACCCATGAAGGTAGTGATGATCAGCCACAAAAACAAATTAAGCTTTATCGATGTAGGTTTAGTCACTCTAGTGCTCGACCACGCTGAATTGGATAGGTAAGCCAGAAATCATCTAGCTGTTTTTGGGAGCATGTCACCTTTGCATTCTAGTATTTATACTTATCCCAGAAATCCTTGCTAGTCTTGCTTTCAGGTATCAAATTTCTGATTACAAATTTTGTGCATCGGCAAAGGTGACATACTCCCACTGTTTTTAGCCTACCAACCATAGCAGACAGAATTTTTATGCTAATGAAATGAGACTCGTGTTGAGTAGCAATGAGGCCAATCCATTAAATGCAGTTAGAGTATAGCTTTAGGACAATACTTACCGTATCAGGATAGTAGCAATCCTTCAATTATGGATACTCAGACCTGACAGTTTTTGTTTATAAACCTGATCTGAGTAATACACTTTTTCGACGTAGAGTTGCCTCAATACTCTCAAGTGAGATTCGTAAAAGTTCTGATGTTATACGAAAAATGGCATAAGTTATACAAAAAAATATATATATCAAACGCGATATTAGACATCCTATTGCCATAATTTGGTCAGCAGGTGAAAACTCATCTGAGCCCCTATTAAAAATCTATTATGAATAGATAGAAATTTTCATATTTTAGTGAGACAAAGCTTGCTGACGGTTGGTCTTTACATATTTAGGACTTATTGAAATTGTGTCATATTGCCTTGGCGGCAATGTAACTTAGACTTCGGCTATGTATTTATTTTCTAGCAAAAAATAAATACAATCGACTTCTCAATAGTGTGCAGTAGCTCAAATTCTAATAATGAGAGATTTCTTTACATTCTTCCTGCAGTGTGCTTAATCAACATGGGAAGAATTTGTATCCAATCTTTCCGGAAAATTCATTCTTTTGATGTAGATTAATAAAGTTTGGGGGATCAGAGTAAGTCCTATCTGCTATTTGGCCTTAAAGGTTTAGCTTGAATGCTTGAGGTCTTTAGTTCTATAGGACAATCCCAGTTCTTGCTTCTGAATAGAGTACTTTCGATCCCCAACTAACAAGATATGGCTGACAATCAAATCGCATCTTCTTCCCTAGACAATAGTTTTGGAACCACCACAAAAGTTGATACCAACTCTGGATTAATCACCCTTGCAAACGTAACTTCAGGGATGTCCCCTTCAACCTCTGTTGATCAAAGTTCTTCAACTACATCTATCCAACAACAAAATCTTGTTGATGACCCTTCAGTTGTTGGCACTTCAAGCATAGATGGGATGCCACAGATGCTAACGCATTCTTCTTCTGGGCCTTTAGCTCACCCTAATGATTCTGGTAAACAGCACACTCACTCCGCCTTATTGGACCTTGTTTCTCACGCCCAAGCTACCCATATCGCGATTAGAAGTGGATCTTGGTTTGACCCCAATACATGGCAAGGTGGCAGAATTCCACAAGATGGTGCTCACGTTCTAATCCAAGAGGGAACCTCGGTTACGTATAACCAAGAAAGTGATGCCCGTTTGGAAACCATCAGGGTTGATGGAGAATTGAAGTTTGCCCATAACGTAGATACCAAACTGCTGGTTGATACTTTTGTAGTTGCACCCTCAGGAGAACTCTTTATTGGCACACAAAATAATCCTGTGAAAGCTGGGGTTAAAACCCAAATTATCTTCACTGCAGAAGGTGCAATAGATACCAGTTGGGATCCGACACAACTCAGTCGAGGCCTGATCAGCCACGGTAAGGTTCGGATATATGGAGCTGAAAAAAGTGATTTTCTGGCTTTAAATGGAGATGTTTCGGCAGGCGATAATTTTCTCGTTTTTAAAGAGGCTCCTCAAGGATGGCGTGTTGGTGACCAAATTGCTTTAGGGGGGACCAATCACAGATATGGTGGTTCTGATGCTAACAACTCTCGATTCCAGGATGAGGAACTGACCATTACTCGTATTGATGGCAATCGAGTTTACTTTACTAATAACGATATTGCTTCTGGGGATAACACGGTTCTCCGTTATGATCACCATCTTCCCGATATTGCTGAGAAAGGACAGTTACAGCTATATGCTGCGAATCTAACCCGCAACATTAGCTTCACGACAGAAAATGCAAATTCTGTTCCGCTTCAGCAACGTGCCCATGTGATGTTCATGCATAACCCTGATGTGGTGGTGAGCAATGCTGGCTTTTATGATTTAGGACGTTCAGATAAGAGTCAAGTTGTTGATGATCCTGGGACCAATGTTGATGGTTCCTTAGGAAGAGGGACAAACACTCGAGGTCGTTATGGGCTGCACGTTCACCGTACCGGGGCTCATGATTCTCCAGCAGTACTGCAGGGTAATGCTGTAGTAGGGACACCAGGCTGGGGTATTGTGCACCATGATAGTCATGCAGTGCTTAAAGATAACGTTGTTTTCGATGTCGTTGGAGCCGGTATTGTTGCTGAATCAGGCAATGAAACGGGGCTGTGGCAGAATAACCTAACCATCAAAACAACAGGAGTTAATTGGGACAATATTAATCAAACCAAAGACCTGAGAGAAAAGTTATTTGACCTTGGTTTTAGAGGCGAAGGCTTTTGGGTTCAAGGTGCTGCTCAAGTTGCCATGATCGACAATGTAGCAATTAGTGCGAACGATGCAGGCATTACCCTGTTTGGGGATACACTTCACCCTGAAGATGATTTTCGGGATAAAACCACAATTTCAGTTGATTCACTGCCAGCTGATATCCGGGCATTGATTGCTCCCCCTGGTCAAACAGAAGTGGATGTGACCGATATCCCTTTGCGCCAACTAACAGGGTTTCAGAGTTATAACACCAGGGACGGTATCTCTTTATGGGCGCATAAAACTAACTTTGATGGTCAACTACAGCTTGATAGTCCTGATCTGAGAACTGCTCATAATTTGGTCTCCACGATTGATGATTTTCAAGTGTGGGGCGTTCGAGGAACAGGAGTCAAAATTCAATATAGTTCATACACTGATATTAAAAATGGATTGATTGTGGGTGATCCGAGCGATCCTGATGGACGTGGGATTTTTTCAAATCATGCTTCTTTTAATCTCAATTTCGATCGATTGAAAGTTATTGGGTTTGAGGAAGGCCTCAAACTTGAATCTCTCAATCAGGATAAGGACTTTATTAGTTCTTCTATTACCAATAGCCAATTTCGGCATAATATCTACAATCTGTCGGCTATTGGAGGCAATCCGATCAATTTAGGTCGGCTTCCCGATGACTTCCCAGCCTATTTCCAAATCATTAATACAACTTTTGATACCCCGAGTAATAATGCTGCACCCGTCGCTAAATTTAATCACAGTGTGGTAGGTGGATTAGCATTTTCCTTTGATGCAAGGGGTTCCTATGATACTGATCCCTTGAAAGCAGAAGGAGCAACTCTATCTAGAGATTTACCTAGTAATGCTATTGCAGCCTACGGCTGGGACTTTAATAACGATGGCAAAGTTGATAAATTTGGTCGCCAAGTGAGTTACCACTTTGACCAAGCTGGTTCGCAAAATGTGACGCTGACTGTTTGGGATAACCAAGGTGCCTCTAAGTCTCTAACTAAAACAATTAATGTACAGCCTGCGAACTATCGTAATCCCTTTGTTAATGGTTATTTTAGTGATGCTTCGTCCTTTGGTGAACCCTATAAAACAACTAGTGCAGGCGCAGATCTAGGCTGGTTTGCAACCAGCGGAGTTAGACATGACGCCAATATCAGAAGTGGTGCAGCTATTTTATCCAATACATCACACAACAGTGCAGGGATAGCCCAAGTTGTGTATGACGGCAAGATTCGAAAAGGGAAACAAACCCTAGGTCTGAGACTTAAAAATACCGAAGGAGATGGCAAACTCAATAATGATATTGAGATTTCTCTTTGGGGGGTGAATGGCCAGTTTAAAAGCAATATCTGGGAAAAAGCTGACCCTTACCAGGTTGGAACTTTACCGATGCAGCGAGCAAAACTTACTGATGTGACTTTAGGAGGGCAAAATTTCGACTGGAAAGGGTTTCAGTGGAATGTTGATCTCAAAAATGGTTACGATTATTTGCTTGTTCAGGTTAATTCTAGGGGAACAAGCAATGTAGGAGATTTTGTCGGTATCGACAACGTAAAGTTGTTTGGGGATGGTTTTTCAACACCCACTGCATCTTCTATCCCAAATGGTGATAATCGATACTTTATTGAAGGTGCTGCCACCAATGACCGCTTAGTAGGGAGCGACCGCAATCAGGTCATTGAAGGTGAAGATGGCAATGACACTCTGAAAGGAAGTGGGGGTGACGACAAGCTATTTGGTAGCCATGGGGAAGACGAATTAAGAGGAGATGATGGCAATGATGAACTATACGGTGAAAATGGCAATGATTTCCTCGTAGGTGGTTCAGGGAATGACCGTTTGAATGGTGGCAATGGTAATGACTCTCTTGTCGGTTGGGATGGTAACGATAACCTCTATGGTGCCGATGGGGTTGACAAGCTATACGGAGGTAACGGCAACGACACCTTAAATGGTGGTGTTGGGAATGATGAACTTCGTGGTGATAGGAATAATGACAAACTCTATGGTAGTGACGGGAATGATTTGCTATACGGTTCCACTGGCGATGACAGCCTTTACGGTGGCCTAAACAACGACTATCTTTCTGGTGGATCGGGTAAAGATAGACTGGTGGGAGATGAGGGTCAAGATCGCCTTTCTGGCGGAGATGGTGATGATAGTCTTAGTGGCGGAGCAGGTAATGATGAACTTCGTGGTGATGATGGGAATGACTCTCTATATGGAGATATAGGGAATGACTTTCTCGGTGGTGGTGAAGGTAATGACACGTTATCTGGTAGTAAAAATAACGATACATTAGCTGGCTGGCGTGGTGATGACAAACTCTATGGGGGCGATGATCAAGACAAACTGAATGGCGGTGATGGTAATGACACGTTGAATGGAGACCAAGGAGATGATCAACTGTTTGGGAGTAATGGCCTAGATTTACTCAACGGTGGCTTAGGAGATGACACCTTAGATGGAGGACAAGGAGATGATACCCTTGCTGGTCAAGAGGGAAATGACTCCTTGTATGGAGCTTCTGGTCGAGACAAAGTTTATGGTGATGGGGGAAATGACATATTGAGAGGTGGTTTTGGTAACGATAAATTGGGGGGCGGTATCGGCAACGATTATCTCGTAGGTGATCAGGATAACGACACCCTTTGGGGTGGTGATGGAAGCGATACCCTTGATGGCGGTAGTGGAAGCGACTCCTTGGATGGCAATGCGGGAAATGATGTCCTCAAAGGTAATGATGGTAATGACACTCTCTATGGGGCGAATGGCGCGGATACACTTATAGGCGGTCGTGGTAACGATACCCTATATGGTGGGAACTCAAATGACCGACTCCTAGGTGTTGATACCAGTAGCTCACGAGCTGGCCGAGGCGAGATAGATGAGCTCAAAGACTGGGATGGTAGAAATGTTTTTGTTCTGGGTGATGACCGTCAAGTGTTCTATAACGATGGAAACGATGGTACGTCGGGAACGAATGACTATGCTGTCATAAAAGGTTTTGATGCGTCTCGGGGCGACAAAATTCAGTTGCATGGTCAGGCATTTAATTATCATTTGGGTTCTGCACCATCTGGTATGCAGTCGGGCACTGCAATTTACCTGGAAACTGCAGGTACAAATGAGTTAGTGGCGATTGTTGCTTATGCCAACAAACTCAACTTATCTGAAAGCATATTTACTTACGTCTAATCCTCGTTCTAACGGATTCCGGGGGATATTAGGATTGTAAGCGTAAATATCACGTATTAGAAAGCTAATTCTCAAGCAGCTTTTTCTTCAAGCAGAACTAAATCAAGCCACTTATCAAGCCATTCATTACTGATCACATCCGGTTCGCCCATTTTTAGGGTGGGTCATGATTGAAAGCAATCGGCAGTCTAACTTTCAAGACTTATGGGTAAGGCATAGCAGCATAGGTAGATACGAGTAGATACCCTTGAACTCATTATCAACAACTGTCAATCGTCCGTTTCATCTGAAATGTTAGGCATCATCTCGTCAGTCAGCAACACCTATAAAACGGGTGTTCGCCAATTAACGATTAACTATTGACTCTGTATTTTTGTTCTAAATACTCAATTCTTTGAGAGAACTCTAAGAGTTTCTCATTCAGATCAAGAGGTACTTCTGCAGTGGATTGAATTTCTGGAACACTAGTGTCAACAAGACTTTTGGCAAGTAAATAGCACTCGACAAGCTCACTCAAGCTGTGATATCTGTTCTCAAAGTAGTGGCGTTCTCTTGGATACTTTGACAGTGAATTTATCTCAAACACCTGATTCTCACCATAGGGCTGTAACTGCTGAGTGACACGATATAGACTTGAGAACTCTGTATGTAACTGACAAAAACGTTGACCCCAATCATCACTCCGTCTAAGCAGCTGCTGCACTAAGAGTAATCGATCACGAAGCTTAAGATTTTTTTCTTCTCCTCGATAGATCTTTTTGACCGTTATTGCTACGACAAGACTGCTTACAATTGCAGCACCAACAATCGCACTAATCGTTCCTTGCAACACTATACCCAGTGAGAAGATTAATATCCCAGTCCCGATTGCTCCTTGTAACTGAAACTTGCGGATTTTCTGGCGAGGATGAACCAGAAGCAGAGTGCTTTCAGTATTCATTTCAATCAATAAAATAGGATTGAGTCTACCTACTCCTTTTAGGGGAGTCAGTAAAACAATCGGTGCACCAATCCCGACTAGCTTTGCCAGTTCAACCGTTTTGATAGAACCAGTCTGTAGATGAATTCGAGCGTTATAGATAACCCGATGATGATTGCTATACCCTAGCCAAGATGCAACCACGGTCCCTGCAGAGACAAGATAGGTTGAATGGCAATGAGAACATAGCACTGAGCATTTGCGTAACGACTGTTTATCGTCTGGTATGTACAAAAGGCTTTTACAGGTTGGGCAATTAATTTTCATCCTTAGTCCAGATGGATGACGAGTTGCCCCACCAAGGTGAATGAGCTACGAAGCTTCCAGGTTAGGCCATTCAAGGATACTACCGTGTTAATAGGACTGTAAATTATTTTGTGTATACGGTTTAAAGTGGGCTTTATGCTTTACTACAGCCAGAAAGTATGCGCATCTAATTGAGAAAAGGCACCTCTACAAGTTAGAGGTGCCCATCTATTCCATTGCGGAAGCCGTATTTTTTGAGATTTGCTGAGCTATCGTTTCCTACAAAGTTAGCTGAAGCTCAATGTTGACCAAGAATTCAGCCAATATTGCTAGTGAAGTAACCGTCGAGGATAATCAATTAGTCTTTTTTCTTTCTTAATCGATTGGTTGCAGAAACTAGACTCCGGCGCATTAGTTCAACTGCCTTGGCCAACTCTCCAATCTCATCCGTTCGATTAGATCTAATTTCTTGTTCTAGGACGCCACCGCTCACTTCTCGAGCCAGACGAGAGATATGAGTCACAGGCTTGATAATAAAGCGTTGAATCAACTGATCCATCAAGATAAAAATGCCTGAGAACATTGCCGTTAAGACAACAAAGGCAATCAAGCTACGTTGAAAAACTAGAGACTTAACGTCTTGTAGCGGTACTCCCACAACGCTAGCACCAACGACTTGCCCCGAGGTATAACCAAAGCCGGTACCCGCTTTATATAAATCTGTGATTTCTTTTGGGGCGGTCGAAGCTGTGCCATGGCATTTTAAGCAAGAATCTTTACTCACAGAAGGTCTAGATGAAACAAGATAGTTTTTTCCTTCAATTTGACCTTCCCGAATTAAGTCTTTTAAATCTCGATCCTTACGAAAGGTTTCTAAAAGTTCATCTTCTAGAGGCTGTGGTAAGTTATCTGGGTTTAAGGGATTATCTGAAGCTACTTTAATATAGTAGTCAGGCTGCACTTTTAAGAAATGACCTGATACCTTTTTAGTCGCAACTGTTGAAGATACAGCTGGAGGATGAAAAATCTGCTTTTCTAGTAAAGGTGGACGAACATCCTCTGCAATAAAAGTTCTAAGAGACTTAACCATATCAACCATTAAGCCAAGCTCTTTATTCGCAGCAGCATGGACTTCTGTATTTGTCCAAACGCCAATAACAGGAAGCATAATGAAAAGAGTTAGAAGATATAGACTGACCAATATTTGCCTAAATCTCCAGAGTAGGCTCTTCTTTGATGCAACCTCTTCAACTGTATTGACCACCTTGCTTTGCTCCTAAATGTCAAAGTATTGAATAAACAAAGAATGCTTAGCACATCTAAGCAATGCACTGAATGTATAGTGCCCTAACCAAGGAAAATATCATACATCGAAGTAATCTTTTTCTACAAGATTTAGTAAAATAAATGAATTGAAATTTAGTATAAATATTCTACAGAAATCAATTAATAAAACGACACGCAAATAACGACTAAAAAGATTAATATTTAGTCTTTTAGGTTATTGAGATAGAATCTAGATTTTCTATGTTTACAAATTAAACTTTAAGTTTATTTTACCCTAGAGAATATAGGGAGAATACTAAATACTCAAACCATAGTACTGGTTTCTTAGTAAGACCTGAAGCCTCTTAACCCTTATTTGATAAAGACTTTAGGCTTTTACATCTATCTTGACTAAAAGCCATGTAGGGAAAAGGTTTTGAACAGATAGATCCTCTTAGCAGTCCTGTACCCAAACTATACAAACTTAGTAACTACAGATTGGTAGCTACTAAGTTTATGTTTCAAGCTTGTTTGGAAGAGCTATCGCTTGCAACAACTATCTAGGATTATCTTCCTCAAGATTGTGAATCAGTATCTCCAAAGCCGTAGGATGAAATACGGATATTTTAGAAGAAACAAACAATTCTTAATCCTGGATGAGGATGACGCCGACCAGCTGCTCCTTAATGACGCTTATGAACTGCTTCTGATACTCATCTTCATCAAGTTCACCAATTAAGATGTCAATGAATAATGCTAAGTCTCCACGATCTTTCAATAAACTGATTTCAGCAAAAGCATCATCGTAAATCAGTTCAGAAATAGGACCCACAGCTTGTTGTAATGCAGACTTGATTGTGGGAATTGTAAAATCTGGAATTTCAGTAGATTTTGGCTCAACTGGAGTAACTAAGCCAGACTGTGTAGCAGATACAGGAGATAAATCCTGTACGGGAGAAGATGCTTCAGGATAGCTAACCAAAGAATCAGTATTTTCAGGTCTACTGGGTGCCATGGATACTGCTGAATTCAGCCTAATAGGGTCTAGATTAGCCTGATATTCTTGTAGAGTCTTCGGCAGTTTTACACATAACTTTTGTAAGATTTCACTTGTATCTGGTAAAACTCGCTTAGTTTTGGAATGTTCTAGGGAATGCTTTCGCACGGCAAAACTCTCAACTTCCATGCCAAGAACAGCATTCAATGCGTTAGGCCCAGACAGTGAGCCATAGCGAAGATATGAGATTTCCCCTTCTTTCACTGAAACCATCGCAGTATGCTTATCTTTCGTCGAGATAAGATAAGTTATGTCTGTTCTCTCTTTGATGTTCTGTAATAGTTGAAGAACTAATTCTAGGTATTCATCCATGCTATATATGAATGTCGATTAATCCGTTAACAAATTGTGTTCACACTCAGTTGATGCAATGCAAGAATTTTTCAAATATTTACTTTAAGAAAAACTCATAATATCTTGAAAGTCAGTAGTACAACATTGCTATCCTGATAGTCTCCGAACAAGGGGCAATAAATCTTAGTCGGATCAATCAATATTCTCTGGAGTAGGTAGGTACCTCTAATATGCCCATTTTTTTTAGCTATCTACAATATAATCGAGAATCAAATCAACACTTGCCATTGTTGCCATTAATAGATCGAGCCTAATCCTTCAGTCTTCAGATCTAAAGATAAATACCTCATATCCCATTGGTGTATTAATATGTTGGCAATCGACTACCTATATCTTATAGGAAGTAACTGTAGGCTCTAAATAATAGTTATTTCTCTTTTGCACTAGTTTTTCTATCAAGACAATAAAAATCTAATGAATATTTGTTTCAGGCTAAATATAAGCACTAAAACTAAACTCCACCAACCTCAATGAGTTAGGTCAAAGTAAATATTGCCGTGGATCCCAAACGCTCTTGAACAGCTAGGCAACTACCTAGGCTATGTTCAAGCTTTGCCTTCAACTCTATACCGGTTGTGAGACAAGCTAGAACAGGGCCATTCCCAGGGTCTGATATTACCTTTCTTGGGAAGCCTCCAGTAACTCTTCAATTTTTTGAATACTTTTATCTGACATTTTGGCTTGCTTAAAGGCCATGCGTAATGCCTGCCAATTTTGTTGTGTTTGGTTTGCGATCGCAGTTTCTAACTGCCCCAACCAAACAGGTACATTGGGTGCAACTGGTCCATCGGCTTGCCCTAAAGCAAACCCCAAATCGCCCTGCTGATGGTCTTTTGGCAAAGTCAATATCACCTCGACATCGTATTGCTCATCATGCCATTTAGACCACCACTTATCCTTGGACTCACTTTGGCTGGCGAGTAAAACGCCGGGATTGAGGTTATAGGCCGATGTACTAGGACCTATCGGTGCTGCGATGTCTTTGATGATGAATGCTAGAGCAATCGGAACTTCCTCTTGCCAATTCGCCTTATCACAGGTTATGTCAGCCAAGGTGTGGCGATATCCTAGGTCCGATAGTTGCTCGACACTGACTGGGCCACCGAACAGTTTTTGAGTCAGAGCAATCCCTTCTGATGAGTTTTGTGCGGTACCAGAGTCTGCGATCTCAGCAAAAATATCTACCATTGGCTCAATCTTTGGGGATCTGCTCAATACAACTGAAGCTGTTTGGTCGGCTATTTGGCCTTTGAGCAACACAGAACTGTCATCCTTATCTCGAATAACCAACACATCAGTGTATTGGATAGCAGGGATAGGAATTTGTCGTCCATACCAATTCAACTTCCAGCTGGGCTGACTGGCCATATCTTTCGGCAGGGGTTGATAGGTAATCTTGACCCCAGGTTGTTGAGATAGTTCTTTTCTGAGTTTCTGACAATGCTGGGGCCAAATTGCTTGATTGAATGCATGTTCAGATCCTTTACCAGAAACGCTGTTACAACTGGTTAGAGATAATAATCCAATCCCCGTCAATATCTTCAAGAAAGATTGTTTATGGTTCATCTCTAATCTCTAATGGTGGACTTGTTCTAGTTATGGAACAAGGATGCCCATTTAGAAATAAGGTTTTGTAGATTTGACCAATTCTGACTCTAAGGATGAAAAAGACCTTGCCCGCTATAGTGGAAAATTTTTTCTTGTTGCCAAAAAGGAACCCCAGCAGGAGAAAGTTTGGCAATGGTCTCCATTTACTAAATGGCTTTTGTTTATGCACTGCTACTAATGCAAAGCACAACATTATGATTCTTCAGACAGGATTGCCTCTAGATAGGGTGCGATATAGTTTTGGCCCTGTTCAAGATAATAGGGAGTAAAGAGAGGCTCAAACTCTTGTGCTACGACCTGTATTGCAGATTCTAGCCGCGGGCGGCCATAGACCAAGAACTGTGCTGCAGAAGAAGCATAGTATTCTCGTTCCGCGCCCTCAACATGCTTTTTGAAGGCAGCATGATAGAGTTCGCGGACCTCATTCATAAGCTGTTCAATCGGCGGAGAGAAGCGAATAGAGTCTCCACTGGGTAGATCAATCTGCTTAGCCAGAATAAATCCAATTACAGTCCTCATACAGTCACGGGTCTGTTCTACCGATAAGCAATGCGGGTCGTGTCGGCGCAATCCCCATTGAGTGCAACCATTGGTGACTTCAAGCACTCGCAATAGGGCCAGTTTATCCAGCTCTTTGGAGTCGAACTGCTCTAACGTCAGAATATGATGCTCAACTTGCTGCTGGAAACTGGCAAAATCAGCCTCAAAATATTGGCTGAGTTCTTTGATCTGAGACAGTTTCTGCCAGTTGGGCAACATGATGGTATTACCTTTCTTGTTGCTAACAGTTTAGAGGAGCCCCTCATAAAAGACTGGGTTGTAATTATTCGTGAACTAAAACTGGGGAGGTAATTCTGCTGGGGGTGGCGAGTTGCGATCGCGCGGTACGGGCTGAATGCCTCCTGGTGGATCCGGCAACGGTGGATCCGGCAACGGTGGAGCAGGCGTTGCCGCTGAGTTGGGATCTACGCTGGGAGCTGCCGCCGGAATATTAGAACTATTGGCTGCAGAACTTGCAGGGGCCTTGGGGGCTTGAGCCACTGGAGCAGGAGGGGCTACGGTTTCAATCACGACGGATCGATTTTGTTGTTCGCCTTTGGTATTCGTGACTTGCAGAGTGAGAGTTTGGGTGGCAGATGTGGGTCCAAAGGATAAATTCGCCTTGCCCTGGAGGGGAACAGTCCCTGGTGCCGGTAGTAAATTGACTTTAGTATTTTTGCTGCCTTTAACTTTCCAGGACACATTTACCATTAATGGATTTTGATCTTTAAGGACAAATACATATTTGGGTTTCGCAATCTTGCCATTAATTGTGAATTCCTGAATTTGCACTGGCCCTGGCTTAATCTGGATTGGCTCGGTTTTCTGAATAATGGGAGATGGGTCAGCAGGAGGGTTGGTCTGGGTTGGTTTTGGGGTGACCTGGAGTTCGAAGATATAGGTCCCAGAGTCCTGAACCCCGGTTGGTACATTCAGACAAACCAGGGTTTGGGAGTTCAAACGACAATTTTTTTGCAGAGACTTAGGAATACCTTGATTGAAGTCAAATATTTTGGGGGCCGTAACGGGGGCATTATCCGCTCCTCGACCGATTAGCGTCACCTTAGTCCCTTTGCTCTGGGTAATTTGCCAATTCAGATAAATCCCTGATGACTGCTTCGGGGTGATCTGACCAATGGGTTCTGTATAGGTTGTCTGTGTGGGTTCAAATTGTTGAATTTGAGGGGGTGGGAAGGGTTGGACTACGATTGCCTCTGTTTTAGCAGCAATGGGCTGAGGAACGCCTTCAGGTTGAGGTGAGAGAGATAAATCAAATCGATAGGTGCCTGGCTTGCGTGCATCCGTAGGCACCTGCTGACACCGCAGCACCTCGGCGAGGGTACAAAAATGGCTGAGTTCTGGGGGCATTCCCCCTTGGAAATCGTAGACAAAGGGACCACTCATCACAACACCGTCAGGAGAAACCCCTTTAATTTGAAGCTGCTTGAATTTATGAGGATTTTTGATGGTCCAGCTCAGTTCAATGGGACGACCATCCGCCTCTTTGAGGTTGTAAGTCGCTGGGGCAAAGCTGATAATCTCAGCTCTGGCTGGGGGACGGGTCAGTAACCACCATACGATTAAAGCAATCCCCACCAAGGTGCCAAACAGGGTCAAAATCACCAGCAGCAATTGCCACCAAGGTCTGGGTTCCCAAATCAATGCCCCTTGAAAGCGATTATTGACCAGGGGAAGTTGCTGAGTATCCTCCAACTCCAGAGCAAAATTGAGGGGACGACCATAAAAAGGACGTTTCCACCATTGAGTGGGCTGAACTTCTAGGCTGACCTTGGTCGAGGCATGGGGTAATAAATGGACCTGGGTGGGACTAAGGGTATAGTCACAGAGTTCTTCTGCATCTAGATTCTGGACCTGTAGATTCAGGGTTCGTGGGGTATTTCCGGCATTATGGAGCCGCAGCTCAAACCATCCCGACTGATTTTTGACCCGACTAACCAGGGAAATTAGCTCAATATCGACCTGGTAAATGGGCAGGATGTGCAGATAAACCGCTTCCAACAACACCAGTTCGGGGTTATTGATGGAAAACAGACGAATGGTGGGGGTGTAAATACCTGCATCCGTATCGAGGGGTGGCTGAATCAGAACCTGAATCTGGCCCGTATCCCCTGGGTTGAGTTCTAGAGCTTCACTGGCAATCACAACTCCCGTCTGGGGCCCTTCGGGATAAATAATTTTTACCCATTCGGCTGGCAAATCGGGACAGATTAACCGGAATCGATCGACGCGATCGCATCGGTTATCCACGAGCACCGTTAAGGCTAAAGCATCCCCTGCTTGCAACGGCATGGGTGACGCAGCGGTGGTGGCAGGGGCAATCCCTAAGACCGGATTACTAACTTCTGCTGTTTCCCGCACGTAGGACAGCACCTGTAGCCGAGCGGGATAGCGGATGGGGGTTTCTTCGGGATAGTGCTTTGGCGCATCAATGACCAGGGTATAGGGATAGAAGCCCGGTAGGGTTTCGGTTGGCACCTGAATGCGGAAGAAGACCTCACTGCTTTCCCCCGGATTGAGGGCAAGGCTCTCCCGGGAGGAAGTACACCATTGGCTCACGATATCTGTAGAGTCCGTAATATCGATGTTGATGATGGCACTGTGAATGCCATCATTGGTAACGGTGACGCTAAGTTCAAAAATTTCCCCCGCCTGAACCGCTACATCCCCCGAAGGATTGCGGATAATGCCCAAGGGATTACCCACTTTCTGGGCCTGTAAGCCGAGTTGATCAACACGAGTGAGGTCTGTCATGAGCTGAAATCATCCGTTAGGGTTTGCCACAAGCGGGAGTTTGTCGTTTTATTTTGGCCTGAACGTCTTTGACCGTGGTCGGATATAAACGCACTTGGGTATCGTCACTACCGCTCAACACGAGAATCTTGTCGCCAATTACCTTCAAATCCACACTATTAATGCGATCAGAAGATTTGGGATGAAAAATAGATTGGAATAAATTTTCCGGACTGAAAGTATGGGGTTCATAAAGTGGTTTACCGGTGGGAAACTCTGGATCTCGCTGCCCATTGGGGAGTAGCGGCCACAGTATCAATCGACCATCATCCCCGCCGCTCGCTAGGTAGCAACCATCGTCACTTAAGGAGACAGAACGTACCGGCTGATTGTCTGGACCATGGGACCAGACTTGAGGTTGTAGAGTTTTGCAAGAGGTTGCATCTTTTAGACAGGCGGATAGATTCCACAGGGTGATATTGCCTTGGGTATCAGCTGTGGTCAAAAGGTTGGGCGTATCCCGGGCCGTATCGATGCTTTGGATATAGTGATTGGTGCCAGATTGAGGATAAGGGAGCGGTTTTGGGGGCTGTTTTGATTGCCAATTCCACAGGACCAACTGGTTGTGTTGACCTGCGATCGCAAGCCACTGATCCGTATTGCCCAACAGGACCGAGTCATAGATCGCAAAGGGCATTTTCTGTTCTTTGAAGATCTTTTGCTGCTGGACCGTGCGTTGGGTCGACCAGACCACCGTTGTACCGCTGCCATGACTACTGAACAGATAGCGAGAGTCCTGACTAAACTCCACATCCAACACGCGATCGGATTTTTCATAACTAAAGGTTTGCAGGGGTTCCGTATGGTCGGTGTTTAAATCCCACAGTTGAATTTGGCCATTCTCCAAGCCCACAGCCACCAAATCGTTATTGACAGGGCGATAGGTGATCACGCGGATGGCTTTTTGCTGTTGGGTCAGCTGTTTGCCCGGCTGAATAATATTTTCCAAATAGGGAAAAGCCCACCAAGTACTGAGGCCCTCTACATTCCAACGAATGGCCGTCGTATCATTCGAACTGGACACCGCCTGATCGGCGATGCCATTAAAGGCAACAGAAGTGACAGCTCCACGATGACCATAGCGGTCATTGTATTGATTAAAGGGAGAAAGGAACCACAACCAAGTACCTCCCAGCAGAGTCAGTAAAATCACTAACCACAAGGGGATACGGGGTTTAATCTCTAACTGCAGAACTTGAGTTTCATCGCGACTATCAATGCGGTCGACATTTGACCAGACCGCATCGACTTGCAATGAATGCCGCTTGGATAACCCTAGCCAGGGGCGATGGGCATGGGCAACGAGGGAAAGTTTGCCAGAATCTCCAAGCCCCAATTTAGTACTTTCTGGTAGTACCTCAAAGGTACAGTGGGGAGGCGGATCGACCAGCTCTATTTGCACATGCTGATACAGATTGCTGCTGTTTTCAAACAGCAATTCATAGGTCACTGGATGAGATTGCCAAAATTTCAACTGAAACTGTTCGGGAATACAGAGTTCCTCGGGTTGGGCCTGAAAGGCGACAAACCCCAGAGGATCTATTTTTAAACTCCCCTCTATATGCGTGGGCGGCCCGTAGGCATGGCTAGCTTCAATCTGAAACTGATAGCCATGACTAGGGGCTTGCACCGGATCAAGAGGCAATTGACAGCTAAAGGTGGTGGGCACCGTTGCCCCAGGGGCCAAGTTAATCGTTTGCTCATGGCCTGCGGAGAACCAGCTCGAATCAATCCCCTTAATGCTG